>JABZKU010000003.1 GCA_015257125.1 Prevotellaceae bacterium | reverse complement strand
GGGCGTTGCGGATAGGGAAATCGTGTCGTTTTGAAGTTTAGCGGACAGCAATAGAAACCTATAGTTTAGCCTTCACCTCATAGGGTTCTATACAAAAAAAATCGTTGTAAGTATAATTCTTACAACGATTTACGCTAATTTTGAAGGCTGTTTTGACGACCATTTTGAAGTCATCTTGAAGCCACTTTGCGGAGAGAGAGGGATTCGAACCCCCGGTACCTCTCGGTACGGCAGTTTTCAAGACTGCTGTAATCGACCACTCTACCATCTCTCCTGATGGCATCTCGAAGCGGAAGGCGAAGAACGAAGTCTTTGCAAGGCGCTTCTGCGATCATCTGAGTGCAAAGGTAATACATACTTGTGAGATATGCAAACTTTTGCGCACTTTCTGTGGTTTTTTCGTCTTGAAACGCATTGAGGAGAGAGAATTCAGGCGTTTGGAAGACAGAAAGAGAGGATGAACAGGAGATGCTCGAATGCCTACGTATTCGGTTCGTCGATGACGGGAGAAACGCGTCGTTACACCAACTTCACCGTACCGATCGGCTGCTCCATTTCGCAGTAGTGGCAACGTAGCACATTGCCACTCACCGTGAAGCGCGTGGGCATCGGCTCGTTGTTGCAAATACATTTCGGGTTGTTGCAGCGCACGATGTCAGTCAATTCATCCGGCATCGCCACACGGCGCTTTTCCACCACCTCGTAGTCGCGAATGATACTCAACGTCACATTCGGCGCCACCACCGAGAGCTGGTTCAATTCCGACTCGGAGAAAAAGCGGTTGGCGATCTTCACAATGCTCTTGCGCAGCATGATGTGGCTGTGCAGGTTGTAGCCGATGAACACCGTGTCGTGATCCAACTCCTCGATGTGGAGCAGGCGAATCACGGCAAAGAGTTTTTCTGAAGGAATATGGTCGATGACCGTGCCGTTTTCGATGGCGGCCACCATGAGTTTTTCGCGTTTCATAGAGCGGAGTTTTGAGAAAGAGCTGCGCCGTCAGCACGCACCTCGTCGAGGGTAATGCCCAACACGTCGCAGATGATGGCTTCGCGGGCAAACAATCCGTTGCGCGCTTGTTCGAAATAATAGGCGTGCGGCGTGTCGTCCACATCTTGAGCAATCTCGTTGACACGTGGCAGCGGGTGGAGAATGCGCAGGTTGGTACGCGCTTTCGCCAGCATCTCCCGGCGGAGAATGTAGACATCTTTCACGCGCTCATACTCCATGAGATCCGAAAAACGCTCACGTTGCACGCGTGTCATGTAGAGAATGTCAGCCTCTGCAATTACGTCTTCGTCAAAATGCTCGTGTTCCACAAACTGAATGCCGTGTTCGCGACAATACTGCTTGTATTCGTCCGGCATGGCCAGTTCGGCAGGCGCAATGAAGTGGAACGTGGGATTGAAATGGCGCATCGCCATGATGAGCGAGTGAACCGTGCGACCATATTTCAGGTCGCCGACCAGATGAATGTGCAAGTTGTCGAGCGTCCCCTGCGTCTGCATCATGGTGTAAAGGTCGAGCAGCGTCTGCGACGGATGTTGGTGCGCCCCGTCGCCGGCATTCACCACCGGCACCGAAGTGAGTTCGCTCGCATAGAGCGCCGCCCCTTCGAGATAGTGGCGCATCACGATCACGTCGCTGTAGTTCGCCACCATCATAATGGTGTCTTTGAGCGTTTCGCCCTTTGTCGAGGACGTCACTTTCGGGTCGGTAAATCCGATGACGCGTGCGCCGAGTCGGTTCGCGGCCGTTTCAAACGATAGTCGCGTGCGCGTGCTGGGCTCGAAAAACAAGGTGGCGACAATGCGTCCGTCGAGGAGCTTGCGGTTGGGGCGCAGTTCAAATTCGTGCGCCATCTCCATGAGATACAGGATTTTCTCGCGCGAAAGATTCGCGATACTCACCAAGCTGCTGTTTGTGGTCATGAGCGTCTTAGTTTTGGAAATTGCTTTACGCCCTCAAATTTACGCATTCTTGCGGGGGATTCCCTCTCCCCGGCGCAAAAAAATATCATCTTTTTCGTTCCTCGTTGATTTCGAAAGTACGTTGAATGTCCGTTCTCTATAGCGTGCCAAGCGAAAAGTTCGATCCGCGCACGGTTCGCAGGGCAAAACCGCTCCTCTCGTCAGTGGGGAGAGGTCATGTCTCCGAGTAGAGTGTGGATGTAGTCGTGTTCCCAAGGAAACACAACGAACGAAAGGAGCAAAAGCGACAATCGCAGATTGAGTCCACTCCTTATAATATAGCCCCCTCTCTTCGGCTCCACTCACTTTCCTCAAATCTCGCCGCCGATGCCCTTGAACTTTTCGATGAAAGCCACGATCTTTTGGAACACACCCTGTTTCTTCGTCACATATTCCGGGTGGAGCGGGCTCAATCTCGGCAGCGCCTCGTTCAGATCCGTACCGTTTTCGCTCGCAAACTCCTGTCGGAGCGACGTGCGCAAGTAGCGTCTTGCCGCCTCGTCGTTCAGTTCCTCCGCAGCAATCAGCCGATTCGCCTCCTCGCGCTGTCGTTCGCGCGCAAAGGCATAGAACGCTTCGATCACTTCCGTCTTTTCATTGAACGAAGGCAAATCCGTGTGGTTGATGAAGTCCACCATCAGTTCCTCTTTCGAGCGATTGTCGATGCTCGCACGCAGCGTGCGGCGCACCTCTTCCACCAGCGGCGCCTTGTCTGCCGTGCCGCGGCTGTGTTCGAACACCAGTTTCAAGATATAATCCAAGTTGATCTCCTGCGATTTCAGGAGATCCACCTCAAACACCACATCGTCCCAGTCCACCGTCGGTTCCACCTTCGTTTTAGTGTGGCGTTGGCGGCGGATCCACTCGCGGATGTCGTTGTACGTCGAGCGGTAGTCCTGCACCATGCGTTCCGTCGGCAGTTCAATCGTGCGCATCAGCGCGATGTCCTCGTCCGTCAAGCAATACATCGTCTTGAACGCCTCCACCGCCTCCACATCCGTTTGTTCTATCTGTTGGAACTCCTTCAACTGTGTGAACTCATCGTAGTTTTGCAGTATGTTTTCCGCCCGCAGATACTCGCCGAAGAGTTTCACGAAGGCCTTTTTGTCAGCCTCCTTGTCGATCTCGTCCGGATTCGGGAAACGCTCCTGCAACTCCTGCACGATCTCCTTGAAACCTCGGCGCGTTTCGCCCGTCAGCGCGTCGGTGAAGCCCGCCAACTGCTCCGCGTAACTTCGTTCCAGCACCACGTTTTTCGTGTTCTTGTCGCCAAAGAGCGAAATCGCGTCCACCGTGTCGCGTTCCAAGTCGCGGAAGGTCACAATGTTGCCGAACGTCTTCGTCGCGTCGTAGATGCGGTTGGTGCGCGAGAAAGCCTGCATCAGGCCGTGGTAGCGCAGGTTCTTGTCCACAAACAGCGTGTTCAATTTCGGCGCGTCGAAGCCCGTGAGGAACATCCCCACCACAATCAGCAGATCCACCTCTTGTGCCTTCACCCGGCGTGCCAAGTCGCGGTAGTAGTTTTGAAACTCCGCGCCGTCGACGCTGAAGTTCGTGGCAAACATCGCGTTGTAGTCCGCGATCGCTCGACTCAGAAACTCCTTCGCCGACGCATCCATCGCCGCCGGTTCGAACGTCTCCTCATCGATCTCGCCCACCGCGTGCTGCGCCTCGTTGGGGGCGAAGGAAAAAATCGTCGCAATCCGCAGCGGATGTTCCGCCTCGGCCTGTCGGCGCGTCAGTTCCTCATAGTAACGCTTCGCCGCCTCCACACTGCTCACCGCAAACATCGCGTTGAAGCCCTGTCCGCCCTGTGCGCGGTGCGTTTTCAGGCGGAAGTTGCGCAAGATATATTGCGCAATCTCCCCGATGCGATCCGGGTGCAGCATCAGTTGGCGATAGTCCGCCGCCGTCAGTCGCTGCTCGTCGCGTTCCGTCTCCGCCTGCTTAAATTTCGGGCGCACATCGTTGTAGTCCACCTTAAATTTCAGCACCTTCTCGTCGCGGATCGCGTCGGTGATCACATAGGCGTGCAGTTCGCGACCGAACACGCTCGCCGTCGTCTCCGCCCCCGCCGCGTTTTCCGGGAAGATCGGCGTGCCCGTGAAACCAAACTGATAGTATTTCTTGAACTTCCGTTGCAGGTTGCGTTGCGCCTCGCCGAACTGTGAGCGGTGGCACTCGTCGAAGATGAACACCACCTCCTGCCCATACACCGGCAAGTCCGTCTCGCTGCGCATCAGGTTGTTGAGTTTCTGTATCGTCGTCACGATGATCTTGTTGTCGCGCTTCGCCAAGTTCGCTTTCAGCCCCGCCGTGCTCGCCGAACCGTTCACACTGTCAGGCGAAAAGCGTTGATATTCGAGCATCGTCTGGTAGTCCAAGTCCTTGCGGTCCACCACGAAAAACACCTTGTCCACAAACTCCAGTTGCGTCGCCAGTCGCGCCGCCTTGAAGCTCGTCAGCGTCTTGCCCGAGCCCGTCGTGTGCCACACATAGCCGCCCCCTTCCGGACAGCCCCACTGCTTGGCCTCGTGCGCGCATCTGATTTTCCAGATGATGCGCTCTGTCGCCGCGATCTGATAGGGGCGCATCATCAGCAGCGTGTCGTTCGTGTCGAACACCGCATACGTCAGCAGCACCTGCAACAACGTGTCGCGGCGGAAAAACGTCGCCGTGAAATCCTTCAGGTCCTTGATGGCCGTGTTGTCCGCCCGCGCCCAGTTCATCGTGAAGTCGAAACTGTTCTTCTCGCGCTTCACCGTGTTGGCGAAATAGCGCGTGTCCGTTCCGTTCGAGATCACGAAGAGCTGCAGATATTTGTAGAGCGAAGCCTCGCTGTTGAAACTCTCCTTGCTGTAGCGGTGCACTTGGTTGAACGCCTCGCGCACAGCCACCCCGCGCTTCTTGAGTTCCACCTGCACCATCGGCAGGCCGTTCACCAAGATCGTCACGTCATAGCGGTTCTTGTGCGTGCCCTTCTGTTCAAACTGGTTGATCACCTGCAGTTTGTTGCGTGCCGGGTTGCGCTTGTCCACGAGGTGGATGTTTTGCAGTCGGCCGTCGTCGAAGGTGAAATCGTACACCGGATGATCCTGCACCTTGCGCGTCTTGTCGGTAATCGTGTCGCCCGGGCAGTCCAGAAACTCGTCGCAGAAGCGTTGCCACTCCGCGTCGGTGAACTGCACCGCGTTGAGCCCCTCGAGTTGTCGGCGCACATTGGCGCGCAGCGCATCGGGGGTGCGGAGGTCGGGCAGGTATTCATAGCCCTGTTGTCGCAGGTCGGCGATGAATTCCGCTTCCAGTTCCGTTTCCGTTTGGTAGCCGCTCGGTGTCTCGTGCAGCTCCGCGTATTTCGTGTAGCGGTCCAACACGATGAAATTTTGCGTTTCGGCGATCGTTGTATATTGAGGCATAGTGCGAAAAAAGGGGATTAGAAAAAAGGGCGAGCCGTTCAAACCGTGACTTCCGCTCGCGGAAAGTTCAGCAGCGCGTCGCGATAGTATTCATATTGCTTGCGCCGCAGGGCAATCTCTTTCGGCAGTCCTTCGCTGATCGAGTTCGTCAGCGTGTCGAAGCGGTCGAGGATGTCGACAATGCGGCGTTGCTCAGAGAGAGGGGGGATGGGGATTACAATCTTAGCAAGATCTTTGGCTGACACATCTATAACTTTTGTTCCTTTGGCTAATCGTTTCTTTTGGGTAAAGAAATCAAGAGTGAGAGTATAGTAGACCAAGTATTTGGGAAGGATATAATCCTTGGGACGGATAATCGTGGCATGTCCTCCGGTGACAGCTTCTACATTTCCGGAAAAGAGGACTGATTTGCAAACATCTTCAATGTTCTCGCTCGTATTCGTGATAACGATGTTCCCGGGATAGACTTTTTGTAACTTCTTTGCTATTCTGGGCGAAACAAACGAGAGTGTTTCTTCGGTTTCGTTGCCATAATAAGTATAGATTTGTCCATAATGTATGGCCGGCACACCAAATTCTGAGAAATCTTTTTTTGAGAGTCCATTTCCTCGCACGAGTTCCGCCACCTCCCCGAGCGTTTTCCATTCGATATTAACGTTTAGGGGGGGGTATTGTGAGAAATTAAGAAGTTGATCGCGGTAATACGCGTATTGTTTTTTACGCGCCTCCAGCTCTGCCGCTAATTCTTTCTCCAGCTCCGCCTCCAGCTGTGTGAACTTATCGAGGATCTCCACAATGCGCACTTGTACGCGTAGAGGGGGAATGGGGATTGGGAAGTTTTCCGTGGCTGGAATAGAAATTTGCGGCATTTGCATCACCGATCCCAACTGTTGAAAATAATCTTCTCGCGTCTTAAGATAATAGTACAGAAACTTCGCATTGACATCGGGAGTGTTCGTATGATAAGACCACAGCTCGCTTTTATGAGAAAAAGGTTTATCATAGTATTCAAACTCTATAATACCACGAGATTTTACGATGATAGATGGAAAAAAGTAAATGTCGTTTTGGGGGAGATCGTTGTAATCGACCAAGGCAAAGGTTTGTCCCCCTGCAAAAATTTTTACAGGGGCATTGCTTTTGTGCATCGCCTTCATTTGTGTGGCCGTTATTTTTGTCCCTTTTGTACGATCGCACACCTCCCCGAGCGTTTTCCATTCCACGGCTTCCCCCTCGAGGAGTCGTTCGAGGTAAGGAAAAATATTTGTGTTTGTTGCGTTGTTCATTGCCTTTTAGGTTGAAGGCGCGCCGCGACGTTGCGGCCGTCGGCACACCGAAAAACAGAGATGGGGGGCGAGCGCAGAAAGGCGTCGCCCCCTTCGGCCATTTAGGCACTGAGTTCCGCGATGATCGTGTCGATGTCGCGACGCAGCGCGTCGATGCGCACCACCGTCTCCGCCACCTCGGCATTGAGGAGATCGATGTCCACCGCCTCGCGCGTGTCGCGCGCCTCCACATACGAACTCACCGAGAGATTGTAGTCGTTGGCCGCCAGCGTGGCGTGATCCACCAGCGCCGAAACGTGCGCTTCTTCGCGCTTCTCCTCGAAGAGCGAAACGATGCGATCCACCTGTTCTTCGGTCAGCACATTGTTCTTCCCCTCCTTGCGGAAAAACTCCTCGCCGCTCGCGTCGATGAACTGCGTGAGGGTATCGGTCTTGTGCTTCGAGAGTACGAGGATGCACACCGCGATGCTTGTGCCGAAAAAGAGGTTGGGCGCGAGGGCGATGACGCTCTCCACAAAGTTGTTGTCCACCAAATATTGGCGGATCTTCTGTTCCGCTCCGCCGCGATAGAAAATGCCCGGGAAGCACACGATGGCGGCGCGGCCGCGCGCGCTGAGGTGGTTGAGGGCGTGGAGAATGAAGGCAAAATCGGCCTTACCCTTCGGCGCCAACACGCCGGCCGGGGCAAAACGCTCGTCGTTGATGAGCGTGGGGTCGTCGCTCCCCACCCACTTCACCGAGTAGGGCGGGTTGGACACGATGGCATCGAAGGGGCGCGTGTCGCGGTGCTGCGGCGAGAGGAGGGTGTCGCCCAGCGCGAGGTCGAACTTGTCGTAGTTCACGTTGTGCAGGAAGAGGTTCATGCGCGCCAAGTTGAACGTGGTGTGGTTGATCTCCTGCCCCACGAAACCGCCCTCGATCACGTGCTCGTCAAACTGCCGCTTGGCTTGCAGCAACAGCGAGCCGGAACCGCACGCCGGGTCGTAGATCTTGTTCACCTTCGTCTGTCCCGACAGGGCAAGGCGCGCGATGAGCTTCGACACGGTCTGCGGGGTGAAAAACTCGCCGCCCGACTTGCCGGCGTTCGCCGCATAGTTCGAAATCAGAAACTCGTAGGCGTCGCCGAAAAGGTCAATCTTGTGGTCGGCAAAGTGTCCGAAGTCCAAACTCTCCACCCCGCGCAGCACGGCGCAGAGGCGGCGGTTTTTCTCCTCGACGGTGTTGCCCAACTTGGGGCTGGTGGTGTCGAAGTCGGCAAAAAGCCCCTTGACGGCGCGCTCCGAAGCGTAGCCCACGGCCGAAGCCTCGATGGCGGTGAAGATGGCGGCCAGCTCGGTGTTGAGATTGGGGTTGCTCTCGGCCGTGGCCACCACCTGCGCGAAGAGTTGCGAGGGATAGATGAAATAGCCCTTTTCGCGCGTCACGGTGTCGACAAGCTCGGCATTCATTTGGCTGTCGGTATATTCTGCGTAGTGCTTATCGGAATTGCCGCCTTCCATGTAGGCGGCAAAATTTTCGCTGATGTAGCGGTAGAAGAGGGCACCGAGCACAAACTGTTTGAAGTCCCAGCCGTCGACAGCGCCGCGCACATCGTCGGCGATGCGCCAAATGGCGGCTTGAAGTTGGGTGCGTTGGGTGGTTTCGGACATAGAGCGGAAGTGAATCGTTCGAGTTTTGTTGAGTTTATCGTGCGAATATACTCATTTTTTAGGACTCGCCGTCCCTCAGCGCGCGCCTTTAACACGCCGCCGGTGGGATAGGGGAAGCGGTGGGGAGAAAAGTGGTCTGTTTCTCGCGAAAAGTAGCGCGCTTTCGTTGAAAAGGAGTCCGTTTTCTCTCCCCCGCAGCGCTGTTTTCTCACCCCCGTTGCGTAGTTTCTCGTCAGTCGTCGCGTCGTTGCTCTCGGCCGTCGAGCTGTTTGTGTCGGCCGTCGTCCGCGCCGCCACCACCACTCGGTCGTCCTCCCCTCGCGCGCGTTACGCGCACTCAGCGAGTTTTCGTTTTTCTGCCTTCACCTCTTCACTTTTCGCTTACAGTCGGTTGATTTATAGGTGGTTGCGTGTGAAGGATTCACCACGTAAACGCGTGTTAAATGTCTTTGTAATCATCTGTCGCACAGTGTGTTGTGGGTGAAGGCAAAGGTGTGTGCTTTTCGGTGCGCTACCTTCACCCTCCGCGCCGCCGTGGCGAGGGGCATTTTGCTCCGCCGTTTTTGTCGTGACGCCGTCCGCCCACCGCGCACGCCGAGGTGAAGATAGTTGCCTTCACCTCTAAATCGTTGAATTAGAGAAAGATAGGCGGTTTTCGGCAAAAGGTGAAACCTTCACCCGCAAAATACTCGTTTTCAGAGAGATACGTCCTAAAAGTGAAGAGGTGAAGGCAAAAAATCGAAAAACGCCTGACGCGCGTGTGACGCGCGCGCGTTGGGTATCGCTGCAGTTTGCAGCAGGTGCACTTTCGAAGAAGTGCTTCCGATCGTTGCCGCATTATTGCGAAGGACGGGCGAACCTCAAAAGATGGAGAGAGTGCAGAAGAAAATGAACCGAGGTTCCGGACAAAAACGAAAGTTTGAATCATTAAAAGCAGGGTACTCCAAAAGGATTGCTTATTTTTGCACTTGTCGGTTGGCTCTGCGCACTATTGGCAAACAGCTGAGTTTTCTAAAATAGTTCTTGCGATGGAGTTTTAAGCAGGGAATACACAGCAATAATGCTTACGATACATTTAAGCCTAAACTCAAGGATACGCAAAAGATAATCATCTTTCTAACGTGGGAAGAATTGAACAGACTCCCAGAGTTCAAAATCCCACCAACGAAGCAGGCTCTCGAACGTGTGCGCGATGTTTTTCTCTTTCAATGCTTCACGGGATTGCGTTATTCTGATGTTTTCAATCTACGCAGAAGCGACATCAAAGGAGGTCACATCGAAGTGACGACAGTCAAGACTTCCGATAGTTTGATTATCGAATTAAACGACCACAGTAGGGCTATTCTTGAGAAATACAAGGATGTGGAGTTTGAAAATGACAAGGCTTTGCCAGTGATTACTAATCAAAAGATGAACGACTATCTCAAAGAATTGGCAGAGCTTGCTGAAATCAATGAACCTGTGCGACAAACCTACTATAAAGTTAATGAATGCATTGATGAGGTGACTCCGAAATCTGCCTTGCTTGGCACGCACGCTGGGCGTCGCACTTTTATCTGTAATACCCTTGCATTGGGTTTTCCTCCGCAGGTGGTGATGAAATGGACGGGACACAGCGACTACAAGGCTATGAAGCCTTACATGGACATCGCCGACGACATCAAAGCGAATGCGATGAGTAAGTTCAATCAGTTATAATAGATTTTACAATGAGTAACGATATAAGGAATACCGACAAACAGGATTTTTCGCCCATAGTGCGTGCTATTGGCTCTGATTTATAGCAGACTCAAGTGCGCGTGATTGCTTCGGCTAATGCTGATATGCTCTTCCGTTATTGGAAAGTGGGGCATTTCATTCTCTACCTCCAAAAGAAAGAAGGTTGGGGAAGCAAAGTCATTGACAATCTATCCAAGGCTATACGCTCACAATATCCTGACAAGAAGGGATACTCTCGCAGAAACATCTTCTATATGTGCCAGTTTGCAAAGGCATATCCGATGGAAATTCTTATAGAAATGGGTAAGGTTGAAGAGTTACTTAATTACCCCTCGGTTGATAATGTATTGCAACTAACAAATGAACTCAATCAAATTGTGCAACAACCTGTTGCACTAATTCAATCCGCAGAAAATCAAAGAGATACAATTACGCAACAACCTCTTGCAAAGATTCAGAGTTTCTCGGAACTCTCCATAATGCCATCCATATTGACCTCTCGGAATATATAAAGATAAGAGCATAACCCTAACTTCTATGTGTAGAAAATTTATATCGAAAATAACTATAAGGGGGAAATCTTTATTGTTAGAGAATTTGTTTTCTCTACTATTGGTGATCCTCCTCATTTCTTTGGCTCTATTCTTGCCTCATCAGAATTATGATCCCTGCCTACCTATCGATGGCCAAGTCTTTGATGCGTATGGGAGCTTTGTTGGCGGTATATTGGCTTTTTTGAGTACTTGTATACTTATCATAACCCTGAAGGAGCAGCGTGAGCAAGCAAATTCAACTCTAGAAGAACAACGTAAGCAGACAGAAGAAAGTAACGTAGATTCTATCTTTTGGGGGCTTCTCCAACATCTTCAGAAAGAGATTGAGGATTTAAATACCTTGGAAGTTAAAGAGACAGTAAAAGAAGATGAAGGCAAAAGCCAAACGACTCAATACACGAATAAAGATTACTTTGAACATCTAAGGCGAATGTTACAATCCAGATTCAAACATAAAAAAAAATATCCTGACAACGTTAAGCAAGCAAAGGAGGATTACCTCGGTGTTTATATTCATAATCCACGTTTAGCCTCCTATTTTCGATTGTTATATCGAATCTGCGATTTCATTGATAGAGCTAATTTGAAAGAAGAGAAGAAGAGAGATTATTTGAAGTTTCTGCGGGCACAATTAACGACCAGTGAATTGTTTTTACTGAGATACAACGCACAAATCTATGAGGGAGAGAACTTTCAACAATACATTAATGAATACAATCTCTTGAAGCATCTTCCTGTTTTTGAATTGCTTGAGTTTAAGTATTGGTGGGGAGAAATGGAGAATGATGAGCGTAGTAGGTACGAGGTAAGTGCTTTCTTTGATAAGCTGAGACGAAAGATTAAGCACTTGCTGAGTGATCACACGGAAGAGAGAACCGAGCATGCCCCCCCAATTATGCTTGGAGAATGGACGGTTTCGATAGATCTAACTTCTGAGAGCAGACTTGAACTGGTAGCAAAGATGAAAAATAAAAGACCGAAAGGAATAAAGACTCTTGACATGACTCCAGAGAACCTTCAACGGCTTCTACAATGCGTACTAGCTGAGATATTTTCTTTCTCTAATTTTCAGCGTTACTGGCGTCGTGATCAATTTATGATAGAAGGGATGGAAAAACCTAATAATAAAAAGGTTACGTGTTACGTCGAAACAGAGGATAAAAGTAAGTTGAGAATGCATCCGTAGTACCTAATGGCCTTTTCAGCAATGGTGGCGATAAGATGGTGGCGCAATATGCCCTCTTTGGCTACGACCAGCCCATCGGTGTGAGCGACTACCAACACTCAAAGGCTATTCCTGAGAATTTGAAATCAGCTCTGCCTACGGTAGAGGAAGTTGAGGAGGAATTGAGTAAGTTATGACAATAAACTCTATAATAGATACTAACTCTTTTTGAAGTATAGATGCATTAACAATATAGACAAGTGCAATTATGAACGAGCAAGTGTATTATAAATTTATGTCATTAGAAAAGTTAGAGCGATTTCTTGATTATTTAGCTCATAACCACCTTTATGGCGCAAAGTCCAAAGAACTAAATGATCCCTTTGAAGGTCACTTTAATCTACAGGGCTTACCTAAGAATACAAAGGACAACATCTATAGCAAATTGAGTCGAACCAGAATATGTTCCATGTTCAAAGGAAAAGAAGATCAAGGCTTCCCTGATGATTTTTTAATGTGGTCTCACTATGCAAATTCGCACAAGGGATGTTGCCTTGAATTTACATTGACTAACCAATATAATAAGGGATGGACGACAAAGGATATTATATATGATGAACAGATGCCAGTTCCTAAAGATGATTCTTATAACTCTATCTATGACATTTTAAGCCACAAAACACAAGACTGGAAGAATGAGAATGAAGTTCGAGCTATTAAAATTTACGAAAAAGGGAAAGAAGGCAATTCTCACTTTTATCATATAAAGCTTCGGGCTGTATATTTCGGATTATCTGCAGACTCTAAAAATACAGACATACTGGTTCGTATAATTAAGGCATTAAAACCCAACATTTCTATCTATCAAATAAAGAGGGATGGAGCAAAAAGAAAAAATAATTATCCAAGCCTGAAGAAAGAGTGTCTGCATTCCTGAAAACAAAGACTGATTACTTTATTCTTTCAAACGCTTCTTTCAATTCTCCTTGCTCTTGTTGGATCCGTTTCTGTTCCATCAGCAACTCGGCTTGTCTTTGTAGGGCTTGTTCGTAATCGATAACCTTCTGCTCTAACTGATGGATAGATTTCGGATTGCGATGCGAAACAAACATACTGTCAAGATGAGCGAAGTCTTCGCTTGTGGCTTTGCCTTTCATTCGCAGATAGCGGTAACGCAGGTCGTAATCTGAGGCGGTTTGCAGTTGGTTGGCTCCCATGGCGAAGAACCAACAACTGACCATGACTAAACCGCAAACAAGACCTAACCTGAGTTCGGTCTAAGCATCTCCCCTAAAAATAATCCCACCGACTAAGTAACTTAATCGGTGGAAAATTTGTTCACATGGGAATAAATTCGTAACATTATAACTGACAATCAAATAGTTACCATCCAATATGAACACGATAACACTGCAAAGATAACGGAAATCTTTTATTCGGTCGACGAATTCTGTAAGCAAATTGAACCGCAGTTCAAGAAAAAAGCGATTGGCAAAGACGGAGAAAAGAGCCACATTTGGGGCATTTTTTTGAGTTAAGTGCATCATAAACTTATAATATGATACAAAGATATGAACTTCAGCAGGTTAAAGCCTATTTCGGGAGTATATTTGACCCTTAAACCAGAACTTCAAACAGCATCAATAAATAAAGCAAAGCTCTAATGTTTCCTTATATAGGAACTCATTGGAGCTTGGTTTATGTTTTCTATTAACTCTAAATTTTCGGGTGTAGAAAAGGGTGTAAATCGCATAACTTGCTGATTTACACCCTTTGTGTGGCGGAGAGAGAGGGATTCGAACCCCCGGAACAGTTGCCCGTTCACCGCATTTCGAGTGCGGCCCGTTCGACCACTCCGGCATCTCTCCTGGTGGTCTTGGCGTTGATTACCGTGTGCAAAAGTACAATGTTCGTTCGAAATGACCAAACAAGTTCTCGAGATTCTGTGTTTTGGACTTGCATTTTGTGGGCGAACAGGGACGAGGGACAAGGGTGCGGGAGTTCGGGCGCGTCGTTGGGGGGGGGCGTGGCGTGCGGTGTAGAAGGGGAAGGGAGCGTGGAGCGGGGCGGTGAGAGACGGAAAAGCGCAAACGGGTGGAGAAAAAGCAAATGTACATTTTGTTCGCCACCGATTTATGTGTAACTTTGCCACAATCTATTATCGCGCTTTATGAAGTTGACGTTAAAAACTCTCCTCACGATTTGCCTCTTGTCGTTGGTGACAAGGGCTTTCGGTGTGCGTGTTGTCCCACAAGATAAGGGTGACGATTCGCTGGAAGTGAGTTTGCTGACTTGCGCTCCCGGACATGAAGTGTATCGCCTCTATGGGCACACGGCACTGCGGGTGCGCAACGTAGAGCAGCCGACGCAAGACGATACGTATAATTTCGGTTGGTTCTCGTTCAATACGCCCAATTTTATGCTGCGCTTTGTGCTCGGGCGCACCGATTATTCGATGGCGAAAGAGAGCACGGCGCTTTTTGCCCAGACTTATATCGAGGATGATGCGCCCGTGACGGCGCAGGTGCTCGACCTGACACCGGCTGAGGCGCGCGATGTGCAGCGAGCGCTCAATGCCATCATCGAAGAGCATCACACAGAGGTGCGTGAATATCTCGTGCCGAACCTCAGCGGGGGGCAGGATCGCCTCACGCTCGAAATGCCGGAATGGACTTATCGCTACAACTTCCTCTATGATAATTGTACCACGCGAGCGATTGAGGCGGTGGAAAAGGTGCTGAAGCAGCACGGCGAACGCCTGGTTTTCCCGAATTTGAAGGGGGACGGACAGAAGTTGACGCAGCGACGAATGATTCACGAATTCACGGCACAAAGTCCGTGGTATGAGTTCGGGCAGGATCTGTTGCTCGGGCCGGAAGTGGATCGCGAATTTGCGCGCGAGGACTTGCCGAAAATGAACTTTTTGCCGATTTATGCGCAGAAAATGTGGCAGTCGGCGAAAATACAAGGGGCGGACGGGAAAATGCGTTCGCTGGTGGTGGTCGAAAGTCCGCTCATCCCCTTCACAACGTCGACTCACGAAGTGACATTGCCCCTCACCCCGAAGGTGGTGTTTTGGGGCTTGCTGTGCTTGGCCGTCTTGCTTACGGTCGGTGAGCAGCGTTCGTTGGATCGCACGGTGGTGACGCGTCGGGCTTGGCGCATTTGGGTCGGCACGTTTGACACGCTCTTTTTTGTCCTTACCGGTTTGGTGGGCGTAGTGCTCACGCTGTTGGTGGGCTGGTCGGAGCATCCTGCTGTCGGCACGAACTGGCTCTTGACACTGTTTTGCCCCTTGTGGCTCTTCTATATTGCGTTTTATTTTTGGGCGTTGCGCAAACAGCGCCGAGATTTTGCCGTTCTTGTTCCGCTGCTCGGTGCAGTGGGCTATTTCGTTGCTTGGGCAGCCGGTTTGCAATGGTTTTCGCCGGCGACTGTGCCCTTGGCATTAATTTTGCTACTTCGTGGTGTGGCCATCTTCCGCCGTTCGACGGTGGACGCCCGCCGCTCAAGGTCGGAGCACGAACAGGGCTAACTGACGCAGTTCGTCGTTTTCGCTCCTCCTCTTTATTTATATCATCTCTCCCTCTTTCTCGATAACCCATGCGCATGCACAAGCACAATTTCCTACTTTCGCTCATCACGGTGATGACGATCTTGGCTTCCGCCGAGGCCAAGGGGGAACGTGTGCAAGGGAACGAAGGGGAGATGCCGCGATTGGTCGTCAATATCTTGATCGATCAGCTCCGGTCTGATTATCTCGAAACCTTTTCTCCGCTCTATGTTGAAGACGGTTTCCAACAGTTGTTGCGCGATGGGTGTTACTATCGGCAAGCGGTGTATTCCGTTGTGCCCCGTGATCGTGCAGTGGGCACCGCCACTTTGGCGACAGGTGCCACACCGGCCAATCACGGCATTGTCGGGGAGCGTTTTCTCCACCGTGAAACCCTGCGTCCCACCGTTGCGGTAGAAGATGCCACGGTGCAGGGGCGCGGCACGACCGACCGCTTTTCGCCCGCCTCTTTGCTCGTGACTACCTTGGCCGACGAGCTAAAATTGGCCACCGGCGGACATGCCTATGTCGTCTCGATTGCTCCACAGGCCACCATGGCCATCTTGTCCGGCGGCCATGCGGCGGATCAGGCCGTGTGGATCGACGACCGGAACGGACAGTGGGTCACCTCCTCTTATTATGGCGAGTTGCCGCTTTGGGCCAACCTCCGCAATACGCGCCAAAGCATCGACCGCCGATTGGCCGCCGGGACATGGCAGCCCTTGCAGCGCAACAAACCCACGGTGTTGCTGAACGGCACCACCGTAAAACCCTTCTCTCATCGCATGGCCGGCAGTGGACGCTTCGGGGCGTTCAAAACGTCGGCGATGGTGAACGATGAAATGGCCGCCGCCGTGGCCGATGTGCTCAACAACACCGCCCTCGGCGCGGACGGCACGCCCGATTTGCTGAACGTGGCGTTGTATGCAGGCACTTACAATGGACGCAATCCCGCCGTTTCAGCGCTCGAACTGCAAGACACCTATGTGCGGCTCGATCGCGCCTTGTCCACGATCATCCAATCGGCAGAGGCTAAAGCCGGTAAAGGGCGCGTGCTCTTTACGTTGGCCGGTACCGGCACTTTCGATCGCGAGCAAACCGACGATGAGCGTTTGCGATTGCCCGGCGGGGTGTTCGACATGCGCCGTGCGGTGAGTCTCCTCAATATCTATCTGGCCAACCTTTACGGAAAAGGCAATTATATCGATGCGACTTTCGGCACGGAAATCTTTTTCAATCGCCGGCGCATCAGCGAACAGCGCATCGACTTCGGAGAACTCCAACGCCGGGCCGCTGATTTCCTCCTCGATCTTTCGGGAGTGAAAACCGTTTATACCGGTCGCGAACTCTTGACCGGTGCTTCGAATCAGGCATCATCGGCCGCTCAGGCCGCGTATTTTCCCCAACGCTCCGGCGATGTGATCATCGTGTTGCGTCCGGGTTGGCGCAGCATCGGCGCTGACGGACAGACCTCGGCTCCCGTGACAGCCGCTCGTACCGATTTTCCGCTCATCTTCTACGGATGTGGGATCGCCCGCCGGCAGATCGGTACGCCGGTGTGCGTCGAATATTTGGCGCCCACGGTTTCGAAAGCGCTTCGCATACGCGCTCCCAGCGGATGTGCGCACTCTCCGCTCTTTTGAGTGGACTTTTCCCATCTCCTCGCTCTTGAGCGAGCACTTTCACTTTTCCACGGGCGCATTCTCCGCTTGATATCGAACAGCGTAAGCCCCTTTCTCTCGTAAAAAACATCCTATGGATTTCAATAAACTCCTCTCCAAACTTTTTGGCAGCAAAGCCACCCGCGACATGAAGCTGATTCAGCCGTGGGTCGAAAAGATCAAAGCCGTATCCCCCGCGATTGAGGCTTTGACCCACGACGAACTTCGTGCAAAAACGCGCGAGTTGCAACATAATATTCAGAGCTCGGCCGACGATCTCAAGCAGCAAATCAGCGAGATTCGCGCCAAGATCGAAGAAACGCCCATCGAAGAGCGCGAACAACTCTTCACGCAGATCGACAAACTCGAGAAACAAGTACTCGAGCGCATGGACGTGGCTTTGGAAGAAGCCTTGCCCGAGGCATTTGCCATCGTGAAGGAGACCGCTCGCCGTTTTGCAACGAACGAAACGATCAAGGTGACGGCAACGGACTATGACCGCGAACTCGCCGTGACGAAAGATTTCGTAGAACTCGACGAAGACGGCGTGCATGCCATCTATCACAACCACTGGGTGGCCGGCGGTAACGACCTGAAATGGGAAATGGTGCACTACGACGTGCAGCTTTTCGGTGGTGTCGTGCTTACCCAAGGTAAGATTGCCGAAATGGCCACCGGTGAAGGTAAGACGCTTGTGGCTACCTGCCCTGTTTTCCTCCGTGCGCTTTCCGGTCGCGGTGTACACGTCGTGACGGTCAACGACTATCTCGCGAAACGTGACTCGGAATGGATGGGCCCCCTCTATCAATTCCACGGTCTGAGCGTAGACTGCATCGACAAGCACCAGCCTAACAGTGAAGCTCGTCGTCGTGCTTACAACGCTGACATCACCTTCGGTACGAACAACGAGTTCGGTTTCGACTATCTGCGCGACAATATGGCCATGAGCCCCTCGGATCTCGTGCAGCGCAAGCATTATTACGCCATCGTCGACGAGGTGGACTCCGTGCTGATCGACGATGCGCGTACCCCGCTCATCATTTCCGGTCCCGTCGAGAAGGGCGAAGACCAAATGTATGAAGAATATCAGCCGCTTGTCGATCGCCTGTATCAGGTGCAGCGCAAACTGGCCACCGAGTATCTCACGGAAGCCAAGCGCTTGATCGCCAGCGACAACAAGGAGGATCGCGAAAAAGGCTTCCTCGCGCTTTACCGTTCGCACAAAGCGCTCCCCAAAAACGGTCCGCTCATCAAGTTCCTCTCCGAGCCCGGTATCAAGGCCGGCATGCTCAAGACGGAAGAAATCTACATGGAGAACAACAACCGCCGCATGCCCGAAGCTGTTGAACCCCTCTATTTCGTGGTGGACGAGAAACAACGTTCGTGCGACCTCACCGACAAGGGTACCGCGTGGTTGGCAGAGCAGGTGCAGAACGATCAGCTCTTCGTGCTCCCCGACATCACCGGACAACTCTCCGCTCTCGAAGCGTCGAACCTCTCCGACGAAGAGCGCGTGGCGAAGAAAGACGAGCTGCTTGCCGAGTATGCTGTGAAATCCGATCGCGTGCACACGCTCCAGCAGCTCCTCAAGGCCTATTCAATGTTCACGCTCAATGACGATTACGTCATCCAAGACGGACAAGTGAAGATCGTCGACGAGTCGACGGGTCGTATCATGGAAGGCCGTCGTTGGAGCGATGGTTTGCACCAAGCCGTCGAAGCGAAAGAGCATGTCAAGGTTGAAGCCGCCACGCAGACCTTCGCGACCATCACGCTGCAGAACTATTTCCGCATGTATCACAAACTCGCAGGTATGACCGGTACGGCCATCACCGAGGCCGGCGAGTTCTGGAATATCTACAAGCTCGATGTGGTGGAAATCCCCACCAACCGCCCCATTCAGCGTAACGACATGAACGATCGCGTCTACAAAACGCAGCGCGAGAAGTACAATGCCGTGATCGAAGAAGTGGAACGCATGCGCAACAGCGGACGCCCCGTTCTCGTGGGTACCAGTTCGGTTGAAATCTCCGAATTGCTCAGCCGTTTGCTCAAGCTGCGTCACATCCCGCACCAAGTGCTCAATGCGAAACTCCACCAAAAGGAAGCCGACATTGTAGCGCTGGCCGGTCAGAGCACCCCCGGCATCGTCAAGGTCAAAGACGAAAACGGACAAGTGCGTGAAGAAGAGCGTTTGCTCGGTGCCGTAACGATTGCCACCAACATGGCCGGTCGTGGTACCGACATCAAACTCACCGACGAAGTGCGTGCTGCCGGCGGTTTGGCCATCATCGGCACCGAGCGTCACGACAGCCGTCGTGTCGATCGCCAGCTTCGTGGTCGTGCAGGTCGTCAAGGTGACGTCGGAAGCTCCGTCTTCTACGTTTCGCTCGAAGACAAACTCATGCGTCTTTTTGCCTCCGAACGCATCGCGCGTGTCATGGACAAGCTCGGTTTCAAGGACGGCGAGATGATCGAGTCCGGCATGATCAGCAAGAGCATCGAGCGCGCACAGAAGAAGGTCGAAGAAAACAACTTCGGTACGCGTAAGCACCTGCTCGAATACGACGACGTGATGAACAAGCAGCGCACCGTGATCTACGAAAAGCGCCGTCACGCACTCATGGGCGAACGCATCGGCATGGACATCTCCAACATGATTTGGGATCGCGTTGTCGACACCATCGACAAGTACGACTATCCCGGTTGCGTCGATCGCTTCATCGAAATCTTTGCCATGCAAGTTCCCTTCACCGAGGCAGAATACGAAAGCATGAAGCGCGAAGATCTCTACGAAAAAGCCTTCGAAGCCGCCATCCAGACCTTCAACCGCAAGATGGAGAAGCTCCGCGAAGTGGCCATCCCCGTCATCAAGCAAGTCTACGAAACGCAGGCTGAGCAGTTTGACCACATCCTCGTGCCCATCAGCGACGGACGTCTCGTTTACAATGTGCGTGTGGATCTCAAAGAGGCCTACGAAAGTGAATCGCGCAACGTCGTTCGCGAATTCGAAAAGTCGATCCTTCTCCACAATATCGACGATTGCTGGAAGGAAAACCTCCGTCAACTCGACGAACTCAAGCACTCTGTGCGCAACGTGTCCTACGAACAGAAGGATCCGCTCGTGGTGTTCAAGATCGAAAGCGTGAAGCTCTTCGACGACATGGTCAACGATATCAACGACAGCTCTGTTTCCACGCTCATGCGCGCCTTCATTCCCGGCACAGCCAGCGAAGAAGTACGCGACGGTGGTGAGGAAGAGCCCCGTTCGGAAGGCCACTACACCGAAACCAAGCAAGAGTTCGACGAAGCTGGCGACCTCATCGACGTTCCCGTCGGTGCAGAAGCCGAAGCCCTCGCCGGCGAACAGGTAGCGCAGCAGCCCATTGTCAAGGACAAGCTGCCCGCTCGCAACGAACCCTGCCCCTGCGGTAGCGGAAAGAAGTTCAAAAACTGTCACGGCAAAGGCATCGTCTAAGTTGTCGTGCCGAGTTTGTCTCATCGTGTATTAGTTTCCTATCCACATGAGCCTTGCAACGTAATACATCTCCCAAAGGTCTTGAATCACGCCACTCGGCGCGGTTCGAGACCTTTCGGCGTTCTTAGACCTCCCTTTCTCTGCTTTTCAGCGTACGTTTGGCCGATGTTTTCTCGCTGCAGACAGGTGTCCCTTTTCCCTGTTCGTAGACAAACTCACACCCCGCTCCCCAGCAACGTCGCCGCTTACGCATTCACTCATTGTTCATAACCCCCTAATTCCATATTATCATGAAAAAGTACAATTTCGGCGCCGGCCCCTCCATTCTTCCCCAAGAAGTCATCCGCGCCACTGCAGACGCCTGCCTCAATTTCGACGGAATGGATCTCTCCCTCATGGAGATCAGCCACCGCAGTGCCAACTTCCAAGCCGTCATCGACGAAGCCCGCGCCCTCGTGGCCGAGTTGCTGCAACTTCCCGAAGACTACAGCGTCATCTTCCTCGGCGGCGGAGCCTCCACGCAGTTCTGCTACGTTCCTTATAACCTCCTTGAGCGCAAAGCCGCTTACCTCAACACCGGCACTTGGGCGAAAAACGCGCTCAAAGAAGCCAAACTCTTCGGCGAAGTTGTCGAAGTCGCTTCCTCCGAAGACGCGAACTACACCTACCTCCCCAAAGGTTTCACCGTGCCGGCCGATGTGGACTACTTCCACGTCACGACCAACAACACCATCTACGGCACCGAGTGGCACGAAGATTTCGATGTGCCCGTACCCCTAGTAGCCGACATGTCGAGCGACATCTTCTCTCGCGTCATCGATCCGAAGAAATACGCCCTCATCTACGCCGGCGCGCAGAAAAACCTTTCGATGGCCGGCGTCACCATCGTCATTGTGCGCAACGACGTCTTGGGCAAAGTCACCCGTCCACTGCCCACGATCATCGACTACCGCACGCACATCAATAAGGGCAGCATGTTCAACACGCCCCCCGTTGTGCCCATCTTTACCTGCCTGCAAACCCTGCGTTGGATCAAAGCCCAAGGCGGCGTAGCCGAGATGGAACGTCGTGCCCGTGAGCGCGCCGAACTCCTCTACGGCGAGATCGATCGCAACCCCCTCTTCCGCGGCACCGTAACCGACCCCGTCGACCGCAGTTTCATGAACGTCTGCTTCGTCATGGCCGAAGGTCACGAAGCCCTCGAAGCCGAATTCCTCGCTTTCGCCACAGCGCGCGGCATGCACGGCATCAAAGGCCACCGTTCCGTGGGCGGTTTCCGCGCCTCTATCTATAATGCCATGCCCCTCGAAGGCGTCCAAGCGCTGGTTGAGACCATGCAAGCTTTTGAAGCGCAGCATCGCGCCTGAATATCAAGGGCGGATGCGCCGCAAGCCGTCCGCCCCACTTCTTTTCACCTATTACACAGCACCGCCATGAACATACTTATCGCCACCGAAAAGCCTTTTGCCCCCGCAGCGGTCGAAGGCATCCGCGCCATCGTTGAATCATCGGGTCACACCCTCCGCCTGCTCGAGAAATACCCCGACAAAGCCACCTTGCTCAGCGCCGTGGCCGACGTTGACGCCCTCATCATTCGCAGCGACCTTGTCGACGCCGCAGTGCTCGATGCCGCTCCGCGTTTGCGCATTGTGGTGCGAGCCGGTGCCGGCGTGGACAATGTGGATCTCGATGCCGCCACCGAGCGCGACATCGTCGTGATGAACACCCCCGGACAGAACGCCAATGCCGTGGCCGAACTCGTCTTCGGGCTACTCGTGCGGCATGTGCGCCACAACTACGACGGCACTGCCGGCACCGAGTTGCGAGGAAAGCGCATCGGTCTCTTGGCCTACGGCAACGTGGCGCGCTGTGTAGCCCGCATTGCCCGCGGTTTTGAGATGGAAGTCAGCGCCTACGATTTTTTCAATCGCGTCGAGCGCATCGAGGAAGACGGCACCTACGCCGCACACAACCTCTACGACCTCGTGCAGCAGTGCGACATCGTCAGTCTTCACACCCCCGCCACGCCACGCACCCGTGAGTTTGTCAATCGCGAAATGGTCGAACTCATGCGCCCCGGCGGCATCCTGATCAACACCGCGCGCAAGGAAATCATTCACGAAGATGAACTCCTGCAGCTCCTCACCGAGCGCACAGATCTCTCCTATCTCACCGACATTCGTCCCGACCGCCACGAAGACTTCGTCGCCGCACTCGGCAATCGCTACTACGCCACGCCCAAAAAGCTCGGTGCCCAAACCGCCGAAGCCAATGCCAATGCCGGCCTCGCCGCCGCGCGTCAGATTGTCGGCTTCTTTGCCACCGGCGACACCACCTTCCGCGTCAATCGCTGAGCAAAGTCTCCGGTGCTTCGTCCATTCTTTCAAAACAACAACCCCCTTAATATCTAAATCACCATGACCTTAGTGAAACCCTTCCGCGGCCTCCGTCCCGCCGCCGGCCTTGCCCACCTTGTTTCGTCTCGTCCTTACGACGTGCTCAACTCTGCCGAAGCCCGTGCCGAGGCCGGCGACAATGCCCGCTCGTTCTATCACATCATCCGCCCCGAAATCAACTTTCCCGAGGGCACCGAGGAGCACGATCCCCGCGTCTACCCCGAAGCGCGTCGCCAACTCGAACGCTTCATTGCCGAAGGTTGGCTCGTACAAGACGAGCGCGAGTGCTATTACCTCTATGCCCAAACCATGAACGGCCACACGCAGTACGGTATCGTCCTCGCCGCCCACGTCGACGACTACAATGCCGGCCGCATCAAGAAGCACGAACTCACCCGCCGCGACAAGGAAGACGACCGCGTGCGTCATCTCACCGCCACCAATGCACACATCGGTTCCGCCTTCTTGGCCTATCGTCACAATGCCGCGTTGCTCGCCCTCATCGAGCGCATCGCCAAGGACGAGCCGCTCTATGATTTTGTGGCCGATGTCGACGGTTTCCGCCATACCCTCTGGCTCATCGACGGAGAAGCCGACATCGCCACCATCACTCACGAGTTCGGCAAGATGGAAGCCCTCTACATCGCCGACGGCCACCACCGTTCTGCCGCCGCCGCGCGTGTTTGCACCGCCCGTGCCGAGGCCAATCCCAATCACACCGGTCACGAGGAGTACAACTACTACTTGGCCGTCTGCTTCCCCGCCGACCAACTCACCATTCTCGACTACAATCGCGTGATGAGCGACCTCAACGGCCTTTCGCCCGAGGAGTTCCTCCGCCGCCTCGAGGACGATTTTGAAGTCCGCGACCGCGGCACCGAAAACTTCCGTCCCGAACACGCCCACCAGTTCTCGCTCTATCTCGGCGGCCGTTGGTATTCGCTCGATGCCCGCCCCGGCACCTTCGATCCCGAAGATCCCATCGGTGTGCTCGATGTCGACATCTCTTCTCGGCTGATCCTCGACAAACAGTTGGGCATCACCGACCTCCGCTCCTCCAAGCGCGTCGATTTCGTCGGCGGTTTGCGCGGACTCGACGAACTGCGCCGCCGTGTCGACAGCGGCGAGATGCAGGCCGCCTTGGCGCTCTATCCCGTGACGATGGAACAAGTGATGCGCATTGCCGACACCGGCAACATCATGCCCCCCAAGGCCACCTGGTTTGAGCCCAAGCTCCGCACCGGCATGGTCATCCACGACATGGAATAAGCGGAAGCTTCCTTATATTCTACAGGTTCGCACTGCAAATTTCTTTCCATTCGCTGTAAATTGAATTCCCTTTGCTGAAAGAATCCCGAAGCTGGAGCGACCGCGCTACCTAAATGCCACGCTCCCTCCGACTCACCATTTAATTGTCGTCCCGTAAAAGCATTTTCACCATACATAATAAGGCTGAAGTCCGTCGTTGGACTTCAGCCTTTTGCTTTAACTTCGTTCTTATCACAATACTCGATAAGACGAATACTGCTTTTCGTTGTCTCATACAGCAGATGGGCAGTCAGCCAATATGATTGCTCGACAAAACGAAAATATTGGGGAAAGAGCTTCTACCTCTCCACAAGGAAGTTGCGAAGATATTCATCTAGTTCAAGATTGACATCGAAGGTACTCATCTCAATTCCTGTTTCTTGCTCGAAAAAGCTTTTGGCCTTTTCTAAATCAACAGAATCTATCAATTTGTCAAAACGATTGTACTCATTGATGTTCCCTTGTGTAAGGTGCAGATTGACCATCTCACGAAGTAAACTTTCATCAAGCCCAAAGTGTTGTGCCACCTCGTGAATGCTGTCATTCTGCGCTTTGCTTTGATAGTCTACGATGTAATCTTTGAAAGTCTTTCCTTGTTCCAAACTCACTCTTCCTTGTTCCACCTCGTGCAAGAAGATTTCGGCAAAGCGTTGCTCATCTTGTGATAGGGAGGCAAAAGAGCGGTGCAGTTCTTCAAACACAGACGCACGTTCCTCAGCAGTGGCAGTTCCGTTATGCAAAGTGCGGAGATACTTCTCAAAGCGACTGTTGAGATAGTTGGCGTCAATCATCGCAGTATCAATTTCCGTAATATAGGGGTCTATATCATAGGGCGCACTAGACGATGATGAGCCGCCACTTCCGCCACCATTTAGCAATTCTTTGTAGCGCTTTACGAGCGTGAGGTAGGTCAGTTCATCGAGTCGCACCACGATCTGCGTCGTCTTCCCGTCTTCGTCTTTGAGTTTATAACTGAGTATGCTCCAGCGGAAGGACTGTATGCGTGCAGCTTCGAGATATTTATTCAGTTGGCTAAAGAGTTGGGCAAAGCGAGCTCGCTCTGCTTCGTTGTCGGGCAACTTGGCAAAGTCCGTGATACTTGCTTGCTTAAAAAGATATTGAATCTCGGTGAAGAGTTGGTTGATGCACCTGAGGTTATGCACGAGGGGATCAGCAAAGAGTTTCACAGGTTTACCATCAGAGTACACCTCTACTGCGCGGTCTATGTTACGTCGCATGGTGTGGGGACGACGATAGTAACGGATGATACCAAAGGGTTTGTCGGGACCGAAGAGACGATTGGTGCGGCTGAAGGCTTGGATGATGTTTTCATATTCCATCATTTTATCCATATAGAGCGTGTTGATCCACTTCGAGTCGAAGCCCGTGAGCATCTGGTTGACCACAATCAGGAGATCCAGCTGTGCCTCGGGTTTGATGTTGCGATAGGGCTCTTTGTGGGCAAGTCGGAGCGATACGTCTACCTTATATTGTGCATATGTGGGCAGCGTGTAGCTCACTCCGAAGAGTGCTTTATACCCTTCAAGTATCTCCACCAAACCATCTTCTTTGATGGTCATTCCCTCCACATTGTCGATGCTAGGGTCGAAGAGCGCCGTAACTTTGAGTTCCGGACATTCTTCTCGGAACAAACGATAGTAGGCTATAGCCTCTGGAATACTCCGTGTGGCAAGGATGGCGTGAAACTTACCGCACTGGCTCAGCATGTTCCAATTCTCCTTGATGTCGTTCACCACAGCAAGATGATGCTTCTTGTTGCTATATTGGCTTTCGGGCAGAAAGTCCTCTATGCCTTTCACGTACTTTCCATCTTCCCTCACATAGCCGGCCATAGGCACCGTGTTGCCCAGCGTGTATTTGAGATAGATCTCTTTCTTGTCTTCGTCCGATAGCGCTTCTTGTTCGCTATGCGCTTTGGCTTGTTCCAGTGCTACGGCGCGGCGCAGGTCTTTCGCCTTGTAGGTCTCTATCGCCTTCGGTTCGAAGCCCAACACATTCCCATCTTTGATGCCATCTGCCAATAGATATTGGTGCAACGATTCGCCAAAGACGGTCTGTGTAGTGTTCATGTTTTTCTGGTTCTCATCCTTGATAGGTGTCCCTGTAAAGCCAAAGAAGAGTGCACGGGGGAAGGTCGCTTTGATGGTGATGAGCATATCGCCAAAGGTGCTGCGGTGGCATTCGTCTACAATGAACACCATGTGCTTGCGCTGTATCTGTTCGAGTTCTTTGGCTCGCTCCGCTAGGTCTTTGGCATTCACACGGCTCATCTTCTGAATAGAGGTCACAATGAGCGTGCTCCCTGCGCCCTCATCTTGGAGTTTCTTCACCAAGATGCCCGTGTCGTCGGTGTCTTGCACCTCTTCACTGTCGCCGGCAAAGCTGCGATAGTTTTGCAAACTCTGACTACCGAGTTCAATGCGGTCTACCAGAAACACCACCTTGTCCGCATCGCCCGATGCCGCAATGAGTTGAGCAGCCTTGAAGCTCGTCATCGTCTTGCCCGATCCCGTAGTGTGCCAGATGTAGCCCCCTTTTTGTTCTCGAGCATTCCAGTCGTTTTGAGCCACACGCGTGCTGATGGCATTGGCAGCATAATACTGATAGCTACGCATCACTTTCAGCACCCCATCGCTCTTGTCGGCAATGGTGTAGAAGCCAATGAGCTGATGCGCCTTAGGGATAGAGAGGAAGGCGGAGCAAATCTCTTTCCAGTCATTCATGGGCTCGTTGTTGAAGTCAGCCCAATGGAAATAGTAATCTCTATTGAAACGTCCCGACATGCCGGGATTGGCAAAGTAGAGCATCTCTTCGGGATTCATCGCCACGAAGATTTGCACCAAGGAGAACATCCTCGTGAAGATGCCCTCATGGCTATATTTCTCTATTTGGTTGGCAGCCTGTATCGCCGGCACCTTGCTACTCTTCAGCTCTATATGGATGAGAGGCATTCCGTTGATGAGGAGCTGCAAGTCGCCGCGTCGGTCGGGAAGGATGCGTTTCCCTCGCTCAAACTTCGGCTGTTGTGCGATTTGGTAGTGGCTCTTTCCGCCTGCTATTTCTAGGCGGTTGTAAATAGAGAGACTCACCTCTTTCCCTAGGTGTTCGGGGTCATTCGGATTGTCTCGTGTGATGCTAATGGTGCGTCCATTGATGAATCCATTGAGTGCTACGGGCGACTTAAAGTCTTCTATCTGCTCTATGATTTGGCGCATCTCTCCTGCGGTCAGTGGCTGATCGTTGAGTCTGTCCTTACCGCTATTGTTGTGAAAGAGAATGTTTGCCCAGTTCTGCATCAAGTCCTCCTCCGTGGGATACTTGATCACTTGTTCCGACCATCCATTGCGCTGAAGTTCTCTGATAACGGCTTCTTCAAACTTGGCTTCGCTCTCAAATGTATTCATCTTGCGTCCTTTCTTTGATTTACTATGCAAACATCTTCTGCAACAAACTCTGCTTTATATTGCGGAGCTTCGTGAGCTTTAATTCCGTCTTTCTCTCACAAAGACTATGTTCTTTGAAAAGATGGGCAATCACCTTTTGTTCATCTTTGCTTGGGAAAGCAACTCTACCATTAAGAGAATCTTCATCACTGATTAGCAGAGTATTCTTTGCCCCTTTGTTTACTAAGGGTCTGAGATAATTGTTCAGCCTACTATTTAAGTCAAAATAAACCTGAGTGAATGGGGAATGTACACACTCTTTGGGATGATATACTCCGTAAAGTGCAGAAACAATTCCTGCTTCTCCTTCATTCGTTTTGATAATCCCATACGGTTGGGACTTTAGAGGCGACTTCGTGTAAACCAAATCACCTGTTTGCACGACACCGTAGTTGGCAAGAGAAGCACCTGCGAAGGATTTTCCTTGATATTCTATTTGGTTGATTACACCAAATTCACGAGAGACTGAGTAAATATCATATTTATTGTATTCTTCTGATTGGTTTCTCTCAGTAGCAACTATAAAGTAGTTTCTCAGCTCCTTGACTTCCCACTTATCGGTATAGCCTTTGAATCTTATTTCTGGTGTCTCATACCCCCCTCTGTTGACATTTACAAACATCTTTTCGAGGAGTGCTTGCTTGAGCTTGCGGAGCTTATCGAGTTTTGCTTCGAGCTTCGCTATGAGCTTGTCTAAGGTCGTGAGGAATAAACCTATCTTCTCTTGCTCGGAGATGGAGGGGAATGTAAAGTTTAGTTCTGAGAAATCTTCAAAACTAATACTACGCCCATCTCGTATACCATAGGTGACTGTCTCTAATCGCTTGATAAACGTTTTAGAGGTTAGTACGTATTTCCAATAGATGTCATCTTGCTTTGACGATTTCTTGAACTGCATTACGGTATAGGCTGGTGAGGTGATACCTTCCACCATAGAGTGTGCGAATCCACCTTGGAATGAACGTAAGTGAATCACAAACTGACCAGGTAGAACTCGCTTATATCCTACTTCATTTTCTTTGTTGTGTTGCACTTGAAAGCCAACATTATCGCGTATGACCATACCAAGCTCTTGCGATGCGGATAGCACCGGAAGGTTAGGATGATTTTTGTCATAATACGTCTCGAAAATATAGACTGCATTATCCGTCTCCCACTCTCCCTCAAATCCATTGAATCTGATTTCTGGTTTCTTTTTTTCCATTGTCATTCGGAGGGTTAAGCGTTGAGCAAGAGTTTCTTAAATTCAGCGAGAGCGTCGAGGTCGTGAGCCGAACCTGTGAGTTCGTCGATCATCGTGGCAAGCGAAGCCGAGGCTTCCCGGATGTCGCGCTCCACGTCCATAAGGGTGGTATCGTATTTTGCCACCAAGTCTTTGAGCTGTTGCACCAAGTCACTGATCACACGCTGTGGGAGTTCCCCAAGTTTGTAGTAGAGCGAATCTATCCATTGCGCAGAGAGCAAGGCTAGGATATCTTCGTCTGAAAGTTGCTGCTCGATGACCTCCTTGGTGCGCTCTATGAGTTGTGCCTTATTGCTCTTGATGTCAGCTGCCAACTGTTTGATTTCTGCCGAAAGATGGGTGATGCGGATGAGTTGTGCCTCGGTGGTCTCCTCCTCAAAGGGGTAAGCCCTGCGCAAAGTGTCAATGCGCGCCTTCACCGCCTTGACAGTATAAGTGCCGTCCTTAGCCGTGTCCATAGCCTGCCAGTCCACCTCAGGGTGAGCTGCTATATATGCTACTTTCTCCTTTTTGCCCGACCAGAGCAAATAATCTTCAAGTGCCTGCACTTCATCTGTTTCCACTTCGGTGAGGAGCTCGCCCAAACGACGCTCTACTTCCTTGAGTTGCAAAGCCCCCTCTTCGGAGGACACTTCGTTGCGCTCCTCTTCGTCCAGCGCATCGAAGGTGGTTTCTAATTCATGGGTGGCTTCTGCGAGTCTTTGCTCCTGCGCCTCGATGGTCTGCAGCTCTGCGGTAAGGTGTTTGGCTTGCACGAGGTCGAAGGAAAGCACGCGCCCCTCCCAGCCATTTTGCACTTCATATTCCTCTCCTGCGTTGTTCTTCTTCAGCTCCATCTTAGGGTCGACCACACGAGTGGCCCCAAAGCCTTGGCTCTGGATGACTTCGAGTCCTTGCGCAATGCTCGTCCACTGGTCGGCAAAGAGCTGATAAGCTTCGTAGCGGTCTACCAAAGGCACCTGGGCAAGACTTTCAAAAATGTGCGCCGTGATGCTTTCTTCTTCTTTGGCGATGCTGATGGTCTCCATCTGCTCGATAAGTTCGTGCTTGAGGAAACTGTGGAATTCAGCAAAGGCTGCTTGGTAGTTTTGTCTAAAAGCGAGCACCGCAGGATGTGTGCTGATGGTAGCTTCCAAGTCTTCGACCTGCAGCTGTGTGTGGGGAGTGTCGGTCTGCGCAAAGAGGGTGGTTTCTAGTCCCGGCAGTGCTTCAAAGTAGGGAGCAAAGCGCAGGAGTTCTGCGCGAGGCACACCGCCAAACAAGATGGAGTGCATGTCCCACGATTCAGGAGCTTCTGCAGCATTGATGTAGCGCGGGATATTGAGGTTGTAGCCATTTTGTCTGATTTCCTCCTTTGCCACCACGCGCGCGAAGCCGTCGACGTCGCAACGTCGGATATGGGTGTCTACGATGCGGCGAATGTCTGAGGCACGCAGTTTGTTCTTTTTGCCCTCCTTGGTGAATCCGCGTGAGGCATCGATGAAAAGAACATTATTCTCTTGGCGGTCTTTGCGCAGAATGATGATAATCGTAGGGATACCGGTGCCAAAGAAAATGTCGGCAGGCAGTCCGATGATGGTGTCTATATGGTTGTTTTCAATGAGCTGTTCGCGGATGGAGCCTTCCGAACCGTCGCCCGATGCTCCACGGAAAAGCACACCATGGGGCAAGACAATGGCCATGACCCCATCGTTCTTGAGGTGATAGAGATCGTGAAGCAAGAAAGCATAGTCTGCCTTACTCTTGGGGGCGATGCCATATTCAAAGCGTGGGTCTATCTTGATTTGAATGCCCGTCTTGCCTTGACGAGGCGGTTCCCAGCTCTGAGAGTAGGGCGGATTGCTCACCACGGCGTCTACGAGGAGATGCTCGTAAGTGCCTTCGGGATCGCCTTCCTCAAAGTAGGGCCAGTCGCTCTTCAAGGTGTCGCCGTTGCGCACCACGATGTTGTCGGGGGTGATGCCACGCATCACAAGATTCATACGCGTGAGGTTGAAGGTGTTCTTTTTCAGTTCCTGCGCATAAAACTTGATGGTGCTTTCTCCTTCTAAGTGTTTGGCTATCGAACGCCCGATGTTGATCAAGAGCGAACCCGAACCACTTGTGGGATCGTAGATGTCTATTTTGTTCCTCCCTCTGAGATGATAGGCTATAATTTCAGACATGAGCACCGACACTTCGTGTGGTGTATAGAATTCCCCGGCCTTTTTACCCGCATTTGCTGCAAACTGACTGATGAGATATTCGTAGATGAAGCCCAGCACGTCATAGTCTTGCTTAGCGTCCATGGGAATATCTCTGATCAGTGCGAGAAGATTGCGTACAGCGGTCGTTTGTTCTCCCTCTGAACCTCCTAAGTTCTTCAATCCTCCATGGAGTGTCTCGAAAATGTCTGCAAAGACTTTGCGCTTTTTCTCAATATCCGCTTTCGTTTGGTGGTCTGCCTGTTCAGGGATAGGGATAAGCAGTCGATTGAATGCAGAGAGAGCGTCGCGGACGTTGGCTACAGAAAAGTCGTGCCCCGCTTCTAACCACGTAGAGTATAGATATTCGTAAGGGATGAAGTAGCCAAGATTGCGCTGTGCGAGTTGCACGAATTTCGGCTGTTCCTCGGTTAGCACTTCTCGAAACCTTTCTCTGAGAAGTTTCTTACTGAGAAAGAACTTAATCTCTTGTTCTGAAAGGAATTTATAAAAAATAAAACCAAGAATATAGTCTTTATATTCATTGGCTTCTATTTTTGAGCGCATCTTATTGGCCGATGCCCATATCCTATTGGCTAGTTGTTGCTTGTTCACTGCAGTTATGTTACATGTGTAGAGAAAGGAAACTTCGGAAACGGTATAGCAGGGGGCTTACGCTCATTCATTCCATTTCCCTAACCGGTTCCAGTTGCTTGTGACTCGGTTCAAGCAATACGGATGTTTGTCTGTTGGTAGCAATCTCCAATTTACAAAGGTACTGATTAGAATTGAGAGCACAGAATAATTCTCAACATTTTTAAGACCTCCTTGTTTATCCCGCTTTATTTCTGCCATCCTATTTTATCCTCACTCGTTGGCGTGCAAACTTCATTCTTTCAGCTCGGTGCTTACGTCGTAGACGCGGGGAGGGAATGGAAAAGGGTGGACTTCTCTTCGAAAGTGCTCCATTTTCGAGAAAAAGTGCACTGCTTTTTCGCAAAAGTTGTCCACTTTTGATTCGCGCAAACGGAGTTCGACGAGAGATAAGGCGCGAGCGGTATAAAACTCCTTATATTCTCATTTCGTGTAGCATAATATCGTAACTTTGCATCATCAGTCTATTTAATACCTTCGCTATAAAACAAAAATGCAAAACGTCTTTCGCACCTCCTCTCCGTCGTGGCGGCTCTTCGCGGCGGTGATGTTGTTCTATTCCATTGTTTTTCAACTCTCTGCACAGAATGTGAGTTGCGCGGTGGCCAACAAGGTCTATGTTGCTCCCGGGCAGCAAGGGCAAGCCCGTGTGTTGCTCAACAACTGGGAGAAGAGAAGGGAAGTAAAGCGCGTGAGCTACACGCTGACTATCGGTGGCGTCACCGGCGAAGAGCACGTCTTAGAACTCGAAAAGCCGTTGACCTACAACGACGCCGCCACGTTGACGGTAGATGTTCCGCCCGCAGCCCGCCCCGGGGTCGATGAGTTCATGGTGACAATTGTGAGAGTCGACGGTGAACCCAACCGCAACTCCTTCCCGATGAGCAGCAGCAAACGCTACACCCTCACGCGTCCGGTGTGGCGCAAGGCCGTGGTCGAGGACCTCACGGGCATGTGGTGTCCGAATTGCCCGCCGGGCATCGCCTCGCTGGAGCATTTGAACCGCGTGGCGGCCGATCGTTACATCGGACTGGCGGCACACGATGGCGACGCTTTGGGCACGGGCGATTATTACGAGGTGTTTCGCCTCTTCCCCGGCCGCCCCAAAATCGTGCTCAACGGTAGCCACAATGTTTCTCCCTATTTCGGCAACAGTGGCACGGAGGAACAGCCCTTTGGCCTGCTTGCCGATGTGGAAAAAGCCTCCGGTGCGCAAACCGCTGTGCAACTCAAGGTGCAAGCGGCGTGGTCGGCCGACCGCAAAAGCGTGGACGTGCGCAGTGCCACCGTCTATCGCTGCCCGGTGGCGAAGAACAAATACCGTTTGGCCTATGTGTTGACGGCCGACAGCCTCAAGCATCCATACTTTGTGCAATTTAACAACGCAGCGGGCGATCCGAGGTGGAAAAACAGCGTGCCCGAGATGCAAGTCTTCTACACCGGCGGTAGCGATATGCGCGGTTTGGCCTACAACGATGTGGTGGTTTCGGCCGCCGGGGTGCGCTATGGCATCGCGGGCAGCCTGCCCGAGCAGATGCAGCTCGACACCCTCTACGAACACAGCCACCGTTTCGGCAATTTGGGGCAGACCAAGCCCTATCGTTATGTGAAGCAAAACCGCAACCTGCACGTGGTGGCGCTGCTCATCGACCCCGACACGCGCGAAATCGTCAATGCCGAGCGTTGCGCGGTGGGCGAGCAACTGCAGCCTTTCGAAGTGGATCCCGCTCCCGTGCCCGATGTGCAACAAATTGTGCTGCCCGATTCGCTGAAACCGCAGATCGACAGCGTCTTCACGCTGCGCCCGCAAATACTCCCCCTCGAGGCCAAGAGCCGTTTGGTGTGGGAAGTGGCCGACAAGAGTGTGGTGAGCATGGAGGCCGCGGGGCAGTTCCGCGCCCTGCGTCCGGGCGAGACGATCATCACGGTGCGTGCCGATGATGCCCACGCCGTAGTGGCGCGCTGTGTGGTGCGCGTACTCGGCCCCACGGCCATCGAGCGCCCGAATAAGGCCATGAGCGTGCGCCGTGACGGGGCTTTCCTCGTGATCGCCGGCGCCCCCGCCGGACAACGTGTGGTGGTCTACGATCTCTCCGGTCGCCAAAAAGCCATAGCCCGCACGCGCGGTGAGCTCCTGCGCCTCCGTGTCGGCACATCGCCCATGTGGTTGGTCGTGGTGGGCAACCGTCGATTCAATGTGGTGGACTGACGTCCGCCTCTTCTCTGACTTGAAGCATCAATCTCTCCGACTTATGTTCAAACAACCCCTTTCTTTTGCGCTCGCCGTGGCCGCCCTCAGTTTTGTGGCGACAACGGCGCAGGCCGATCCGGTCGATCGCCGGCAAGCGGCCGCTATTGCGCGCAACTATCTGAGCCACCCCATTCCCCTCGGGGCGCCTGCCGTGCGCGGTGCGGTGGCCGACGAAGCACCGGCCTATCATCTTTTCGTCGGTAAGGACGAACAGCGCTTTGTCATCGTTTCCGGCGAAAGCCGCATGAACGAAGTGGTAGGCTACGGCCGCCTGACGACCGGCAAGGCCGAATCGCTCCCGCCGCAGGTACACGCTTTGTTGCAACAGTACACCGAGACGGTACGACAGGTGCGCGCCGGACAGCAACCGGCGGCGACTGCGCCGAAGCACCTGCGGCGCTATGTCGAACCGCTCATCGATGCACAGTGGGGGCAGAGCTATCCCTACAACAGCAAGACACCTCGCGTGGGCGGGAAACCCACCTACACCGGATGTGTGGCCACAGCCGCGGCGCAGTTCATCTATTTCTACAAGTGGCCGCTCCAACGCCCGTCGCTCTATGTGCGTTCGGAAGGCGACGAAGCCGACACTTCGCCCACCTATCTCTGGGACTTGATGAAAGGCACGCGCGAGCAGATGAACTCCACGCGGGCCGCGGCGGCGGTAGGCCGTTTGTTGCTGGATGTGGGCAGGGCGATTCGCATCACCTTCGGCACGCAGGCGAGTCCGTCGAACATCGAATACACGCTCGACGCGTTGCAAAACGATTTCGGCTACACCACGCGTCTTTTGCACCGAGACCGCATGAAAGCCGACGAGTTTCGCGAAGCCATTCTGCAAGAAATCTCCGACGGCTACCCCGTGATGATGTGCGGCGGTGTGCACGCGTTCGTCTATGACGGCTATGATCGCCGCGGATTCGTGCATGCCAACTTCGGTTGGGACGGACAGGGTGACGGATATTATGACATCAACACCATCACCACGCCGCTCCCCGGCCCGTTCATGGGAAACGGGCAGTTTTGGGAGAACCAAGTGGCGCTGATGGCGCACCCGAAGAACGGGAAGTACCCTGATTTCCCCACGCCGTTGCGCGTGCTCGGCGCACGCAAGAACACGGCGTTCGAATTTGAGCCGCGTGAGGGAAAGCCCACCACGCGTTTCGCCGCCAAGATCACGGCGGGGTCTTACAATTCCATCAACGGCGAGTTCGGCCGTTTCTGCGGTCAGGTGGGTTTTGCGGTGAATGATGCCGAAGGACGCACCGTGAAACTGATCCCGTTCCGCAACGACAGCACGTTGTGGAGCAGTATTTTCAACACGTGGAACTTGGAAATGGACGATATCGACCTTTCCGGAGTGCCCGAGGGCAACTATCTTTTAGTACCTGTGTGCCGCGAACTCGTGGCGCGCAACCCCCACACCTACAAGCCGTGGTATCCGATCAGATATGCCAACCGCATGAAATTGTCGGTGGCAGGTGGTAAACTGACGGTGGAGGACGAAATCACCGGCGGCGCGCTGAGTGTGTGTCGCGACCCCGAATTGCTCTTCCCGGCCTATGCCGGTTCGGGCGATCCGGCGCTGTTGACTTTCACCGTGCGCAATCCGAATGTCGACGAGGTGCACGGCAACTTGAAAATGGTGTTCACGCCGGTGAACGGTGGTGCAGAATACGTGGCGCCCTTCAGACCGAGCAGCATTGTCTCCTTCCGCCGTTTGGCCGATACGCAGGTGGCGGTGGATTTCCCCACCAACTATGGAGACAAAGCGGGTAATCACGAGATGGCGGCCGGCCGCTACAAACTGAAATTGGTATTGGAAACGACCAACACGAAGGAGAAGCAACTCATTCCGCTCGGTGCCGATCGAGATTTCGAAATCGAAGTGTTGCCTTATCCTGATTTGAGAATCTTCGTGCGCAATGTCGATTTCATGGTCGGCGGCAAAGTCGTGAACGAACAAATCTTTGATGTCGACAAAGACCGCGATCTCTCCATGCGCATCCACACCGAGGTGCGCGGTGACCAGCGCAAATCCTACTGGGGACGCGTGTTCTACCGCTTGTACTGCCCCGAAACGGGCGAATCGGTCGATGCCGGTGTGGCAAGCAACGTGAGTTTGCGGCCCTTCGTGCACAATCCGGAACAAAAGACGGCGGCCAAAATCGACGTCTCGCGCCTGAAGCCGGGATGCCGCTACGAGGTGCATGTGGAAATTGAGCAGGGCAACGGCCGTCGTGAGATCTGGACGAACGATTCGCCCCGTGCGCAGTTGATGATGGTGAAGAGTGACGAGAACACCTCGCCCGATACGCCGGTACAGCCCATCGTGCCGCCCACGCCCCAACCTCCTGTTGTACCCGTCGTGCCGAAGGCCGCGCAGGTCGTACTGGATTCGACGAAACTCACGGTGCGTGTGGACGAAATCTTCAACCTAAAGGCAAGTGTCTTGCCGGCCACAGCCGGTCAGCAGTTGACTTGGCAGTTGAGCGAGCCGGGTATTGTCGACATGCTGGGCGGTGGCAGTTTCAGAGCCTTGCAAAAGGGCGACGTCACCATCACCGCTTTGGCGCTCGACGGCAGTGGCGTGAAGGCCGAATGCCGTGTGACGGTGAAAGGTCCGACGGCGCTTACGCCGACTGACGCTGCTTCGCGTCATCACTTGCAATGGGTGGGTTCGACCTTGGTGTTGCGCGGAGTGCAACCGGGTGCCCTCGTTCGCTTGTACTCGGCAGCGGGCAAAACCTTGCGCAGTTTTGTGGCAACCGGCTCGGAAGTGCAGCTCGACTTTGCGCTCCTGCAGGGAGTCTTCCTTCTTGAAACCTCCGACGGCTTCCGACAAAAAGTGGTACGCTGAAGCCAATCTGTCGGACTGTGACACTTTTCCGTTGTCCGCAATGGGAAAGTCCGTTGTCTGCTGAAGCAGACATCTCGTCTGCCGAACAAAATAAGGCAGCACACGCAATAGGAAAAAGTGGTGCACTGTAAAGTGCACCACTTTTTTTACCGCCCGCGCGCGTTTTACTCCAGGGAGCCGATGTCGTTCTGCCGTGTGCAGCCGATTGCGCTGCACCTTCTCGGGTAATGTCCGAAAAAGTGTGTAAGATTCTCCTTCGTCCCTCCCCTCCGGCTTGGGGACAGTATCGCCGATTGCGCTGCACCTTCTCGTGTGGGGTGGGTGAGGTACGACGAGCACAGCCCGTTTTGTTCGGTCGATGCTCCCTTTCTTCTTGAATTCACGCCACCCACTTCCGTTGTTGCGAAAGCCAAAAAATAAGCGTCCCGCCTTTCCTTGGAAAAGCGGGACGCTTTATGCGTTTGACTCGTTGATTATTTCACTTCGAGCTGTGCACCGGGCTTGAACTTCACGACTTTCTTAGCGGGGATCGTGATTTCTTGCTTCGTGGCGGGGTTGATACCCTTGCGCTCTGCGCGTTCGCTAACAGAGAAGGTACCGAAACCGAGGAGGGTCACCTTGTCTTCAGACTTGATAGCGTCTGCGATAGAGTCGAGGGTAGCGTTCACAGCAGCCTTGGCTTGATCTTGCGTCAAGTTGGCTTGTTTGGCCACTGCATTAACGAGTTCTGTCTTATTCATAATATGCTATTTTTGAATTATTGTTCGGATGTTAGTTTCCTTGTGAGTGCAAATATATTGTAAGTTGTGAGGGTGCGCAAATAAAACGTGCTTTTTTTGCGCTCTCGGGGCAAAAAAGCCACAATTTCTCCGTTCCAGCCGAAAAGTATTGAGATCTTGGACGATAAATCAGCGGACTACCGCCACTTTTGCGGTAATACCGCGTGAGCCGTCGGCGTTGGAAATATGGAAATAATATACACCCGAAGCCACCATTCTGCCGCGGCTGTCGCGTCCGTCCCATCTAAAGAGTCCGCCTTGACTGCGTCCGGCATAGACGAGAGCCCCCGAAGTGGTGGTGACGCGCACATCGGCATCGGCCGTCAGCCCATCGAGAGACACTTCGCGCTGAAGGGTGGGGCGAAATGGGTTGGGATAGACGCGCACGTTGGTTCTCGCAAGCTGTTCTTGCGGTTCGGCGGCGTCACTGCGATAAGCAATCATGCCGGCATCGGTCGAGATCATCACATTGCCGTTAGAAGGGTGGCAGGCAATGCTCCAAATATTGTCGGAAAAGAGGGGAGAATTGTTCGTTTTGAAATGGTGGATCGTTTTCACTCCGTCGGGCGAGAGGAGATAGACGCCATCGCCCTGCGTACCCACCCACTTGCGGTTGGCACCGTCGACGGCAATCGCCGTCACGGGGACACCGGCGAGCAGATAGTCGGCATAGTCTGTGCCGTCGTTGCGCGGCACCTTCACTTGGGTGACGTGGAAATCGTTGTCGAACCACGTTTTCGGATCCTCAATTTTGAAGATTCCTTCATTCGTGCCGAGCCAAATAGCGCCGTCACGGTCTTGTGCGAAACACAGCCCCTGCGAGAATGAGCAAGGCGAGCCGTCTTGGTTGAGGAAGGTGGTGCGATAGCGCGACACATCGTCTTCGGTGTTGTCGAGCGTCCCGTTGTAGTCCAAACAGAGGAAGCCGCCGTTGTGATTCGACACGGTGCGGCGAGAGGTCACCCACAAGCGCCCGTCGGCATCGATCATCGTTTTCTCGAGCGTGGGAGCATTGTCCAGTTCTTTGACGTAAAGGCCTTTCCACGTACCATCGGGGCGAAGCGCCCAGATGGCGGTGTCGGCACTGTTGTTCAGCATAAAGAGGTTGCCGGCCTTGTCATAGATGACTCCATCCGTGCGAACGTATGAATAGGAGGCGGCACTGTTGTTTTTCACCGCCGAGACCAAGGGCGAATTACCGCGCGTATATTGTTTTTCGGGTGTGCCTTTGTGGTAAAGGTAGATGCCCGTGCGACCGGTAGAGACCGCAAAACGGTTGGCATCCGTGGGAGATTGGGCGATGCAAGTGGCGTTCTCAAACGGCGCACGCGTAAATCCTTCTTTCTCAGTCGGTGTTTCGAAGAGCGTCCAATTGTCGCGCTCATAGATCATGGCCATTTGTGGGGTATCGACGCGGTCGTAAGGATCGAGACGTCCGCAGGCAACGAGCAAGCGGTTGCCGACTTGTTGCATAAAGTAGCCCAAGTCATAGCGCGGCCCGTAATACCCGAAACCGGCGGTGGAGGCCGTCAGGTCGAAGGTGGTACCATTGAGCGGAACGCGCACAAAACCTTGGCCGTCGCGCCCAATCCAAAAGTTGTCTTTGCCGTCGGGCTGCAACCAGTTGAGACCGCTTCCCAGCGTTGTCGCGGTGGCCGATGAAGCATTGTCGTCAAATTGGAGCAAAGTCAAGTCGTTGAAACCATACACCGCGCCGCTTACGCCCGTTTGTAGTTGTTTGAGTGCCAACAAATCGACGCGCGCAAAATCATTCGCGCCGGCTTTTTCCACCAATCCCGCAGCGATGCGCCAAGTGCCGACCACTGCCGTTGATCCGCCGGCCACATTGAGATAAACCGCGTTGGCCGATGCGGCCAAGTGCTTCACAGGCGTGGAGAAGATGGTACTCCACAGCGCAGGGTCGGAGAAATTCTGGAGGATGCCGATGGATTTCACGCCTTGTTCGGTGGCCACGAGCAGCCGGTCTTTGACACGGAGCACATCATTGCAGTTCGCCATCAAGAAATGCCCTTTGAGTTCGCGGCGGGCGAGGTCGATCCAGACAAACCCCTTGTTGGTGGTGAAAAAAGCATCGTCGCCCTGCACCCGCAGGCGGTCTACCGTCAAATTCTCCGCCATGGCCTGTTTGATCGCCGGGAGATTCACGAGCCGTCCGTCCGTCGGTCGGTAGAGATCGATGTTGCCGTTCGTGTAAAGGATCACCAACCACCCGCGTGTGGCGGAGTAGCCGATGTGTTTGATGCGCTTGTCCGACAGTCCTGCGCTCACTCTGTCCACAAAAGCCACGGCATCGTGCGCGGTGTCGTAGATGAGCAGATTCTCGCCCATCAAGGCGTAGACATACTGCCCCGAAACCACACATTCCGTCCCGTCGTGGTAAGCCAAATGGGGCGTCCACCGGTCGGTGGTGCCGTTCGCAGCGTGCAGGGTGCCCTGTCCGAAAAGACAGCACAGCCAAAAGAAAAGTGCGAGGAACTGTTTCATAACATCAAGGGTCAAAGCGAAGCGAGATTGTCGAGGAAGGTGCAAAGTTTCTGCACGGCGCGTGCACGATGCGAAAGATGGTTCTTCACCTCGATGCCCAGTTCGGCAAAAGTCTTTCCCGTGTCTTCGGGTGAGAAAACAGGATCGTATCCAAAGCCTTCGGTGCCGCGGCGTTCTTCACTGATCTGTCCGTCCACACGTCCTTCGAAGAGGAATTCTTCGCCACGGTAGATCAAGGCAATCACCGTGCGGAAGTGCGCCGAGCGATTCGACTTGCCGTGCAACTCTTGCAGGAGTTTGTCCACGTTGGCGTCGCTGTCGTTTCTGTCCGGAAAGGCATAGCGTGCCGTGTGTACGCCGGGACGTCCGTCGAGCGCGTCGACTTCCAGTCCCGTATCGTCGGCAAAGACGTCGAGCCCGTAGCGTTCGTAGACAAAGCGCGCTTTCAGCAAGGCATTGCCCTCGAGGGTATCGGCCGTTTCGGGGATATCCTCGTGGCAATTGATGTCGGCCAGTGAGACAATTTCAAACTTATCGCCCACCACAGCCGTGATTTCTTCGAGTTTATGGGCGTTGTTGGTCGCGATGACAAGACGTGGTTTCATTGGAGGGAGTCTTTGCGTTGAGTTATTTCTTTTTTTCGGAACTGCTGGCGGCCTGATCGCTGGCCACCTTCGCTTTCATTTTTTCGATCTCGGCACGATCCTTGTCGGCGTTGGCGCGCAACTTGATGCGGTCGAAGCCATAGCCGAAGACCCCCGAGGCGCGCGTTTGACTGATGAACGCATTCGGGTCAATCGAGAGAATGATGCGGAAAATCGTGTTGGCCTCTCTGCGCTTCGCCAGCACGATCAGCACCTTGCGTTCCTGTTTCGTGTACCAGCCTTGGCCGTTGAGCACCGTCACACCGCGGTGCAAACTGTTGATGCCCGAGGCAATTTCATCATATTTTTCAGAGAAGATGAGAAACTGCACCGATTGTCGACCGCTGTTCACCACATAGTCGACGATCATCGTGCTGCAAATCAGTGTGGTGTAGCCATAGAGGAGCGTTTGCAGGTTGCTGTGAGGGAGGAAGAGCGAGGAAGTGATGATGCCCACGTCGCAGAGCATAATGAGGGTGCCGAGCGACACATTGCGGTGTTTGTTGATCATCGCCGCAATGACGTCTGTTCCGCCCGTTGAACCGTTGCGGAGGAACACCAAGCCCATACCGATGCCGATAAAACCCGCGCCGAACACCGCACTCATAAAGGCATTGTCCGTCACAATCGGCAGTTTGACGTGCGCATTGTAGCCCGCCGGAAACAGTTCCGGGTTCGTCATCCACAGGTACTGCATGATCCACTCCACCAGCGAGAGCAGCGCCGTGAGGGTCGCCACCGCATAGATGGTTTTCAGGCAGAAGCGCCACGACAGCACATAAAGCGCCATCGCCAACAAGATGGCATTGGCCAAGAAGAAAGTGTATTGCACCTTCCACCAACCCGTTGCGTAGAAGATAACGGCGCCCAAGCCCGTCGTACCGCCGGGGGTAATCTCGTGCGGCATGAGGAAACAAGTGAAGCCCACGGCATAGCAGAGCAAACCGAAAGTGATGATCAGGTAGTCCTGAAATTCGAGCCACCAGTTGATTTGTAAGGAGCGCGGCATGGCAAGTTTTTAGGATAAATTCCCTCTCACCGCACCAACGGTGAGAGGGAGAAAATAGTCAAATGAATTATTTCTTCAGAACGATGTTCACGATGCGTCCCGGCACGACAATCACCTTGGCCACCGTCATACCGTCGAGGTATTTTTGGCTCTGTTCGGCTTCGAGCGCGGCCTTTTCGATCGTCTCTTTCGAAGCATCGGCCGGGAAGTCGAGGGTGAAGCGTGTTTTGCCGTTGAAGGAGATGCCGAGCGTCACGGTGTCCTCTTTGAGGTGCGATTCGTCGAAGGTCGGCCACACCGCGTCGCACACCGTCGTTTCGTGTCCCAAGCGGTGCCAGAGTTCTTCGGCCATGTGGGGCGCGAAGGGGGCGAGGAGCACCACGAAGGTTTCGAGCACCTCGCGCGAGTTGCATTTTTGTTGTGCCCATTCGCTCACCGCGATCATGAAGGCCGGCACCGAGGTGTTGTAGGCGAAGACCTCAACATCTTCGGTCACCTTTTTGATCAACTTGTGGAGCGTCTTGAGGTTCTCTTTCGTGGGAGCGTCGTCGGTCACCGTGCAAGCCTCGCCTTGGAAGAAGAGGTTCCAAGCCTTTTTGAGGAAGCGGAAACAGCCGTCGATACCGTTGCTGTCCCACGGTTTGCTCTGATTGATCGGACCGAGGAACATTTCGTACAGACGGAGCGTGTCGGCACCATATTTCTCGACGATCAAATCGGGGTTCACCACGTTGAACATCGACTTCGACATTTTCTCCACTGCCCAACCGCAGATGTATTTGCCGTCTTCGAGCACAAATTCTGCGTCGGCATATTCCGGTCGCCAAGCCTTGAAGGCTTCGGTGTCGAGCACGTCGGCCGAAACGATGTTCACATCCACGTGCAGGGGCGTCACCTCGTATTGATCCTTCAGCCCGTGGCTCACGAAGGTATTCGTGTCCTTGATGCGATAGACAAAGTTCGAACGGCCTTGGATCATTCCTTGGTTCACCAGCTTTTGGAACGGCTCATCCTTCGGACAAACGCCGAGGTCGAAGAGGAACTTGTTCCAGAAACGCGAGTAGATCAAGTGACCCGTGGCGTGTTCCGAACCTCCCACGTAGAGATCCACCTGCTGCCAGTAGTCGGCTGCCTCCTTGCCCACGAGCGCGGTGTCATTGTGCGGATCCATGTAGCGGAGATAGTAAGCCGACGAGCCGGCGAAGCCCGGCATCGTGCTGAGTTCGAGGGGGAAAACAGTTTTGTGGTCGATGCGCACGTTGTCCGTCACGCATTGCGCGGTTTCGTCCCAAGCCCAGCGTGTCGCATTGCCGAGGGGCGGTTCGCCCGTTTCGGTGGGGAGAAACTTCGTCACCTCGGGCAGTTCGAGCGGCAGGCACTCTTCCGGCACGAGATGCGGCATGCCCTCTTTATAGTAGACGGGGAAGGGTTCGCCCCAGTAGCGCTGACGGCTGAAAATCGCGTCGCGCAAGCGATAGTTCGTTTTCACGCGTCCCAAGCCGTGTGCCGTGACGAAGGCCTTGGTGGCGGCGATAGCCTCTTTCACCGAAAGGCCGTTGAGGGAGAAGCCCTCGCGAGTGGTCACTCCGGCGCGGGGCGAATTGGTCACCGTGCCTTCTTTCGCGTCGAAGCTCTCTTCGCTCACATCCGCACCCTCGATGAGGGGCACAATGGGGAGGTCAAAGTGGCGCGCGAAAGCATAGTCGCGGCTGTCGTGTGCCGGCACCGCCATGATGGCGCCCGTGCCGTAGCCCGCCAGCACATAGTCCGAAATCCATACGGGGATTTCTTCGCCCGTGAAGGGATTCACCGCATAGCTGCCCGAGAACACGCCGCTCACCTTGCGATCCGCGATGCGTTCGCGTTCCGTGCGCTTGGCGGTGGCGGCCACATAGGCTTCCACCTCTTCGCGGCGGTCGGCCGTGGTGAGTTGCGCCACGAGTTCGCTTTCGGGAGCGAGCACCATGAAGGTCACACCGAAAATCGTGTCGGCGCGGGTGGTGAAGATCGTGAACTTCACGTCGCTGTCTTTCACCGCAAACTCCATCTCCGTGCCTTCCGAACGGCCGATCCAGTTGCGTTGCGTTTCTTTGATCGAATCGCTCCAGTCGAGTTCGTTGAGTCCGTCGAGCAGTCGGCCGGCATAGGCACTGACGCGCAGACACCATTGCTTCATCTTCTGCTGCACCACGGGGTGTCCGCCGCGTTCCGAAACGCCGTCCACCACTTCGTCGTTCGCCAGCACGGTGCCGAGCGCCGGGCACCAGTTCACCATCGTCTCGCCGAGGTAGGCGATGCGATAGTTCATCAGCACCTCTTGACGCTGCACGTCGCTCATCGCCTGCCATTCGGCGGCGGTGAAAGAGAGCGTTTCGCTTTCGGCCGCATGGAGGTTAGCCGTGCCGTGGGCGGCAAAATGCGCTTCGAGTTCCGCGATGGGGCGGGCTTTTTCGGCCGCCGTGTCGTAGTACGACATGAACATGCGCGAGAATGTCCACTGCGTCCATTTGTAGTATTCGGGCGAGCAGGTGCGCACCTCTCGCGACCAGTCGAAGGAGAAGCCGATTTTGTCGAGCTGTTCGCGGTAGCGGGCAATGTTTTGCGCCGTGGTCACCGCCGGGTGCTGTCCGGTTTGAATGGCATACTGCTCAGCAGGCAGCCCATAGGCATCGTAGCCCATAGGGTTGAGCACATTGTCGCCGCGCAGACGACGATAGCGTGCGTAGATATCGGAAGCGATGTAGCCCAGCGGGTGGCCTACGTGCAGACCGGCGCCCGAAGGGTAGGGAAACATGTTGAGGACGTAAAACTTCGGGCGATCGCTCGAGGGCTTCGCCGTGTAAGTGCCTTCGCGAGCCCAAGTCTCGCGCCACCGCTTTTCGATGTCTCTGAAATTATATTCCATTTTGCTGTCGTTGTGTCTCAAAATATATAGCTGCAAAGTTACGCTAACTACAAGGAGCAAACAAGAAAAAGCGCCTTTTTTTCTCGTTTCTCGTCTTTGCCCCCTCGGGCTCGGTGGCACAAGGGGGGTAATGCCGCAAAATACGGCTTTCTCCGATCTCGATGGCTCTGCGTCCTTAAAATAGTGTTATTTTGACAACTTAGCACATAAAAGTCGCCACGCCGCAGCGTACCCCATGGCGAAAACGCCAAGTTCGCGCGGGCGCGTCCAGTCATTTTCCACTTTTATGTTCACCTCTTCACCGAATGGGCTTATCTTCTTGTGAATGAATAGAATAAGGGTGAAGGCAATCCGCGAAATTGCCTTCACCCTTTCGATTGCTTGGGTTGTGGTTTGTTGTGTTGATTTTTGTAAATGCTGGCTTTTCCTCGCGTTCGCCTTTCGTTTGCACGAGGTGAAGCAAAAGGTGAAGGCAAATTACTGCATTTCCTTCACCCTGTAATGTGCAGTGGCACAGTGTTTTGTGCCGTGCGGTGAAGAAGTGAAGGTAAAAACCGAAAACAGCCGGATGCGCGTGTGCGCGATCGCGCGCGGGGAATGAGGAAGAAAAGCGGGGCGACGGAAAGTGCGCACGCGCCGGGCGAAAGTAGGGAGGTTGCGACGAAAAGTAGTCCGTTCTTTTTCAATTGTTCCCCGGTTTTGTTCGTGTCGTACTCGTGTCTCTTGGGTTCTTCGCTTAGATCTCGAGCAAGAGGAGGACGGCCACGGTGACCATGGCGAAGCGCAACATATTGCTCGAGGTGATGCCCAACATGCGGTTCATTTCGCGGCCGGCCGGCATTTGGGCGAATTGCCGACTGCTGAGTGCGTGGCCGACGAAGAAGCCGACGAAGAGGAGCAGGCCGACTCCCAACTTCCACAGCGGGGTGGGGAAGAGCGTCGCTGTGAAGAGCACGGCCGCAAAGGCGCAAGTGACGGCGATGAGCCCCAAGAGGAGGTAGAACCGATGGCCGGCTTCGCGCCCGATGAGGACAATGAGGGTGCGTTTGCCCGCGCGGCGGTCGTTGTCGATGTCACGAATGTTGTTCACCACCAAGAGCGTGTCGACCATCGCGCCCACGCCGAGACCGAGCAGGAGAGCAGAGAGCGTGATTTTGCCCGTGAGGGCGAAGAAGGTGCCCACCACCGGAACGATGCCGAAAAAGAGGAAGACGAGGAGGTCGCCCATGGCGCGGCGGCTGAGGTGGGTGGTGTAGAGAAGGGCGCCGGCGATGCACGCCACGCCTGTGGCCAAGAGCCCGACGAGGAGGTGCAAGGGAGGGATCGGAAGGGCGCACAGCAGGATGGCCGTGAGTCCGAGCCCCGTGAGGGCGGCCAGCGCAAGCACCACCACGATGCCCCACGTCATGGCGCGCGGCGAGATCCACCCCTGAGCGCAAGCACGTTCGGGGCCGAGACGGTCGTTGCCGTCGGCACCGCGGCGGAAGTCGATGAGGTCGTTGATGAAGTTGGAGGCGACTTGCATGAGCGTGGCGAAGAGGGCGCAGAGCAGTGCGGCGACAAAGGCACGGCCGTGGAGCATGACGAAGATTTCACCGTGTGCAGTGACGAAAGCCAAGGTGGCGCTGGTAACCACCGGAACCAAGGCGGCGGAGAGGGTTTTGGGGCGGGCGGCCAACCACCACACGCGCAGGGAACCGGGACGAGAAGTTGTATTCATAATGGGGCGAAGTTAGTCGTTTTGCTTGGTTCGACCAAAAAAAAACTGTACTTTTGCTTGACCGTTGCACGGCGTTTGCCGTGACGGAATGTACTTAAAAAATAACCCTTTTCCCGTCATGCCCTACAACGAACATTTCCCACGCGAAGGCCGCATCGAAGTGATATGCGGCGGCATGTTCTCCGGCAAAACCGAAGAACTGATTCGCCGTATCAAGCGTGCGCGCATTGCGCGTCAGGAAGTGGTGATCTTCAAACCTGCCATCGACACGCGTTACAGCGACGAAGAAGTGGTGTCGCACGATGCGCGTACCCTCGATTCGCAACCCCTTGATTCGGTTGACCAAATCCTTGCCCGATCGGCGCAGGCCGATGTGGTGGGCATCGACGAAGCCCAGTTTTTCGAGGAAGGGCTGGTGGCGGTGTGCCGCACGCTGGCCAACGAAGGCAAGCGCGTCATTGTGGCCGGTCTCGACATGGATTTCAAAGGCCAACCTTTCGGGCCGATGCCGGCGCTCTGTGCCGTGGCCGAAGACGTGACGAAGGTGCATGCTGTGTGCGTGCGCTGCGGCCGCTTGGCGCAGTTCAGCCACCGTTTGGTGGCCGGCGACAAGCAAGTGATGCTCGGCGAGCAACAAACCTACGAACCGCTGTGTCGCTGCTGCTACAATGAGGCGACCGGCATAGGCTGAGACCGACGCTGCGCGCCGTGACGTAGAGGGCTGTCGACAGCAGCAATTTATACTTCAAAACTGAACTTATGAAAGCCTTACTCTCTCTCCTTTTCGCTTTTGTGGCGACGCTCTCGGCTTTCGGACAGCAGGCGCAAGAAGACTTGCGCACCGATCGCCAGTTGGTGTTCCCGACTTTCCGCAAAGCCAAAGTGTTGCAAACCTTCGGTCGCTTCATCACGGCCGAGGCCAATGTGCTCTACCGCGACGGCGCGTTGTGCTTCATCGACCCGGCCGACGGCAAGGTGCGCAAAGTGGCCAATGCCAGTGTGTTAGGCGCTGTTTTCGATGACTCGATTCGCTACGAGAAAGTGGACGGTGCCATGATGGGACGCGTCGTGGCCACGCAGGGCTACAACAAACTGCTGTGTGTAACTACCATCGATATGGATCGCTACCGCGAACTCACCACCGGTTCGACGGATCTGCCTTTCGTTTCGCTCGATTCGGGCGGCGCGCTGCCCGACCTTTTCATGGACTTGAGCGGCACGGAGCAACGCGCCAACAAGGGCTATCCACTCAAACGCACCTACTATTTCTCGCTGCGCGGCAAGATCGTGCCGGCCAAAGAACGCTTGGTGAAGAAAGAGGTGCGCGAGGACATGAAGCTGGCTTTCAAAAACTTGATGGACGACCGCTGGTGGAGCTGGGGCGACCAAAAGTCGTTGCAGCGCCTGCTGATGTATTTCCCCGAATGAGTCGCGCTGCGTCCGCTGTGGCACATGGCGCGTCGCGGTGCAGGATTTTATTATGCCCACGCGGCCGGATGAAACCGCGGCGGCAACATCGAATTTATGTCTACGATTCTTTTCTCTTCTCCCATCTTCGGCCCGGTGCACAGTCGCCGGCTCGGTGTCTCGTTGGGCGTCAATCTTTTGCCGGCCGACGGTAAACTTTGCACCTTCGATTGCATCTATTGCGAATGTGGTTTCAACGGCGACCATCGCACGCGCTCGCCTTACCCCACACGCGAGGAGGTGGCGCGAGAGTTGGAGCAGACGCTCGAACGGATGCAGCGCGAGGGACGCGGCCCCGACGTGATCACCTTTGCGGGCAACGGCGAACCCACGATGCACCCCGATTTTGCCGATGTGATCGAAGATACCATCGCGTTGCGCGATCATTATTTCCCCGAAGCGAAGATCAGCGTGTTGAGCAACGCCACCTTCAGTCGCCGACCGGCGGTGTTTGCCGCTTTGTGCCGCGTGGACAACAACATTCTGAAGCTCGACACGGTGTCGGCGGACTACATTGCGCATGTCGACCGCCCGCAAGTGCGGTATGATGTGGACGAACTTGTGAAAGGCCTTTGTGCTTTCGAAGGGAAGGTGCAGATCCAATCGCTTTTCATGGTCGGCAGTTACGAAGGGCGCTCGGTCGACAACACGGGCGACGAATATGTGGCGCCGTGGTTGGAAAAACTCCGCCTGATCGCGCCCGAAGCGGTGTATGTCTACACGATCGACCGCGATACGCCGGCGAAGGGACTGCTGAAGGCTGCTCCCGAAGTGCTGGACGGCATCGCCGAGCGAGTGCGCGCCTTGGGCTTGTCGTGCCAAGTGTCTTATTGAGGAGTTGGCTCGGCAGTTTTCTCCTTTACAGCTGTTATGCTTATGATAGAACGTGCCTCTTTGTCGATAGCACCATCCCCGTTGTTGCGGGCGGTTCGTGATTTTCTCGCTGCACGCGAGGACACCGCGAACCGCCCGCTCTATTGTGCGCTGAGCGGCGGTGCCGATTCGGTGGCGCTGGCCTGTGCACTTTGGATATTGGAGGTGCCGTTCACGGCACTGCACGTCAATTTCGGTCTGCGCGGTGCGGAAAGCGAGAGAGATGAGGCGTTTGTGCGCGAATTTTGCCGTATGCACGACATCCCCTTGCACGTGCGGCGTTTCGACACGCGAGAGGAAGCGGCACGCACGGGCGAAAGTCTCGAAATGGCCGCTCGTCGCCTGCGCTATGCGTGGTTTGCCGAGTTGGGCGGAGCGGTGTGTGTGGCGCATCATCTCGAGGATCAGGCCGAAACGCTCCTCTTGCGCTTGGTGCGCGGCGCGGGTTTGCGCGGTCTTGCGGCGATGCGTGCCGTACGTGCCGACGGGGTGTGGCGACCGCTCCTGCAGGTGCGCAAAGCGGAGATCTTCGCGTTTCTGGCTGAGCTGCAACAGCCGTATGTGACCGACAGCACGAACGCCGACACACAGTTTCGCCGCAACTTCGTGCGCCACCGGCTGATGCCACGGTTGCGCGAAATGAATCCGAGTGTGGACACGACGTTGGCCGCTACGGCCGAACATTTGCAAGAGGCCTTGTCGGTCTACGAAGTGGGGATGTCGCTCCTCGATGCGGAATTGCTGACGGAGCGTCCCAGCGGCCGAACGGAAATTGATCTCGACGCGGTGCGCCGTCGTGGTGCGGCCGGGCGCGAATGGTTGCGCGAGCGATTGGTGCAGCGTGGTTTCTCGCCCGAAGTAAGTACGGCGGTGCTCACGGCACGTACCGGGGCGGTGTTCGCGGCGGCAGACCTTTGTGCAGTGGTGCACGGCGGGCGTTTGTTGTTGGAAACGGACACTTTGCCTCCGCTGCCTGTCCTTCAACTGAGGGAGTATGTGCGCGAGGCGGCGTTTGTGCCGGCACGGGCGGCCGATTGCGTCACGATCGACGCAGAGGCAGTGGTCGGCCAGCCGTTTGTGCGCCGTGTGCAGACGGGCGATCGCTTCGCGCCCTTCGGTATGCATCGAGGGACGAAGTTGGTGAGCGATTATCTCACGGATCGGCACCGTTCGGTGCTGGAAAAGCGTGCGGCCGCGGTGGTCTGTGACGAAACGGGCATCTTGTGGCTGGTAGGCGAAACCGTGGATCGGCGAGCGGCCGTGACGGCATCCACCCAACGTGTGTTGGAAATTCGCCTCCTTGCAGAGCGGACGGATTGACCTCGCTCAGCGTTCTGATACTCGTTCACTCGATTCAACGAAAAACAGCCATCGGCGTTCGGAATATCCGAGCACCGATGGCTGTTTTAGTCGTAAGAAAGGAGACGCTGTGGTGGAGTGCGCTCCGAGATTTAGGGTTGCACTTGTACTTTTCCGTCGACAATGAGCAAGCGACCGCGCGAGGTGGAAACGCTCTGCTCACCTTGCGGCAGACGACGGCCGGAGAGGTCGTAGCGCTGCGCGTTGCGTGTGGTCGATGAGCGAGAAGGTGCATGCACGGCCGAGGGATCGGCTTTGTAGATCAACTGTGCGCCGATGAAGTTGTCGAGTTGGAGCGGCGCGTCGATCGAGAAATCGGGGCTCTTTTGGAACTGGTATCCCTTAATGTACGGTGCGGCAAAGCGTTCGTTGGCGCCGGCTGCAACGGGAATGAAACGATCTGGGGCGAGGGTGCTGTCTTTCTCGTCGAGGAACGAAGCAAAGACACCGAAGTAGACGCGCGGAAGGTAGCGGCTCAAACGCACGGTGAAGACTCTGCCGTCGGCGGCATGGAGGATGTGACGATTGGCTTTTTTGTTGACGTCTTTGACGATATTGAAGACCATCGGTTTGCCGGATGTCTGCGCGGTGCCGTCCGCCAAGATGTCGGAAAGATAGCTGTCGCTTAGGGCATGGTAGAATGTCCAGCCTTCGTCAGTGGAACGGAGTATCCAAGTGGCTTCGGGGCCGTGACCGTCGGCAGCGAGGGGGAGTAATTTCACTTTCGCGGAATCGGCCGTGCACCACACGCGCGGTTGTTCCTCGGGGGTGAGGAGTGCGACGCCCATGTTCTCAACAATTTTATCGATCGGCTCGTTCGTGAGAGCGGAAAAGCCACTGTAACCGGTGGTTTCGTATTGCATGGTGAGATGTTCGCTGGTGTGGATGCAAACGTTGCTTCCTTCCTCGCTGTAGTCCACGCATTTATAGTAAGGAATGGTGGGCGCTTTCAAGAAGAAGCATTCGCTGGCGGGCGTTTTGATGGTGTCGCGACCGATGAGGTTGCCTTGTTTGTCGACGCAGGTGATATAAATGTACTGATAGACCGTTGCGGCTTGCGCAACGACGGCCACAAGGCTGAGCGCGATGAGACAGAAAAGGCGGATTGAGCGATTCATATAGGGGCTAAGTGGAGAAATGAAACAAGAAATGAAATCTTTTGTCGCAGATTGTAATGCTTGCCGTGCAAAAGTACGCTATTCTCGAGAAAATATCTCCACTTCTGTTCTAAAAAAACGGAACGCGCACCTAAAAATGTCGTGCACGTTCCGTTTTTTGAAGGTTTGACGCAAAAAGCGTCTTAAAGTTGGCTCAATTCGGTTTCCAGCGCTTCGATTTCTGCCCGAAAAACTTTGTTGGTGGCCATCTGTTTTTCTAAACTCGTGCAGCTGTGCAGCACCGTGGAGTGGTCGCGGCCGCCGAGGTTGCGCCCGATTTGCGAGAGCGAGGTGTCGGTGTACTTGTGCGTGAGGTAGCAGATCAAGTGGCGCGCAGAGGCGATCGGTGCTTTGCGCGATTTCGAGCGAATATCGGCGGGCTTGAGCTCTCGGCGATCGCAAACGAAATTCAAAATCGTGTCCATGTTCAGCACCTTGCGCGCCTGATTCACCAAACGCGGAATGATGCGCTTCGCCAGTTCGATGTCGATGCTGCAGGCGCCGTTGTAGCCCATCGAAAACGCCAACATCGAGTTGACCATGCCCTGCAATTCGCGGACACTGTCGGAAACGTTTTCGGCAATGTACTGAATGACCTCTTCCGGAAACGAAACAATGTTTTCGCGGCGCAGTTTGTCGTGCAGAATGTCTCGGCGCAACTGCAAATCCGGTCGTTGAATGTCGATCGTGATGCCCCATTTCAAGCGGGTGAGCAGGCGTTCTTCAATCCCCTCGAACTGCGAAGGCGGACGGTCGCAGGTGATGATGATTTTGCGTTTGAGCGATTGGAGGTGGTTGAAGATGTGGAAAAACACGTGGTGCGTTTTCTCTGTCTTGATCTCCTGAAAATCGTCGATGATCAGCACGTCAATCGTTTGGTAGAAGTGCACGAAGTCGTTGACCTTGTTCATGCGCACCGCATCGGTGTATTGTGTGCGGAAGGTGGCGGCGGCGACAAACAGCACGCGCTTGTCGGGGTGGTGCTGTTTGATCTCCAAACCGATGGCCGTCACCAAGTGCGTTTTTCCCACTCCCGACGGACCGTAGAGAAAGAAGGGGTTGAACGTCTGTCCGTCCAGTCGTCCGGCGATGGAGAGGGCAATGTTCAGCGCGTGCGCATTGCTTTCGCCCTTACAAAAGCGGTCGAAGGTGTATTCTTCGTTGAGGAACGACTGCATCGCCTCGGCTTTCGGCGCCATCGGTTGGGCAGCGTTGGGGGCATCGGGCGCCGTGCGTGTGGCGGGGCGGGGGAGAGAAGCCTTTCCGGCGTTCGCGTTCGGGTCTTCATCGACTTCCAGTTTCCATTGCACGCGGGTGCTTTTCCCAAACGTCTCGTAGATGGCCTGCTCGAAGGGTTCGCGCAACGCCTTCACCATTTCTTCTGCAAAAACTCGACTGGGAATGCCGATATACAGCACTCCTTCTGTGTAAGCGTGGAACTTCAGCGGCCGCGTCCAAGTGTTGAACAGTTCGGGCGAAGTCTTCTGTTGCAGCGCTTGCATACAAGCGTTCCACAAATCTTGCATAGTGTGTTGAACGTTAGAGAATTGTAAAGTCAAAAACTGGACGACTTTTCGAGGCTTGGCGAAAAGACCGACGCGAAATTACGAAAAAAAGCGCACTTTTGCCTCTTCGCCGGGGGAGGAAACGGCGAAGGCGATTTACTCCTCGTTGAGGATATAGCGTTTATAATAGGCGAACGCGATTGTGGTCAGCGGGAGCGCGACGATCAGTCCGATGATGCCGGCCATATAGCCCCAGACCGAAAGCGAGAGCAGTACCATCGCCGGCGAAAGTCCCATGATTTTTCCCATGATGCGCGGGGTGAAAATAGTGTCTTGCAGCACCTGCACCACGACGTACACGAGCAGAACCAGCGCCATCAGCGCCCAAAACGAACGTCCCGTCTCCGACATCTCGATGAGCGCAAGTACAGCGGCGGGCAGGAAGCCCAATACCTGCACATAGGGAATGAAACTGATGAGTCCCACGCAAAGTCCCATTCCCAGCGGCATGGGAAGCCCAATGATCCAAAAACCGAGGGTGAACATCACGCAGTTGGAGAGCGCAATGAGCGCCTGTCCGCGGAAATAACCGCGCATGTTGTGTCCCAAATCCTCCGACAGACGGTGGAGAAAATCACGTTGCCCGCGAGGAATCCATTCGAGCCAAGCTGTGGTGTAGCGGTCGTAGTCGAGCAAGAGGAAAAAGAGGTAGAGCACCCCGAAAGCCGCACCGGCCAAACTCATCACCAGGTTAGCCGTCGACAACACCATGTTCCAAACGTGCGGGAGCGAATCTCGCAACGTGTTCATGAGATTGTCGCTGCGCAAAAGCGATTGGATTTTGGCTTGGTCGAGCCATTGTTGAATCAAGTGGTCGAGCCACGACGGCAAATTGACATTGCGAATATGGCCCGAAACCAAATAGCTCAACAGCGCGTCCTTGATTTGGGTGATGCCATCGATCAGCGGCGGAATGATCAACCAAACGGCTGCCGTTGCCAATGCCGTGAGGAGAGTGAGCGTCAAAAGTACGGCGACAGCACGCGAGCGCAGTCGGCAGGTGTGTTGGAAAAAGTTCACTACGGGCGCCAAAATCCAAGCAATCGCCCAAGCGGCAAAAAACGGGATGAGCACCGGGCTGAGCCAGCGTAGCGCCAGTACGCAGACCACAACAGCGGCTACAAAAAGCAAACCGCGCACGAAACGATCGAAATTGATGGTGGGCTTCAGAATTTCCATGTTTATATATAATGAGTAGATCGTTTGCAAAGGTACTATCTTTTCCACAGCTTGCTCGAAGTTTTTCGCGTTTTATTTGTGACAGAACGGAGAAACGACTATTTTTGCAAATAACGATGCGGTGTTTTTCCGCGTCGAAGCCCGCTTCGGCCCCCACAGATTCACCGTCATGCTCTATCTCGTACCCACTCCCGTCGGCAATCTCGAAGACATCACCCTCCGCGCCCTCCGCGTGCTCAAGTCGGTGGATCTCGTGCTCGCCGAAGACACCCGCACCAGTGGCGTTTTGCTCAAACACTACGACATCAGCGTGCCGCTCGTCAGCCATCATAAGTTCAACGAGCACCAAACCGCCGAAACCTTTGCCGCTCGTCTCGAAGCCGGCGAACAAATGGCGCTCATCAGCGACGCCGGTACACCCGCCATTAGCGACCCCGGTTTCCTTTTGGTGCGCGCCGCCATCGCTCGCGGAGTGGAAGTGCAATGTCTCCCCGGAGCCACGGCCTTTGTGCCTGCACTCGTCGCCAGTGGATTGCCCTGCGATCGTTTTTGCTTCGAAGGATTCTTGCCACAAAAGAAAGGGCGGAACTCCAAACTCGAAAGTCTCGTCAACGAAACGCGGACGCTGATTTTCTATGAGAGTCCCCATCGCGTGGTGCGCACCCTCGACCAATTCATCGACGTCTTCGGCGCCGAACGTCGGTGCAGCGCCTGCCGCGAAATCTCGAAAGTCCACGAACAAAGCGTCCGTGGCACCCTCGCTGAAGTTTTGGCCCACTTCGAGCGAGAAGAACCTCGCGGAGAATTTGTTCTCGTCGTCGAGGGAGCCCCCGCCACCGACGAAGCCGCCGTGCGCAAAGCCGAGCGCCGTGCGCGCCGCAATGCTCCCGTCGATCCCATCACGGGCCAACCGCTTGAAGTTGAGGAAGCGCCCACCCGACGCCGATCAAAACACCACGACTAAACAGCGGAAATCATTCAAAGTTGAATTATTACTAAACAACAGCACCATGAAGAAATTTGCGATCCTGCTGGTTGCCCTCATCGGGGTAAGCCTTTTCACCGCGTGTGAAACTAAAAAGCAGCAAGAAGCCGCCGCCTTCACCACGGCCGACTCGCTCAAGCAAATCATCAACCAGAAAGATACAGAGCTCAACGACATGGTCACCACGCTCAACGAAATCCAAGAAGGATTCCGTCAGATCAACGAGGCGCAAGGCCGCATCAGCGTGGAACGTCGCAAAGGCGAACAAAATAATCGCGAGGCGATCGTTGAGGACATGCAACTCATTCGTCGCACACTCAAACTCAACAATGAGTTGATCGCCAACCTTCGTCAGCAGGTCAAGTCGTCGAAGTCCAACAACTCCAAGTTGCGCGCCACGATGGAGGCAACGATCTCGTCGCTCAATGCACAACTCACCGACCTCAACAAGCAGGCCGAGGACTTGCGTGCGCAGTTGGCACAAAAAGACATCAAGATCGCCGAACAAGGACAGCAAATTGACAACCTCAAAGGCAATGTCAATGAACTCTCTGTGCAGAACGAAACCAAAGCGCGTACCGTTTCGGCGCAAGACCGCGAACTCAACACCGCCTTCTATGTCTTCGGCACCAAGCGCGAACTTAAAGAGCAGAACATTCTGCAAGGCGGCGAAGTGCTGCGCAACGGCAACTACAACAAAGACTACTTCACGAAGATCGACATCCGCGTCGATCGCGTGATCCATCTTTATTCCAAGAGCGCCAAACTCATGACCACTCACCCCGAGGGTACCTACTCGCTCGATCGTGACGGACAAGGGCAGTACACCCTGCGCATCACCGATCCCACGCGCTTCTGGAGCGTCAGCAAATACCTGGTGATTGTCGTGAAATAAACGCTACGCTCTTTTCCCCTAAACTACGTTCTCGGTGCCCGCTTCTTGATGAGCCGGCACCGAGAAAAGTTAACTGCCTTCGGCACCAATACACTGAACCTACTTGATAGTTATGAAATTACTTCTGCAACCGTTTGCCGCGCTTCGCAATGGAAAGCGTGGTATCTTCACCTCCCTGATCACCCTCACCTTGGTGAGCTCACTCACGCTCTCCGGGTGTAGCAGCTACGATAGTTTTAGTCGCACCACCACCGGTTTCTATCTCGGTGCCATGTTCGGTTCTGCCATTGGCAGCCTACTCGGCGGACAGCGAGGCGCTGATTTCGGCACCGTGATCGGTGGCGCCACCGGTGCGGCCATCGGTGCGGCCAGTGCAGAGTCGGCTCGTAAGGAGCGCGAAGAATATCGTCGCGAACGCGAAGCACGTGAGTATCCTTATCCCGCTCGTAGAGCCTCAGTGGACGAAGCGGCAGAGAGTGGCATCAGTTACGGTCGCTTCGAATCCACCCGACCCACGTCCGTTGCCCCGGGCAATTTGGAAGTGAGCAACGTTGTCTTTGCCGACGCCACCGCCGACCGCGTGTTGCAGCCCGGCGAGCAAGCAGAAATCACTTTTGATATCTACAATCGCGGCAACAGTCCGGTGCGCAATGTGGCCCCGATCGTCACTGCCGATTACGATCGTGTCTATGTCTCGCAGCCGGCCATCATCAGCGAGATTCTTCCCGGTCAAGGCTTCCGCTATCGTGCCGCCGTTGCGGCGCGCAGCAATGCGAAGCGCAAACCGGTCGTCTTCACCATTGCATTCCCCGATGGGCAAGGTCGTACTGTCGAAGTGCGCCGCTTCACGGTCAACGTGGTGAAGGATTAAAGGCAACTTAGATTGCGTCATTCGCGTTGTTGTCATAAGCAAAAATCGCATACACGACTTCGAACGGCAAACGAAGTCCGTTCATCGTTGTGTTTGCCGCCATGCATTTTCGGTTAATCCCGTTTGTCTTACATCGACAAACGGGATTTTTTTGAAAGTGATTGAAGAGCCCCCCATTCTTTCTTTCTCATGCGCAAATTCAGGAATTTCCTCGCGTGCGCGCGTCCGCCGTTTTTCGTTTTTTGCCTTCACCTCTTCACCTGAGGTATGTATTTTGTTGATCAATAGGAGGTTGAGGGTGAAGGCAAAGTGTGGTTTGCCTTCACCGATGTGAACCCTAAAATGAGGGTTGGGTTCACACTTAATTTGTTGATTTTTAGGTGAGTGTAAGAGCCGGTGAAGGGTGAAGGCAAAAAACGAAGAAGTTTGGAGTGCGCGTAATGCGTGTGAGTGGGTATACGCGCGTGTCCGAAAACGCGAGAGAGAGCGAGATTTGGAAAACAGTGGAGTTGGAGGAGAAAGTGCACTTGTTTTTTGCGTTTTCTCCCTACTTTTGTGCGATAGTAGGGCGTTGTTTATCGGCTTCTTTGGCGTTGATGTAAAATTATCTTGCTTTTCGAGGGGTTATTCTCATGATTTTGTGTAACTTTGTCCCCAAATCTATGCGCATATCCTTGGTGGTGTGCCGTAACTCGTTGAGAATAAAACAATAACAATATAATCACAAATGGCAGCATTACAGAAAATCAGAAGCAGCTCGTGGATTCTCCTCCTCATGGGCTTCGGCATGTTTCTGTTCATCCTCACCATGGTGTTGGATTCCAACACCATTTCGGCGATCACGAACAGCAATCGCAATGTCGGAGAAGTCTATGGCAAGAGCCTCTCGGCTCAGGAGTTCTATGAGATGGTGAACGAAGCTTCGGAAGTGACCAAGCTCCGCAGCGGCGGTACGCTCACCGACGAACAAACCGACATGGTACGCAACCAAGTTTGGAACGATTACGTTCAGTACGAACTCATCAAGCATGAGTGCGACAAATTGGGCGTGTTGGTCACCGACAAAGACGTAGAAGATGCGCTCCGCCAAGGTAGCGCACAGGCTTTCCAAAATCTGCCCATGTTCATGGGACAGACCGGACGCTTCGACTACACCGCGCTTCAGGCTTTCTTGAAGCAAGTCCAAGAAATGAAGGGCAAGCAGGTGGCTCCCGAAGTGGCAGAGCAGATTCAGACGATTGAAAAGTTGTGGAAGTACACCGAGAAGCAACTGCGTCGCGAATTGCTCATGTCGAAATATCAGTCGCTTCTCATGGCGTCTGTGACGGTCAACCCCATCAGTGCCAAAGCACAGTTCGAAGCGCGCACGCAGTCGGCCAATGCCCTCGTGGCCGCTTTCCCCTACGGCACCATCTCCGACAAGGAGGTGAAGGTGGAGGACAGCGATTTGAAGGACGCCTACAAGCGTTTCAAGGAACTCTTCCGTTTGAACAGCGAAGTGCGCGATCTCAAATACATTGACTACATCGTGAGCGCCAGCCCCGCCGACCGTAAGGCTGTAGAAGAGCAAGTGAAGGCCATCTACGCCAAGCTCGAAGCCGGCCAAGATCCCGCTGTCGTAATCAACGCATCGAAGAGCCAGACTCACTTCGTGAATCTTCCCCTCGCTGCTGAGGCTTACCCCGCCGATGTGCGTTCGGAACTCGAATCGATGAGCGTAGGCAGCATGAAAGCTCCCTATGTCAACGATCAGGACAACACCTACAATGTGGTGAAGCTCATCTCTAAGGTACAGGCTCCCGACTCTGTGGCTTATCGTGCCCTTCCTGTGCAGGCAGCCGACGCTACGGCCATGGCAACGCGTGCCGACTCTGTATTGAAGGCGCTCAACGGTGGTGCGAAGTTCGATGATCTCGCGAAAAAACTCGGTGGTCGCACCGATACGACGTGGATCAACACCGCAATGGCCAATCCCGCTCAGCTCACCCCCGAGAACGCGAAATTCCTCCGTGCGCTCTATGATGCTCCGCTCAACGCTTACCACGTGATCGACATGGAAGGACTCAAGGTGGTGCTCCAAGTGGTGAACCGCAAGGCGATGAAGACGAAGTATGTCGCTGCCGTGGTGAAAGTGCCCATCGACTTCTCGAAGGCTACTTACGATGCGGCTGTGAGCAACATGAATCGCTTCCTCGCGGCCAGCAACGACTTGGCTGCGTTTGAGAAGAACGCGCCCAAGAACGGCTATCAAGTGCTGAGCGCCGATGGCTTCAGCGCATCGACCGGCCTGATTGGCGCCGGTGGTTACAACCCCGGTATCCGCGGTTCGAAAGAAGCGGTGCAGTGGGCGTTCGACAAGGCCGAAGAAGGCAACGTCTCTCCCCTTTACGAAGTGGGCGAAGCCAACAACCACCTTCTCGTAGTTGCTCTTTCTAAGGTATACAAGAAGGGTTACATGCCCTACGACAATAAGCAAGTGAAGGATTACCTCACTTCCATCGTGAAGAGCGAGAAGAAGGGGGCATTGGCCGCGCAGAAGTGGGCCGGTGTCAAGAGCGTAGAAGCCGCCAAGGCAAAGGGCGCTCTCGTCGACACGCTCAACAACGTGACCTTCGCCGGTGCTTCGATCGTTCCCGCCATCGGTGTTCCCGAACCCGCTTTGATCGCCGCCATCACCGCCACCAAGAAGGGCGCAACGACGCCGCTCGTCATCGGTACGGAAGGTGCTTACCTTGCCCAAGTGACCGAGAAAGGTACGACGGTCGGTGAGAAGTTCGACGTCAAGAGCGAAATGGCCATGCAGCAGCGCGGTCTCTTGCAGATGATGGGTCAGTCCATCTTCGGCGCACTCGTTCAAAAGGGAAATGTCGTAGACAAGCGCTACAAGTTTTGATCGAATCATTCCCTAAATCCCTCCCCTAAACGCACACGGAGTCGGAAGCTCGCGAGCTTCCGACTCCGTGGTGCTTTGTTTCATTGTTCAGTCGTAGAATCTCCGTATCCGCCCATGGAACTCAATGAATTACTGTCTCTTTTTGATCAACATCCCGGTGTGCTTCGTTTGCGCGAGTGCTTGTCGGCACATCGTCCGCACGTCCGTATGGAAGGACTGCGCGGTTCTGCTCCCGCCGTTGTGCTCGGTGCCGTAGGACAGTCGGCCGGCGAAGTCTTCCTTGTGGTGGCCGACGATGAAGAAGAGGCCGCTTATTTTTACAACGACCTCCGCCAGTTGCTCGGCGAGCGCGATGTGCTGTTTCTCCCCTCGTCCTATCGTCGCGCGGTGAAGTATGGGCACCGCGATACGGCCAGTGAGATTTTGCGCACCGACGTGCTCTCGCGTTTATCCGCGGAGGGTGCGGCCGTCAGTGAGCAAGCGCTCTTCATTGTGACCTTCCCCACGGCGTTGGCAGAACGCGTTCCCCCGCGCCGTTCCCTTACCGAACGGAGCATCACGTTGAAAATGGGCGAAACGCACGATGTCATCGAACTCACGCGGCGTTTGGAAGAACTGGGTTTCAAGCGCAAAGACTATGTTTACGAGCCGGGCGAATACGCCTTGCGCGGTTCGATTCTCGACATCTTCAGTTTTTCATCGGAATACCCCTATCGCATCGACTTCTTCGGCGATGAGGTCGAGAGTGTCAACTCGTTCGAGGTGCAAACGCAGTTGTCTCGTGCCGTTGTGGCCGAGGCCGTGATTGTTCCCAACGTCGAAGTCGAAGAAAAAGGCGAGTTGCTCGTTCCCTTCACCGACTATTTGCCGGAGTGCCCCATCGTCGTGGCGCACGATCTCCGTTTTGTGTGCGATCGTGTGCAGCAAATCTTCGACGAAGGTTTTGCCGAACAGGCACTCGCCGAGCAAGCCGCCACCTCAGAGATGGAACTCTCTGAAGTCTATGCACGTTTTGCCGCCTCGCGTCTGTTGGTCAGTGGCAAAGAGTTGCAGGCGCAGTTGGAAGGAAGCATTTTCTGGCAGTGGGTGCGCGGTTCCGGCACAAAGTCTACCACCGGCAGCGAGAAGGCGCCGACTGTTGTCTTCCACACGCAGCCGCAGCCCTTGTTCCACAAGAACTTTGAGCAAGTTTTGGACGCCTTTGTCGAAAATCTCGCCAACGGTCAGCGCACTTTCGTCTTGGCCGACAGCGAGAAGCAGCAAGAGCGTCTGCGCGACATCCTCGCCGAGTTGATGCAAACCACCGGTAAGCGAGTCGAAGGCGCGCTTTTCACCCCCGTCCACCTCACGCTACACGAAGGTTTCAGCGACTCGTCGGTCGGTGCCGCGTTTTACACCGATCATCAGATCTTCGACCGTTTCCACAAGTACAATTTGCGTTCCGACCACGCCCGGAACGCAAAAATGTCGCTCACCCTCAAGGAAATCCGCCAGTTTGAGCCCGGCGACTACGTGGTTCACGTCGATCACGGGGTGGGGCAGTTCGTAGGTCTCATGCGCATTCCCGGCGGTGACGGCGCGATGCAAGAAGTCATCAAGATCAAGTATCAAAACAACGACGCCATTTTCGTATCGATCCACGCGCTCCACAAAGTCTCGAAGTACAAGGGAAAAGAAGGTGCTCCTCCTCGCCTTTCGCACTTGGGCACCGGCGCATGGGAGCGACTCAAAGATCGCACCAAGAAGAAACTCAAAGACATTGCCCGCGATCTCATCTTGCTCTACAGCCGTCGCCGTGCCGAAAGCGGTTTTGCTTTCTCGCCCGACAGTTTCTTGCAGCACGAGCTTGAAGCCTCCTTCGCCTATGAGGACACGCCCGACCAACTGCGCGTCACGCGTCAGGTGAAAGCTGACATGGAGCAGCCGCGCCCCATGGATCGTTTGGTATGTGGCGATGTCGGCTTCGGCAAAACCGAAATTGCCGTTCGCGCCGCCTTCAAAGCCGCCACCGACGGCAAGCAAGTCGCCGTCATGGTGCCCACCACCGTCTTGGCGCTCCAGCATTACAAGACCTTCGCCAAGCGGTTGAAGGACTTTCCCGTGCGCGTCGACTACCTCTCCCGAGCCCGCACCGCGACGCAAACCAAAGCCTTGCTCAAAGATCTCGCCGAGGGCAACATCGACATCCTCGTCGGCACGCACAAACTCATCGGGAAAACCGTTAAATTCAAAGATCTCGGCCTGCTCATCATCGACGAAGAGCAGAAATTCGGCGTGTCCGTCAAAGAACGCCTGCGCCAAATGAAAGTCAACGTCGACACGCTCACCATGTCCGCCACGCCCATTCCGCGCACCCTCCAATTCTCGTTGATGGGCGCGCGCGATCTCAGCGTCATCAACACCCCGCCGCCCAACCGTCACCCCATTCGCACCGAAATTCACACCTTTGGTCACGAGATCATCGCCGACGCCATCAATTTCGAGCTCAGCCGCAACGGCCAAGTCTATGTCGTCACGCACCGTATCTCTCAACTCACCCACATCGAGCACCTCATTCGCAAACACGTGCCCGATGCACGCGTCGTGGTCGGCCACGGACAGATGGAACCCGCCAAACTCGAAAAAGTCATCCTCGATTTTGTCAATCACGAGTTTGACGTCCTCCTCTCCACCACCATCATCGAAAACGGCATCGACGTGCCGAACGCCAATACCATCCTCATCGACAACGCCCAGCACTTCGGACTTTCCGACCTGCACCAAATGCGCGGTCGCGTGGGACGCGGCAGCCAAAAAGCCTTCTGCTATCTTATGGCACCGCCCCTCAGCGCCCTGCCCGACGACAGTCGCCGCCGCCTCCAAGCCATCGAGAGCTTTTCCGACCTCGGCAGCGGCATCCACATCGCCATGCAAGATCTCGACATCCGCGGCGCCGGCAATCTTTTGGGTGCCGAACAGAGCGGTTTCGTCGCCGATTTGGGTTACGAGACCTACCAGAAGATTCTCACCGAAGCCGTTTCCGAACTCAAAAACGACGAATTCGCCGATCTCTTCGCCGAGGAACTCACCCGCCAATCTGCCGAAGCCCTCGGCGGAGAATTCGCCGCGGAGTGCAATGTGGAGTGCGACCTCCACGCCTATCTCCCCGAAACCTACGTGCCCGGTGCTTCCGAGCGCATGTTGCTCTATCGCGAACTCGATGGACTGGAAAGTGACGAAGAACTCGAGGGTTTCCGGCGCCGTCTGCTCGACCGTTTCGGTCCGTTGCCCGCCGAGGCCGAGGAGTTACTGCGCATCGGCCCCCTGCGCCGTTTCGGTCGTCGCTGCGGAGCCGAACGCCTCGTGTTGAAAGCTCGTGCCATGACCCTCTTCTTCGTCGCCAACGCCCAAAGTCCGTTCTATCAGAGCGAAGTCTTCAGTCGCATCCTCGCTTTCGCCACCTCTCCGGCCAACATGCGCCGTTGCGAACTTGGCGAGAAAAAGGGCAAACGCTACATCCGCATCAAGAACGTCGCCAGCGTCGACGCGGCCGTCGCGGTTTTGCGACATTTTTCTCCCGAAAACGCTGCAATCCTTCCCTAACTATTGGCGAGCACGAAGGCACATTCAAGCGAGGAGCGTTTTGCAGAATGAGTGAGTCTGTCAACTTATACAATGAATCTGTGTCTTTCGACTCGCAATACGATGATTTTGGCACGTATTATCTGATTTACTGCGACGAGGACGAAGTTTTCGATTGATTCGCCCTCCCCACTTAGGTCGTGTAAAATGAAAAATTGCAATCCGCACCTTGAAAAACCTCGTGTTTTATTGGTCGGGTTGCAATTTGGTATTATATTCGTGGTCTCATCTCACCCTCCAAACGCGCGTCGCGCTCCGCCCTCGTTCGGCGCAGCGCGACCCGCCCAATTTTTCAGTGTCATGAACCACGAAAATTTCCTCCTCAACGCCAACCCCCTCGTGGCCTACTTCCAGAAGTCGCCGCGTGAGTTCACCAAGGCCGACATCATGCGCTACATTGCCGAGCACGGCATCCGCATGGTCAATTTCCTCTATCCCGCCGGCGACGGACGCCTCAAAACGCTCAATTTCGTCATCACCGACCGCGCCTATCTCGACACCCTCCTCAGCTGCGGCGAGCGCGTAGACGGTTCGAGCCTCTTCCGCTTCATCGGCGCCGGCAGCAGCGACCTCTACGTGCTGCCGCGCTTCTCCACCGCTTTTGTCGATCCCTTCGCCGAGATCCCCACCCTCTGTTTGCTCTGCTCCTATTTCGACAAAGACGGCCGCCCCCTCGCTTCCTCCTCCGAGCAAACGCTCCTCAAAGCCGCCGAAGCCTTCCGCGAAGTCACCGGCATGGAGTTCGAAGCCATGGGCGAACTCGAGTACTACGTCATCAAGCCCGACGAAGAACGCTATCCCGCTGTCGACCAGCGCGCCTACCACGAATCGGCCCCCTTTGCCAAGACCAACGCCTTCCGTGCCAAGTGCATGCTCGCCATCGCCCAAACCGGTGCGCAAATCAAGTACGGCCACTCCGAAGTGGGCAATTTCGCACAAGATGGGCTGGTCTATGAGCAAAACGAGATTGAGTTTCTCCCCGTTCCCGTCCGCGAAGCCGCCGACCAACTCGTCATTGCGAAGTGGATCATTCGCAACCTCGCCTACGAAGAAGGGCTCAATGTCACCTTCGCCCCGAAGATCACCACCGGCAAGGCCGGTTCGGGACTCCATGTGCACATGCGCATCACCCGCAACGGCGACAACCTCATGCTCGACGACGCCGGCAAACTGAGCAACGACGCCCGTCGTCTCATCGCCGGCCTGGTGGATCTTGCCCCCGCCCTCACGGCTTTCGGCAACAAGAACCCCACCTCCTATTTCCGTCTCGTGCCGCACCAAGAAGCCCCCACCAATGTGTGCTGGGGCGACCGCAACCGCTCCGTGTTGGTGCGCGTTCCCCTCGGCTGGACGGGCGACGTCGACATGTGTCGCGAAGCCAATCCGCTCGAAGCCTCCACCCTGCGCAACACCCGCGGCAAACAAACGGTGGAGATCCGCAATGCCGACGGTTCGGCCGACGTTTATCAACTACTGGCCGGCATTTGCGTGGCGGCTCGCCACGGCTTTGAGATGCCCGATGCCCTCGAAGTGGCACGCGCCACCTACGTCGATGTCAACATCCACTCCGCCGATCAGGCCGCCCTCGTGGAGCGTCTCGCCCAACTGCCTGACAGCTGCGCCGCCTCGGCCGATTGTCTCGAGCAGCGCCGCGACGTCTTCGAGTCGCACGGCGTCTTCTCGCCCGCTGCCATCGACGGCACACTCAACGAACTCCGCTCTTACGGCGACCGCACCCTCCGTGCCGACTTAGCCGACAAACCGCGCGAAATTGCCGCCCTCGTCGAGCGTTTCTTTCACTGCGGATAGTCGCAACATTCCGTCCGATTCTCTTCCCGATGCTCCCCACACGGCGGAGTATCGGGATTTTTTCAGTAAGTCAAAGAGCATTTGCGCCGATTCGTCCGGGTTGCCCCGTGATTTCGCGCTATATGGACGCCGCAGTGCGGCAGGAAAAGGGAAAGTTGTGTTTTATCAAGCGCAAAGGTAAACTTTTTGTTTTGAATATCCGTGGTTTTTGCGAGAAAAAGTTTTGTTTTCTCGGGGTGAGACGACGTGAGAATGAAAACTTGTGGACTTTCTTGCGAAACTCGTCCTCTTTTCCTTCTTTCCTCCCACATTTTTCGTCCCCCTCGCCTGCTTTCTTCCCATTCTCCTCCCTCGGTTGTGTTCCTCTCGCCGTTCTCTCGCGTGTGTAGGTGCGCCTCGGCGGACACCCGCCCCCGCATCGCGCACTCAGCGAGTTCGCAATTCTTGCCTTCACCCTTCACCTTCACCCCTAACTCATTGATAATTTGCAACTTGTGAGTGAAGTTTCGTGCGTTTTTTTGCCTTCACCGGTGAAGGCAAATCGGGTGAAGCCTTCACACTCAACCCTTTGTACCACAGTTTTTTATCCCCAAAAGGTGAAGAGGTGAAGGCAAAAAGTCGAAAACAGCGGACGCGCGCGCTACGTGCGCGCGTTGCGCTCGCTCGGTGCACTGCGGGAGGAGAAGTGAAAATGGAGTGCTCTTAGGACGGGAAGATCGTTGTCGATGTCCCGGTGTTTTACGACTTATCGGCCGTGCAGCATTCTGAGTTGATCACGCACATTCTACTTTTAATACTCAAAATCTTGGTTATCTCAATAGGATTGTCTAATTTTGCGCTCATCGTATTTCTCTTTTGATTATTAATCGGTAATGTGTTGGATACAATGAAAAAATCAACAATAATCGAGAAACTGTTATTTCACGCCCGCTTTCTGTGAGGAAAACATTCCTAACACGATCATTTGTAGATATTAATATATTTCATCATGTATGTAGAGGACTTTATCAAGGGATTTCCGAAGGAATACGTCGAATCTGTGAATAAAGATTACGACAAAAGGAAAGCTCGTATAGTTTTTACACCAGATATTAATAATAAATATAATGGTCATGTTTTTCATGTTATAATAGTGCTAAATGATGACCTTTCTATACAAGGTCTTGGGTTTATGGGCATGGATTTGAGACCGCTTCAAGAGTGGATTAATAGTTATAGTGTTTTTGAGGGTTTACCTTGTCATTTAGCTATGATAATGGATGGTTTTCCACAACACTTGTCAGTAGTCGCTCGTTAAAGTAAATGACTTTGTAAGTGTCAAAATATGATTAGATCTGAGGCGTTAATAGACGAGCTTGTGGCATTATTGCATTTTCGTAACTACTTACAGCTTGCAAGTGATGATCTTTTTGCAATGGAATCGCTTAATGTTGTTATTAGCGATAGCAAGAAAGAACTTGTTCAAGAATACATTGATGACGTGCTCATTGATTTGTTCTTCAGAACCCACAATTTTAAACCAATAGAGATTCCTAAAGACTGGTATATACGTAAATATTCCGAGGTTGGAGTTGAAGAGGTTACTGGTGGATTTACTCTTGATCTTAATAATCCTTATGACAGGTACACATTTGTCGATTGTTTGTCAACGGCTGTGTCTAGTGCTTATTCTGGATTAAGTAAGACGCTTCAACAAAGTTGTTTTATTTCTGATATAGTTGTTACTACTAGAAGGTACGGACCGTTTTGGAGTTGTTTTAGATTCGATTTTAGATTGCCGTATTTCAATGCTTTTAATGAATATCTCTCTTGTCAGTTCGGCATGATGCATTCCAAGTACAAACCTTTATTTCGCGCTCAAGATATTTTTAATTACTCAAAATTGTACAAAGAGGAGCTGTCCAAATATTGCTTTGATGGTTATTCTAGTTTAAGCCTTTATCGGATCTCAAAGTTAGATATTGAATTTAGAAAAATTAGAAATAGTTATATTTTCGGAGAATACACATTAGAAGATGTGTTTATGATATTTTGTCTTCTTGTTGACAAAATGAATATGGATGAATATGGGCTGCTAAGTACACTTGCATTATATGTATATGATAATTTAAATGACAATAGTTTTTTTAGGGAGTTTTGGGTATTTGAGCTTGAACACAGCGATGCAGAATCAATAAAGCCTTACATCAGGGAACATGATTTGTTTCTAAGATTTACAAGTCCCACAAGAAGTAAAGCTTTCAAACATAGCACCTATGGATGTGGGTATGGCAAAATACAATTCTTTGAAGACGCACCTGTTTCGACTGTGTTTTTGAATAATAGTTTGCCATTGCCATACTTATATAACGACTTATACAAAGGATAAAAATGTACGTAAGGATTATAGACTCTGGAGAATGTTTCTCTACAACAATGGAATATATCAATGATGTATACGCCAATAGAAATGAATGGGCAAAGCATAATTTTTACCCACAAAACGGAATGGTTGGAGAGCTTGTAAAAGTTACGCCAAGGGCATTTATTGTAAAAATAATGGAAGGCATCTATGTGCCGATGGCAAAGAGTGGGCTGAAAGAGATTTCTTACGATGAATATGTCGCAAGTAGAGATAATAATTCTTGTGGTGGCATGAATGAACGTCAGCTAAGAATAAATGATGGATTTGATTCTATTGTTGGTGAATCCTGGAATCATCTTCGTGATATGAGAGAAGATATGAAACCGGACATAATTAGTCTTATGGAGAAGTTGACTATTGATTTTAAAAAGTCTATTTTCCTACCCGATCTAGAGCGTTCTTTTGTGATGTATGCAACTGCTTGTATTCTAGAGTATAAAAGACAATGGGGGGCAACACTTCCTCCGTATGTTATAAATGAAGTGCTTGACCAATTAACAGATGTATATCAGCAATTCTTTCATGACCAATTTACAGAAGAATCCATAGAAAGATGCAGAACAAATGTATACAGCTATGTTAATAATTCTCACGCGGCTAATATTGTTGAAGAATATTATAGTAGAGTAAACAAGAATTATTGTTCGAATTCGTAGAGTCAACCGGCAAGTGCAAAATTAGGCTATTCGTTTGAGAACTCTGCTTTTGGTGTTTCAAACTTTAGTTTTTGTCAGGGTCTACTATTGATTTTCTTTTGTATACTCGCAATCTTTCTTCGAGAAGCCGCTTTAGCAAGAACACTCGGTATTTCTATGTTCAAGTCGCTTAGTTCCACCGGTAAACAAAAAGCGTTCCGCTGATCATCATCAGATGTCAGCGGAACGCTTAATTTATTGTGTTTGCTCCGTGTGCATGGAGCATGAGGGGAAGCGAAGAGGGCGGGAGTTAGTCGGCCTTCAATTCCTTTTCGGGGCTGCGGCGGAAGTAGTACCAGTCGAAGGGGCTCCAAAGGTTGTCGCCGTGTTGTAGGAATTCGATGGCGTGGGGCGTGAGGCGAATGATTTCCCACGAAACGTCGGTGCCGATGAAGGTCAGGCGGTTGATTGTCTCGTCGTAGTAAAACGCCCTTTCGGTGATGGTGTATTTTCCTGTGGCGTCATCGAAATTTCGTAGGTAGACTTTGCCGTTTCTGCAGGTGAAGGTTTCGGGGTTAATGATTAAGCCAATCATCTTCAGCGGTTCTTTGGCCAAGGTGGCATCGGATTCGACGACGCGCATATTGCTGTATTTCCACACGGTCTGAGTGAACAAGCTGTCGAAACGCTCTCTGGAGATGTTGGCCATCTTGCCAAAGAGGCCGTAGGTGAAGCCGGCACCGTGGTCGGTGAGGTTGACGCGCTGCTTGGGGTGCTTGCCATCGGTGATGTATTCGCCAAATTCGTCAACCTTGGGTTGAACATCCGTTTGCGCCGTATGGTCGGGGGCTGTGGGAGCAGGAATGGGCTTTTTGATTTCTACTTGTTTACCTTGTTGGCAGGGACACTCGTCTCGCTCACAGGCCGAAAGGGCAGTGAGTGAAAGAAGGAGGGCAAGGAGGTATCGGGGAATTGAATTGTGCATCGTCGTGAGCGTATGTGAGTTGGAATTTTGAAGGTAGTTTCGCTTCTGAAGCCCGCCTTTTGCTTAGCAGTTAGTCACTGTCGCCGAAAGAAATGCTGTCTTGTCCGCTGTTGCGGTAGTAGTACCAGTCATAGGGTCCCCATAAGTTGTCGCCATGCTGTATGAATTCGACGGCGTGTTTGGTGAGTCGGATGATGTCCCAAGTCACGTTGAGCTTGGGGAAGGTAACTCTATTTATCCGTTCGTCGTATTCGTAATGGTATGGAATCACTCTACTATACATGATACCTTCATATCCTAAGATCGCTTTACCGTCTCGGAATGTAAATTCGGAGAGGAAGCTTCCTCCTAAGCGAACCGGGTACTTCCTGTTTAGCTCGTCATCCGGGTCGAGTAGGTTTAGGTTGTGAATTTTCCAAACTGTCTTTGTGAACAAACTGTCGAACCGTGCCTTGGAGATCCGGGCTGTTTGGCGTGAGTACATATAGATGAATCCATCGCCATGGTCTGTGGAATCGGCACGGATGTTTCGGCCGGTGCTGTCGGGGATGTATTCTCCGAATTCGTCGATCTGAAGTTTTTTGGGTGCGACCTTTTGAGCCTCCGGACATTTGATGCGTGGGGGACAGAGGCATTCTTTCGGGTCGTTGTCGCAGGCGCTGAAGCTGACGACCGCTGTGAGAAAGAGGAAAAGATATTTGTACATCGTGTAGGTAAGTAAAGAATTCAAATTTAAGGGCTGAAGGAGCAGCACTTATCACAAATGGAAATCGATGAAGCAAAAAGAAATGTTCTATTTGTAAAAATAAATCATTGGGCGGAATGTCACAACCCACGCGAGAAAAATAGTTACTTTTCTTGCGTGGGTTGTTGTTTTTTGCTTTTCAAGGGGCTTAGAATTTGGCTTTTGTGCGCAAGCGGTAGCGACCGCCGGCGAGGAGGGCGACGGCGGCGGCCATCTGGAGGTCGAAGAGGGTGGCGTTGACTTGGGCGAGGGGGAGGTTGGTGATGATGCAGAGTCGCTCGGCGGTTTCGCCCTCGCTGCCGGCGGTGCGGAGGGCTTTGATGAGGGCAGACTGTTCGGGCGTTTCGCCGTCGAAGAGTTCGAGTTGCACAGCCGCGGGTGCGTTGTGTTTCGTCGCCCAATTCATGAGGCGCATCAGGTCGTCGGCGCCGGTGACGAGTTCGGCGCGGTGGTCGCGCACGAGGTGAAGGCAGCCGCGGCTGTACTCGTCGTCGGTGCGGCCGGGAAGGGCGCAGACCGTGCGGTTGTAGTCGGCGGCGAGGCGGGCGGTGATGAGGGCGCCGCCCTTTTCGGCACTTTCGACCACGAGGGTGACATCGGCCAATCCGGCGACAATGCGGTTGCGGCGCACGAAGTTGCCGGCGAAGGGGCGCACGCCGGCGACGTACTCGGTGAGGAGTCCGCCGTGGAGGAGCATGTCGCGAGCGGTGTCGCGGTGTGAGGAGGGGTAGAGGGTGTCGAGCCCGTGTGCCAAGACGCCGACGGTGTCGAGCCGGTTGTCGAGGGCGGCGCGGTGGGCGTGAATGTCGACGCCGTAGGCGAGTCCGCTCACGATGAGGGCATCGGGGAGAGCTTCGGCCAGTTCGGCACAGCAGCGTTCGCAGTGGGCTTTGCCATAGGGGGTGATGCGGCGCGTACCCACGACCGCCACGATGTGGCGCGCGTCGAGATCGGCCGTGCCGCGATAGTAGACGACGGCGGGGGCGTCGGGACATTCGGCCAAGCGCTGGGGATAGTCATCGGTGCCGAGGGCGAGGGGGCGGATGCTGTGGCGCCGGCAGAACTCGAGTTCGTCGGCTGCCCGAGACAAGGCTTCTTCTCCACGTTCGGCGAAGAGATGAAGCAGTTGTGTGCGGGCAGCCGGGACGAGTTGGTCGAGCGTGTCGAGTGCGGTCGCTGTGTCCTCAAACAGTGCCCGCGGATGGTCGATGTTTCGCAAGAGGTCGACGCATTGCGGTTGGGTGAGTCCGCGCAACAGGCTGAGGGCGATGTGATGGAGCATGGTTTAGGCGATTAAGGCGAAGGGCGAAACGGCAGAGGGTCAGCGCAGCCCGAAAGTGCTGCGGAGTTCGGACCAGGCTTCGGCGAGTGCCGTCATGGAGGGGAAGACGAGGGCGGCACCTTCGTCGGCCAGCACCTTGGGGTTGAGGGGGCCGGTGTTGACGGCGATGGTGAAGATGCCGGCGGCTACGGCGGCGCGGACACCGAGGGGGGCGTTTTCGACGACGAAGGTTTGCCACGGACGGAGCTGACCGGCTTTGGCGAGTCCCATGAGGTAGGGTTCGGGATGGGGTTTGCCGTGTTGCACGTCGCGAGAGGAGACAATGCGTGCGGGATCGAAGACGCCGGGATAGTTCTGCATGAGGCGATCGAGGAGGCTGGCTTGTCCGCTGCCGGTGACGACGACGGTGGTGAGGCGGTCGGCAACGACTTGTTCGAGCAGGTGGAAGGCGCCGGGCATTTGGGGGGCTTCGGGATAGCTGTTGAAGAGTTCGCACTTGCGGGCGTAGAAGCGCTCGACTTCTTCGGCGTTGGTGTCGCGATTCCAGGTGCGACGGGTGAAGAGGCTGAGGGTGCTGAAGGCGGTGCGGCCTTCGTTGAGATAGATTTCTTCGGGGCTGATGTCGAGTCCGGCTTCGTGGCAGACTTGCGCCCAGGCTTTGGCATGGCCGGGCATGGAGTCGAAGAGCACGCCGTCCATGTCGAAGAGGGTGGCTTGTACGGGAAGGGTGTCGAGAGAGTGGCCGGCTGCGGTGGCTTCGTCACGCCATTCGGGGTGGGTGTCCCAATAGTGGGCGAGGGCGGCGGTATAGTTTTCGTGATTCATCGGTGGGAGTGGTAAAAAGTTCGCCCCTCCCGCTCAGTGGCGGGCGGGGCGAGAAAAAGAGGGTGCGACGGGCGACGATTAGTCGGCCAGACGCGCTTTGAGGGCTTCGGTTTCGGCTTCGTAACCGGGTTTGCCGAGGAGGGCGAACATGTTCTTCTTGTATGCTTCGACACCGGGTTGGTTGAAGGGGTTGACGTCGAGGAGCAAACCGCTCACACCGCAGGCGCGTTCGAAGAAGTAGATGAGTTGTCCGAGATAGTACTCGTTGAGCTCGGGGAGGACGATGCGCAGGTTGGGCACTCCGCCGTCGACGTGGGCGATGCGCGTACCGAGTTCGGCCATCTTGTTCACCTCGTCCACGCGCTTGCCGGCGAGGAAGTTGAGGCCGTCGAGGTTTTCTTCATCGGAGGGGAAGAGGACGGTGTGGTTGGCGTTTTCGACCGAGATGACGGTTTCGAAGATGGTGCGTTCGCCTTCTTGGATCCACTGACCCATGGAGTGGAGGTCGGTGGTGAAATCGACCGCAGCGGGGAAGATGCCGACGCCGTCCTTACCTTCGCTTTCGCCGTAGAGTTGCTTCCACCACTCGTTCATGTAGTGGAGTTTGGGCTGGAAGTTGACGAGGATCTCGATCTTCTTGCCGGCGCGATAGAGGGCGTTGCGCACGGCGGCATATTGCGTGGCGATGTTGTCGTCGCTGCTGCATTCGCGCTCCATGTCGGCGGCTCCTTTGACGAGGGCATCGATGTCGAAGCCGGCGCAGGCGATGGGGAGAAGACCTACGGGCGTGAGGACGGAGAAGCGGCCGCCGACGTTGTCGGGGATGATGAAGGAGGTGTAGCCTTCTTTGTCGGCCGTGGTGCGGGCTGCGCCCTTCTTGGCGTCGGTGACAGCAACGATGACTTTGCGCGCGAGGTCTTTGCCGCGCTGTTCCTCACATTGCTTCTTGAGGAGACGGAAAGCGAGTGCGGTCTCGGTGGTGGTGCCGCTCTTGGAGATGTTGATCACACCGAACTTGCGGTGGCTGAGGTATTGGCAGAGTTCGTAGAGGTAGTCCTCTCCGATGTTGTTGCCGGCGAAGAGGATGACGGGGTTGGTGCCGTCGTTGGTGAGCCATTCGAACTGGTTGCCGAGTGCTTCGATGACGGCGCGGGCTCCGAGATAGGAACCGCCGATGCCGGCGACGACGATGGTGTCGCAGTTTTCACGAAGGGTGGCGGCGCAGGCTTTGATCTCAGCGAGGAATTCGGGGGTGATGGAAGAGGGGAGGTGCATCCATCCGAGGAAGTCATTGCCGGGGCAAGTTTGTGCTTCGAGTGCGCGCTGTGCGGCAGGCACGTTGGCGCTCACTGCGTCCAACTCGCCTTGGGGGAGAAACGACGTGGCGTGGTCAAGTTCTAAACGAATAGCGTTCATGATGGTGATATGTTGTGATGTTGTTGTTGAGATTTGGGCAAGTTGCGAACTTGCTCGCTTCAAAGTTAAGCAATCGTGCGAAATCGGACAAGGGCATGGGGCAGAAGGTGGAAAATGCGCGGGAGTGTGCGCCCTGTTTTGCGAGTGGGGACGGCAGTTTTCGACCTCAGAAGGGATAACCGACGGCGAAATGGAGCACGAGTGATTCGCGGAAGCGCTCGATGTTGTAGAACCCGCGACGGTTGGTGTCGTAGGGGGCGTGGAGGCCGACACCGAGGTCGATGCGGATGACGAGGAAACTGAGGTCGTAGCGCAGTCCCACGCCGGTGCCGACGGCAATGCGTTTCATGTTGCGCAGGGTGAGGGCCGATTCATTGCGTCGGTCATCGGGACGAATGAGCCAGACGTTACCGGCATCGAGGAAGAGGGCACCGTTGAGCTGTCCGAAGAGTCGGGTGCGAAGTTCGGCGTTGGCTTCGAGTTTGAAGTCGCCGGTTTGGTCGATGTAGGAGTATTTAGTGCGCGGGGTGTGGTAGCCGCCGGGACCGATGGTGCGCACGGCAAAACCGCGGATGGAGTTGGCACCACCGACGTAGAACTGTTCACCATAGGGGGCGTAGGTGCTGTTGCCGAACGCGTAGACGGCACCGGCAAAGGCACGCATGGCCAGACTGAGGCGCGAAGAGAAGACGTGGGTGTAGTGGCCTTCGGCGGTGACCTTGACAAACTGCGAGAAGGGCGACCCCAAGAGCCGCTTTCCGCTTTCGGTGAAGCTGCGTCCGGTCAGTGAGTAGAGCGTGGAGGTGAGGTTACCGGCTTCTTTGACCATGAACTGCACCCAATAGGGATGGCGGTCGGCAGCAGGCGCAGAGGAGGTGAAGGTGTAGCTGACGGAGGGCACGAACTGGTCGCGCATGGAGATGTAGAGCGCGGGATTGGCGCGGGTGATGGAGTCGAAGGCGGCGGTGGTACGAATGACGCTGTTGTACTCGAGGTTGAAGAGGTTGAGTTCGTGGCGCTTTCGCGGATTGGTGTACCACTTGTAGTTGAGGTTTCCACCAAAGGTGAGGAAGGTGAAGAAACCGGAGCGGTTGCGCCAGTTACCGGTGAGCGAAACGGTGGTGGTTCCGATGACGGGGGTGAAGTCCTTGAGTTGGAAGGGGGCTTGCTGTCCGAGCAGTCGGGCTTGTGCTTGCGCAATGGCGATGCGCCGGCGGTAACGTCGTCCCATGGCAGTGGGATTGAACCACGGCATGATGAGGCGCGGAAATTTGAAACTGAGTTGTGACCCCAGCTCATAACTATTGAGTGCCGACGAACTTTCGCCGAGTTGCCACTCATAGCTGCCGAAGAGTTTCCAAGAAACGGTTTCGGCTCCTCTGAAAGCATTGTGTTTCGAGAGTTCGTAACTGAGTCCCGGCCCGATCTGCTCGTTGGATTTGTAGGTCCCACTCATTTCGAGCGAGGAGTCATAGGGTTTCGCTAAGGTGGCGGAAACGTGTACGTCGAGGGTGTCGCAATTAAAGGAAGAATCGCGCGGTGCGTAGTTGACATCCATCGAGGAGAAGATGCCCAATCCGTAGAGATGCTCGACAGTGGCCTTTTGCGCCCATGCAGCAAAGCGTTCTCCCTCGGTGTGTTGGATGGAGCGGCGCCACAATCCCGGGTGGAGGGGGATTTTATTGCCGGGGAAGAAGAAGGTGTAACCTCGGCGATCGAGTCGGCCGGTGAGATTGCTCTCTTTGTCGTCGCGAATCGTGACGTAGACGTGTCCCATATACCACGGACGCTGAGCAGCGGCCGAACGTTGCGCTACTGGGCGCACTTGTAATTGCACATAACCGGGATGTGCCACGGTATCGGCAAGGAAGGTGGTGTGCGCGGCGGCAAAATAGTAGTAGCCGTTGTTGCGCATGAGCGTTTCGATGCGCGATTGTTCGGCTGCGAGAGCAGCGCTGCTGAAGGCGTCACCACTGCGCAAGAGTCGTTGAGAGCGGGTGCGACTGAGCAATGAATCGGCGGTGGCATCGAATCCCAAATAGGCAATGGAGTCCAAAAAGAAGAGACGGCCGGGGGTGATGTCGTAGTCGATCTTTGCTTTCTTGGGATTGCTGCCGGTAATGACTTGATAGTCGACGCGCCCTCTCAAATAACCATGATTGCGCAACACACCGGTGGCAATCTTTGCACGCGTTTGCGGGGCTACATTAGAGATGAGTACGGGGGCTTCGCCGAAGGTGTTGAAAAACCACTTACCCAATACGCTTTTGGAATCGACAAAATGATTGTATGTCCAAAGACCGAACTTCCACGGAGTGGTGTATTTCGTGGAACCAAAGAGCGCACCGTTCGGTGGATAGGCGAGCACGGCGTCGATTTCGGTCTTCGTATTGGCGATATTGGTGCGTTCGTTCTTTTCTTGTGTCAACAGTCGTTCGCGTTGAGCAGAAGTCAGCGAATCCCAGTGTTGTCGGCGCAGTTCGTCGAGCGACGGTGTGGCGTGTCCTCCTCCTTTCATGGCACGTTCCACGGCATCGACTGCGTTGGCAATCGAGGTGATCACGCCGGCACTGTCAGCAGTGGCGGTGTTGCGTTGCTTGGAGAGCGGCGTGTCGAGGGTATAGTTGACATCGCGGATACCCGTGTAGAGCTGTTCGCCTGCGGGTACTTTCTCGGTGAGCGAACAACTCACAGAGAGTAGGGGAGCGAGGAGGGCAAGGAGTAGACCGCGGAGGAATGGGCGGAGCTTCATTTGCTTTTTGATTTTTCGGTGGTGGACTTTTTCTTGCGACGGATGAGGAAGAGATCGCTAAAACGATCGGCCTTGCGGCGCATTACAAAACCGGCGCCGGTCTTCATCAGCGTTCCTTCGAGTGCATCGTAGGAATTGCGATCATAGAAGAGACGAACGTAACGATTGTTGGCCGCGTCGAGACGATATTCGATGGCGATGTTGTCGATGAACGATTGCGTTGCTTCCGTGGCGTCGGCACTCGACGAAACTTTACCTCCGATTACAAAACGGACGCGATCATTGAGGAAGCGTTTAGAGAACTGGTAGGAATAGTCGGTCGTGGTTTCGCCGGCCGCATTCACCCCGCTCTCCATACCAAATGAAAGGTCGATGGTCGAAAGGGCTTTACCGGCAATGTCTTGAATCTGACTTTGCAAGAAGGCGTTGAGGGCGTTGGAGGCTTTGAGGCCGCCGGTCGCCAAATTATCGTCGGTGATGTACATACCGGTGGCGAGGAGAGCGACCGCGGCTTTTCCGCGTTCCTCTTTGCTCATTGCGGTGAGTTGGTTCTTGATCTCGAGATCTTCCGGCGCATCGATGATGAATTCCAATCCCATGTCTTCGACCGTTCGACTGATTTTGACGCCTGCATCGAAGGTCACGGCGCGTTGTCGGTCATCTTCGGTGACGATGGTTTTGACACGCTCCGTCGCGGTGATATTGAGGGTCGGATTCATCACATTCCCCGTGAAGTCTATCGATGAACCGCCGGCGAAATTGAAGGTGCGAAGGGGAATGACCGGAAGTTCGTAGTTCATCTTTCCCTCGTCTATCGTGATGCGCCCGGTCATGCTCATCTCGCCTTGCGGTGGCATGCGGAAGGTGAGGTTGCCTTCGCCGGTGGCATCGACATAACTATCGCCGTTGGGGGTGAGGTAGCAGCGGAAGCGTGCGCCTTTCTTGACGATAATTTCCATCCACACGTCCATATTCGACTTTTTCGTTTCTTCTGCAGAAGAAGCGACGGTGAGGGTATCGGAAAAGTCGGTGAACGTCACCAAATCGGAGAGGTTACTGCCCGAGGTCAAGGGGGTATTCGTCATCACATAGGTGACATCGGTTTTCTCGAGCACCGTAAGTCGACCGGCCACCACTAATTTGTCGAGCGTGCCGTGTACATTGGCGAGAATATTGGTCAGCAGTTTACCGTAGAGTAGCGATTCGTTCTTCCGCTTCGTGTTGACCAGCGGGAACTGGCGACCGATGACGTCAATATAGACATAAGGCGAAGCCGGATTCGTGAGATCCACTTTTCCGCGCAGCGTCAGCGGAACTTTATCGGCTGTTGTGAGTTGATAATTCTTGAGTTCGAGTAGCGAATTCTTGAGTTCGAGCGGAACGGTGTCGACGGCAAAATCGATTCCATACACATTACTATATAGATGTGCCTCGTCGAGTTTGAGTCGACCGTTGATCACCGGGGCGTCGAGCGCACCTTTCACACTGAATGCGCCTTCTGCCGTACCGCGCATGGCAAATCCGGTTTCTTTCAAGAAGGCATTGGCGACATTAAGGGGGAGAGAACGGATATTGAACGAACCGTCGAAATAGCCTTTTCCCTTCGGATCGTACGTTCCGCCGATTTCCGCCACCTCCTTGCCGTCGAGGGTGAGATAGCCGTTGGCAATGTGTTGCCCATTCTCGCCGGGTTGGTACATCAACTCGGTGCCGAGTGTACCGATCTGTGTTCCTTCGTACGAGAAGTTTTTGGCGGTCGCGGCACCCACAGCAGCAAAATTATGTTGGTCTTCAATGATATGGAAATCTCCGTCCAGCGTTCCACCCACCTTGGGAAGGTAAGGCAGCACATTGGCCAGTTCGCCCAAATTGAGTCGATTGATGGTGAGGGTAATGTCGTTTTTCAAACTGTCACTTCCCTCACTATAGATTTGCAGCCCCGTTCCGTCGTCGGCCAGCAACTTGATGTTGGCGCGCACGCGGCGGTCGTTGCTCACAAAGAGATAATTGTCGGCATTGACGGAGAAATTGCGATAAGCCACCACCGCCGTGTCGGCGTTCAAGTGCAGACGCGTACCGCCGTCCTCCATTTCCACCTGCGCGCCGAGACGCAAACCCAATCGGCCGTTAGCGTCTTGGAATGCGATGTCTGCTGCAGCGCCGGCACGCAGCAAGTGTCCGTGCAGGGTGGCGAGGAACGGATTCGGGTTCTCCGTTTTGCGGTTTTCGACGGTTGCCGCGAATTTCAGCCCCTCTTCGCCGTGCGTAATAGTGGCTTGTATCGTGTCGATTACCAGGCCTTCAGCCTGTAACTTGCCGATGCGCATAAAACCGTTCAGCCCTTGCGTCGCATTGGAGGTTACATTCAGCGCTATGCTATTGACTCCATATTTTTTATAGCGCAAATAGCGAGCGAGCAAGTTCTCCTGTCCCGCTTCGAGTTGCAAAGCTGCGTCGGGCAGTTCGCGTTTCAGAAGCGCTTGGTCGATATCACGGTGTTCAAGTTGGCGCATGGCCATTTTCGCGATCTTCGCACCGCGATCGGCCAAGCCTTGTAGTCCGCTTCCCGCGGCAAAGTTCAATTTCAAATCGCCCGAGTTGATGTGTGCGAACGTACTGTCCGGACGCGAGGCCAGATCGAGCAGCACGTCTTGCGCAATCAGCAAACGTGAGGGCGCCACAAAACAGAGGTTGCGCAGTTCGCCGCGTGCCGCCATGTGGCGGAAGTCTTGCGAACTTTCCACTGTACCGCGGAAATTGCCCCCCAGCGAGAGGGTATCTTCAACGACGCCCAGCCCGCGGAGATCCACGCGTGCCAAACGCACGTCCATTTGTGCGGCATAGCGTCGGTTCAGTTCCGCCGTGATGCGTCCTTCGCCGTCGATGAGCGGGTTGCGTGCTTTGAAGTCCACCACTGCGTGGCCGCCGCGCAATGCCGCGCTGAGGCCGATACCGCCCAGCGAAAAACGATCATATCGTCCTTCGCGCACCTCGGCCGTCGCCCGAAGATTGGCGCGTGCCGCATCAGCATTGAAGCCGCGTCCTTCCACACCGAGTTTACCCGTCAGCGGCCCGATGGGTTGTCCTTTGAGGAATTGTGCCAATTCAAATTGCCGCACATCGATTTGCGCCGAATAGTTCTCGGTGTTCAAGTTCACCTCCGCGCGTCCGTTCACATTCCCCTTGCCTTGTTGCAAGGCAAAGTGTGTGCGATAGTCAGCTCCGGCGAAATCCACCGCACCGAGCAGACGCATGGCATCCGGCACGTTGAGGGAACTCGCCGCACTCTTCGGCAGCAGCGCTCGCACTCGGCGTGTGGTGCGGGTCGCCGCCGCGTAGTTCAGGTGCCCCGAGCGTTGTTCGCTCAGCGCGTTGCGCACAAAGCCGTCTACCTTCGCTTCCACCAGTCCCGGGGCGTTGAGCGAAACGCGTTCCACCGCCAAATTGCGCAGGTTGCCCGTGAGTGCAAGCCCTATCTCGACGAGGTCGTTTTCCAACAAAGTCTGCGTCATCTCGTCGATCTGTCGGCGCATCGAGGTCGGCGCGTCGTGGCGCGCAATGGAGCGGATATCGTTCGGCGCGATGCGTGCGTCAATACGGGTACGCAACGTTCCGCGGCCGTTGGGTTGCAACGCCGCGAAGTCCGCCTCCAGCGAAGCCCCGATGCGCGATTGCGTCGTGGTGAGCAACACGTCGGGGAGCGACACACGAAGGGTGTCCATCAGCACCGCGCCGCGCAACTCGGTAATGCGCAAGTTGCGCTGGCGTTCGAGGGCCGCGGCGTGTACCAAATTCAGTTTCAGCCGTTTGTTTTCGTCAAACGAAAGATCGTGCACATCCACCGCCAGTCCGGCAATGTCAAACAGCGCATCGTGCGGCAAGGGGCGGTGGGTCGTGTTCATGCTCACCGCTCCTTCCTTCAGTTGGAACGAGCGCACCGAATAGCGGGGACATTCCAAGTCGAACACCCCTTGTTTGAGCACTGCATCGCCCATTTTTGCGCGGACATGGAGTGAATCTCCTGGCATCGTGAGCGCAATTTCCGAACGTCGCACAGCCAGTTCGTCCGTTTCGATGAGCCACTGCACCGGCGTCTCGGTGGTGTCCTTTTTTGCCGTGTCCGAAAGCGCCACATTGAGGTTCGCCCCGTCGAGCAAGGCGTGATCCAGTCGCACGTGCCCGTGTGCCCATTCCACGCCGTGCGCCGCCGCCTCGAGTCGCGCCACGCTACCTTTCACTTCCACATCGGGAAGGAGCGATTTCGTGTTGACGCGCGCGCCCTTGAGCGCCACGCCGTCAATGTCGGCACGTCCTTCCCACAGCGGCCAGAATGCCACATCGAGATGGAGGCGTTCGGCGAGCAACAGCGTGTCGCCCTCCGCATCCGTGGCGCGGAGGTTACCGACATTGAGATTGAGAAAAGGGGTGAGTCGCACTTCGTCGATATCGACTTTCAAACCCATTTTTTCTTCGAGCGACGCAGACATGCGCCCCACAGCCCAACGCTGAACCGGGGGAAGATAAACTGCGACGACGAGAAGGACAATCAGCACAGCGACGACGAGCGTGGCGATGCCGAAAATCTTAAACAACTTGCGCGGAGCAAACATACGTAGAGATGGAGAAAAGTCGCTCTCTTCGACGGAAGAGAGCGACATTGCATTTACTTATCCTTTATAGTGGAGATGGAAGCCGACAACGGCTGCAATGCCTTTACGGAAAATGTCAAGGCTGAAGTTTTCGTTGGGCGAGTGGATGGCGTTGCTTTCGAGACCGAAGCCCATGAGCACCGTTTTCACACCCAGCACGCGTTCGAAATCCGAAATGATGGGGATACTGCCGCCGCGGCGCACGGCCAAGGGGCGTTTGCCGAAAGCCTCCGTAAACCCTTCTTCGGCGGCACGATAAGCCGGCAGCGTGATGGGGCAAACATAGCCTTCGCCGCCGTGCATCGGCGTCACTTTGATGTCGACGCAGTCGGGAGCCAGACTTTGCACGTAGTCCACAAACATTTGGCTCACCTTCTCGTGCTGTTGATGCGGCACCAAGCGGCAGCTCACTTTCGCGAAAGCCTTGGAAGGCAACACTGTTTTCGAACCTTCACCCTGATAGCCGCTCCACATGCCGCAGATGTCGAAACTCGGGCGGCAAGCATTGCGTTCGATCGTCGAGTAGCCCTTTTCGCCGCGCAGATCGCGCACGCCGATCGATTGTTTGTAGGCCGCTTCGTCGAAAGGAATGGAAGCCAGCATCGCACGTTCGTCGGCCGAGAGTTCTTCCACGTCGTCGTAGAAGCCCGGAATCGTGATGCGTCCGTCGCCGTCGACCATCTTCGCCAGCAACTCGCAGAGCACCAGCGCCGGGTTCGCCACCGCACCGCCGAAGTGGCCGGAGTGCAAGTCGCGGTTCGGTCCCGTCACTTCGATCTGCCAATAGGCCAAACCGCGCAGTCCCGTGGTGAGCGAGGGGAGTTCGGGGGCGAGCATCGACGTGTCGCTCACCAAAATCACATCGCTGTGCAACAATTCGCGGTGCGCCGTGAGGAAGGCCGCGAGCGAGGGACTGCCGATTTCTTCTTCGCCTTCGAAGATGAACTTCACATTGTGTTGCAGCAGACCGTTGCGTACGAGATATTCGAAGGCTTTGACTTGAATGAACGACTGTCCTTTGTCGTCGTCCGCGCCGCGCGCCCAAATGTGGCCGTCGCGCACCTCCGGTTCGAAGGGATCGGAGTGCCAAAGGTCGAGCGGTTCGGCGGGCATCACGTCATAGTGCGCATACACCAGCACGGTGGGCGCGCCCGGATCGACCAACTTCTCGGCATACACCAAGGGATTGCCGGCCGAGGGCATCACCTCTGCGCGGTCGCAGCCGGCTGCCAGGAGCAACTCGCGCCAGCGTTCGGCACAGCGGTCAATGTCGGGGCGACGTTCGGGGTGAGCACTCACGCTCGGAATGCGAATGAGCGAGAAGAGTTCTTCGAGAAAGCGGGGTTCGTTCTCGGCAATATAGTTTTGCAGTGCGTTCATAAGAAAGCAGTTTTTTGAGCAACGCCGAGCACCTTAAGTGCGCTCCCACGTTGCGGTGAGTTCGTTGTGTGCGGCGAGTTCTCCGTTGAAAAACAAGTCATAGCGGAGCTCGATCAAGCCGCGTCGGTCGTCCACTTGCGCGTTGTAGAGCGTGGCGAGGGTCGACATTTCAAATTCGCCGTTGGGCGTGCGATAGACACTCTCGCAGCATTCGCCCACGCGGAAAAGCAGGCGGCTCACCATCGCCCCCGAGCGCGAAACCGACATGTGGCGCGGCGTGCCTTGCAGCATCGTCTGTCCGCCGTTCTCCGGATCGTTGTAGCGCAGCGCCCAAGTGCCGTCGTCACGCAGCGAAACCATCACATGCTCTTCGTGATGCAGTTCGTCGCTGCTACCGTCGGGCAGGCGGGAAACAAGGTGAGTGATAAATTTTGCGGGATAAAACATGCTTACAGCAAGTGTAGACGGTTTTCTTCGTTATTGATCTTCCGAATCTTCGTCGTTGTTCTTTTTTCTAGTGACAAAAAGTGCGATGGCTCCTACGAAAAGAAGAAAGGCCAAGGGAAGCATAGGCTTTGCGGTTGAATAGGTAGTGAGATAAGTAGGTGTCCTGTCTGCGCCGTCTGTATTTGGCAGGGAGAAGCTTACGCCTTCATTTCCTGCTCCACGGCATTGGTCAGCGCCACGAAGTCGGCCACCGACAGTTGTTCCGGACGCTTTGTGAGGAGCGGCTGCGCCAAGAAGTCGGTGTGCGGTCGGGTGCAGCCGCACTCGTTGTCCAGTTGTGCGAAAAGCGGTTTCAGACTGCCGCGCATCATCTTACGGCGCTGATTGAAGGCCGTTTTCACCACGCGGCGCAGCAGGCGCTCGTCGCAACCCGCGTCGCTCACGTTGTTGCGCGTCATGCGAATCACGGCGCTCTTCACCTTCGGCGGCGGATTGAACACGCCCGGCTCGACGGTGAAGAGGTATTCCACATCGTACCACAGTTGCACAAGCACACTCAGGATACCATAGGTCTTGTTGCCCGGTCGCGCGGCCAATCGTTCGGCCACTTCCTTCTGAATCATGCCCGTGCAGCAGGGGATGTAATCCCGATATTCGAGCATCTTGAAAAAGATCTGGCTCGAAATGTTGTAGGGATAATTGCCCGTGAGCACAAACTGCTGTCCGTCGAAGACATGCTCGAGGTGCATTTTCAAAAAGTCGTCTTCGATGATCTGCTCTTCGAGCTCGGGGAAGTTCTTGCGGAGATAGTCCACACTCTCAAAATCGATTTCGGCCACCTTCACCTCGCGCCCCTTCGGCAGGAGGAATTGGGTGAGCACCCCCATGCCCGGTCCCACTTCGAGAACAGGCAGGTTGGGACAGGCATCGACCGTGTCGGCAATGGCGCGCGCCACACCGAGATCTTTCAAAAAGTGCTGGCCGAGGAACTTTTTCGGACGTACGGACTTCATACTATGGGATAAATTTGTAATTTCGCGCTGTTCGGTTTCGCTTTTTCGCTCTATCCGGCGGAGTGGGGCGAAGACGAATCGCGCTACGGCGCAAAATTACAAAAAAACTACGTCTGCGTGAAACCATTTGTCGACATTGTCAAGTTTATTGTCCCTTTTGCTGTGGGAATTGGCATTCTCTGGTGGATGTATCGCGGCAATGATTGGAGTGCCACTTACCAAATGCTCACCTCGATGCATTGGGGTTGGATGCTCCTCTCGTTAGCCTTCGGTATCGTTCCCCCGGTGTTTCGCGCCCTGCGCTGGCGGTTGGCGTTGCGCCCCCTCGATGAGCATCCCCCCCTGCGCGTCTGCACCGATGCTATCTTCGTGTCCTATGCCGCCAGCCTCGTGGTGCCGCGCATCGGCGAGGTTACGCGCTGCGGCACGCTCAAGACCTATGCCGGCACCTCCTTTTCGCAAGCCCTCGGCACGGTGGTGTCCGAACGCGTGGTCGACTCCGTCTTGTTGGTGCTCCTCACCGTCGGTGCCGCCCTGTTGCAGTTGCCGCAATACCTGCACTTCCTCCACACCACCGGCGCCGCGCCCCTCCAGCTGTTGCAGCACTTCACCTCCGCCGGCTATCTCGTCACGGCGGTCTGCGCCCTCTTGGCGCTCGGCTTTCTCGCGCTCCTCGTGGCGCGCATGTCGTTTTTTCGTCGCGGCCGCGAAAAAATGGTTAGTTTCATGGCCGGCATCGCCTCCTTGCGCCGCGTGCGTCCCCTTTGGGCCTATTTGCTCTACAGCATCGGCATTTGGGCGGGCTATTATTTGCATTTCTACCTCGCTTTTTTCGCCTTCCCCGCCACCGCGTCGGTCGATCCCGCTGCCGCGCTCTTGGCCTTTTGCATCGGTTCATTTGCCGTGCTCGTACCCACCCCCAACGGCGCCGGGCCGTGGCACTTTGCTGTGAAAACCGTGCTCGTGCTCTACGGTCTCGCCGAAGCCCCCGTGGTGGCCTTTGTTCTTCTCGTACACACCATTCAGACTGCCCTCGTCGTGCTCACCGGAGCATGGGGTTGGGCCGATCTGCTCCTCATTAAAAAACAGTCTAAAACCGCAACATTATGAGCGAAATTTTGAAACTTCAGCCGGAAGCCCTCTGGCGCAACTTCCACCTGCTCACGCAAGTGCCCCGTCCCTCCGGACACCTCGAAAAAATCCAACAGTTCCTCCTCGACTGGGCGAAAGAACGCAACCTCGACGCCCGTCTCGACAATGCCGGCAACATCTTGATGTACAAGCCCGCATCGCCCGGCATGGAAGACCGCAAGGTCGTGACGCTCCAAGGTCACATCGACATGGTGCCGCAGAAGACGCCCGACTCGCCCCACAACTTCGAAACCGATCCCATCGAAACGTGGATCGACGGCGACTGGGTGCGTGCACGCAACACCACCCTCGGTGCCGACGACGGCATGGCCATCGCCACCATCATGGCCATCTTCGAAGATGACAGCCTCTGCCACGGTCCCCTCGAGGCCTTCATGACCTCCGACGAGGAAACCACCATGTACGGCGTGGAACACATGGAAGACGGCCTCCTCAAAGGCGACATTCTCCTCAACCTCGACAACGAAACGCACGGCGAACTCATGGTCGGATCGGCCGGTGGCATCAACCTCACCGCCGAACTCGAATTCAAGCCCGTAGCCCCCGAAGCCGACGACAAGGCGGTGCGCATCTCGCTCTACGGTCTGCGCGGCGGACACTCCGGTTTGCAGATCAACGAGGGACGCGCCAACGCCAACAAGAACCTCGCTCGCGTGGTGGCCGACGCCATTGCCAACTTCGAGGCGCGTTTGGCCGAATGGAAGGGCGGCAACATGCGTAATGCCATCCCCCGCGAGGCCGAAGCTGTGCTTACCCTCCCCGCTGAGAACGTGGCTGCGCTCAAAGAAACGGTGGAAACCGAATGGCAGCGCGACCTCTTCGAGGAATACGGCATCGTGGAGCCCAACCTCAAAATCGAAGTGACCGAAGTGCCCCTGCCCGCCACCTTGGTGCCCGAAGAGATTCAAGACAACCTCGTCGACTCGCTCCTCGCTTGCCACAACGGCGTGCTGCGCTTCATCCCCCACCTCCCCACCATCGTCGAAACGTCGAGCAACTTGGCCATCGTCGAGATCGTCGACGGCCATGCCTTCTTCAAAGTCCTCGTGCGTTCGAGCCGCGACTCGATGCGCCAAAACTGTGTCGACACCCTCGAAGCCTGCTTCTCGATGGCCGGCATGAAGGTGGAAACCGACGGTGCTTATCCCGCATGGCAGCCCTCGCCCAAGAGCGAAATCGTGGAACTCATGGAATCGGTTTACCAAGACCTCTTCGGCGAACCCGCGAAGGTGCAGGTCGTTCACGCCGGTTTGGAGTGCTCGGTGATTTTGAGCCACTGCCCCAATATGGACGTCGTTTCCTTCGGGCCTACCCTCGAGTCGCCCCACACGCCCAACGAGCGTTGCTTCATCCCCTCGGTGGATAAGTACTGGCGTTTGGTACTCGAAACCTTGGCACGCACGCCCAAGAAGTAAAGCCCCGGCTTTTTCATACACTGCGCCCCTCTGCTCCGTGACGAGCAGAGGGGCGTTTTTGTTTCCGGCCGCGGACGTGAAAAACAAACCTGTGGCCTATTCGTGGAAACCTGCGCACTTTTCTCACTTTTCAGCCGCCTTTTCTCGCGCGCGTGCGCATCCGCTGTTTTCGAAAAACAACCTTCACCTCTTCACCTTTCCCTTGCAACCTTTTGATCCTGAGTGAGTTGTGGGTGAAGGTTTAGTTTTCCTCCGTTTGCTGTCAACTCCTTGATTTGTAATACTTTAGGAGTGAAGCCTTCACCTCTCCTTTTCCTTCACCCTTTGTTCACCTTATTTTCCTCCTCCCCGATCTTTCCATCCCGTCCCCGCCCTCGTTCCGCACAGTGGCCGCTAAGTCACTTTGTTTCGCATGAAATGTGCATAGTGTATAAACTCCCAAAACCTTCGGTGAAGGCAAGGGTGAAGGAAAAATGGGGGTGAATCCTTCACACTTAACCCATTTACGTACAGAGTTTTATGTAGTGTAGGTGAAGAGGTGAACACAAAATTCGAAAATCGCCGGATGCGCGCGTGTATACGCCCGCGCGAGATTTGGCGGGATGTACATGGGTGGAAAAAGTGGTTTCGTATATTGATTCGCTTCCCGTGTTTCCAAAAATAGTTGTGGTGTTTCGTGAGAAAGTAGACGACTTCCAAAAGCTTTCGGGGCTGATTTTTTGAAGTTCGGTGCTTGAATGGTTCTTGCATTTATGACAATAGGGCTTTGCCTTTTTTATGTGGAAATTACTTTGAGCCTTGTTTGTCTGCTCTACTTATTTGCTAAGCCACTTGATATCGGGCAATACCATCAAAAAATAACTCAGTAAAATAATTGGGGTAATAATGAAAGATGTATCTTTGCACCAGAATCAAATTAAATTGTCCGATTTAAATTATTCGTGCAAGAAAACCTCGAATGAAAATATTACGGTAGATGCAAAGAGTACAAGATGATAAGTTTATGCTTCGCTATGAACTGAACGAGACTCCAATTAACGCAATGAGTGCAAAAGTAGAGGCCGCATCTTCATTGTGTTGTATCAAGGCTTTGAACTATGTTTCTAACGTTCTCGGAGTGCAAAACGACTTGCTGACTGGTTCTTTGGGACAAGGTAGTATTATTAAAATGTATTGGTTTGTTATGGGCGAAACAAAAGAAACAGAATGGCTTCGCTATATCCTTGTTCTTGCATTCCGTAGATTGTTTTTTGAAAGGAAAATAGTTCGGATGGAAGATTTTTTCAAAGGTCTCTCAGTATACGAAACTGAAAAAATCAAGGATGTAGTTGAGCAGTACGGTATAAATGAAGAGCTGCTTGATAGACTTAATTAGCATTTGTATTTTAGGAAGGCAAGAACTGAATACTTTAAACAATTGTCCACTTGCAAGGAAGTAAAAGCTGTTTGTTTTAAGCACAATGAATTTGACAATCTAGAGAAAGCTGATTTTAGAGTAGATTCCGCTTCGTTTTCTGATTATATTGAAGCATTTATACCCGAGACTAAAATTGTGGATCATGCTAAAATGTATATTGTGAGTCCTGTAATAGTAAAGGGAAAGTCTATAAAGTGGAAAGGTAACTATAAGGGGCAAGATGTAAACTTTGAAATGATGGCAGGTCAATTTAAAACTGAGGCGCAGAATGCAGAAATCGTTTTCCGAACAGGTTCGTATATTGATTGTAAACTTCAGTTTGAAGAGACATTTGACGAAAATGAAAACCCACTACATAACGGGTACAAAGTTTTAGTTGTCTATGGCCATGGATATGATGATAACTACACTGAAACCATGGAAGGTAAAAAGATAAGAAATGATGCTAATCAACTTGTGATGTTTCAAGATCCGGAAGATTAGTAATAAAAGGTGAGGCAATGAAGATAAAGGAAATTAAGATAGAGGGGTTGTATGGTAAGTACAACCTTAAGTGGAAACTTCGCAAAGGTGTAAATATTTTATCCGGAGACAATGGATCGTATAAGACAACCCTGTTGAAGATTATAGCAGCACTTTGTGAGCCAGATTATATTCCGGAAGATCTTGGGGTGAAAAGTGTTTCAATGCAGATGTGTGATGACGTAAATATTAAATACCGAAGTTTTAGTGACAATCTCTTGCGATTGAAGAGGGAAGCAGAATCAGATAAACTGCTTAATGAACTAGCAATAAAGATAAGTGCTGATATAGATGGTAAAGATGATAAGAAGCTGGCTGATCATAGTATAAGTGCTAGAATTATTGTCATCAGTAAGAATGGCAATAATGTTCCCACAAGCGAATACAGACAAAATCGGAATTATAATGTAATTGCAACTTTTGATGTCCCAACTAAAAATGAAAATGTTAGTGCGCTTGATGAGCAGTTGAAAAAATTAGAGAGTGAATATGCTTACTATCTTTCAGATCTTTCGAAACAATTGAGTGACACCATAATGTCTACTGGTAAAGTTGAATTGAGGGATATGAGAAGCATATATTCGGAGAATGACTTGTTTATAGAGATTGTGAATGAAGCTTTTGAAAATACACAAAAGGAGGTTGATGCAGAGCAAAGTAAATTGCGGTTTAAATTGCATGGAGAGGTGTTGGAAGACAATAAAAAATTGTCTTCTGGAGAAAAGCAGTTTCTCATTGTAATGCTAACTGTATTGCTTCAGCGAAAGAGAGAGAGTATCTTAATTATGGATGAACCAGAAATTTCAATGCATATAGATTGGCAGCGTAAGCTGTTGCAAAGCTTGAATAGACTGAATCCAAATTGTCAGCTTATATTAGCTACTCATTCTCCAGGTGTAATAATAGATGGATGGGAACAATTGGTGACCAATATATCAACACTGATGACTAACGTTGATTGATATGAGCGATTTGAGTGAGAATGTAACAGGTGATTGGATAAATGCAACAGCGTTTTTCGGGCATGATCCAAGTCGAATTCGTGTTCAAATGTATGTTGAGGGCGATAATGACGTCATGTTTTGGCAAGAGGCGGTTAAGCCATATCAGAGAAAGTACGACATAAGCGTGGTTACGAATAAGTCGGTGAATCCTAATGGAGGTAATGGAAAAGATGTACTGTTATCAATGAAAGGCCTTTGTAGAAATAAGGTCATTGCTGTTGATGCTGATTTTGACTTGATTCTTGATATATCGCCTAATCATAAAAGAGTAAGGAGTGATCCTTTTGTAGTTAATACGACGTGGTATTCTGTTGAAAATGTGTTGTTACAGAATATGGGTTGTATGTCAGTTCTGGAAGGCTTTTCTGAAGCGACATGGGATTTGTTTCTTTATTATCTGTGTTTAATGAAGGTTAAAAATGAGATTGTCGCGAAGGAGTACCGGATAACACTCCAAAAATATAATATTAACAAAGAAGTCAATTCGGGTATTTTTGATGACTTTGTGAAATCCTATAGAAAAGACCGGGACTTATCTCAAAACATTGAGATCTACAAGCACAATTCAGCTATATATAAGAGTGTGTTGAAGCAACTGGGATGTGATAAAAAAAATGTATGGAGGCTGACCAATGGGCATACTTTGTGGAATATGGTGCTTAGGCCTTTTATGATAGCAAGAATTCGTCGTAAAAAAAAGAGAACAATTCTGAAATGCCCCAAGTCTGGAAATCTTGCGTGTAAGAGTCAAATAAACAATAAGCAAGTGGATTGTCTCTTGTACAATTATAGTGGTATTACTGTCCCAGCTGCAACTCGTTTTAAACTTGACACAATGTTTCCCTAGGTGTCTGATTGAGGTGTTTTAAAAAATATGTGATTACTGTACTCTGGTAGAGTTTCGTCTGACGTTTAATCGTTTAGACGTGGAAGTTTGTCAAAGGTACGGTGACAGCTGATTGTCGTAAATATGTAATGCCGGTATTCTTTGTTCAACGATAAAACAAAGAATACCGGCTTTTTGTGCTCAATAGGGTATTACGATTCTATGTGATAAGGAGTTCTTGCTCAATTATGCCTCAAGTCTGTTGCTTTGAAGGGGGTGAGCGATAAGAGGAATCTCTTCTCGCTGCCGTCGGTCATGAACCACGGGGAGCGAAATGGGTTTTCTAAGTTGCGGATGAGATGAATGTCGCAGGCGGGGGTGTTGCCCTCGGCGAGGAGAAAGGTCTTTTTCCCGTCCTTGTTGACAGCGACGTCCACGACGAGGACGGCGTGACCGAGAAATTGACCTTTGCCGGGGTAGACAAAGACATCGCCCGGTTGGATTTCGGCCAATGTGCGGGGCTGCATTGCGCGAGAGAGGGAGAAGGTGCTGGCGACGCCATAGAGGTGGCGAAGATAGCGGTGCAAGGCTTCTCGCGATGCACCACCGCGATAGCGTAGGGTGTGGCCGTTGACGTCTTGAAATTGGATATTGTTGTATTGCCCGGTCTGATAGAAGTATTCCGCTCTCAAACGCATGCAAGCATCGGCGCACTGTTCGGCATTGGACAGGAGGGGAAGGTCGACCACAGCATAGTTCATGGGCTGAAAGAAGGCCTTGCCACCCGTGTAAAGGTGTACCTTGCTGCCTTTGGGTTTCAGGGGCAGGGCACGCAAGAATTGGGTGTAGCCGGGGTTGGTGCCGACGACGCGTTCATAACCGCTTGGCGTGGGGATTTCGCCAATGTGTGCATAATTCTTGGGGTTGCTCGTGCGGCTACCGAATAATAGCCAGAGACCTGTTCCTCCGAGGACAAGGAGGAGGATAAGGAAGGTGAAGAGGATTCGTTTTGCGATCTTCATAGTGTATAGTTTTGATTAGGTTATTTCTATTTTTGAATCCCTCGCCTCAATGGGTACGATGAAGTTTGAAACTTAGAGGAGAAGGGTAGGCAAGGCGCCAATTAGAAGTGCTTACCGTTTGTTCGTGTTTTTGGTCTGAGCGGTTAATTGATGCGGCAAAAGTAGTGGTTTTGTGGTATAATAGCAAATGTTTGTGTGATAATTTTACACGCGAGGGTTTAATAGGCGATGTTCTTGAAGTCAAATTGAAGGTTGATCGGCCAAGGGATAAGGTGATGAAAGTGGGTAGGCTTGTGGGGCATGTCCTGCCGAGAGGATATTTTCAAAATGCGCAGGAAGTAGCAAACCCTTGTTCTACGATTTTAGGAGAAAGCCTTGTTTTTCAATGCAATGAGGTCGCTTGTATGCTTGAACCGAAAAAGAATGAGCGAGATACCATCGGAGGATGATATCTCGCTCAAATTGTCTTTGGAGATGAATAAGGATTAATCCGAAGCGGGGATTAGAACATCTTTTCGGGGTAAACACCATCGGCACCGAGTTTGGCGAACTTGGCCACTACTTCGGGACGATCTTCGGGATAGGTGACGCCGAACCACTTGGAAGTGGTGTCGAGTACCTCGCAAGTGGCTTGCCCCTTGCGGATGAGGTGGTCGACCATGAGGGGGATGAAGAATTCGCTCTTGAGGTTCTCGATGTTCTTGGGATCGGAGAGGAATGCCTTGAAGAACTCGTTGGAGTGAGCGAAGTAGTCGGGGGTGAAGCCCCAGAAGTTCATCGAAACGGGGGTGGTGTCGGGGATCGAAACCCACTCTTCGTTTTCGTTGAGGTACTGAACCGTGCCGTCGTGGCGTTCGATCTTGGTGCGTTCAACTACCGAAGTGAGAAGGTTCTTTTCGTCGACCTCGCACACACCGCGGCTTACGGTACCGCTCTCAGAGAGGGTGTTGCCTACGCGGAAACCAACCATGGCATAGCGGCCGGTGCTGCCTTCGGGGAGCGAAGAGAGGAATTTGCCCATCACTTGGAAGGCGTCGCGATCGTAGAAGTCGTCGCAGTTGAGCACGGCGAAGGGTTCTTTGATCACGTCTTGTCCCATCATCACAGCGTGGTTTGTACCCCAGGGCTTTTGACGGTCTGCGGGGCAGGTGAAACCTTCGGGAAGTGCGTCGAGCGATTGGAAGACGAGTTCGCAGGGAATCTTGTCTTGGTATTTGGTGAGGACGATCTTGCGGAAGTCGTCTTCGAAGTCTTTGCGGATGACAAACACGAGCTTACCGAAGCCGGCGTTGATGGCGTCGTAGATCGAGTAGTCCATGATGGTTTGTCCTTGGGGGCCGAGCGTGTCGAGTTGCTTGAGGCCACCGTAGCGGCTGCCCATACCGGCAGCGAGCAGGAAAAGAGTGGGTTTCATGATGAAGTGAGATTGAATTGCTGACGCAAAGATAACAAATCTCGACGAAACGCGCCAAAGGGATTGGGTGTTTTGTCAAGTATGCGTGACAAAAAAGTTTTGTTCGGTGGAGGAAGGGGCAAAACGCGATGAGTGGGCGTCGGAATGCGCCGCTCAGCGATCAGTAGGCGTTCTTGCTGCGGATGGTGAGCACGGTTTGGATCATGATCCAGAGATCGAGGGCAAAATTCCAGTGCTCGATGTACCAAATGTCTTTTTTCACGCGCCCTTCCATTTGCCACAACTCTTTGGTCTCGCCGCGGAAGCCGGTGACTTGTGCCCAACCGGTGATGCCGGGGCGCACGAAGTGACGCATCATATATTTGTCGATGAGTGCGCTGTATTCCTCAGTGTGCTTGAGCATGTGTGGGCGAGGCCCGACGAGCGACATATCGCCGAGGAAAACATTGATGAGTTGCGGGAGTTCGTCGATATTGGTGCGACGCATGAAGTCGCCGATGCGCGTTTTGCGGGGATCGTGCTCTGTGGCCTGCTTGCTGTCGCTGTCTGCATTGACACGCATGGAGCGGAATTTGTAGCAGTCGAACTCTTTGCCGTTGAGTCCGCTGCGCTTTTGGCGGAAGAAAATGGGACCGGGGCTGGAGAGTTTGATCAGTGTGCCGAAGATGAGATAGACAAAGGGGAAGACGAAAATGAGCAGTCCCGCAGATACGATGAGATCGCAGCCGCGTTTGAGGGCGGCATTGTCGAAATCTTCGAGAGGCGAGGTTTGGAGCGTGACGGCTGAGGTGCCATCGATCGAAAGCATCTTGACGCGGTGCGAGATGAACGAATAGGTGGAGGGTAGGCCGATGAAACTCAACAAATGGTTGTCGCAATAGTCGACCAATTGGCGAATGCGTGGTTGATCGGCTGAAGAGAGGGTGCAAAAGACTTCGACGATGTGATTATGGGTGTCGAGATAGCCTTCGAAATCCTCGTAACGGCCAAGATGCGGCACAAGAGGATCGTTTTTTTCCGAGGCCGTGTCGGCGAAATAGCCCACAAGGCTGTAGCCAGTGCCTTTGTCTTTGGCAAGTTTCATCAGCAGCGGATGGATATCATCGATGGGGCCGACCACGACGACGCCTCTGCGTTGCACTAGCCGCGCGCGATAGTGTTGAATGGCGAGACGAACCGTCTTCTTGAAGAGGAGGGAGAAGAAGAGTTGCCCGACGAGTAGGGGAAGGAGGTACTTCCACACATTGAGTCGCGCAGCCGGAAGCGCGAGCGAGAGGGTGATGACGAGCAAGTCGAAATAAATGTTGCTGTAGAGGGCACGGCGAAGAATTTCGTCGCCACGGATAAAGGCGTAGTGCAAACGACTGCCGGTTTGCATGCCGCAGACAAAATAACAGATAGAGAGGACGAACGAAAATTCTCCGTAGGCATCAGCATATTGGGGCATCTCTTCAAAAAAGAAGGGACGCATGGCCAAGAGGATAAGGTTGAGCCCGACAATCTCGCCCAAAACAACGAAAAAGCGGTAGATAAATGGCTTCTGGTTAGTAATCATAGAAGTGGAATGCAAAACTATGCGGAGAATCATCTCTAACTGTGCGAGCGCTCCGATAGAGCAGTTCGCACACTCGACACCGAATGGAAAGCAGGGCTTTCACGAATCGGGTATAGTCATTGCAAATTTAGCGAATGTGTAGGATATATCGGGTATATGCAGCGGATTTTTTTGCATTTATCGTGTGCCCTTTGTGCAAATCGTGAAAAAATCCCCACTTGCCTTGGTGCAAGCGGGGATTTGTGTGCGTGATGAAAGATCAGAAGTTGACCGTACCGAGGTTGCGGTCCACCAAGAGTCCGTCGACGGCCTTGAGTTGGAATTTGCCGGCTTTCTTGGCGCGGAACTTCAGCGTGAAGAGGACGGGAGCGCCGTCTTCGAGCAAGAAGTTGTTGCCGCGGTTGACGAAGGTGGGCAACAATTCCTTTGTGCCGTTGGTGTGTAAACGGTCGTAGGTGAGGTTCACCATGTCCTTCATTCCCTTGAGGTCGATACCTACATATTCGAGCTCGTCGGCTTTGTAGGGGAGACCGAAGGAGAGGGCGTTGACGTAGTGCAAGTCCTTACCGGTGACTTTGATTTCGACGAGATCGCCGGCCTTGTACGTCTTGACGTTGGGCGTGAGCACGAGCGAACCGCGCACCTTGTCGGACGAGTTGCGTACACCACCGTCGAGTTCCACGGCCACCGTGGAGATGTCGTAGGCATCGATCAGACCATTGCCGTTGATATCGCCGCCGGCCACATAGTCGAAGTCGGCATCGCCACGGCGCAGACCGGTGTAGTTCATATAAGAGGTGAGGTCGTTCTCATCGATGCGTTTGTCGCGGTTGATGTCGCCCTGCATTTTGCCTTCGGTGCCGGCCACGCGGTACACGTAGAGTTCGCGACCCGATCCGAAGTTGCCGACGCCTTCGTCGATGTGGAGTTTCACGTAGCGAGCCTCCGGATGATCGGCGAGAGTGAGCGTCTTGACCGTGGCATCCTTTGCCCAAGTGAAGGCAACGGGTGTCGACCAGTTTTGGCGGTCGGTCGAGAAGGCATAGGTACCGCGGAGGAGGGTACCGTTGGCAGCGTCTTCGCGAGGTACATATTCGATTCGATCGATCTTATTGACGGCACGCAGGTCGACGGTGAGGTCGAAGGGCGTAGCCTGTTTGTTGTCCCAAGCCGTGTGCCAAAGGGTTTTGAGGTCACGATCGAAGAGCTTGTCGGTGCCTTGTCCGCCTTGGTTGGCGACAGAAGTGGTGGCTTTCACGCCCTTGATCGCCCATTCGAGGGGGTCTTTCACAGTCGAAAGGCGGAGGTTGCTCCATGCGCCGGCGCCACTTGCATTGACTGCGCGCACCGCAAAGTCGTAAGCCGTGACGGGAGCGAGGTCGTCGAAGCGCAAGCGGGGTTCGCGTACGGTGGAGTAGAGCTGGTCGCCGAATTTCACTTCGTAGTAGTCCGCATTTTCTACGGGCGTCCAAGCCGGGGTGAGCGCGTAGGCTTCGGCCTTGGTCTGCTTTTCGTCCAGTTGCGTCGTGCCGAGCTTGCCACGGTGGGTGAGCCAGCGGTCGGCGGGCGCGAATTCAAAGCCTTTGACTTCGACGCGCACGGCGTTGGCACTCACGTCGGTGGGCGCAACGCGCACGAGCACTTGCGGGTTCTTGATGATCTCTCCCACACTTTCTTCGCCGGGGCGTACCCAACGATTGAGATTCGGACGCGCATCGTAGAACCATACATCCACGCCATTTTCAAACTCTTCGCGCGTTTTTACCTGCTTGAGCTGCACCGTGTTTTGACCCACTTGTGCCGTGATCTTTTTCGGTGCGCGTGTCACATTGATGCGCAGTTCGGTCGTTTTGTTGCGGTTGTAGCCGTTGAACTCGCCGGCGGTGCGTTCGGCCTTGAAAATCAGCGTGTTCTTGTTGACCGAAGTGCTGAGCTGGGTGTTGGTGTTTTCGCCGTCGAGGTAAGCTTGTGTTTTGCCGTCGTCGTCATATTCCAACGCCTTCGTACCGTGTTGGGCGTAGATTTCGTAAATGCGCAGATCTTTGCGCATTTCCGAGGGATTGTTGTTGGGGTTGGCCATCGGGATAATGGCATCTGCCTTGACCAGCACGGGGAGTTTCCAGAGGGGCGCATCGAAATGGTTGATGATGCGTCCACCTTCGTAGCGATCGCCGGTGAAGTAGTCGACCCATGTGCCTTGTGGCAGGTAAATGCCGTCGCGGCGGTCGTTGCCTTCCGCATCGGCAGCCGTGTTTTGGTAGATGGGCGCCACCAAGAAGGCATCACCGTACATATATTGATATTGTGTACGTTTGCCGAGCGTGTAGTCATTCTTCTCCTCCATGAACATCGGGCGAATCATCGGGCGACCGTTGATCGCCATGGCCGCTGCCGTGTAGGCATAGGGCATGAGTTCACTTTTCAGTTTGAGATACCAGCGGTTGAGCGCCGTGCTCTTGCCGCCGAGTGCTTGAGGATATTTGGGATTGGCGCCCCATCCGTCCATGTTGAGTTCCATGGGCGTGAAGGTCTTCCACTGGAATTCGCGCACATTGACGGGAATATTTTTACCGCCGAAGATACCGTCAAGGTCGGAGGTGATGTTCGGTTGTCCGGAAAGGCCGGAACCGATGAAAGTGGGGATGTGGAAACGAATGTATTCCCAATCGCCGCCTGTTTGGTCGCCGCTCCAAATACCGGCATAGCGTTGTGTGCCTGCCCAGCCGTCGAGCGAAATGATGAAGGGACGGGCGTTGTTGCCGTACTTGGGCATGATGCGACCGACGTCGGCCACACCGTTCAGCCCGAAGGAGTAACCCCAGCCGACCCATGCCACGTCTGTTTTGAGCACGCGGACACCGGCGTCGCGCACCTCCTTGACGATGTCGCGCTGCAGGAGGGCTTCGATGCTGTCTTTGGGGTGAAGATCGCTCTGCGTCCACAGTCCGATTTCCACACCTTTGGAGCGGGCGTAATCTCCGAATGCTTTGAGGTTTTGGATGTTGCCGTCGAGTGTAGACGTCTGTCCGTAGCCGGCGCCGTAGCCGTCGTTGGGGAGGAACCAGCCGAGGGGCATGTCATTGTCGAGATAGCGATCGATGGCCGCGCGTGCCGAGAACTGATAGTTGTCGAGTTCGCCGTTGAGACTTTCGCGAATGCCGCCATTGTTCTTTTGGCTTTCGTTGTAGGTCTTGCCATCCTCCATTTTCATGAAGCCCTTGCCGTCTTTTGCCTCTGTCCAGTAGTCGCGGTTGTAGGCGTTGAGGTGACCTTGATAGAAACCGAATTTAGGCAACAGCACGGGGTGTCCGGTGAGCTGATAGAAGCCGCCGAGTAAGGTTTCGGGGTAATCGGCCACCCAGAAGAAGACATCGAGATATTTTTCGCCGTGGCGGAGTTTCACCTTCTTGGCGTCCGTGGCGCCGAAGTCATAAAGACCGGGTTTGAAGGTGTGCCACATCATGCCGTAGCCCTTCGTGCTCCAATAGAACGGGGTGGGGGAGGCCACACCGCCGTCCACCCAGTTGTTGGTGTTCTCGATGGCGATGCGCTGTCCGCGGTGCGAGAAGCGACCGTTCTGCACGCCGCCGCCGTAGAAGTACTCTCCGGGCCGACAGGTGAGTTCCAAATGCGTGCCGTCGCTGTCGAAGGTGCGGAAGGTAGGCGATTCGATCACAGGATCGATCTCATTTTTCTTGTAGACGGCGAAACTGCTGTTGCTGCAATCGAACACCACTTTGATCTCATCGGTGGAGAGGGTGCATTGCTTGTCGTTTTGCTGCACATCGAGTCGCGTCACGTTCTTGCGCGGCTTTTCGACGAGGATGTCGGCGGCAGGTTTTGCTTCGGGGTTGTGGGGAGCGCTGCCGGCGGGGTCTTGGTAGATGCGGAAAATGTTGTTTCCGTAGAAATCTACCGTGATTTTTCTGTTGTTTTCGTCGCGCAGTTCGACGGTATGTGCGTCGATTTTGCGTGCTTTCTTGATAACAAAAGCATGGTCGCCGGAGGTCGCATTGAGTTGCGCGGTTTGTTCCGTCGGCGTGAAGCCGATGGGCGCCGCTTTCAGGCCGCCGGCCAAGCCAACGAACAAGAGGGTGTTGGCATAGAGCAGAGTTTTGTGAGAAATCATGGAATGTGTGGTGTGAATGCGCGAACGCAATTTTTTATGATGCGTTCAAAGTTACGACATTTCGCGCGAATTGTGCCTGTAGGGGGCAACAAAAAAGACAGGAACCGTTGAAGTTCCTGTCTTTGAATGGGGTTGTGAGCTGCGCTGTTGCCAACTTCGACAAGAGTCGAGGCCGACAGCGATGTGTCGCAGTCCATTGTTTCGTCGGTTGCTTATGCCTCCTTCTTGACGGGGGTACGCTTTTCCTTGATGCGTGCCTTCTTACCCGTGAGATTACGGAGGTAGTAGAGCTTAGCGCGGCGCACCTTACCAATCTTGTTCACCTCGATGCTTTCGATCGCGGGAGATTCGATGGGGAAGATACGTTCTACGCCAACCGTTCCGGACATTTTGCGAACGGTGAAACGCTTTTTGTCTCCGTGACCGGAGATTTTGATAACCACGCCGCGATACAACTGTACGCGTTCTTTGTTACCTTCGACGATACGGTAAGCCACGGTTACGGTGTCACCGGCTTTGAAAGCGGGTACTTGTTTGCCGGTGGCAAATGCTTCTTCAGCAATTTTGATCAGATCAGCCATTTGTGCTTGATTGTATGAAATTGTTATCGCCCCAGCCCAACATTCTCAGTTTCGCGTGGAATATCGCTCCCTTGTGGAGCCATCTGCTGACAGCGGTTGAGCGGAAAAGCTCGGCAAAGTTACGCATTCTGCGCGACTCTGCCAAGAAATGTGATGAAAATCAGTGCTTCAAAGACGTTTGAAGACGATATTCATAAAAGTGTATTCCGTCACTGTGGCCGGATTGTTGACGAGTTTGTAGGTCAGGATGCCGTCATCGTCCACTTGTACGTCCTTGAAAACTTTGGAATCGTAGTAGGTGACAAAATAACCGAGGTCTCTTTTTGCTTCGACAGGCAGGTCGCCGGCCAAAGGACTCTTCACCAAAGTGACGGCACCGGCCACCGGTGTGGCGGGAATGCTGAATTGGTTCTTGTAGAGTTCGTAGAGCTTGATGCGGAATTGCGTACCATCGTACTCTGCGGCCGTTTGGTCGGTGGGCATGATGCAGCTGGGCATGTAGAAGAACAGGGGCCATGCGGCAAACTTCGAACCGATCACGCCGTTGGCGTCGGCCACCACCACGCGGTTGGGCGTAAAGGTGGCTTGCACGTCGTAGTTGCCGCTGGCGGCTGTGGAGATTTTCTCGCCTTTCTTGGGGAGCGTCTCGATACGCATGGTACCTTTCACGTCCAGTTGTTCGGTAGGCGTTTTCGTCTGTACGCCGACGCGTTCGTTCTGCGCGCTGAGCGCGAGAGGAAGCACGGCGAGACCGAGAAGGAGGAGCGTCTTGATCATCTTCATTGTGGTAAGACTGTGTGTGATGTGATGCTTTTTTATTATTTGCCGGTTGAAATGCGTTCTGTGTGAAGCCGATGGTGCGGTGGAGCGTGGGCATGTAGGCTCTCGGCGAGAATTTGGTTTCGTCGGGCTGCTGCTTTCTGCGTTCGCAAATATGTTTTTTCCGAATCGCGGAGCACCAACCTGCACTATCGCACAAGAACTGCGTTCCAAAGATACGCATTCTCTGACAAAACAGGCGTTTACCTCCTCTTTTTTTTAGTGTATAGGGTGTTTTGTGTCGTTTTTGATAGATATAGATAGCGGAATGGTGTGTTTTTTGTGCAAGTCTTGTCAAAGTCCGCCCATTTGATTTTCAGTGTACGCGAGTTTTCCCGCAGGTGTTGCGAGGGGCGTTGTGAAAGGTGTGGACGTGAAAACGAAAAGTGAGGACTTTTGCGCGAAAGTGGACGACTTTGAGCCGAAACGGCGCGCAAGGTGGGCGGGGCAAAGGCGCTGTTCATCCAAGCTTGCCGATGCGAATTTTCGCTCACGCGGGTGCGCGTATATATAATAAGGAGTGTTTGCGCTTTGTAATCAGGCGCCGGCTTTGCGCTTGTGGGTCATGATCTCGAGCACGCAACGATCGGTTTCATTCATGGCTTCTTTGCCGATTTTGGCCAGATTGCGAATGCTGCAGTCCACGCAGTCGTCGATGATGCCCTCGACCGAAGTGACGCATTCGCCCTGCATGGCGAGCATGGCCGAGAGCACGGCGGTGGAAACACCCGAGGTGAGTTTGAGGGCGCACGAGGGTTTGGCGCCGTCGCAGATCATGCCGGTGAGATTGGCGATCATATTCTTGACAGCCGCCGCCACTTTGTCGTAATCGCCGCCCATGAGATAGGTGATGCCGCAGGCGCTGCCGGTAGCGGCCACCACACAACCGCAGAGTGCCGAGAGGGTGCCGAGATGCTGCTTGATGTAGATGGCAGTGAGGTGGGAGAGCATGAGCGCGCGGACGAGTTCGGTGCGCGTGTTGTGGTTTTCGCGGGCGAAGACGGCCACGGGATTCGTGGCACAGATGCCTTGGTTGCCGCTTCCCGAGTTGGACATGACGGGAATGGGGGCGCCGGCCATTCGGGCGTCGCAGGCTGAGGACGTGGCCGAGAGGATGTGCGAGAAAATATTGTCTCCCATGATGCCGCGTCCCATGGGGCGCGTGAGCGCCTTGCCGAGACAGTGGCCGTAGTTGCCTTCGAGCGAGCGTTCGGAGGCTTCCATATTGAGATCGGCGGCTTGGTTGATGAAGTCGATCTCTTCAATCGGCGAGGTCGTGGCGAAATCGTAGACCATGCGTAGGTTAAGTCGCCGGCCGATGGCGTCTTCTTCGGTGTGCGGCGCTGTGCCTTCTGGGCGACAGTCCGCGTCGTTCGGCTGCGAGCCGACGTGTTGCGAGAGGGGAGCGCCCATTGCAGTCGTCGAGGCCTCGGTGGCGCTGCGACGCAGGGCGGCCGCCACTTCACAGTCGACAAAGTGTGTGTGCTTGCCGGCAATGATGGCGCGGGCTTCGCGGCCCTCCGCGTCGGTGGCGACCACATCGACATAAAGTTTCTCGTCGATGTCGTCGGCCAACGTGATTTCTATGTGTCCGCCGGCGATATATTGTTTGCCGGCCTCTACACTCTCGGGCGTCACGTCGCGCAGCACTTCCAATCCGTAGGCCGAGTTGCCGATGAGCACACCGAGTGCGATGGCGATGGGGAGTCCCACCATATCGGTGCCGGGAATGCCGACGCCCATGGCGTTTTTGAGAATGTTGGCGCTGAGGCGAACGTGCACTTTGTGGGGCGGTCGGATCGAAAGTTGTTCGGCCGCACGAGCCGCGGCGAGTGCAACGCAAACCGGTTCGGTACAACCGATGGCGGGTACCACTTGTTCGCGCACAAGGGCGATGATTTCTTGGCGTAGGGATTCAGGAAGCATGGTATCGGAGTCGGTATTGGCGCGGGGTCATGCCCCAAACGCGGTTAAAGGCATTGTAAAACGACTGTCGGGAGGCAAATCCGCAGTGCAAACCGATGTCTTCGGCGTTCCATTCGGCGAAGCGCCGATCGCGGAGCATGCGTGCGGCTTCGTTTGCGCGGATCTTGGCGAGCAGACGGAGGAAGTTTTCGCCCGTGCTGATGGCCAGTGCGGCGCTGATGGCGCGGTGATCGCAACCGATGAGCTCAGCTACGCGGCGAGCAGTGAGATCCGGATCGCGGTAGTGGCGCTGTTTCTGCAGGAGTTTGAGCACCCGGATGTAAATGTCGGCCGCACGGTTGGGACTGAAGTGGTCGAGATAGGACTTCGCGGGGGCTTGTCGATCGGTGTCGCGGGGTTCGTCGGTCATGGTAGGGAAGTCGCGCGGTGGCTGAATGGGAGAAAAGAGAAAAGGGGCGAGCGCAAGTCTCGCCGACAAAGGGGGCGAAACTTGCGCTCGGACAAATGAAGCTCGATCAGCAGCCGGTGCCGTCGAGGTTGCACGCCGGGGCGTCGTGCTCGGGAAGAAGGAGGCCCACTTCCTGGGGATCGAAGGTGATGCTGCCGTCTTCTTTGACAAAGCAGGGGATACCGATTCCGCCGTGCTTCTTCACTGCGTCGAAAGCGGGGTGCGTGTCGCGCAATTTCAGAAAGTTTTTGAGATGAAGAACGTGCGCGCCGAGGTCGATGATCTCGAAGCGCGGATCGTTTTTGGCCTGTTCGTCCACTGCAACGCAGTCGGGGCAAGAGGGCATGCCATAGATTTTGATCATGATGCTGAGTGTTTTGAGATAAAAGTCAGAGCGCGAAGAGCGAGCGAGCGTTTTGGCTCGTGATTTGTTCTATGCGTTCCGGTGTGGTTTGATAGACATCGGCGAGACGGTCGACGATGAGTGGGAGGTAAGCCGGCTCGTTGCGTTTGCCGCGATGGGGAGTTGGTGCGAGATAGGGCGCATCGGTTTCGAGCACGATGCGCTCGAGTGGCACAGTCGTCTCGAGTACGGCGGGCAAAGTGCTCTTCTTGAAGGTCACAACGCCGCCGATGCCCAAGAAAAAGCGGTCGAAAGCCAGGAGTTCTTCGGCTTCGCGTGCCGAACCGCCGAAGCAGTGGAAGATGCCGCCGGGCAGCTCATGTTTGAAAGGCGTGAGCACTTCGAGCAGTTCGGCGTGGGCGGAACGGGAATGAATGATGAGCGGCAGATTGAAGCGGATGCTCCATTCGGCTTGTCGACGAAAAACGTCCATTTGCTCCTCACGTCGCGTGCTGTCCCAATAGAGATCGACTCCGACTTCGCCGACGGCCACGAAAGGAGAGGTGGGGAGTGCGAGCAACTGCTCCATGCGATCGAGCAAAGGTTGCGGATCGGGTGGCAAGGCCGTGGGGTGAAGTCCGAGCATGGGCCGACAAAGATCGGGCCATTCGTCGCAAGTGCTCACGAGCGGGCCGAGCGAATTGGCGTCGATGTTGGGCAAAAGCAGCCATTCCGCACCGGCTTGGCGAGCGCGCTCCACCACTTGGTGGCGATCTTCGTCAAATTCCTCGGCATAGAGGTGGCAGTGGGTGTCGATAAACATGGAGAGGAGGGGAAAAATCAGTGATTGCGGCTGAGCAGCGGGGTGACGTAGTTCCAAATCGGGGTGGCGTCGACGCTGAGTTCGGAGAGAGCGGCGCGCGCTTCGTCGAAGTAGGCGGAAATGCGCTGTTGGCAGAGCGCCTCCACGTTGTATTTGGCGTAGCACGACATGACGAAGCGGATTTTCTCGTCCGGATCGATCGAGTCGCAGGCCAGCATGCGAAGGAAGTGCGTAACTTCTTTCTCAGACATTTGCGCCAAGGCCGAAACCGTGAGGAAAGTTTTCTTGCCACAGAGGATATCGCCTCCAATCTTCTTGCCGAAGACCTCGGGATCGCCGTAGGCATCGAGATAGTCGTCTTGGAGTTGGAAGGCCAAACCGATCTTTTCGGCGAAACGATAGAGCACTTCGCAGTCGGCGGCGGGCGCATCGGCGAGCAGAGCCCCCATTTTCGCAGCGCAACCGAGGAGCACAGAGGTTTTGAGGCGGATCATTTCGAGGTATTCGGCCTCAGTGACATCACTGCGCGACTCGAAATTGACATCATATTGCTGTCCTTCGCAAATCTCAATGGCGCTGTCGGTGAAAAGTCGCATCACTTCGTCCGTACGTCCGACGGTGCTTTGCGCAATGAGGCGATAGGCGAGGAGCAACATGGTGTCGCCCGAGAGCACGGCGGTGTTTTCGTTCCACCGCTTGTGGACGGTCGGGCGACCGCGGCGCACATCGGCGTGATCCATGAGGTCATCGTGCACGAGGGTGTGGTTGTGGTACATCTCGATGCCGATGGCGGCCGAAACCGCCGGGGTGAAATCGCTGTGATAGAGCGAGTAGGCCGTGAGTAGGAGCATGGGGCGCAGCCGTTTCCCACCGCCGGCGAGAATAAAACGAATGGGATCGTAAAGACCCTCGGGGCGTTCGGGATAGGGCAGGGCTGCCAAGGCGCCTTCAATGTGTTGAAGCATGATTCTCGTGTTAGTAGTAGAGAGGAGTATGGGTTGTTTTCGTGGAAAAGCTGAGGATTAGGGGCGATCGGCCACCGTGAGAAGGGCGCGCACCAGCACGCTTTCGCTCGCAGCGTCGGCAGTGGGTCGGCGCACTTCGAAGGCCACGCGATCATCGCTCACGGCTTGGCGATAGACGCGAAGCTCTTCGCCGGCATAAGCCTCGAGTCCGTAGGCCATTTCGATGCGGTGCACCACATGCCGGTCGTGCCAAGCCTTGTCGAAGCTGTTGAGGAGCAGATCGATGTAGCGAATGGAGTTGAAATGGCCGTTGATGTCGAGGTCGGTGTAGACGGCCGTGTGTCGCAACACGGGTTCGGCGGCTTGCACCCGCGCTCTGCCCGGACCGGCGATGGGCACTTCCTCTGTGAGGAGCGCGTCGTAGAATCCACCGTCGGGGAGCGTTTCGAGATTCACGGGCTGGCGGTTGTCATAGTCGATGAGCGCCCAGGTGGAAATGCCGTGGCCGAAGGGCGTCCCGTCGGGCGAAGTGATGGCATTGAGGCGGTCGGTGAACTGGCGGTAGATGCGATTGACCCAGGTGCCCAACTGATAACTCTCGCCGGTGTGGGGCAGATGATCGAGTTCCAGCACGAGCCGCGAGAGCACCCAGCCGCGGTGGTGCTCCTTCATGTAGGTGTAACCGAAATTGTGCGCCTCGGCATGAAGCGTCGACACGCGCAAAATGAGATTGCCGAGCGTGCTCCACGCTAAAGAGCCGGTGTAGTCCTCTTGAAAGGGCTCAACGACAAAGGGATAGAAGAGTTTTTTTTCGACCATGGCGTGTGGGGTGTTGCAAAAGTTGAGAAGTTGGGGACATTTGTCGACGACTTTTCGGAAAAAGTGGTGGACTTTTCGCCGAAACTTGTCCACTTTTCGCCGAGGGTTTTCGGGGTGGGGTGGGAACAGGTCGGCGGGGGCTTCAAAAACGACGACAAATGCGTGAAAGCGCCGGAAGTGCGCAGCGCAACAAGCGCCCGGTAGCGGTGAAACTCGTCCTCATTTATCGAAAAGGACGAAGGTCACCGGAATCGTTACGCGTACCGGCGTGGCAATGCCCTTGCGCTTGCCGGGTTTCCACTTGGGCATGCGCTGAATGCCGGTGAGAACGGCGCGATCGAGCATGGGTTGTACCTTCTTCGTCAGTTCTATGTCGGTGATACTGCCGTCGGGCTGCACCACGAAGGACACTTCGCACACACCGGCGAGCTTCAATCGTTGCGCTGCGCCGGAGTAGACGATGTTCTCGTCGAGAAATTTCACCATCGCCGTGTAACCGCCGGGAAATTGGGGCATCTCTTCGACCACCTCGGTGGCTGTGAGTTGAGGTCCCTCGACCGGCAGATCGGTCTGGTCGGCATTGTGGTGCACATCCTGGTCGATGAGTTCGCTGCGGTCGATTTCCTTGCTGTCGTCGGGGCCGTCGATGCCAATGGGCGCCGCCACCGTTCGGCGGTCCACAATGACGGGAGCCGTGTTGCGTCCTCCCGGCGTGGTGGCGACCTTTACGGCGCGACGACCTACAGATATATTTTTGCGTTCGAAGCCTTCGCGAGTCTTGACCGGCTCGAGATGTCGCACCTCTTCGGTGATTTCGGCACTGATCTCTTGCACCTTCTTGTAAACGAAGTAGCCCAATGCAGCGGCAATGGCGGCAATGACTAAAAAGATGCCGAGGAAAATCATCCCCACGCGCCGATAGCGCTTGCCGGTCTCCTTGCGGAGCACGTAAGCGCCATAGCTTTTGTTGCGGTTTTCGAACACCAGTTCGTTCCACTCACGGGAAAGAAGGGGGGAATCGTTCAACGTGTGGGTAAGTTTAGTAGACAGATAAAAGACACGCCGCCTGTGTGAACGGTTGAACGTCGCAAACGACCGAACTGCACACAAGGGCGTTTTGAAAATAGGAGGTTATCCTCTGAATTCAAGGCAAAAGTACGCCCAAAAACTAAATTAAGTCGTACCTTTGTCGCACTATTTTTCGGCGCGAATGAAAAAAAAACTAATTCTCCTCTTCCTCTTCTTGTCGGTGCTTTGCGCATCGGCGCAGGAGAGCACGTCGGCTTATAATGTTTTGCGCTTGCCCGTTTCGGCGCATGTGGCCGCTTTGGGCGGCGAAAGCAACACGGTGCCCGATGACGATGCCGCACTCGCACAGCACAATCCGGCCTTGTTGGCCGACATCACCCCCCGACAGTTCGGACTCACCGTCGCTTCGCTTCCGGATGGAGCGGTGTGGGCGGGCGCACAATATGTGCACGGCTTCGGACTCCGCCACACCGCGAGCTTTTTCGCCCAGCGCATTAGTTACGGCACGATGTTCGAAACCGATGAATATGGCGCAAATTTGGGTCAATTCACACCGAGCAACGTGATCGTCGGCGCGGGTTACGGCTATGCGTTGTCGCCTCGATGGGCCGGCGGTGCGAACTTCAAGACCATTTATTCGCGACTGGGCACCATGAGTGCCGCGGCTTTGGCGGTCGATGTGGGACTCAACTATTATAATAAGGAAGAGGGCTGGAGCTGGTCGGCCGTGCTGCGCAATGCCGGTGCGGAGATCAAGCATTTCGATCGGCGCACCGAAACCGTTCCCTACTCGTTGCAGATGGGCTTCTCGAAGCAGTTGGCGCACACGCCGCTGCGCTTCAACGTCACGCTCATTGATTTGACACGTTGGACGAAGGATTATTATATTCCCACGGCCGATGCCGAACTGAGTGCGGGACGTTTGTTCACCAACCACTTGGTGATGGGCGTCGACTGGATGCCTTCTCAGCAAGTCACGCTGTCGGCCGGCTATAACTTCCGCCGCGCCTACGAACTCACGGCCGCCGGTCGCGGTCACGGTGCCGGCTTCTCCTTCGGTGCCGGCGTACAATTTTCGCGTTTGCGCCTCAACTTGGCTTGGGCACGCTATCATTTGGCGAGTGCTTCCCTCATGGGCACGCTCTCCTACCAACTTTGATCGGTGGCCGCTCGCTCATGGGCAGCAAGCACACTCCACTTGCACACAAACAGACAACAACTATGCTACATATTGAAATCGATGCCGGTTCCGGCTTCTGCTTTGGCGTCACCACCGCCATCAAAAAAGCGGAGGAAGAGCTCGGGCAGCGCGACATCTTATATTGTCTCGGTGACATCGTCCACAACAGCCGCGAATGCGAACGTTTGCGCGAGCGCGGCCTGGTGATCATCGACCACGAAACCTTTGCCACGCTGCGCGATGTCCGCGTCTTGCTCCGCGCACACGGCGAACCGCCTTCAACTTACGAGATTGCACGCCGCAACAACATCACGCTGGTGGATGCCACCTGCCCCGTGGTGCTCAATTTGCAACAGCGCATCAGCCGCGTTTATCACGAAATGGAAAATCCGCAAATCGTGATTTACGGCAAACACGGGCACGCCGAAGTGCTCGGCCTTGTGGGACAGACCAACAGCGAGGCGATCGTGATCTCCGACATCAGCGAAGTGGACAAAGTCGACCTCACGCGCAACACTTATCTCTTCTCGCAGACCACCAAACCGCTCGAAGGTTTTCAAACGCTCATCGATTACCTCACCACCCACATTCAACCGCCGGCAGAGTTCCGTTGTTACGACACGATTTGCCGCCGCGTTTCGAATCGACTGCCCGGGGTGCAGGAATTTGCCCAGCGCCACGACCTCATTCTCTTCGTCTGCGGACTCAAAAGCAGCAACGGGCGTGTGCTTTTCGAGGCCTGTCGCAAGGTCAATGCCAATACGCACCTGATCGACGACCCCGAATTGATCGATCCTGCGTGGTTCTCCGGCATTAAGAGCGTTGGGATTTGCGGCGCCACCTCCACGCCGAAATGGTTGATGGAGCGTTGTGCCGAGCGAGTGCGCGAATTGGATCCCGATCACGCCGGCGCCGCCGAAAACTCCTCTTCTTCTTCAGCATCTTTCTCCACGCCTTCGTCGTTATGAACATCGCCCTTTTACTTTCCGGCGGCGTCGACAGCGCCGTTGCCACACATTTGTTGATGGAGCGTGGCTTGCGTCCCGATCTTTTCTATATTAAAATAGGAATGGACGGGGACGACGAACTCACTTGCACAGCCGAAGAGGATATTGAGCTCTGCCAAGCCATGGCACGCCGCTATGGTTTGCCGCTTGAAGTCATCGATTTGCAAAAAGAGTACTGGGATCGCGTGGTAAGCTACACCATGGATCACGTGCGTCGTGGCCTTACGCCCAATCCCGACGTGATGTGCAATCGCCTCATCAAGTTCGGTGCGTTCGAAGAGCGTGTCGGCCACGCCTATGACCGCATTTGCACCGGCCACTACGCGCGAACCATTCGCGACAACGAGGTGTTCAGCGATCCCCGCTCGGGCGAATCGGCCGATCTCTCCGCTCATCACACATGGTTGGGCACTGCGCCCGATCCGGTGAAGGATCAGACCGACTTCTTGGCACAACTCGAACCGCGCCAGGTCGAGAAAATCATGCTTCCCCTCGGCCACTTGCAAAAAGACGAGGTGCGCCGCATTGCCGTCGAGAACCGTTTGGCGCCTGCCCGCCGCAAAGATTCGCAAGGCATCTGCTTTCTCGGAAAAATCAACTACAACGATTTCGTTCGTCGCTTCTTGGGCGAGCGAACGGGCGATGTGATCGAAATAGAAACCGGCAAAAAGGTCGGAGAGCACAAAGGTTATTGGTTTCACACCATCGGTCAGCGCAAAGGCCTCGGACTTGGCGGCGGACCTTGGTTTGTGGTCAAAAAAGATCTCGAGGCCAATATCCTTTATGTCTCGCACGGCTATGACAACCTGTTGCAATACGGGCGTTCGTTCAACTTGGCGGGTTTCCATTTCCTCACCGGCGATCCGTGGGCAGCCGAGGGTACGTTCGACATTACGTTCAAAGTGCGTCACACCGACCGTTGGCGCAAGGGACTCCTCACCCGCACGGCCGACGGCGGCTATCACATCGACGGCGAAGCCCCTATTCAAGGCATCGCCCCCGGACAGTTTGGCGTCATCTACACGCCCGACGGCCGTGTCTGCATCGGATCGGGCGAAATCAGTGTCTGATGGGCATTGCGTGTCCTCTAATTCTGTTGCATTGTTCCCTCCTTTCCTCCTCAATTATGCCACAGCCTTTTCAGAAAACCTACGATAAAGCGGCGATTGCCGAACTCATTGCGTGGTTCAAAGCGCGAATGGATCAACTTCCTGAGTCGCTCGAACTCTTCAATTACATGAATATCGCCGATCTCCGCCTCACGGTGGAACGTTATATCGACCTTGTGGAGAAACACCACGAAGCGCCCGTCTACGGCGGCCAAGTACTGCATCTTTTCCGCATTCGCGAAAAGCTCGAAGCCCAAGGTTTGTAAGCGCTCCCTCGTAGAAAAAGCAAAATGAAACAACCGTCCGCAAGAAGCTCGAAAGAGTTTTCCTGCGGACGGTTGTTCTTATTTGTCCGATGTGTGGGATATGTTGCTTTGTGTGGGCGTATCTGCTGCCGTGCGTGGGCGTTTGTTTTGCGAAGTCGCTTATACGCCCAAATCCAAGTGGCCGTTCATCACGGCGTAGATAATAATGTCAGAAAGTGAGTGCGCTCCCAACTTCAACATCAGGTTTTTGCGGTGAGTGATCACGGTCGAGAGACTGATGTTCAGTTGTTCGGCCACCTCCTTGTTGGTATAGCCACGCGCCAAGTGCGTTGCCACCTCAATCTCGCGCAGTGTCAGCGGCGATTTGGCTTCTGCCGCTTCGTGCACCGCGTCTCCGCCCGCATGGGGCGCCCCTTCTCGGAGCAAATGCCCGTGTGTGTGTTCGCCGTGCAGGGCTTTGTGCGCAACATCGTGGGGCGGCATACTGCGGTGCACCATTTCGTGCGCCGAAGTGGTGGGCGCAGCGTGAGAAGCGCCCATGCGTGGACGATGAGGCCCCGCTCCGTGTCCCAAAGCGTGGAACTCCAAGAGCGATTTGATCAAGTCCTCTTCGCTTTGGCACACGTTGAGCGTCAAGAGTCCCGGAGTGGGAGGAAGGTTCTCGCCGTTGGTCAGCACAATCGTGGCGAAAGGTCGGCGGCGGAAGAAGTGGGTGTGCTCAAAATAGATGCGCGCCGCCACAAAGAAGTGGGCGAAACTTTCCGCCTCGGCCGCTACAAGCGCCTCGTAGGACGAAAAGGTGCAAACTTCCGCTATGGGAATAATTTTTCGCAGCGTGTTTTCCAATCCCATGCAGGCCAATACGTTCGGTTCGACGACGGCCATGCGCAAAACCGGCCGTTCGTTTTTCCCCTTTGCGGGCGAAGCCGCCGCGGCGTGGGGATGCGAAGAAGAGGAGGCTGATTGGGGATCGTGTGACATATCGGGTCTATGTATGTATGCGGACAAGAATACCGGCGAAAAGGGCTTTCTTGACCAAGAATTTGCTGCAAAAGTAGCCATTTCTCGGCGGAAACCTTTAATTTTGTCCGAATAATCTGCGGTGCAATTGCCCGTAATGTTCGAATCAACCTCTTCAATGGAAAATCCCGAACGCGATTTGGCGCGCCAAATCATCGAGAATACCAACACCAACCTCTTTCTCACCGGACGAGCCGGCACCGGTAAAACCACCTTTCTGCGACAAATTCGCGAAGAGGTGCACAAACGCATGGTGGTGCTCGCCCCCACGGGCATTGCCGCCATCAACGCCGGCGGAGTCACCATCCACTCGTTCCTGCAACTGCCCTTTGCCCCCTTCATTCCCGGCATGCAGTTTCGCACCGACCAGTTTCGCATGCCCGATCGCAAGAAGCGGCTCATTCGCAGCCTCGATCTCATCGTCATTGACGAGATCTCGATGGTGCGTGCCGACTTGCTCGACAGTGTCGACGCCGCTTTGCGCCGTTATCGCGACCCCATGCGTCCTTTCGGCGGGGTGCAACTGTTGCTCATCGGCGATTTGCAGCAACTTTCGCCCGTGGTCAAGGACGAAGACCGCGAATTGTTGTCGCGCTACTACGATTCCGAATACTTCTTCTCGAGCCACGCGCTGCAGAAGACACCTTTCGTCACCGTTGAGCTGCAAACCGTCTATCGCCAGTCCGACGACGATTTTCTCCACCTCCTCAATGCCGTGCGCAACAGCACAATCGATGCAGAACTCCTCGCGCGGCTCAACGCACGCTACATCCCCGACTTCCGCCCTCCCGAGGGTGAGGCTTATGTGCGCCTCGTGACGCACAATCACCAAGCCGATGCCATCAATCGCGCCGAGATGACCGCCCTCACCACCCCCGCTTTCACCTACGATGCGGAGGTGAAAGACAAATTCCCCGAGAGTTCCTATCCCGCCGCCGAGCGCTTGACGCTCAAACGCGGGGCGCAAGTCATGTTCATCCGCAACGGCACGGCCGGTGAAGACCATTATTTCAATGGTATGCTGGGCGAAGTGGTGAGTTTGGAGCACGATGAAATCACGGTGCGCACCAACGAGGGCGGAGTGCTCATCAACGTGCCGCGCGAAACGTGGAACAACGCGCGATACGTCCTCGATGAGCGTACCAATGAGATCCAAGAAGTGGTCGACGGCACCTTCACGCAGTATCCCCTCCGCCCCGCATGGGCCATCACCATCCACAAGAGTCAAGGCCTCACCTTTGAGCGCGCCATCATCGACGTGCAGGGGGCTTTCGCCCACGGTCAAACGTATGTGGCCCTCTCGCGTTGCAAATCGCTCGAAGGCCTCGTGCTCAGCGCGCCGATTCCACCGGCCGCCATCATCCAAGACGGCACCGTGCTCCGTTTCACCGAGCATATCCCCGAACAGCAGCCAACGGCCGACCAACTGTGGCAAATGCAGCGCAACTATTTCTTCGCTCTCGTGTGCGAACTCTTCTCTTTTGCCGATCTCGAGCGTCGCAACGCCGCCATGCAGCGCCTGCTCGAAGAGCATTTCTACAAGAAAGCCCTCATCACGCTCGAAGACTTCCGCAAACTCCTCATTCTCTTCCGCCAGCAGATTGCAGATGTCGCCGTGAAGTTTCGTCCGCAGTACGAAACGCTCATCGCTACCCACGATGACTACGCCACCCATGCCGAGTTGGCCGAGCGCATCGCCAAGGGTGCGGCTTATTTCGCCGACCGCCTCGGCGCTTTCGAGGGCTTCATGCGCACCCTTTCGCTCCCCTCGGGCGGAAAGGAGGTGGCCAAGCGCGCCAAAACCGTGATTGACGAACTGCGTCGCGACCTTTATGTCAAACTGCGCGTATTGCGCTATTTTGCCAAGCACCGTTTCGACGTCAACGACTATCAACGTTTGCACTCCTTGGCCACGATCGAAGATCCCACCGCGCCCATGCCCACCGGCTTGGCCTCCACGGCGCGAAAGGCCCCCGAAAAAGCCGAGCGCCCGAAGAAAAAGAGCGATTCCACGCCGCGCGAAACGATGGAAGAGAAGCGTGCCGACGCACTCCGGCAGCTCGAGGCCGGAAAGACGGTGCGCGAAATCGCCGCCGCGCGCGGTGTCACCGAGCAGACCGTGAGCAACTATCTCTTGCCCGCCTTACTTTCCGGCCGCATTGAGTTAGAAGATCTCTATCCCGCCGACCATGTGCGCCGTGTGCAGAAGTATCTGGACGAACACGACCACACGAAAGACGACGATACGCCCGTTTCGCTCACCGCCATTCGCGAAGCCGTGGGCGAAGACATCAGTTACGACACCATCCGCACAGTGCGCGCCGTGGTGCGCGCCGAACGCTGAGTCGCCCCGCGTAGTTTTCAACGCCGAATGCCCCGCGATCGGCAAAGATTGCGCAGCCCGTTTGCAAAAACGCGCCGTCGGTGCACCCATGTCGTGTAGAAATGCACGCAAAACTTTGTACCTCGTCGCGAAACCGCTAATTTCGCAACACGATAGCATGCTTTTTTCGCCGCTGAACCGAGGAAATCGCCGCTCAACATCGTTCACCATCAAAATCTCGACAAGTATATGATTAAAGTTGCCATGTTCGACACTCACTCTTACGATGAGCAGTCGTTCAATAAGACGAACGCCGATTTCGGCTTCGACATCCACTACTACAAAGAGCACCTCTCGAAGAAAACCGTGCCCCTCGCCAAGGGTGCCGACGTGGTTTGTATCTTTGTGAACGCCGAGTGCAACGCCGCCGTCATCGACGAACTCGTGAGCTACGGGGTGAAACTCATCGCACTGCGCTGTGCCGGTTTCAACAACGTCGACCTCAAAGCCGCCAAAGGCCGCATCGACGTGGTGCGCGTGCCCGCCTACTCGCCCCACGCGGTGGCCGAGTACGCCGTGGCGCTCATGCTTTCGCTCAACCGCAAGATCTATCGCGCAGTGAACCGCACCCGCGACGGAAACTTCAAGCTCAAAGGCCTCCTCGGCTTCGACATGTACGGCAAAACGGCCGGCTTGATCGGTATGGGTCGCATCGCCAAGGAACTGATCAAGATCCTGCGCGGCTTCGGCATGAACGTTTTGGCCTACGACCTCTATCCCGATCACGAATTTGCCAAGCAACATGACGTCAAGGTCGTAGAACTCGATGAACTCTACGCGCAGAGCGACATCATCTCGCTCCACTGCCCGCTTACACCCGAGACGAAGCACATCATCAACACCGAAAGCATCGCCAAGATGAAGCCCGGCGTGATGATTATCAACACCGGCCGCGGTCAACTCATCAACACTGAAGACCTCATCGAGGGATTGCGCACCAAGCGCATCGGTTCGGCCGGTCTCGACGTGTACGAAGAAGAGAAAAACTACTTCTACGAAGACCGCAGCGACAAGATGATCGACGACGACGTGCTCGCTCGTCTGCTCATGGTGCCCAATGTGGTGCTCACTTCGCACCAAGCCTTCTTCACCGAAGAAGCGCTCCACAACATTGCCCTCACCACCCTCGGCAGCATCAAGGAGCTCGAGCAAGGACTGCCCCTCACCAGCAAGGTGGAAGGCTGATCCGCGCCGCAACTCCACTAACATGAACCTCCCCTCCTCGTTCTTTTCCGAAGACGAGGAGGGGAGTTTTTTTTGTGTATTGAGAAGATCAAACACCACCCTAAGCAAGGAGTATATCCTAAGCAGGGAGGGCAATGTACGTCACGATTGTTGGGAGTAAACTTCCCATTGTTTACACCGTTTTTCAACCATTCGCCGAAGAGACGAGAACGATTGCGGTTGTGAGGGCGATAGTCCCGAAATCGTTCTAAGGTTAGAGAGGAGACAAGGCGCTGTTTAAGTCCGGTACAAAATTGATTTGTTTCCCTTTGTTGCATTCATAAATAAAGTCGTTTAGACTTTTACTCCGGTATTTGGAGAAATCTCCGACTATGGCCAAAGGCATTTGGTATTGTACGAATTTTTGAAGTATCTCTCCCGCAATTTTTGTTTTTAGGTTGAAAAAGTTAGGTGTGATATGCTGTTCGTAAACAATGATCTTGTCATAGCCTTGATAATACAAGTTACCCAACAAGTCCAATCCGTCTTTTGTCGAATTCAAGATGATGCTATCCGCAATGATTTCAGCCACTTTTACGTGGTTAATATGGTGTGTTACAATTTTCATGTAGGGTCTAATATTGAAGATGGGGCTTTTTCTTTGTGCTGTCTTTGTCCTCAACAAACCAAGGTTTGCTGCATCGTATTTCTTCTTCTCTTTAGGCTTTGCAGTTGCTTGTCGTTGATGTTTTCGCGCAATGTTTATTTTTCCATCGTTGAAATCTATTCATCAAGAGGAATGCGGAGCACAAACTGAGTGCGGTAAGCACAATCCCGGTTGCTGCCCACAAGAGCATTTGCAATGGAGTGAGCAGAGAAGCCTTTGCAAATAGAACAAAGGCATAGACACAATAGGGCAACGACAGGATGGTGGTTACGATGACCGGTATGTATTTTCGGTAAATCATCCATTGAACAAGATGTATCAACAGGTGTATAGAGTGTCCGGCTAAGGCTGCGAACCACCATGAATAGGCACCCACTGCCATTGCACAGAAAGTAATCAACGAAATTAACAAGAACTCGTGAGCTGTTCCCACTGCATAAGTGCTCGTGGCATAATTAAAGTGACCACTACGAGCCAGCATTTGCTCGAACTTTGGGAAACGCGTTTTTAATTCCGGTTGATGATGTTTAAGCCAATGCTTGAACATGATGATTTCCTCGTATTCGTGAACCATGAATACGACGGGAAGAAGAGCCATTGTCAGTTCTAATTTTGTCATAACTCTTTTGTCGTCATTTCCTCAATAAAAATAGGCATATAACAGCCTGGGGATGAGCTGCAAGTCTCCCTGTTTTCGGCACTCTTGTGGCTTCTCCAAGGGGGCGTGGATACTCTTTTTACTCGTGCCGGCACCTTTCCGGAGGCAGTGATGCAAATATACAGGATATATTGCAAAAAGCCATCGAGTGGCGATGAAATTACGCAGTGGCTTGGGCGCAACCGTTGGGCGAAGGCTCAATGTTGAAAAAGCAACCGCCAAAAATGTGCTCGCGCTGGCCACGTCTTGCCCATTTTTTCGGAAGCGTAGATAGAGGTCGGCGTGGAAAAAGAGAGAGACGACCCTTGGAGGGCAGCGAATGATGTAGAAGGGGAGGCTCGTTCTGTAAACAGAACGGAGTGTGGAGACGTTGTTCGTCGATGTTTCGCCCCCTGAGTTGGGCTGGGTTTGATCGCTTCAAAAAGAATAAAGATCACGGGTGTGGAGATACGATGTGCCGCTTGAAAATAGAGGTCGTGCGGGTCAGGAAAGCCCTCGGTTGTTCCAAAGGCGTGTACCCACCGATGAGGGAAAGGCAGTGCGACAGAAGAAGTCGCGGTGTTTCGCCAAAAAGCCCCCAAGAAATCCGAAAAACTCCCCCACTTTTGCGAAAAAGTAGGGGAGTTTTTGTTGCCACCTGTGTGGCGGCTACGAAGCGATGTGGAGCAAGCCGAAAAAGGAGGGGACGGGCGAATCAACCGGCGCTGCGATCGATGTAATGTTCGTGGGGCGGCAGATATTCGCGGTACTCTTCGTAGTCCATCTCGCGGGCGCCCATCGAACGGAGGTGATCGGTGGGCAACTGGCAGTCGATGATGCCGTCGCCCTCGGCGGCCATGCGCTCAGCGAGGGCGATGAGTGCCATTTTCGAGGCGCTGGGTGCCAAACTGAACATGCTGTCGCCGCAAAAGAGGCGCGGATGGCGCACACCGTAGAGACCGCCCACGAGTTCGTCGCCTTCCCACACCTCGACACTCTCGGCCAAGCCCTCGTCGTGGAGTTGGCAGAAAGAGTCCATGAGGGGTTCGCTCAGCCATGCGCCTTCGTGCCGGTGGCGGTTCTGCGCCGTTCGGCAACCGTTCACGACGCGGGCGAAAGCGGTGTTGAAGGTCACACGATAGCGGTCGGAACGGCGGAGTTGGCGCATGGAGTGGGAGATGTGCACCTCGGCCGGGCGCAACACGAAGCGGGGACGGGGCGCCCACCAGTACAGTTCGCGTTCGCCGTCGAAGGCACTCCACGGAAAGATGCCTGAGGAATAGGCGGCGCGCAGGCGTTCGGGGCTGACATCGCCGCCGATGGCCAAAAAGCCGTCGGGCTCGGCCAACTGCGGGTCGGGGAAGAGCAGCGAATCGGGATCGAGGATGAAAATCATAGCGGGAGAGTGAGAAAGAAGTTGAGGATTAGACTTCGTCGGCTGTGCAGTCGGCGTTTTGGGGAGTGGGATTGTCGCGAAGCGCGAGACCTTCTTCGCCGGCATCGACCGTGGCGATGCCGCCGTGGGCGAGCGCGCCGAACAAAAGGGCGCGGGTGAGGAGCGGTTTGAGGTGCGCGGCGATGGCGCGGTCGAGTTCGCGCGCGCCATACTCGCGGGTGAATCCGCGTTGGAGCAACCATTCGCGTGCCGCGTCGGTGAGTTGGAGTTGCACACCGCGTGGCGTGAGGAGCGATTGGAGCACGCCGAGTTGCTTGTCGAGAATGCGGCGCGCCATGTCGAGGGTCATCTCACCGAAGACGACGGTGCCCGACAGACGGTTGAGAAATTCGGGCTTGAAGAGCTTTTTCACCTCGGCGAGCATGGCATCGCCCGGCGTGACGTTGCCGGTAAATCCCACACCGGCTTGGCGCGCAAACTGCGCCCCGGCGTTGGAGGTGAGAATCAACAGCACATGACGGAAATCGGCCTTGCGTCCGTGGGTGTCGGTGAGCGTGGCGCGATCCATCACTTGGAGTAAAATGTTGAAAATGTCGGGATGCGCCTTTTCGATCTCATCGAGCAGGAGCACGCAGTGGGGCGAGCGGCGGATGGCGTCGGTGAGTTGTCCGCCGTCCTCGTAGCCCACGTAGCCGGCGGGCGTACCGATGAGGCGCGACACGGTGTGTTTCTCGGCATACTCGCTCATGTCGAAGTGCACCAGCTCAATGCCCAGTTGCTCGGCGAGCACTTTGGCCACTTCGGTCTTGCCCACGCCGGTGGGGCCGACGAAAAGGAGCGAAGCCATGGGCTTGTCGGGCGCAGTGAGGCCGGCATGCGACATCATCACGGCTTCGGTGACCTCGGCGATGGCGCGATCCTGCCCGAAGACGCGGCGAAGCAGTTCGGGGCGGAGGTTGCGCAGGGCGGTGTGGTCGTTGTCGTCGTCGGAGCGGAGGACATCGATCTTGCAGAGGGTGGCCAGCACGCTGTCGATGAGGTCGCGCGTCACGAGTTGCGTGCCGTCGGGATGCACCTCGCGGTAGGCAGCGGCTTCGTCGATGAGGTCGATGGCTTTGTCGGGGAGTCGGCGGTCGTTAATGTAGCGATCGGCGCGGCGCACGGCGTGTTCGATGACGCCTTCGGCAAAGGTGACGTGGTGAAACGCTTCGTAGCGTGCGCGCAGTCCTTCGAGGATGAGGCAGGTCTCTTCGATAGAGGGCTCGGGCACGTCGATGGTTTGGAAACGGCGCACGAGTGCGCCGCTTTTTGAGAAGTAGCGATTGTATTCCTCGTGGGTGGTGGCACCGATGAAGCGCACGCTGCCCGTTTCGAGGTAGGGTTTGAGCAGATTGGCGAGGTCGAGCGAACCTTCGCCGGTTTGTCCCGCGCCGACGAGGTTGTGGATTTCGTCGATGTAGGCAATGGCGTTGCCCTCCTCGGCCATGCCGTCGATGATGCTGAGGAGTCGCTTTTCGAGTTGGCCGCGATATTGCGTACCGCTGAGGAGGGTGCCGAGATGGAGGGAGTAGATGCGCGCGCCGGCCAGTCGTTCCGGTACACGGCCGTCGCGAATGAGGGCGGCGAGACCGTAGATGAGCGCCGTCTTGCCCACACCGGGATCGCCGACGTGGAGGGGATTGTTTTTGTCGAGGCGACAGAGCACGCGGATGGTGCGTTCGAGTTCCGCTTCGCGGCCGATGAGGGGATTGTGGCCGTCGATGTGGTCGTTGATGCAGGTGACGAGGCGGCGCCAGTCGTCGTTCTGCTCGTGGTCGTCCATGGCCGATGAACCGTTGGGCAATCCTTCGGCTTTCGGTCGGCCGTTGGCCGGGTTCTCGTCGCTTTCTCCGCGTCCTTCGCCTTCGCCGGAGGAAAATTTGTCGATAAGGGCCGAAAGGAGGGTGCCTCTGTCTCCGAGACTGCGCAGCGCGGCGAAGAGGGAGGGCGTTTGTTCCAAAGTGTAGAGCGCGGCGATGTAATGAGTGACGTCGAGCGTCTGCACCTGCGAGCCGCGGGCGTGCAGGGCGACGCTACTTTCGAGTTTGCGCCAGAGAAACGAGGGTTCCGGCTCTTCATTTGATTGGTCATCGCCGTTCTCGAACAAATCGATGAGATTGGCGCAGAGCGGCTCAATGTTTTTGGAGGCGACGATGCCGTCGAACACCCCATCTTGCAAGCAGGCCAGTAAGAAGTGTTCGGGGGTGAAGAACTCGTTGTGGTAGGTCACGGCGAGATCGTGCGTGGCCCGGAGCAAATGTTGGAGTCGGGGAGTATAGTTAAAGTCCATCGGAAGCGGGGAGTCGGGGGAGAAAAGTTAGTCTTCGGTCACCTCGAGGCGGAGGGGAAACTGCTCTTCGCGCGCCCGTCGCATCGCCTTTTCGGCTTTGCTGTGGGCGATGTCAAAAGAGTAGATGCCGGCAACGGCACGCCCCGAGCGGTGGACGCGCATCGTGATGTTTTCGGCAATGCCTGGTGCCTTGTCAAAAATAGTGCAGAGGATTTCGACGACAAAGTCCATCGGGGTGAAATCGTCGTTGAGCAACCACACGCGATAGCTGCGGGGCTCTTCGGTATGCGTGTCTTGCCGTTCGCACACGGCCGATTGTTGTTGAGACATACAAATTTATTGGCTGATTAATATCGACAAAGATAAGAATAATTCCTATCTTTGCAGGAAAGCAAACCGTGAAATTATGACTTTGCAAGAAGCCCAAGCTGCCGTGGATCGCTGGATCCAAACGTATGGTGTACGTTACTTTTCCGAACTCACCAACATGGCCGTACTCACCGAAGAGGTGGGCGAGTTGGCGCGCGTGATGTCGCGCCGTTATGGCGACCAATCGTTCAAGGCCGGTGAGAACCGTGATCCGGCCGATGAGATGGCTGACGTGTTGTGGGTGCTGCTCTGTCTGGCCAACCAGACGGGCGTGGATTTGACGGCGGCCTTCGAAGCGAATCTGCGCAAAAAGACGGAACGAGACGCCACACGCCACCTCAACAATCCGAAGTTGGCGCCCACACAGGACGCGTCTATATATAATAAGGAGTAAAAACGCTCGTTTTCGGACGAGATTTTCTTGGATTGACGCTCATCGTCACTTTTGGAGTGTACTTTTGCAGCATCAATCCCAATCAATCAAGCAATATGGCAAAGAAAACCATCACCGTCGCCAGTTCGGCTTCGGAGAAACTCAAAGCTTTACAGTCGGCGATGTCGAAGATCGAAAAAGATTTCGGCAAGGGTTCGATTATGAAAATGGGCGATCAGCAAATTGAGCACGTGGAAGTGGTTCCTTCGGGTTCGATTGGTTTGGATTATGCCCTCGGTGTCGGCGGTTATCCCCGCGGACGTATCATTGAAATTTACGGCCCGGAATCGTCGGGTAAGACCACTTTGGCGATTCATGCCATTGCCGAAGCACAAAAAATGGGTGGTACGGCGGCCTTCATCGATGCGGAACACGCGTTCGACCGCTTCTATGCGCAAGACTTGGGCGTAGACATCGATAACCTGCTCATCTCACAGCCGGACAACGGCGAGCAGGCGCTGGAAATTGCCGACCAACTCATTCGTTCTTCAGCGATCGATATCATTGTCATCGACTCTGTGGCGGCTTTGACGCCTAAAGCGGAAATCGAAGGCGACATGGGCGACAACAAAGTGGGTTTGCAAGCGCGATTGATGAGTCAGGCGCTGCGAAAGATCACTTCGACCATCGCAAAGACGAACACCACGTGCATCTTCATCAACCAGTTGCGTGAAAAAATCGGCGTGATGTTCGGCAGTCCCGAAACTACTACGGGTGGTAATGCGCTGAAATTCTACTCATCTGTACGCTTGGACATCCGTCGTGGCTCAAAAATCAAAGACGGCGACGACGTAGTGGGCTTCAACACGAAGGTGAAAGTCGTAAAGAACAAGGTGGCGCCTCCTTTCAAGCAGTGCGAATTCGAAATTGCTTTCGGTGTCGGTATCTCTCGCCTCGGCGAAGTGGCTGATCTCGGCGTGGATTTGGACATTATCAAGAAGAGCGGTTCGTGGTATAGCTATGGTGCCACGAAACTCGGACAAGGTCGCGAAGGTTTGAAGCGCACGCTGTCCGATAATCCCGAATTGATGGACGAGATCACTGAAAAAATCGTCGAAGCGATGCACGCTTCCAAGGCTTTACCGCTGAAAGCCAAATCGAGTGCGGACGACGACGAGGAAGAAGTGGACAACGATGCCCTCGAACTCGACACTGATTTCGAGGACGAAGATTGAGCCTTTCGCTCGCTGATTGAGCAAAGCTAAAATAAAACCTGCCGAATGTAAGCTCTATGAGCTACATTCGGCAGGTTTATTGCTCTATGAAAGGAGAGACTAATCGTGGTTCTTCATCAAATCCATCTTCATTTGATAGTATTTGACGCTCATATCGAGATAGTGGATGTGGGGATTTTCGAAACGCTGTTCCTCTTTCCAAACCTCTACGTCAAGTTGGCGACGAACGTAGGCACGAATCTCCTCAAGCGTGGGGAGTTTCGTTACGAGTTGACCATTGCGGAAGAGCGGGTTGAGGAGCTCGCGGAAGGTGCAGTGCTCGAAGGTGCGAACCGCCCACGGCTTTTCGGGCGAAAGGTATTCTAAAGGAGCACCATCATTGACCGTTTCGGTATCGCAGGTGATGAGGTCGGCGATGGAATGTCCCTTTTCAGAGTAAACACGGTAAAGGCGTTTACGTCCCGGGTTGGTGATTTTACCCACATTTTCCGAGAGTTTGATTTTGGGCACGAAAGTTTCGCCTTGCTTGATGGCCGCCAATTTATAGACGGCACCGAATTTGGCATCGCTGTAGGCCGTGATGAGGCGTTCGCCCACACCATAGCTGTCGACACAGCCGCCTTGGGCAATGATCGACGTGATGGTGCGTTCGTCCAAACTGTTGGAAGCCATGATTTTGCAGTCTTGCAATCCCGCCTCGTCGAGCATGGCGCGCACCTTCTTGGAGAGATAGGCCATATCGCCCGAGTCTATGCGCACGCCGAGGAGACGTTGACCACGAGGGATGAGCACTTCTTGGGCAACCCAGATAGCGGTGGGTACACCCGACTTGAGGGTGTCGTAAGTGTCGACCAAGAAGACCGAGGAACTGCCATAAATTTCAGCATAGCGCTTGAAGGCATCGTATTCTCCGTCGAAGAACATGATCCAGCTGTGCGCCATGGTGCCGACCACGGGGATGCCGAAGGCTTTTCCGGCGAGGGCTGTGGCCGTACTGTTCACACCGCCGATGTAAGCGGCGCGAGCGCCGTAGACGGCAGCGTCGATGTTGTGCGCACGGCGGGCACCCATGTCGGCCACGGAACGTCCTTGTGCTGCGCGCACAATGCGATTGGCCTTTGTGGCGATGAGGGATTGGTGGTTGACCTGCGTAAGCAAGAACGTTTCGATCAACTGAGCTTCAATGATGGGCGCAGTGACCGTGATGAGTGGCTCATTGGGATAGACGATGCTCCCTTCCGGCACAGCATCGATGTCGCCTGTGAAGCGGAAATGGTGCAGATACTCAAGGAAAGGCTCGGAGAATAAACCTAACGAGCGGAGGTAGGCGATATCGTCGTCAGAGAAATGCAGTTCGTTGATATATTCGACAATTTGCTCGAGTCCCGCGAAGATAGAGAAGCCACCGTTATCGGGGTTTTGGCGATAGAAAACATCGAAAGTGACGATGGTTTCGGCACGACCTGCTTCGAAATAGCCGTGAGCCATGGTAATTTCGTAGAGATCGGTGAGGAGGGCGACGCTGCGCTTATTGAAACTGGAAGTAGACATGGGAGTAGGGGGAGAAAGGGGAGATCAACGAGTGAAAACCGGAATGTTGTTTTCAGAAAGATAGCTTTCGAGTGCCGTTCCGCCGTCGATAGAAGCCACGCCGGCCGTAAAGACTTCGGCGTCGGGACGAAGGCGAAGAATATTTTTCAGCGTTTCGAGCACGCAATAGTCGCCGGCAATGCCGCAAACCACGAGCCGCCCTTGGCTGAGCCATTCGCGTTGTTCGGGTGTGGGATCGGCAAAGGCACCATATTCCTCGCAGTCGCGGAGTTGTCCCTTGCGCACAAAATGCGTGTTGAAGCGATCGAAATTTTCCACCCACAGACTTTCGTGCAGCGACGCCCCTTTGGAGAATTGCACGCAGTGGCGCGGCCAAATGCCGCCGTGAGCTTTGAACGACGAGTGGTCGAAGGGGTGCCAGTCGAGGGTGAAGGTGACCTGCGTAACGCGTTGATCGTGAAGTAAATCGGCAATGTTCTTCACTGCTTGTTCTGCTCCCGGAACAAAGAGAGCGCCTTCGGGGTGAGCAAAGTCGTGCTGTACGTCGACAATCACCAAATGTATGTCAGGTTTTGTGTGCGTGGGATTCATAGATAGGACTGAAGAGAATGAATGATGGGGCAAAGATAGTCAAAACAAGGGGATTTTCGGCCGAAAACTGTGGGATTCTTAAAAAAAGTCGACTTGTTTTGGCGAAAAGTCGTGGACTTAGCGCAAAAACGAACTCAGCTTGCTCGTGACTCTTGAGTGACAAGCAAGCTGAGTTCGTTTTATTGTGCATCGACATAGGTCTCGATGCAAGAGAAAGTTGTTCCGCGCGGCACCACATCGACGTATTGTGTAGTGGCGGGATAGAGTAGGGTTTCGCCCGCGCGGAGGAGTGTGGTGTTCCCTTCGTCGTCGGTGAGTTGGGCTTCGCCTTCGAAGGCGATAAGGATGGCAAACGAATCGAGATTCCGGTAGTCTATGCGATAGGGAGCGTCGATTTTGTAGAGCGCCGTGGTGAATTCCGGGTGCTGTTCGAGAGGGATGCGCGTGTTGGGCGCGGGATTGTAATGTGCGTGGTGGTAAGCTTTCTCCTCGAGTCGCAGGGCGCGACGTGCCTTTTCGGTATGAAGCTGTCGGAGATTGCCTTGCGCGTCGCGGCGATCGAAATCGTGCACACGATAAGTCACGTCGCTGGGTTGCTGGATCTCGATAATGAAATTGTTGGCGCCGATGCAATGAATTTGTCCGGCAGGAATGAAGAAGGCGTCACCAGGGCGCGTTTCGTAGCGAGCCAATACGCTGGGCAAGGTGCCTTCGCGCGTGATTTCATCGTAGGCTTTCAGATTGATGTTACGGTCAAATCCGCAGTAGAGCGAGGCCTTGGGGCCTGTTTTTACCACATACCAGCATTCGCTTTTGCCGTTCGCTTCACCTTCCACCGCTTGCGCCATGGCATTATCAGGGTGTACCTGTATGGAAAGATCGGCGGCCGTGCTGAGAAATTTGACCAACAAGGGGAATTGGTTGCCAAAGCGCTCAAAGTTTTGCCGACCGACGAGTGCCGGTCCGAGCTGATCAATGAGCCGGTGCAGCGGCATGCCGTCAAAGTCCCCACCGACTACTTGACTTTCGTTGTGAGGCAAGGGGGAAATTTCCCAACTTTCGCCCACAGTGTAGTAGTCGTCGAGCTTTTTGAGTTCAACGATGTCGCGACCGCCCCAAAGCGGCGTTTTAAGAATGTAAGTAAAGCGAAAAGGCGCCAAATTGATGTACGATGAAAAGTGGCAGAATAAGGTTGTTTTCAGTCGAGGTCAAAATCCTCGTCGAGGAAAATGGGGGTGTCCGCAAAGTCATCGAGTGCTCGGCGGTCTTTTTTCGTCGGGCGGCCGGTGCCGCGTGCTCGATCGATGAACCCACTGATTCGATTCATTTCGAGCAATTCATATTGCTCCGGCGGAGTGATGTTTTCAAAGACTTCGGGAAGCAGTTTGGCGCCGACTCGTTTCTCGATGGCTTGGAGCACGCGAAACGTGTAGGTGATGGGCGATTTTTTTACTCCCACTTGATCGCCGACTTTAACGGTTCTCGACGGTTTAGCCAGTGCACCGTTGATGGTGATTCGTCCGTTTTTACAAGCGTCGGAGGCCAGTGTGCGCGTTTTGTAGACGCGCGCTGCCCAAAGCCACTTGTCAATGCGTGCTTCGGAATTCATAGGTCGATGCGTGAGTGGGGATTATCGATTGTAGAGATTCATGGTGCGGTCGATGCCTTGCAGGGCGTAACTTTTGACCGCTTCGCCGGCGCGTTTGAGGGCTTCGGGCATTTGTTGGAGATCTTCAGCTTCAAACTTCCCGAGAACGAAATCCACTTGTCCGCCTTTGGGGAAGTCATTGCCGATGCCGAAACGCAAACGTGCGTATTTCTGCGTGCCGAGTATTTGTGTGATGTGTTTCAACCCATTGTGTCCGGCTTCGCTGCCCGACGGCTTGAGGCGCAACTGTCCAAAGGGAAGTGCGAGGTCATCAACGACAATCAAGGTTTGCTCAATGGGAATTTTCTTCTCGTTCATCCAATAGCGAACAGCATTGCCCGAAAGATTCATGTACGTTGAGGGCTTGAGCAAGATGAGGGTTTGGTTCTTGAGCCGAAACGTGGTGACAAAGCCGTATCTTTTGTCCTCCCACGTGGCACCGGCTTCAGCAGCCAAATAATCGACTACGCTGAAACCGATGTTGTGTCGCGTGCCTTCATATTCGTGTCCGATATTGCCGAGTCCGACGATGAGATGATTCATGGAAAAGCTGAGAGTAGGAATGAGAATAAAGAAAAGCGTGCCGATGCCCCCGAAAGGACATCGGCACGTAGGGGGATTGTTCGATGAACGAACAGCGCTTATTTGCCGGCAGCGGCAGCGGCAGCTGCACCCTTAGCGGCACGCGTCATCTTAACTGTGACAACCACCACTTCCTTCGGCGTAATGAGTTCGAGACCTTCGAAGGCAAGTTCGCCACACTTGATGGACTTACCGAGGCCGAGGTGAGCTACGTCGATCGTGAGCTTCTCAGGAATTGCGTCGATCGTGGCGCGCACTTTGAGGCGGCGTACCATCGTCACGAGCTTACCACCAGCACGTACACCTTCTGCGAGACCAACGGGAGCGATGGGCACAGCCATAACGATGGGCTTCTCAGGCGTTACTTCGTAGAAGTCAACGTGGAGGACGTTGTCCTTTACGGGGTGGAATTGGATTTCCTTGAGGACAGCGAGGTGCTTTTCGCCGTCAACGTCGAGGTTTACAGCGTAGATATCGGGCGAGTAGACGAGCTTGTTGATTTGCTTTTCGTCTACAACGAAGTGAAGAGCTTCGGGAGCGCCGTTGGCGTCTTTCTTCTCACCGTAGATAACGCAGGGCACGAGACCTTGCTTACGAACTTCTTTGGTGGCCTTCTTGCCGAGGTCGGCACGCTTGGCACCGCTGATAGAAATAGATTTCATGAGTCTGTTTGTGTTACTCTGAATTAAACAATAGTTGTTGTATAATTCGCCATCACACCGGAACGAAAATCATTCCAAGGAGACAAATTCGGTTGCGAAATTAGACATTTCGCGTCAAAGTGCAAAGAGAAATCGCCAAAAAGCGTTGTTTTTTCGGCGTTTAGCATCAATTCAAGAGCGTGGGGGGACGAAACAAAAGTTTTTTCTCGATCTCAATAGTTCCGAGTTACGGTCTGTGTGTCGCAGAAGAGCGGACGAAACCTCCGCGAATTGCGTTGTTCAGCAGGAGGAAAAAGGTCGAAAAGTATTTTTGTCGTTCTGTTGTTCAGAATTCCAAGTCGAATTCTGTTTGGAGCGGTTTGTTTTCTTCCGAAATCTCCGGAGTGAGTGCGAATCGTGCGCTGTAATCTCCCATATTGACAGAGGCTTCGGCCTGTGTATGCTCGAAGGGAGTCAAAGGGCGTTGTTCTGCCACGAAATCGGCCGCATCGTTCAGCGCAGAGAGAAACTTAAGCAGGTCTTCTCTATAGAGAAAAATCTTGTGCTTCTCGAAGGTGGGCGGCTCTTCGGCGCTTCCTTCTTTGACGCGCTTGCTCTCGGTCATCGAGATGTAGAATTCGTCTCGGCGATCGCGTTTTACATCGATGTAATAAACACGTTTCCCGGCCTTGACGACGCGAGAAAAGAGAATACCGTTATCGGCATAATCTTTCCGAGGTTCGGGGTGATCTGTCATCATATCTGTAGTTCCTTTCGTATTAAGCCTTAGCACAATATGTGTAGGCAGTTGTTTCCACTGGCAAAGGTGTGTTTTTCTTTTCATAGTAGCAAATACTTCAACTCTATTTTGTGATTTATTGACTAGTTTTCTCCTTTCTGCTAACCCTAAAATGAGAAAACCGCGCAATTACTTTCCTTGGTCGGAAAAACTTTGTACCTTTGTTTCACTTTTAATGCTCCAACGGGAGCGACAAAAAATGAATTGCGACTATGATTAATCGTGCACTTATCCGTTTGAAGATCGTACAACTTGTTTACGCGTACTATCAGAATGAAGGCAAAACCACAGAGGTGGCTTTGAAGGAAGTTGAATTCAGCCTTCAAAAATCCTATGACTTGTATCGTATGCTATTGTTGTTCCTGGTCGGGCTTCGGGAGCGTGCCATACAGCGTGAGTCAGCTCGAGAGGCGAGAGTGAAGCGTTTGGGAACTCCCGCAGGTGGAGGCAACGACAAAGTGATGATCGAAAACCGCTTCCTTACGCAGTTGGCCGAAAATAAGGCACTCAAAGAATTTGCCGAAAAACAAAAGGTCTTCCTTACCGACGACGAAAACCTCGTCAAGAAAGTCTATGATCTTTGGACGAACGACGAGTTGTTCCAAAGTTACGTCGACGACAAGGAAAAAGACTATAACGCCGATCGTGAGATCGTTCGAAAGCTCTACAAAACGCATATTGTAAATAATGAGGCTTTCGATGCGCTGCTCGAAGAACAGAGTTTGTATTGGAACGACGATAAAGAGATTGTCGATTCCTTCGTGTTGAAGACCATCAAGCGTTTTGATCCCGCCAACGGCGAAGAGCAAGCCCTGCTCCCTCCCTATGCCGCAGACGAAGATCAGGCTTTCGCAGCGCGTTTGTTCACCGTGACGCTTGCGCGCGCCGAAGAACTCCGCGACCTCATCCGCGCCAATACCAAGAACTGGGAATTCTCTCGCTTGGCATTCATGGATTTGATTATCATGCAAATCATGTTGGCCGAAATTATGGAGTTCGACCAAATTCCGCTCAACGTGAGCTTCAACGAGTACCTCGATATTGCCAAAGTCTACAGCACGCCCCGTTCGTCGAGCTACATCCACGGCATGGTCGACAACATCGTCAAGAAACTCCGTGCCGACGGCATCATCTTCAAAGAAAAATAAGCCCCGCCGGCGCACGCGTTGTCGAGTAAAGCGAGTCTTTCTGAATTCAAGCCTCACTCGGCGACCCCCTCCTCAGATTTAATCATTCCCTCAACTTTTTTTATTCTTATGAACTTTCTCATTGCCCTCCTCGATGCAGCGCCTGCCGCCGCTGCCGAAAGCCCCAGCATCATGCCTACCATCCTGATGTTTGTAGCGCTCGGAGCCATCATGTACTTCTTCATGATCCGCCCTCAGCAGAAGAAACAAAAGGAAGAACGCGAATTTCGCGACTCTCTCAAAGTCGGTCAAGCCGTCGTGACGATCGGTGGACTGCACGGCACGGTGAAGAGCATCGAAGACACCGCTATCGTACTCCATGCCGCCAACGGCGTCGACCTCCGTTTCGAAAAAGCTGCGATCAACGCCACCGCTTCGGCCACGGCCATCGCAAAACAGTAATCATGCGATCAACGCCCTCGGGCGGCGCGAATGTTTTTCTTACACAACAGGATGCGCATAATTAAAGAACTTCTTTGCTTCGTGAAGAACTGCTGGTCACGTTTGTGGAATCGGCAGTTCCTCACGTTTTTGTTTTTCCTTCTCCTCTCCTCTGTCTTTTGGTTCTTGCAGAGCGGCTATGAGACCATCGAACGCGAATTTGATATTCCCGTTCGACTCACCGGCGTGCCCGACAACGTCGTGCTCACCACCGAGCCGCCCGCAACCGTTCGAGTCACCCTGCGCGATCGCGGACTGACGCTCATGAGTTATCGCTATTTTCGCAAACTCGGCCCCATCGTCATCAAATGGGATGATATCAACACGGCCGGCGGGCACGTCAGTCTTTCGGCCGTCGAACTACTCAAACCCATTTTGAGTGCGCGGGCATCGGGTACCAAACTCGTCAGCGTGCGTCCCGAAACGATCGAGTTCTACTACAATTACGGACAGAGCAAAGCCCTACCGGTCGTCTTCCAAGGCAAAATCACTCCCGACAGTGCCTATTCTTTGGTGTCGCTCGACGTCGAGCCCCGCACTGTGCGCGTCTATGCGTCGCGCAATGTGCTCGACACGCTCACCGCGGCCTATCTCGAGCCGGTTCACCTCTCGAATCTCATCGACACCACCACCGTGAAGCGCCGATTTGTCAAAGTGCCCGGCGTGAAGTTCGTGCCTTCCTCCGCGCGCATCACGGTCGTCACCGACCGCATGATCGAAAAGACCGTACAAGTGCCGGTACAAGGGGTTAATTTCCCCGCTGCCAAAACGCTGCGCACCTTCCCGCCCAAGGTCAATATCACCTTCCAAGTCGGAATGAGCCAGTATAAGAGCGTGACGCCCGAGAGCTTTGTCTTGGTCGTGAACTATGCCGATTTGCTCAATAACAACGAAAATCGTTGTCGTCTATCGCTCAAGTCCTTGCCACTCGGAGTGCGTCGTGCACGCATCAATCCCTCTGAAGTAGAATACGTGATCGAAGACACCTCTCCCGATGACCCCGAATAATCCGGCTCCAACACCCACGACACAGCTCATCGCCCTCACCGGCGGCATCGGATCGGGCAAAAGTCACGTTTGCGCTATCATTGCACGCACCGGCGCCCCCATTTTCTATGCCGATCCCGCGGCGAAGCACATCATTCGCACCGATCCGCAAGTGCGCGCCGCGCTGACCGATTTAGTCGGCACAGAGGTCTACGATGCGCAAGGCCAACTCGTCAAGTCCGTCTTGGCCGCATTTCTCTGTCAAGGACGAGCGCACAGCACGCAAGTCGACGCCATTGTGCATCCCCGTGTGGAACAGGCGTGGCGCGATTTTGTGAGCGCACATGCCGATGCGCCTTATATATATATGGAGTGCGCCCTGCTCTTCGAAGTCGGTTGGCAACGACTGGTCGACCGCACGGTGTTGGTCAGTTGTCCCGAAGAAGAGCGCATCCGTCGCATCATGGCGCGCGACGCCATCGATTGCGCCACGGCTTGTCGTTGGATCGCCCTCCAAATGCCTGAAGCCGAGAAAATACGCTTGGCCGATGTTGTGCTCATCAACGACGGACAAGCGCCCATTCTCCCGCAACTCGAACAATATCAACTCATTCCCTCTTCCTTCTCCGAATGAAAAAGTCCTTATTCACCATGCTCATTTCCCTCTCTGCTCTCAGTCTGGGTACGACAGCGCAAGCCGCTCCCGCTCCCGGCGATGATTTCGCCTACACCAACGAGCAGTTTGCCGACATTCAAATGTTGCGCTACAAGGTCGAAGGTTTCGACCAACTCTCTCTCCGTCAGAAAACCCTCATCTACCACCTCTCCGAGGCCGCCCTTGCCGGACGCGACATCCTCTACGATCAAAACGGTCGTTACAACCTCCGCATTCGCGATATGCTCGAAACCGTCTATCGCGACTACCGCGGCGATCGCAAGTCCAAGGATTTTCAAGCCTTCGTCACCTACGTCAAACGCTTTTGGTTCTCCTCCGGCCTGCACCACCATTACGGCAATGAGAAGTTTGTTCCCGGCTTCTCCGAACAATGGTTGCGCACCACGCTCCGTTCGCTCAACTATACCCTCGACGAAGCCATCTATCCCGTGCTCTTCGATCCCAACGTGATGAAGATGCGCACCAACCAAAAGGACGGCGATGATCTCGTGCTCACCAGCGCAGGCAACTACTACGGTCCCGATGTCACGCAGGCCGAAGCCGAAGAGTTCTACGCACAGCGCAAGCCCACCGGCGATCCCCGTCCCGTCATGATGGGTATGAACTCGCGCCTGGTTCGCGGACAGTATGGTTTCCTCGAAGAAAACGTGTGGCGCGAAGGCGGACTCTACGGTGCTGCCATCACGCAGATTATCAAGCACCTCGAAGCCGCTGTTCCCTTTGCAGAAAATGACGATCAAGCCGCCGTCATTCGTCGCCTCATCGAGTTCTACCGCACCGGCGACCTCCGCACCTTCGACCACTATTCCATCCAGTGGCTCAAAGACGTGAAGAGCAACGTCGATTTCGTCAACGGCTTCATCGAAAGCTACGGCGACCCCCTCGGCATGAAAGCCTCTTGGGAGAGCATCGTCAACTTCAAGGACGTGGCCGCCACAGAGCGTGCCCACACCCTCGCCCTCAATGCGCAGTGGTTCGAAGATCACAGCCCCGTCGATGCCCGTTTCAAGAAAAAGGAAGTGAAAGGTGTTTCCGCCAAGGTCATCACCGCCGCCATCCTTGCCGGCGATCTCTATCCCTCCACCGCCATCGGCATCAACCTGCCCAACTCCGACTGGGTTCGTCGTGATTTCGGATCGAAGTCCGTCACCATTTCCAACCTCACCGGTGCCTATGCCAAAGCCGCTCATGGCAGCGGTATGGACAAGGAGTTCATCATCGACGAACCCACGCGCCAGCTCATCCTGAAGTACGGCGACCGTTGTGACGATCTTCACACCGACCTCCACGAGTGTCTCGGCCACGGCAGCGGACAGCTCCTGCCCGGCACCGATACCGATTCGCTCAAGTCCTACGGCTCCACCATCGAGGAAGGCCGTGCCGATCTCTTCGCGCTCTACTACCTGGCCGATCCCAAACTCACCGAACTGGGACTCACGCCCACGACCGATGCTTACCAAGCGGCCTACTACACCTACATCCAAAACGGTGCACTCACGCAGCTCGTGCGCATCAAACCCGGCAACAACATCGAAGAAGCCCACATGCGCAACCGTGCCTTCATCGCCCATTGGGTGCTCGAGCAGGCCAAGCAGCGCAAAACAGCCAAGCCCTGTGTGGAACTCGTGAAGCAGAAAGGCAAAACCTTCGTTCGTGTTAATGACTATGCCGAGATGCGCAACCTCTTCGGCACGCTCTTGGCAGAGGTGCAACGCATCAAGAGCGAAGGCGACTACGAAGCCGCCCGTCGCCTCGTCGAGACATACGGTGTGAAGGTCGATCCCGCCATCCATCGCGAGATTCTCGCGCGCTACGAGCGTCTGAAGCTCTCCCCTTACAAGGGCTTCATCAATCCCGTCTACAATGCCGTGCGCGATGCACAAGGCAACATCACCGATGTGAAGATCAGCTACGACGAAGCCTTCGACGCACAAAACCTCCGCTACTCACGCGACTATCACTTCTTGCCCCTCGTCAATGAGTGATCGCATTGTGAGCCCATAGTAAGTAAAACCGCGCTTCCCTATTCGGGGAAGCGCGGTTTCTTTTAGCAAATCAAATTTGGAAATGACAGGCAATTCGTATCAAAACAGTGATCTCTGTCACAAAATATTGTACGTGGCATGTTTCTTCTTATGAATAGGTGTAGTTCCAAGCTAATTTTACTACCTTCGCGAACAGAGTGATCGGGTAGTGCTCGGAGTATCTAATCAGATCGTTTAGTAAAAGAAGAATTAAGAACAATATCATCTTACAAAAAGACTATGATAGAAGATCTTTGGGAGAGAGTGCTGATCTCTGCAATGAAGCTTCCCGGAATTGCAGTCAATCGCAGGGAATTTTTGAGTCGAGAACTCGCACCATATGTTGATCGAAAAGTGATCAATGAGATCCTTGATGGTCACACCAAAATGAAAAATGTTTTACCCAGAAAGGATGTGCAGAAATTAGCCGAAGGTTGTATAAGTTATCATCTGACGAAGGCAAGTCTGATTTCCGCTGTCGCCGGCATACCGGGTGGATTTGCCATGCTGGCCACCATACCGGCAGATATGGCACAGTTTTATGGGCATGTTTTGGCTTTGGCGCAAAAACTCCTCTACCTATACGGTTGGCCCGATTTGCGAAACGGAGGAAAAGGTATGGATGATGGGACGAGACAAATTCTGACTTTATTTGTCGGAGTGGCTTTCGGATCTTCCCAAGCCGCAGTTATGGCAAAGAAAATTGCAGAACGGTTGGCGGAAGAAGCTGCTCAACGCGTTCCTCAAACAGTACTCGGTCAGCTTGCAGCTCGAGGCGTTGTAGAGCAGGCAGGAAAATGGATTGGAGTGCAGATCGCTAAAAACGGAACGGGGAAGAGCTTTGCGAAACTAATTCCTTTCATCGGTGCCCCCATTTCGGCAGCGGCCACCTATTATTCGTTTAAGCCAATGGCGCAAAGATTGAAAAAACATTTGGACGAACAGTGGTGAACCGCGTTCAATGTAAAGAGTTTATTTAGGACTGTCCACAAACGGCTATTTGCATCGCAAATAGCCGTTTGTGGGTGTTGTCATGTTTCTTGGATTCGGACCAAGGCGCAGCAGGGAACTTAAATTAAACAGAAACTCTGGTCGGTGGTAATCGAATGCAGTATAAGTTCAAGGGAAACGCCGCAGAATCTGCGGCGTTTTTGCGCCGTATAATGCCGCATGGTGGGATATGAGTACTCGTTTTGCTATTTCCATTTCGCTTTTTCTCGCGAAATGCTTCCTTGCCGATGATTTTTTTGTATCTTCGCTCCATATCAAATTCAAAATCCCTCTCCGCAATGGAACAGCAACTGAAAGACATCGTATCCCATTTCGCCATTGAGGGCGAAGTGCGTGACATTCACCCCCTCGGCAACGGGCTGATCAACACCACCTATGCAGTGGAAACCGAAGGCAACGGCACCGACTATGTGCTGCAAAACGTCAATGTGGCCATCTTCCCCGACATTGATTTGCTGATGAAGAACATCGTCGAAGTCACCGGCCACATTCGCCAAAAGCTCGAAGCAGCCGGCACGCCCGACATCGACCGCAAGGTGCTGCGTTTCGTGCCCGCCAACGACGGCAAATATTACTACCACGACGGTGAAAAGTATTGGCGCGTGATGGTGCTCATCCCCGACACCACCTCCAAGAGCGGCGTGAGCGTGGAGAATGCCGCCATTGTCGGCGAAACCTTCGCCCAGTTCCAGTCTATGCTCGCCGACCTCCCCGCACAGCTCGGCGAACCCATCAAGGACTTCCACAACATCGAGTTCCGTATTCAGCAACTCAACGACGCTGTGGCCGACAACAAGGCCGGCCGTGTCGACGAACCCGCCGTGAAAGCCCTGCTCGACGAAATCCGCAAGCGTGAGCAAGAAATGACCAAGAGCGAACGCCTCTTCCGCGAAGGCAAGCTGCCCAAGCGCATTTGCCACTGCGACACGAAGGTGGACAACATCCTCTTCGACCGCGACGGCAACGTGCTTTGCGTCATCGACCTCGACACCGTGATGCCCTCGTTCATCTTCTCCGACTTCGGCGACTTCCTCCGCACGGCGGCCAACACCACGCGCGAGGACGATCCGAACTTCGACAACATCTCGTTCCGTTTCGACATCTTCGAAGCCTTCGCCGGCGGTTACCTCAAAGGCGCACGCGGCTTCCTCACCGAAATCGAAATCGAGAACCTGCCCTACGCCACGGCACTCTTCCCCTACATGCAGGGCGTGCGTTTCCTCACCGACTATCTGAACGGCGACACGTACTACAAGACTACGCACCCCGCGCACAACCTTGAGCGCGCCGGCAACCAAATCCGCCTGTTGCAGTGCGTCGAAGAGGCCACTCCGCGCATGGAAGCCTTCATTCGCGAACAGCTCGGCTGATTCGCCCGTCGATCACTTCATTCTTTTCCGCCTCTGTGCTCGTGCCACTGCGAACGAGCGCCGAGGCGGTTTGCGTTTTGCCCGGAGCGGCTCTCCGCTGCCCGCTTTCGCTTACCACAATTTTCTTATTTATGGCTTGTACCCCTGAATTTGTCGATTTTGTCGCCGCTCAACTGGCCGATGCCGGTGCAGTGCGCGTGCGCAAAATGTTCGGCGACCACCTGCTCTATGTCGATGAGAAACCCGCGGTGTTGCTCTGCGACAATGTGGCCTATGTGAAGATGCACCCGGCGCTCGAAGCGTGGATGGTCGATGCCGAAACCGGTCACCCCTATCCCGGTGCCAAGTTGCATTACGTTCTCGACGTTGAGCACCGCGCCGAAGCCCTGCGTGTGGTCAAAATATTGGCTGAAGTGCTACCCCTGCCGACGCCTCGCCGCAAAGCGAAAAAATAGGGTTCATCCGAGATTGCAAAGCGACGAGTGTAGCTGTGACTGCCCGGGGCAAAGGCTATCCGTTCCCGGCAATCATAGTCACAATCCGCACACTTGCACTTGTAGCGGCGACTTTCATACGCAGAATTACCTTTTTGCCTCCGATCGGAAGGTTGATAAAGTCGCGAGTGCGAAAACCATTCTTCACCAAATGGGCCTGACCGCATTGGGGACAGCATTTCGGAGCTTGTTTACTTTCGATATGTAAGATGATTATGTTACTTTTGTATTCCTCTCGTAGACACTTGTGGGGATACAATCCCCAAGCATGATATAGAAAACTGCTGTTCATAGCTGCATATTTGTTGGTGCTAATTCAAATATACAATTTGTTCAGCGGTTTTCTTCTTTTTAGAACCCCATCACTCCCAATGTCGGATGAACCGAAAAGGAGATAAATAATTATGGATATTCTGAGTATTATTGCTGGTATATTTGATTTGTATTATTCTAACAGAATAGCAAAAGATGAAAGGAACCTATTGCTGAAAGAAAGGGTAACCTCTGAGATGTTTGACACGGCTGTTAGGTTGTTACTCAATAGGAAAGAAATTGAAATCACACAAGATGTTATCCTAACAGGTTTTTTGCTGAATTACTTTAGTATGTCAAATGAAAATCCAATGAGGTCTCTTTTGTTGGAAGATTTCCATAATTCACATGAAGATATAGTATCATTATTTCAAACATTGTGGAATGAGAGTATAGAGAATATTCCAGTGTTGCTAAAGGCATTAGAGAAAGTACCCTCATATCTACAAGATAGGAATTTTAGGTATCC
>JABZKU010000002.1 GCA_015257125.1 Prevotellaceae bacterium | reverse complement strand
TGTTGAAGTTCTTCAGATCCAGCGAAGTCAGCGCCGAGCAGTAGTAGAACATGGAGTTCATGTCAGTGACGTTTTGTGTGTTGAAGTTCTTCAGATCGAGAGAAGTCAGCGCCGAGCAGTAGTAGAACATGGAGTTCATCTTAGTGACGTTCCGTGTGTTGAAGTTCTTCAGATCCAGCGAAGTGAGCGCCTTGCAAAAAGAGAACATCAAACTCATGTCGGTTACGTTCTTTGTGTTGAAGTTCTTCAGATCCAGTGAAGTGAGCGCCGAGCAAAAAGAGAACATCGAACTCATATTAGTGACGTTCTGTGTGTTGAAGTTCATCAGATCCAGCGACGTCAGCGTAATGCAATCGGAGAACATCCGACTCATGTCGGTTACGTTCTGTGTGTTGAAGTTCTTCAGATCGAGAGATGTCAGCTCCGGGCAACCTTCGAACATCCCACTCATGTCGGTTACTTCCGAAGTGTTGAGATACTCCAGCCCTTCAATCTGCTTGAGTGCTACACAATAATGAAACCACTTCGCGGTGGTGGTGGGACGGAAGTCTCGGAACGAAGCATCGAACATCACCCGCGCGGTGGTAGTATTTTCCTCCTGGCTTGTTCCTGCCCAAGCAGGGACGGGGATGTCTCCCTCTTTTTTTGTCTCCTCGATACCCCATGTCGTGCCGGTGCGGGTGGCACGCAGTGCATCGTAGTAGAAGGTGAGCGTCGTCTCGTCCTCGCTTTGTGACACATAGGCCTCGCGGGTTTGCGCTTGCGCACTCAGCGGCGTGGCGAGCAGAAGACAAATCAGTGCGAAGAACACCGCACAGCAATAACATAAATAGTGAATCATACGGTAGCGCTCCTCCATTTCCTTCCCCAATCGGAGGAAAGTCGCCTTCGGGAGCAGGGGCGGTGAAAAGAATGAGTGAAATTAAATTTTCTGATTGTAAACGGATGCCGTGGAAACCCTCCTGTCCGGCACAAGCGCGGCAAGAAATTCTACGGAAGTCGATGAATTTTTCGGGATCTCGTTCTGTTATTATGTAGATAGTTGCAAAAATACATAGAATATAAGCGCGGTCAAAACAAAAACGCGCAGAAGGAGATCTGAAAACCCACGTACGGTCAAAAAAAGTCGCACAAGGTTGAAAGCACACGATGCCGGTGCGATGAAAAACACGGCAACAACCCAATAAAAACTGTGGACTTTTCGGCAAAACTCCACCACTTTTCGTCGAAAGTCCCCTTGTTTTCAGCCACCCCTCGGCGTGGCGGAAAAGAAGGCCACAGCATGCGCCGCGTTTGTGGGCGAGAAGCGTGTGGAGATTCGAAAGGACAGTGCCGTCCGTGTGTGGGAGAGGGCGATTGCGTGCGTTGATGCGTGCGCCGAATGGAAAAAAGCCGTGAAATTTTGTCGTGTTCGTTCTTTTCTGTCTACCTTTGCACCCGTTCGCCCTTTGTCGCAGCGCGGCAGAGGCTGACAAATATGTGTTTTCGGTACGGTGCTCCGGCAGTCGTGCCCTTCATTCCATTTTTTCAACGCTCCACTCGACATGTGGTTTGTCGACCTCCTCACTCGCCCTTCCGCCATTCAGGCCGTCATCGTCTTGTCGGCCGTGTGCGCCCTCGGTCTGTCGTTGGCCAAGTTCCGTTTTCGGGGCATTAGCCTCGGCATTACGTTTGTGTTCTTTGCCGGCATTCTGGCCGGTGCCTTGGGTCTGAAACTCGATCCGCAGATGTTGTCCTATGCCGAGAGCTTCGGCCTGATTCTCTTCGTCTATGCGCTCGGACTGCACGTCGGTCCCGGTTTCGTGACGACTTTCCGCCACGGCGGTAAGGTGCTTAACATCTTGAGTATCGGCGTGGTGCTCATCGGCACCGTGTTGGCTGTGCTGATTGCGCTGATGGGCTGGTTGCCCTTCACGGATCTGATGGGCGTGCTTTGCGGAGCGACGACCAACACCCCCGCACTCGGTGCGGCACAACAGACGCTCAAACAGCTCGGACAACCTTCGGCGGTGGCCGCCTTGAGTTGTGCGGTGACCTACCCCATCGGCATGATCGGGGTTATTGTGGTACTCGTCATCATGCGCGGCTGGTTGCAGCGTCACGACCATGCCGGCGAAGAAGACAACGACGAGGAAGCCTACATCACTTCCTACTGTGTGCGCAACCCCGCACTGTTCGGACATACGATTCACGACATCGTGTCGCATGCCGGGCACACGCGCTTTGTGGTGTCGCGCTTGTGGCGCGAAGGGAAGGTGATTTTTCCCAATGCCTCGACCGAAGTCAACGAAGGCGACCGTCTGCTCATCATCACCCGCAAAGGACAGGTGCACGCGCTGACCAACCTGTTCGGCGAACACGAGACGAAAAACTGGATGGAGGAAAACATCGATTGGAACGCCATTGATGCGCATTTCATCTCCCGCCACGTGCTCATCACCCGCCCCGAGGTCAACGGCAAATGCCTGCGCGATTTGAATCTGCGTTACCAGTACGGCGTGACGGTGAGCCGCATCAAGCGCGACGACCTCCGTCTGCTCGCCACGCCCGACCTGATGTTGCGTATGGGCGACCGTGTGACGGTGGTGGGACAGGCCGAAAGCATCGAGCGCGTGGTGGATCTGCTCGGCAACGAGGTGCGTTCGCTCGAAGAACCCAACATGGTGACCATCTTCTTGGGCATTGTGCTCGGTCTGTTGCTCGGCAGCATTCCCATCAGCGTGGGGTTGAACTTCCCCATCAGCCTCGGTTTGGCCGGCGGCCCCATCATTATGGGTATTCTCATCGGTGCCTACGGCCCGCGCCTGCACATGGTGGCCTACACCACGCAGTCGGCCAACTTGATGATGCGCTCGCTCGGCCTGTCGATGTACTTGGCTTGTCTCGGACTCGACGCCGGCAGTGATTTCCTGGACACTGTGATGCAGCCGGCCGCCTTGCGCTGGATCGCTTTCTCCGCTTTGCTCACGGCACTCCCCATGGCGGTGATGGCCGTTGTGGCAGTGGTGTGGCGCCGCAAGTCGTTTGCCACCACAGCGGGCATGCTTTGCGGAGCCATGGCCAACCCGATCGCGTTGGGCTACGTGAACGACACCGTCGAGGGCGACAAAGCCTCGTTGGCCTACGCCGCGGTGTATCCGTTGGCCATGTTCTTGCGCGTGATCATCGCGCAAGTGCTGGTTATGCTCTGGTTCACTTGACTCCGCGAGGGGGTTACGAGCCTTCCTCTGTGCTCATTCCTATTTCTTTTTTGCTTCGGCGCGGTTCATGTGTTAAATGAATCGCGCCGAAGTCTGTTGTGAAGCGAACAGAATGCCAATTTAGATGGACAACTGTGCAAAAATGGAAGCGAAACACTTTCTTTTTAGTAGATATGTTTTGTATATAGATGATAAAGAGGTAATTTTGTCGGCAAATGCGGTGTCATTTTTTTTGACCACCGGCATGATATGAAATCCACAATCGTAAATTAGCCGATTTTCGACGTTTTTGTCTTTGATCAGTACCTGTCTCGGCGCATTTTGCTCAGTATTTTGAGCCTCATCTTCACTCTTTGCACTTTGACAGGCTCTGTTACTTTCGTCTTCTACTCGTTTGCCGTTCTCATGACGTTATTTCTTCTACTCGCCATCTTGCTCGGTCTCATTATCCCCTATTTCCAGCGTCGGCGTGCGCGTCTCACCTTTAGTTCGCACCGCCGTCGTTACTACATGCGTAAAGCGACGATAACGACCTTTTGGGGTGTTGCCAGTCTGCTGGTGGCCTTCTTTCTTTGGTTTTTCAGAATCCGTTTATAATGCCTGCTTTTCAGCCTTAAGTCTCAAAAAGAAAAGTTCGCGTTGTTTTTGTTGTGTTGCCCGTGGCTGTGTGCTGTTTTAATCTTATATTTGCACGGTCGTCCGCGTGTTGGCGGAAATGCAGAACAGCGACTACGCTTACTTGTGAAATCACAATCAAATCATTATAACAATGTCTAAGTCCAATCACTACACCGGCCTTTCGGCACGTGAGGTGGAGGAAAGTCGTGCCCGGCACGGCGTGAATGTCCTGACCCCTCCGGCCAAAATGCCGCTTTGGAAGCGTTTCCTCGAGAAATTTGAGGATCCTATTATTATTATATTGCTCATTGCAGGCGTATTCTCGTTGCTCATCTCGTGCTACGAGTTCTTTGCGATGAACAGTGCCGCCACGGTTTTCTTCGAACCGATTGGTATCTTTGTGGCAGTTCTGCTTTCCACAGGTTTGGCCTTCTACTTTGAACTCAAAGCCAATCAGGAATTTGAGATTCTCAATCAGGTAAACGATGAAGAGCCGGTGCGTGTGATTCGCGAAGGCAACACGATCGAAGTGCCCAAGTGTGATATTGTGGTGGGCGACATCGTGATGATCGGTACGGGTGACGACATTCCGGCCGATGCCGAGTTGCTCGAATCGGTACAACTCACCGTCGACGAATCGACCCTCACGGGTGAACCTCTTTGTGCGAAAACGACGGTCGAAGCAGAGTTCGACGACGAAGCCACTTTCCCCTCCAACCACGTCTTGCGCGGTACGAAAGTCATGGCAGGTCACGGTATTTGCCGCGTTCTGGCCGTGGGCGATGCCACCGAAAGCGGAAAGGTGTTTGAAGCTGCGCAGATCGACGACAGTGTGAAGACCCCGCTCAACGAACAGTTGGATCGTCTCAGCTCACTGATCACGAATATCAGCTACGTGCTTGCTGTGCTGATCCTGGTGGGACGCATGGCGGTGTACTTTGTGAGCGGTCCCGGCGCAAACGGTTTCGAATGGGTGAACTTCGCGGCTTATTTCCTCAGCACTGTGATGATTGCCGTTACGGTCATTGTCGTGGCCGTTCCCGAAGGTTTGCCGATGGCCGTTACGCTCAGCCTGGCTTACTCCATGCGCCGTATGTTCCGCACGGGTAACTTGGTACGTAAGATGCACGCCTGCGAAACAATGGGGGCCACCACGGTGATTTGTACCGACAAAACGGGTACGTTGACGCAAAACCGCATGACGGTGGCCGAAGCGGCTTTCCCCTCTTTGCCCGAAGGTCAGCTTACCGCGAGCGAAGAGAGCCAACTGATCGCAGAAGGTATTGCCGTGAACAGCACGGCCACCCTCGATTTGAGCGATGCCACGCGTCCCTGTGTGCTGGGTAACCCCACAGAAGGTGCGCTCCTCCTTTGGCTCCATGCGCAAGCCCAAGACTATCGTACGCTGCGCGAGGGATCTAAGGCGCTGCTCGAACTTCCTTTCGCGACAGAGCGTAAATATATGGCTGCCGTCGTGGAATCGGGCGTATTGCCCGGCCGCCGTGTGCTCTATGTAAAGGGTGCTCCCGAAATCGTTCGTGCGCTTTGCACGCAAGCCGTGGGCGACGAATCAGTGGAAACGCTCAACGAACGCCTCTTGGGCTACCAGCGCCAAGCCATGCGCACATTGGGATTCGCTTATCAGATCTTGGAAGGCGACGAAAAGGTGATCGAAGCAGAGCGCGGAGTGGTGGCCGAACGGCTGGTTTACCTCGGCACCGTGGCCATTTCTGACCCTGTTCGCTCAGACGTTCCCGAGGCCGTAGAAGAATGTAGTTCAGCCGGCATCGATGTGAAGATCGTTACGGGCGACACCTCGGCAACGGCTGCAGAAATCGGTCGTCAGATCGGTTTGTGGGGCGAACATCACAGCGAACGCGCCATCATCACGGGACCGGAATTCGAAGCGCTCAGCGACGAAGAAGTCTATAATCGTGTAGACGAACTCAAAATCATCGCTCGTGCACGTCCCTTGGACAAGAAGCGCCTCGTCGAAACGCTGCAAAAGCGTGGACACGTTGTCGCAGTGACCGGCGACGGTACGAACGATGCGCCCGCACTCAAAACGGCTCACGTAGGTTTGTCGATGGGCGACGGTACTTCGGTGGCGAAAGAAGCCAGTGACATCACGATCACCGACAACTCGTTCTCGAGCATCGGCCGCGCGGTGATGTGGGGACGCTCGCTCTACCAAAATATTCAGCGCTTCATCCTCTTCCAAATGACGGTGAACGTAGCCGCTTGCTTCATTGTGTTGGCAGGTGCCTTCATGGGCACGGATTCTCCCCTCACCGTGACGCAAATGCTTTGGGTGAACCTCATCATGGACACCTTCGCCGCGATGGCCTTGGCTTCCTTGCCTCCCGCCGAGCGTGTGATGCACGACAAGCCGCGTGATCGCAACGCATTCATCATCGACAAGGTGATGAAGCGCACGATTCTCGTCACCGGTGGCCTCTTCTTCCTCCTCCTGCTCGGCTTTGTCTATGTCTGCGAGCACGCCGATGTGACTTCGCTCACCGCTTTGTGCGATCTCCAATTCGGTACGGGGGCCGGCCTCTCCGATCTCGAGAAGAGTTACATCTTCACGTTCTTCGTGATGCTCCAATTCTGGAATATGTTCAACGCTCGCGCTTATCTCACCGGACAATCGGCCTTCCACTTCAAGCAATGTCAGAGCTTCCTGCTCATTTTGTTCGTCATCTTGATCGGGCAAATCGTCATTGTCACCATCGGTGGTCAGATGTTCAGCGTTACGCCGCTGCCCCTCCAAGATTGGGTCATCCTCATCGGCTGTACTTCGGTCGTACTTTGGATCGGTGAGTTGGTTCGCCTCTTCCGAAAATAAGCGGAGACTTAGCGAATAGCACTACAAACACAACACAATAGCAAAAGGCTGAAGTCCTGATTGGGACTTCAGCCTTATTTTGTAGTGAGCCGGCAGTTTCGAAAAAACGTCGTATATTTGCAGTTACGAGTCGGCGCTCAGTAAGCCGAGCGCAGCACGGAAACCGATCCGGTGAGGTGGTGATCCGTCTGCGGTGAAAACATTACAGAAAATACAACGCAATGAACTCTTCTCAGAACTATGTTTGGCGAATCGCCAAGCGATTTTTCAACGCCTTGCCCGATAAAACCGACGAAACAGCCACCGTGGAGCAGATCAGCGACGGGGTCACTTTTCGCGGTGCGAACCTTTGGGTGCTCATCTTTGCCATTTTCATCGCCTGTCTCGGCTTGAACCTCAATTCCACGGCGGTGATCATCGGCGCGATGCTCATTTCGCCCCTCATGGGCCCGATCATCGGTATGGGGTTGGCCGTGGGACGAGCCGATCTCGAGTTGCTCAAACGCTCGCTGACCAACTATGGTGTGTCCACGGTGATCAGTGTGCTCACCGCTGCGCTCTATTTTCAGCTCACCCCGCTCACCGAGGCGCAATCTGAACTCCTGGCGCGCACCTCTCCCACGCTCTACGATGTGCTGATCGCCCTTTTCGGCGGCGCGGCAGGCATCTTGGCGCTCTCTACCGGCGGGAAAGGCAACGTCATCCCGGGAGTGGCCATCGCCACCGCCCTCATGCCGCCGCTCTGCACGGCGGGCTACGGGTTGGCGATGGGCGAATGGTCGTTCTTCTTCGGCGCATGCTACCTCTTTTTCATCAACACCGTCTTCATTGCCCTCGCCACTTACTTGGGTGTGCGCCTGTTGCAATTTCAGCCCAAGCAGTTTGTGGACAAGGCTCGCTTGGCGGTCGTGAATCGCTACATCGCCGTCATTGTTGTGGTCACGATGCTGCCGGCGGTCTACATGACGACACAAATCATTCGCCAAAGTGTGTTCGAAAATCACGTGAAACAGTTTGTCAAACAAGAACTGAATCAGCCGGGCACGCGCATTCTCTCAGAACAGGCCGACCGCGAAACGAAAACCCTCGACGTGGTGGCTCTTGGAGCGGCTCTGCCGAACGAAATGATCGAAGCGGCGCGTCAGCGCTTGGCAGATTATCAGTTGGCCGACTACCAACTGAATGTGATTCAAGGCGCACAGTCCGACAGTTTGCTCTTGGCGCGCAACAATGCCGGCACGCAACAAAGTCTTTCGGGGCTGGATCAGCAACATCTGGCCTTGCAAGCGGAGCGCGTGGCGCAGCTCGAACGCGAAACCGCCGACTATCGCCGACTCGATGCATTGGCTCGCGAAATCGTTGGTGAGGTGAAAGCCGTTTGTCCCAAGGTGGAAAGCATCGGTCTGTCGAAAATCACGGAAACACCCGTCGACAGCGGTGCCGTTCGCTCCTATGTCTTGGCCGTGGCCAACAGTCGCACGCCCCTTCCCGTGACCGACCGCGACCGACTGGCGCAATGGCTCAAAGTGCGTACGCAGGCCGACAGTTTGCGCTTGGTGACGGCCGAAGTCCGCTGATCGGCCGCGCGGCCGCTCGCGTTGCAAGTGGAGGTAAATAGACAAACGATAAAAAAGACACGACATTTCTCCACATTTGTGCCGCGAAATGTGTATTTTTGTCGCATGATTCATCTCCAAGACATTATAAAATGAAGAAGGCCGACCTTTTAGATCGAAAAATACTCAAAGTCATTTCTGTAGATGCCCGTCGTAGCTTCAAAGAAATCGCCGCGCAGTGCGGAGTTTCTCGTGCGGCCATCCACCAACGTGTGGTGCGCATGGTGCAACGCGGCATCATTGTCGGAAGCGGCTACCAAGTGAACCCCAAATTTTTGGGCTTCGGCACTTGCACCTACATAGGGATCAAGCTCGAGCGCGGATCGATGTACAAAACGGCCGTCGAAAAGCTCAACGACATTCCCGAAATCGTGGAATGTCACTTCACTACCGGCCCTTACACCATGCTCGTCAAACTTTTTTCGCGCGACAATGAGCACCTGAAGGACTTGCTCAACAACCGCATTCAGGAGATTCCGGGTGTGACCTCGACCGAAACGATGATCTCGCTCGAACAAAGCATCTCTCGCACGATTCCCATTGGCATCGGCGATGAGGACGAAGACACCTTGGTGGTCGACGAAAAGGACACCGACATGGTGGATGAGGTGGAAGACTGACCTTTTCGCCCGCTCACTGATTGAACCCTTACATTTATGTCACAACTTGCATACGAAGGTCTACTGTTAGGTTTTTGCACCTTCTTGACCATCGGCATTTTCCACCCCATTGTGGTGAAGGCCGAATACTATTTCGGCACACGCCTTTGGTGGGTGTTCCTCGTTTCCGGCCTTGCCGGCGTGGCGGCTGCGCCTTTCCTCACCTCGGTGTTCTGGAGTGCGCTGTCAGCCATCGTCGGTTTCTCGTGCCTGTGGAGCATTCTTGAACTCTTTGAGCAGCGTCAACGGGTCATCAAGGGCTGGTTTCCGATGAATCCGCGCCGCCGCCACGAATATCCGGCCGACGCTGTGCCCTTCGGCGGCTATCCTCGACCCAATGAGGACGAAACCGACAAAACCGCAGCGGAATAATCCGAACGGCGATCTCCCACTTTTTTCTTCGTACCCCCGTAGGCAAGTCACTGACCGAGCGCAACTCTGCGATCGGTGAGTGACTTTTCAGCCCCACGGCGGTGCCTGACTTTACGACTCACAACACATGAATTATAACTTGGACGAAGTCTACGAGAGCGCCACGCAGCGCATCACCGAGCGCCGACCGCTCATTGTGATCAGTGGCAATTTCGGCGAACCGGGCTGTACGCTCGGCCCCGGTTACTATGAAGCCGTGCTCCGCGCGGGTGGTTTGCCTCTCATCGTCCCTCCCACGAACGATCTCTCGGCCATCGACGAACTCCTGCGCCGCGCCGACGGCATTTTGCTTTCGGGCGGAGCCGACATCAATCCCCTGTGGATGAACGAAGAGCCCGTAACAGCGCTCGGAACCGTCAATCCCGTGCGCGATGCCTTTGAGTTGCTCTTGGCGCGCCGCGCTTACGATTGGCAAATCCCCTTGTTGGGCATCTGTCGCGGCATGCAAGTGCTGACAGTGGCCTTTGGCGGCCGCATATTCCAGGACCAACAGTCGGCACTGCCCGACCGCACGCTCATCAAACACTCACAACAGGCGCCGCGCTCAGAGCGTTCGCACAGCATCACCACCGAACCCGATTCTTTGCTTCGCCGACTGCTCGGAGAACGGCTGTTTGTCAATTCTTTCCACCACCAATCCATCGCCGATTCCGGTTCACGTCTGCGCATCACAGCGACTGCGCCCGACGGCATTGTGGAAGCCGTGGAAAGCTGTGAACGAAAAAGTATCATCGGCGTACAGTGGCATCCCGAATGTCTCGATGGCGACGACACGCGGGCACTTTTCACGCATTTCGTGAACGAAGCGCAGAACTATCGCCGTGCGCGCCGTTGGCATGCTGCGCATCTCACCCTCGACTCGCATTGCGACACGCCGATGTTCTTCGACCAAGACATCAATTTCAACCGCCGCGATCCGAAAATCCTCGTCGACAGCCACAAAATGGTGGAGGGCGGCCTCGATGCTTCGATCATGGTGGCCTATCTTGCGCAGAACGGCCGCGGCGAAGCGGCGAATCTCGAAGCCACGCGCAAGGCCAATACGATTCTCGACCGCCTATATAATATGGTAGAGGCTTGTCCGCAGGTGCGCATGGCGTTTTCTCCGGCCGATCTGCTCGCCAACAAGCAAGCCGGCCTGCGCAGTGTGATGCCGGGCATCGAGAATGCCTTTGCTTTCGGCACCGATTTGGCCAATGTGGAGCATTTTCGCCGCCGCGGTGTCGTCTACGCTACACTCTGCCACAACGGCAACAACGACATTTGCGACTCTGCGCGCCCGAACAAGGACGATTTGGCGCGCCATGCCGAGCGCAAAGGCGGAGAGCACGGCGGTTTGTCGGAATTTGGCCGCAGCGTGGTGCGCGAAATGAACCGCGTCGGCATGATGGTCGACCTCTCTCACGGCGCCGAAACGAGTTTCTATGACGCCCTCGAGGTGTCGCAACTCCCCATTGTGTGCAGTCACTCGTCCGCCCGCGCCCTTTGCGATCACCCCCGCAACCTTACGGACGACCAACTGCGGGCGCTCGCCGCAAACGGCGGTGTGGCGCAGTGCACCTTCTACGCCGGCTTCTTGCGCACAGACGACCAAAACGCAACCATTGACGACGCGCTCCGCCATCTCCTCCACATGATTGCCGTGGCCGGCATCGATCACGTCGGCATCGGCACCGATTTCGACGGCGATGGGGGAGTTCCGGGATTGGCCAACGCCTCCGAACTCATTCAACTCACGCGTCGTCTGCAAGCCGAGGGCTTCACGGACGAAGACCTCGCCAAAATTTGGGGCGGCAACTTCCTTCGCGTCATGACCCGCGTGCAGGCCGCGGCGCAAGGCTGATTTTGATTATTCCTTTTATTGTTTTCCCATAAGGATGACACCTACTCTTATGAAGTTCTCTTCTTTTCTCCCTTTGCTATTTGCTCTCGCCGCGACCTTCTCTGTTTCTTGCAAAAGCAGCAAAACCGCGGCTGAAAATGCCGAGACCATTGACTCCTCGCGCTTGTGTCGCGTTGAGTTTAACGGCGATTCTGCGCTGGCCTTCGCTCGTGCGCAGTGCGAATTCGGGCCTCGCACGCCGAACTCCCCCGCTTTAGAAAAATGCGGCGACTACATCGTGGCACAGTTCAAAGCAGCCGGACTCACCGTGACCGAACAGCGCATGAAAGTCACCGGTTGGGACGGCAAACAGCTCGGTTGCCGCAACATCATCGCCGCTTTCCATCCCGAACGCAAAGACCGCGTGGTGCTTGCTGCGCACTATGACTCGCGCCCGTGGGCTGAGAAAGACGCCGACTCCACTCGTCACCGCACACCCGTGATGGCCGCCGACGATGGTGCCTCAGGTGTGGCCGTACTGCTCGAAGTGGCGCGCCATCTCCAAAAGTTGAATCCGCAAATCGGCGTAGATCTCGTTTGCTTCGACGCAGAAGACTACGGCGCTCCCTATTGGGCGCCCGAAAACAAGCGCGACGACGAGAGCACCTTCTGCCTTGGTTCGCAATACTGGAGCAAAAACATCGCCGCCGACTACAAACCGCGCTACGGCATCCTCCTCGACATGGTGGGCGGTGCCGACAATCGCTTCTACTTCGAGGGTTTCTCGCTCCGCTACGCCCAACCCGTTGTGACGAAGGTGTGGGATGCCGCGCGATTGGCCGAGGCCGGCGATTACTTCGTGCAGGAATCGGGCGGATTCATCACCGATGACCACCTGCCGATGAACAATATCGCCGGTATTCCCACGATTGACATCATCGCCTTCAACCCCGACGGCGGATTCCCTGCGCACTGGCACACCACGGGCGACACGATGGACAAACTCAGCGCCAAGACCCTCCGCGCCGTTGGGCAGACGCTGCTGCAAGTGCTTTCCGAAGAGCGCATCCCCTAAACGAAGGCAATCGCGCAAGCCAACTTCGCTCTTTTATTCCACGGCCGTTGCATAGCGCACGGCCACTTTTCCCTCTCACACATCAGCTTCTCCTTATATATGACCATCAACGAAATACAAGACGAGATCATCGAAGAATTTTCGGAAATCGAAGATTGGATGGATCGCTACCAACTCATCATCGACCTCGGCGAAGAGGGCGACGTATTGCCCGCCGGCGAGAAAAACGAGACCAATCTCATCGACGGCTGCCAGAGCCGCGTTTGGATTGTTTGCGATCAAAACCCCGACGGCACACTCACTTTCCGCGGCGAGAGCGACGCCCTCATCGTCAAAGGTCTCGTTTGCCTCCTGCTGCGCGTGGTCAACGGCCACACCCCCGAGGAAATTCGCGATGCCGACCTCTATTTTATTCCGCAAATCGGTCTGGCCGAAAACCTTTCGCCGACGCGTTCCAACGGATTGCTCGCCATGATCAAGCGCATCAAGGCCTATGCCGTTGCGCTCAGCGCCTAATCCGGCATTCGCTCTTTCCTCTTCTCGCACGGCTGTGTGCCGTAAAAAAAACGATTTTCTCCTGCCCGAAACCCCGTTTTGGGCAGGAGAAATTGTTTTTCTGCGAAAAAATCCACGGTTTTTCTTGGTCGTTTCCAAAACATGCACTACCTTTGCACTCGCAAACGCAAAGGAAGTCCTACTTCCGAGCGTTATCCTCCAAAATAAATCGGGGTGTAGCTCAGTTGGTTAGAGTACGCGTCTGGGGGGCGTGAGGTCGCTGGTTCGAGTCCAGTCACCCCGACTTAATTCAAGGTATTGAAAAAGGAAACCTTTCCTCTTTTCAATACCTTTTTTTCGTACCCTTTTCTCAAGGTTCACCACTTTCTTTGCGCGAGCGTCCGAAGTCTTTTGTCGGCCGCCGGCGTTCCGCTCGTCGACCGCCGCTGTCGAAAACCCCACGCATTATTATAATAGTGACCCCGACGGCTTTCGTGGGAAAGTTGTAACTTTGCCCCAAAATAACAGACCATCTATGAGCGATAAATTCAAGCGAACCCTCGTCACTGCCGCCCTGCCCTATGCCAACGGCGGTGTGCACATCGGCCACCTCGCCGGTGTCTACGTCCCCTCCGACATCTATGCCCGCTATCTCCGCCTCCGCCACCGCGATGTCCTCTTCATCTGCGGTTCGGACGAGCACGGTGTGCCCGTAACCATTCGTGCCCGCAAGGAAGGTTGCAGTGTTCAAGAAGTGGTGGACCGCTACCACAAGCTCATCAAAGACAGTTTTGAAGGCTTCGGCATCTCCTTCGACATCTATTCCCGCACCACCAGCGACACCCACCGCCAAGTGGCCTCCGATTTCTTCCGCAAACTCTACGACAAAGGCGAGTTTTTGGAGAAAACCAACGAGCAATACTACGACGAAGAGGCGCAAACCTTCCTCGCCGACCGCTACATCATGGGCGAATGCCCCCACTGCGGCAATCCTGATGCCTACGGCGACCAATGCGAGCGCTGCGGTAAGGACCTTTCGCCCACCGAACTCATCAATCCCCGCAGCACCGTCTCGGGAGCCAAGCCCGTATTGCGCGAAACCAAGCACTGGTACTTGCCCCTCGACAAGCACCAGCAGTGGCTTGCCCCGTGGATCGAACAGCATCCCGAATGGCGTTCCAATGTGAGCGGACAGTGCAAGAGCTGGTTCGACATGGGACTCAAACCCCGCGCCGTGAGTCGCGACCTCGACTGGGGTATTCCCGTGCCCGTTGAGGGTGCCGAAGGCAAAGTGCTCTATGTGTGGTTTGACGCCCCCATCGGCTATATCTCCAACACCAAGGAGTTGCTCCCCGACACGTGGGAAACGTGGTGGAAAAGCCCCGACACGCGCCTCATTCACTTCATCGGCAAAGACAATATCGTCTTCCACTGCATCGTCTTCCCCGCCATGCTCAAGGCCGAAGGCTCGTATATCCTCCCCGACAACGTGCCTTCGAACGAATTTCTCAACCTCGAAGACAACAAGATCTCCACTTCGCGCAACTGGGCCGTGTGGCTCCACGAATATCTCGTGGATTTCCCCGGCAAACAAGACGTGTTGCGCTACGTGCTCACGGCCAATGCCCCCGAAACGAAGGACAACAACTTCACGTGGGCCGACTTCCAAGCGCGCAACAACAACGAATTGGTGGCCGTCTACGGCAACTTCGTGAACCGTGCCCTCCAACTCACGCAGAAATACTACGAAGGCTGCGTGCCCGAATGCGGCGAACTCACCGAAACCGACCGCGCCACGATCGAAGAATTCCGCGGTGTGAAGGCCGAAGTGGAGCGCCTGCTCGAGCAGTTCCGCTTCCGCGATGCGCAAAAGGAGGCCATGAACCTCGCCCGCATCGGCAACAAGTATCTGGCCGACGCCGAACCGTGGAAGGTGATCAAGACCGATCCCGAGCGCGTCAAGACCATTCTCTACCTCTCGCTCCAACTGGTGGCCAACCTCTCTATCGCTTTCGAGCCCTTCCTACCCTTCTCTTCGGCGCGTCTGCGCGAGATGATAGCTCTTCCCTCCGCTGATTGGGAGCGTCTCGGCAGCATCGATCTGTTGCAACCCGGTACGCGTCTGCCCCAACCCTCCTTGCTCTTTGAGAAAATTGAGGACGAGGCCATTCAAGCCCAGCTCGATAAGCTCGAAGCCATTCGTCAGGAGAACGAAAAGGCCAACCACAAGGCCAACCCCATCCGCGAAACAATCAATTTCTCCGACTTCGAAAAACTCGACATCCGTGTGGGTACGGTCACTGCCTGCGAACGTGTGCCAAAGATGAAGAAGCTCTTGCGCTTCGAAATCGCCGACGGCCTCGAAAACCGCGTCATCGTTTCGGGCATCGCCCAGCACTACGAACCCGAACAGCTCGTGGGCAAGCAAGTTTGCTTCATCGCCAACCTCGCGCCCCGCACCTTCAAGAACGGCCTCGTGAGCCAAGGCATGATTCTCTCGGCCCTCAACGCCGACGGTTCGCTCGCTGTCATCACGCCCGACCGCGAAGTGCTGCCCGGCTCGGAGGTTTCGTAAGCCACTCCCCTACTCACAGAAAAAAGTTCCCCTGTTTTGCCCAAAACAAGGCCGATAATTACAAAAAGTCCCCACGTTTCGCACGAAACGTGGGGACTTCTATTTGTATCCACCATGGCTATAAGAACCATCGTGCTTACCAAAACACGAAGGGCAAACTCGATAACCACATCTGTTACATACAAACAAACTCCAACTCTCGGGCAGTTGCTGCCCACAACATCAACAAGGTATCAACATATTATTCTGATATTAAAGGTTCTACTCATCATCATTCCCACCAAACTCATCATCTGCGGTCGGCATGTCGGGCCAAATATCGAGAACTGATTCATAGATTTCTTCATCCGGGGTAACCATTGCATGGCTATCTTCTGTCACAAAATCCTCACCGATGGCAGCAAGAGCCTTCACGTACTTGTCACAATGGCCTGTGAAAGCCAAGATCTGATGTTTTGAGTAATTCATATCGGTTCCTATTTAATCCGTTTTCTGACGTTGAATTGAGCATTCTGTTCCTTTTCTACTTTCCATCCACATCAGTACATCATCTAAAGAGTAATTCTCTTGAGGAAATATCTGTTGAATCTCATTCCACATATCAAAATCCGGATCGTGTTTCTGCCTATCAAGCTCCCTCTTCATCGGCGAGATGTATTGCTGATACTCTACGTTGCTAATTTCGCCAAGTTTGAGTTTTTGCTTTGCTTCTCTGATTTTGTTTTGAAGCGTTGCCGACTCCTTATCATTTTTCTCTCCCCTTTCCAGATATTGAGTGACAAGTTTTTCCAATTCCTGTGCATGAGCATCCATCTGGTGATGCATTAGCCGATTGTTTCGATCATGAATTGTATCCAACAACTCTCTTTTGCTATTGATTAACCAGTTGTTTTGCCAATTCAAGCCATTACGATAGGCGCTGTTGATATAATTGCTACCATGTCTATTCTGTAAAACATCCTTCACTTGTCGCAAAGAGTAGGACAAAGCAAGGCTTTTACATTCGTGATAACGCTGATTTATTCGGCAAAAGCTGCGTACATGCTTAGAAAAATCACCTACAGTAATTTTCGTTGATAAACCATTCTCGTCTACCATTGCACAGCGGTTGCTGCCAGTCATGGGACTACCACATAGTGCCCATATAAATGATACTTTATCCCTCTCATCCTTATGTACAGCAAATCCGTTATGCATCCACCACTCTATATAAACTCCCAGCGTAGCATATCTGAATGGGTTTCTCCCTATAAATGGCAAACCGCAAAGCACCGGCACCGGCGCAAGAAACAATCTGCTATCGGACAAAATATCTTCTGCGTGAGCGACAAAGAAGAATACGTTGTCGAGAAAGAACTGAAGCTCATCCTTTGGAGTATCGTCTTCTGAGGTGGAAAGATGTTTGTTCTCTTCTTTCAATGACTGGTATGGCTTTATTGAGGTGATATACATCTCGTTGTTTGTCTCGCAGCCTTTTTCTTCTCGAGGATAAAGAGGCAGAAAGCGCCCATCAAGCAACTGCATCGTATTGTCCGGCAATAGTGCTGAATCTTTCTGATTCTCTGTTTGTTTCATTCAATATCCCTATTATATTGTTGCGATGATATCATACTAAAGCTCAAATCTTTTCTTCAGTCCCGTTATTCGGCAAAAGAGGTGAACTCACCGGTAATTGTGAGGTTGTCGTAGTCAACTTCACGGGTGGAATAACCGCGCTTCGTCACATACCTTGGCAATCTTTTCAAGTCTCTTTGCTTTTGCAGGATATCAAAATTAAAAACGCTGTTGGTTTATAACTTCCTCAACACCCCTGTGTGGAGTATTGAGGAAGTTGTAACGTTTAGCATGCAAATCCGATCTGCTGACGCTCATTGCCCAACTTCTCCTTGGTGCAGAGGTTGATGATGGTCTCGAGCGTAGGAGTGGTGCCTGAGATAAGCTCATCCATCGTGGCCTTGCGTGCAATGTTGTCAATTTCTCCCCCCGAGAAGGCGAAGCGTGCGGCCAGAACAGTGGCGTCGGCTTTTGATAGCGAAGGCAACTTGTCCATCCAGATGCAGCATTTTGATTCGAGCGTGGGAGCATCGAAGCGCACCTTGAAGAGGAATCGGCGCTCAAAGGCAGAGTCAAGATTGTTGACCAAATTTGTAGTGCAAATCATAATGCCCTTGAGCGTCTCCATCTCTTGAAGAATAATGTTCTGCACTGCATTCTCCGTCTGTGCTACGTTGCTCGAACCAACATCCTTGCGCTTTGACAGTATTCCGTCAGCCTCATTGAATAGCAGTATCGGCGTGAGCTTCGACTTTTTGCAGAGTCGCTTGTAGCGAGTGAAGATTTCCTTGACTATCTTCTCTGTCTCGCCAAACCAGCACGACTTGCTTGATGCGATGTCCACCAGCATCACAATGCGGCCTGTCTCGCGAGCCAACTGCAAAGTGGCTTCGGTCTTTCCTGTGCCTGGAAGTCCATGGAGCAGTGCGCATATTCCTGTTGGCATACGTTTCTCTTCCAATCTCGCCACCAACTTCTGATAGTTCTCCTCCTTCAGCGAATTGCCAAGGAGCGAGAGCTGCTTCTGGAGTTCATCGTCGAAAAAGAGACGCTTCTTCACCACCGAGTCGGGTTGAATGATGTCGTTGCCGGTGATGGGCTGTTCGAAGAGTTCCATATCATCCTCAAAGAGCAGTGCCTCACCGGCTTCGGTGAGCTGCAGTATGGCATCGTCGAACAAGCCTTTGGCCTTCACCTCAACCAGTCCTGTCTTCACCAATGGGTGCGTGCTGTTCTTAAACTCTCGCAGATAGCTGACATAGAGCCCCGAGACAAATACGTTGTCGAGTTCGTTGAGCTGAAAATCCTCGTTGTGAACGCGGTCATTGGACACAAGATAGAACACCATGCGAGCATCTAGCGACGGCACCTTCAGTTTGAGCGTCTTCACCATGGCGAGCTCCTCGTTAGCCGTCTCAAGTTTGGCTGCTTCGTGCATCTTTGCAAAAGGATTACCGCGCATGCTGAAATCGCGAGGATTATAGAAGGCCTTGTTAATCTCAGCTACGAACGAATAGCGGTCAAGCTTCTTCACAATTGTCAAGAAAGCCTCTGCCGCATCGCCATACAGCAGTTGAAGCATTCGGTCGTCAACCTTCAGCTTCTCGTCACCCTCGATGGTCACCAGCTTGTGGTCAAGGAGCGGATGGTCGCCCAGTCGCAATGCCTTCTGCTCGTGCGCGGCATCCATGTGATCGGAATACATGGCCTTGAGCATACTGCGCATCTCGATATTGTCGCCCTTGTCCATCGAATAGAGATAGCAAAGGTCATAGAGCATGATGCGGTGCTTCACCTCAGAGAGTTCCTCTTTAACCTTACTGATGAACTCTATATTGGGATATTTATCTTCCATCTCTTTTGTTCTATAGAAGAGCCCCTTGGTCGTCAACGTCTTCTTTACGCGCCTACACATCAATTTGTGCACATCCTCGCAGAAATCAAACTGATCGTAGTTTGTCTCTGAAATCGTGGGCATGGGTCGCACCTCACGTCCCTCTACGATAGCCTCAAGAATGTCATCGGCAAACTTATATTGCGGCATGGGGGTCGGACTGTCCTCTTCCCTAACGATGAAGCCCTTATCTACGAGCGACTTGAGTGCTGCAGAAAGTGTCATGGCATCAAACTCTGAGCAGGCCAGAAAATTAGCCATGTCACTTAAGTCGACATCACCATTGTTGCCCTTCACCGCAAAGATGGTGATGACCATGGCCTCTTTCCGATTGTCGAGCTTAAGCTCCCGCTTGATGGAGTCGAGCGTCTCGAGATTCAGCGTCTCTTCAGCTATGCCCGAGCCGCGGAGCTCTTCAGCAGCCTTGCGAATGTGGTCGAAAAGCGATGTGGTCGGTGTGGTCTTCTGAGTTTCAGTTTCCATATTCTTCTACGATTCTGCTTTTTGGTTTTTCAATACTATTATACGACTCTCCTTGCCTGAATCCAAACAATCATACAAGTCTTTTCAAGTCCCTTTCGAAATGCCTTTGATGGGGATGGGCTCCAGCAGCTTCAATCCCAAGTGATATTTCCAGTTGAGCTTCCACCACTCATAGGCGAAGGGCCACATGTGATGAAATGAGTTCAGCCAGCGTCCCACCTTCTTATATTTATAATGTATATGAAGGTGTATCATCTCATGAATGAGTACTTTCCTGATCAGTGATGCTGTCCATATATACCTCCAATTCCGATTGAACACAATCTCTTTTTGACTAGGTCGGCATACGGCTGCAAGACGATTTAGAGATGTCGTACAAAACATACGGCATGGTGGCAGCACACCTTCGAAATAGGCCTCGTTAAGTTCGTCAAACTGTTTCTTGAGGTCGTCCACCCGAGGCGTCTTTGATGGTTCACCATTAACATACCACCTGTTGTTTATTTTTTCCACTTTCAGACTCATACTACCCATTCTTTTACCACAAACTCAGCTTCCTCAATGCAGAGATAGCTACCCTTCCTCAATGCGTCGCACAGCCACAATTCATTGCCTTGTTCGTCTTCCATCATCGTCACTTGGCTCTGTGTGGTGTGCCCCACCACCTGTGTCAGCCCCTGCGGCATGTCGGTGATCAAGGCGTCGGGACGAATCCACAACGGTGTCTGAGTAATGGAGTTGCCGTAGGTGTCGTAGCCGTCAAGGGGAGTGAAGCCAAAGCGAGGGTCGTTGAGGTCTGCCGATCGCTCCATATCCTCGATGGTCATGCCACAATCTGCAAGGAACGTGCGCGACACTCCTGCGTGGCTGAAGAGGATTCCGTCCTGCTGATGCATCCACTGTGTGAGTTGCTCAAAACGCTTGGTTGGGAAAAGTTCCTTACTCTCAAAGTCAGGATAACACTCTGCCCAGCGATAGCCTGCTGCTTCCGTGTCGTGGTTGCCACGTAGGAGAATCACCTCGTCTGCGTGCTCCTCTTTATATTGCAGTATGTCGGCAAGATTCTCAAGCTGCGCCTCTTCACTGACGTTCTCACGACTCACCACGTAGTCGCCAAGGAAAATGGTCAGCGTGGGCTGCTCTGCCATGATCACTTCCTTCCAAAAGCTGCGTCCGTGAATGTCGCCAAAAACCAAAATCTTTTTCATTGATACAAAATGTTTAGGGTTGATAATCAATAGTTTTTCCCAAAAGAAGTCCGCAATGCCTATTGATGGACATTGCGGATAGGGAAATTGTGTCATTTTGAAGTTTAACGGACAGCAATAATCTAATATAGCATAGTTCGCAAACTCTTTATCGACTAATTGTATCAATCATTCATCATCATCCTCCTCTGTTTCTACATTCGACAACTTATTTGCATCCCTAGCTTCTTTGAATTTTTCCGCCATAGTTGGATTCTTGTACGTGAGTGAACGCACCGTCAGTCTTTCCGCCTTATCATTTGCCAGGCGGAGGTGGTTTTCCGAACCGATGAGAGCGGCTCTAACCTTTTGGAGATGGTTGATTGTGGAGTCAATCTCGCTGATAGCTTCTCGGAATTTATCGGATGCCAGTCGATAGTCTTTGCCGAATCGGTTCTTAAAATCAAGCAGCTTGTTCTCGAAGTTGGTTACATCGATGTTTTGTTGACGAGCCAGTTCCACCTCTTTCTTATAGGCGACCGTTTTTTTGGAGGCTTGGGTAAGCAGACCAATGAGGGGTAGGAAGAATTGTGGGCGAATGACGAACATCTTTTCATGGCGGTAAGACACATCGACAATACCCTGATTGTAAAGTTCATTCTCAGGCTCTAACATCGAGACGAGCACTGCATATTCGCAGTTTTTCTTCTTGCGGTCTTTGTCGAGTTTGTCGAAGAACTCTTCGTTCTTGTGCTTCGTGCCAGCACTTTCTGATTCGTTTTTCATCTCAAACATGATGGAGATATACTCAGTGCCGTCAACGAAGTCGCGGAACACGAAATCGCCTTTGCTGTGGTCCACCACCTCGTTGTCTTTCTCGAAATAAGCATTCGGGAAAGCGAAAGCACGGTTTTGGTTGAAAAGTATCTGACAATGCTGTTCCAGCGTCTCGCCAACCATCTTCGTAGACAGTCTTGCTTTCATGTCGCGATAACGCTCCACTTCCTCTTCTTTCTGCTTGAGTCTGATCTCGTATTGTGATTTCACATTGTTCACAGCAATCGTTTTGTCATTCTCAGCAGCCTTCACAGCTCCCTGAAGCTCAACAATGGTGCGTTCTTTTTGGCTCAATTGTTCAGCCGACTTGTTGCGTTCTTCCAACACAGCCACCTGACGCTCACGCTCACTGTTTTGTATCGTCGACTGCAGACGCACAATCTCCTGTTCCTTTTCTGCCAGCTTTAGGGTTACATCTTTCTGAGCAGACTCCGCAATACGATCCACCTGTTCACGCAACTTTGCAATCTCTTGGTCCTTAACAGACAGCTGCTCGTTCATCTCCAGTTGTTTCGACTGCGCCACACCCTCCATCTGCACCTTGAGTCGCGCGAGTTCTTCGTCTTTTTTCATCAGCTCTGCTTCTTTGATGCTAAGTTGCTTTTGAAAATCAGACTCCGCCTTAAGCACGGCGTTGTTTCGTTCTGCGTCTTTCGTTTTGGAGAGTTCTTCAAGACGACGGTGTAGGTCTTCCTCAAACTCAGCTGTTCTCACTTGGTTGACGATGGTTGCATACTCCGATTCGTCCACGCTGAATACTTTACCACAATTTGGACACTTAAGCTCTTTCATAGTTGTCTTATTTCTCGATTTAATAATTGTATATCTCTGCGAATCAGAAAGAATCCTATATTATCTCATCTATGACAAGATAAGGGGTACTCGCAATCAGTACTGTGATTCCAACCAAAGTCACAATTATCTTGAACCGCTCATTGGGTGGCTGACGAACGATGCACTTGTAGGCAGCGAACACAATCTGACCGCCATCGGGCGGAGGAACCACTTGTCGTGGGTGCTGAACAGACGAAAACCAAGGCCGTCAAAGATATTGAGGCTCTTTATCTTCGTGTTGAACAGTCGCCCTGCAAGATAAGTGCCCCAGTTCGTGAATGGTCAGCGCCAAGGCAATACAGCAGAATATGATTGCATACTGCATGAACATCGGATTGGGTAGCTTCGATAATATCTCCTCGCGGTCGTGTGAAGACGCGCTCCGCGCCGGAACGTAGCGTTTTTTGTCTGTTCCGAGAGGTTGGGATATGGCGAAGTCGCGCCAGTTCTATAAGTTAAAGAGTGTTTGCGTCGGATGGTTAGGACAGCATCTCGACTTTGCGCTATATAGACGCCGTAGTGCGGCGGAATGAAAGGAAGTTGTGTTTATCGAGTGCAAAAGTAATGATTTAGTTTCGAATGGCCAAATATTTTGTGTGAAAAATGTTTAGTTTCTTGAGAATCTGGAGAGATTGAATGAAAAATTGTGGACTTTCTTTCGAAACGCCCCTTCTTTTCTCTTCTTTCTCCCCGCTTTTTTGGAAAAGACGCCCGTCCCTTCGCTCACGGTGTCGCCCACTGTTTCCTTCTCCGCACAGCCTTACGCGCGAACGGACACGCGCCTGCGCATCGCGCACTCAGCGAGTTCGAATTTCTTGCCTTCACCCTTCACCTTCACCCGCAATTCATTGATACAGTGCATTTTGTGTGTGAAGGAAATGCCTTTTTTTTCCTTCACCGGTGAAGGAAAAAGTGGTGAAGCCTTCACACGCAAGTCGTTGTTTCATAGGTTTTTACGGTCGTGTGGTGAAGAGGTGAAGGCAAAAAACGAAAAACGCCGGACGCGCGCGCTACGCGTGCGCGTTGGGGGCTGAAGTGGGAGGCCGGTGCGCTTTTGAGAAAGGGTTTCCGGTAGTTGAGGCCTCACTCCAAATTTCGGACAAACCTTATTTTTAGAGAAGAGGCTTAGACCGAACTCAGGTAAGTATAGGAAATAGTTCACCCAAAATGGAAGTGTTCTGCAATGTTTTTCAAGAAACTTAAGGCAAGGGTTCGCATAGTCGCTTTCCGGCGGGAGGCAATCTCATTCCTCGGCTTCGCCTTCGGGCAGGGCGTCGGTTTCGAAGTGGCGACGTTCGGGCGGAGTGATGGCCAAGGCCTCAGAATTGTGGTGGAAGCCGAAGCTTAGATCGAAACCCGCATCGAGGAGTTGGCGCGCGAGGGCGGGTTTTCCGCGAAAGCCGTGGATGGTCCAGCGTTGTCGGGGGCGAAGTTGTTTGCGGAGCGCCAAAATGACGTCGAAAGCTCGTACCACATGGAGCGTCATCGGGCGGTGATGCTGCTCGGACAGCGCCACTTGTGCGGCAAAGACGGCGCATTGCGTTTCGAGATCGGCACCGCGCAATCGGTCGAGGCCGCATTCGCCCACTTGCACCACTTCGGGCAGCGTGAGCAGGTGGGAAAGGGCATCGAGATAGTCGTCGAGCACAAAATCTGCGTCCGCTGTCCACCAAGGATGGATGCCGGCGGCATAGAACGCGCCGTGTTGGGGCTGCCACAACTGCGGACGGCGCACGATGGATTGTGGCAAACTCACGATGCCTTGGCCGGGTGGGGTGTCGAGGCGGTGGGTGTGAAAATCAAAGAAGGGTTGTTTTTGCTCCATAGTTCAAGGTACTGGGTCATATCCGTGCCCACCCCACGGATGGCAGCGCAAAATGCGGCGCACGGCGAGCCAAAGTCCTTTGAAAGGGCCGTGTTTGCGCAGGGCTTCGATGGCGTATTGTGAGCAAGTGGGGGTGTAGCGGCAGGAGGGCGGCGTGTAGGGCGAAATGAAGTGCCGATAGAAGTGAATAGGGGCGATGAGCAGCTGCGTGAGCCAGCGAAAGAGGAGGGACATGGGGCGAAAAAACAAGCGATTAAGAGAAGCAGAAAAACTTATTGAGGGGTGCTCTGCGGCGCTTCGCCCATTTGCAGACGGTCGGCCGCACGGTTGAGCAGCGTCAGCATGCGTTTGTGCACCAAATCGCTGGGCATGGGGTCGTCGGAGAGCCAAATGAAGGCCAGATGCACCGCGCTCTGCTCGGGAATGTGTTCGAGCAGCCGGTGCTTCTGCAGGCGATAGGCTTCACGCACTTGGCGTTTGGCGCGATTGCGGTCGACGGCATGCTTGAAATGGCGCTTCGAGACAGAAATCAAGACCTTGGCGTGCGGACCGCTGCCGCTGTAGGGCACAACGAGCATGAGCAGACGCAACGGGAAGGCGATGATGGATTTTTGCCTCGACGAAAACAACTGATTGATGTCGCGTTCCAAACAGAGGTGTTCGGGTTTTCCAAAGGTGTAGCGACGAGGGAAGTCGGAAGTAGACATGGCGGAGGGATGACGAGCGGCGAGAAACAAAAAAGCAAGCCACCGACGTGCGCTTTGTGCCGCGCTGGGCGCGTTGCAAGCGAACGTCGGTGGCTCTTTGAGCGGCGAAGCAGCCGTTAGGCGTTGGCTTCGCGAATATAGTTTTCGAGGCTTTCGGCAATCGACCCGCTTACTTTGAGGTCGACGCGGAGTCCGGCCTCTTCGATGGCTTTGGCCGTGGCATCTCCGAAGCAGCCGAGACGAATGTCGCCCTGTTCGAAGTTGGGGAAGTTGTTCATCAGGCTGTGAACTCCCGTGGGCGTGAAGATCAGAATCATGTCAAAACCCTTATAGGCGTCGGCTTCAAACTTCGTTTCCACAGTGCGGAACATGGCGCACTCGGTGTGCTTGAGTTTTTTGGCGTCGAGCTGAGCAGCCGACTCCAAGGGTACGCCTTCAGACAAGGGGATCAGATAGTTTTCCGTCTTGTGCTTGGCCATGGTGGTGATGAGTTCGGGCCAGCGTCCGCTGCTTCCGAAGAAAACTTTGCGCTTGCGGTACTGAACGAACTTTTGAATATAGAGAATCACCTTTTCTGAAATACCGAAATACTTCATTTCTTCGGGCAGCGTCACGCGCAATTCTTTACAAAGGCGGAAGAAGTGCTCAATGGCGTTGCGCGAGTTGAAAACGATGGCTGAATAATCGAGGATATTGATCTTCTGCGCGCGAAATTCTTTGGCTTCGAGCCCTTCGACTTTGACAAACGGGCGAAAAGTGAACTCTACACCGAGGTTCTGGGCAATTTCGTGATAAGGAGATTTCTCTGACGCCGGTTCGGGTTGAGAAACGAGGATTTTTTTGATCATCTTCGCGAGTATGACGGTTACAGCGGGAACATCCAATGTTGGGTGATCGTTTCCAGCAGCCCCCAAGCAAAGAGAAGGGGGGCAATTTCAAGAGCGCAAAAGTACAAAATAACGTGCAAACTGCCCGAGAACGAACTGAAAAATATGCGATTTGCCTTATATAAGAGGAGTATTTTGACAAATGCCATAAGCAAAACATAGGCCGAGAGGGCTTGCGAAAAGGGCAAATCGAAGAATACGACCAATAAGGTGAGCGGGAGCAAAATAACGCCGATGAGAAGAATAGAAACGAAGTAAGTGTCGTTCCACAACCGCCGGTGCGCGGTGTCGAAGAACACGCTGTTGACGAAATTGTAGAAACAGAGTTTCGACAAATAGTAGATGCCCACCACCGTTGTGCCGATGGCCAGCAAACCATAGGGCGAAGCCTGTTCGAAGGTCTCGGGAAGCGCGTCTTGCACATAGTCCACAAACAAGATGCCCTGCAGGAAACACGTTTGTGCCACGAGGAAGAAGCGGCCGCGCAACTCCGTATCGACGCGATCGGCAAAGAGATTCGGGCGAATGCGGTGGTAGAAAAAGTCCTTCACCATGACGCGCAAGAATTTCCACGAGGCTGCAATGACCCACATCATGAGAACAAAACTCACCAAGAGCGTGGAAGTCACGATATCGTCGTGGCGCAAGCGGTAAGGCACGGGATCGCCGGCTACTCCCTTGACTGCCATCGTGCGATGGGAGGGCGTAGCTTTCTGTAAACTATCCGCCAAGGGAGACCAAAGATGTGCATCGACGGGCACATCCGCAGCATCGGCCGGCCGAAAAGCAGGCACGGTCATCGAGTGGTCGGTAGATTCGGGCACGAACTTGCGCAAAATGGCCGGTTCGCCGCCGAAAAACGCCTGCGCCGCCGAGTCGGCCGGTGCCATCACGAGCACATCGTGACGAACGGGCGCAGCTGTGCGCACACTATCGGGCACTGTGCGGCGAGGGGGGAGAGAATCTTGGACTACCATGCGGAGATTTTTAGAAAAGAGGAGGACAAAGGAGCGCACCGCCGTTTAGAGCGCCGCAAAACGGCGCACATTGGCATCCCAAAGCGGCGTTTCTTCGCACAAGCGCACGGCCTCTTCGGGCGTGGACGCCACCTGCCAAATGTCCGTGTGTATGCGACGCATGAACTGTTGTTCGGCGCAACGCTCCAGTTGGGCGAGGAGCGGATCGAAAAAGCCGTCGGTGTTCAGCACCACGATGGGGTGAAGAAACAATCCGAGCTGCTTCCACGTGATGACTTCGAGCAACTCTTCGAGCGTACCCACCCCACCGGGGCAGGCAATGCAGGCATCGGCCATCTCCGCCATGCGCTCTTTGCGACTGTGCATGTCGGGCGTGACGATCATCTCGGCCATATCCGGGTGCTCCCAGTGCTCGTCGATCATAAACTGCGGTATCACGCCCACGGCGCGACCGCCGGCGGCCTGAATACCGTCGATGGTCGCGCCCATGAGTCCGGTGCGTCCGGCACCGTTGACGAGGGTGTGTCCGCGCGCTGCCAAGCATGTGCCCAACTCGCGGGCGGCTTGCAAATAGACGTCGGGCACCTGTCCCGACGAAGCGGCGTAGACTGTGATGTTCATAAGGAGAAAGAACGAAAAACAGATCAGTTCAACCCGAAAGCCTGACGAATGTCGTCGACGCGGTCTAGTTTTTCCCAAGTGAAGAGCTCCACTTCCAGGCTCACCGGTGCTTGTCCGCGCGGATGGAAGGTCTTGGTCACCACACGGTTGGAGCGTCCCACGTGACCATAGCGCGCTGTCTCCTCATAGATGGGGTGGCGCAATTTCAAGCGCTGCTCAATGTCGTGAGGACGGAGGGAAAAGAGCGATTTAATCTTCTCGGCGATCTCGCCGTCCGAGAGTTGCACGTGGCTCTTGCCGTAAGTGTCCACAAACACGCTCACCGGCTCAGCCACACCGATGGCATAGGCCAACTGCACGAGCATTTCGTCGGCCACACCGGCGGCTACCATGTTCTTGGCGATGTGGCGCGCAGCGTAAGCGGCCGAGCGGTCCACCTTCGAGGGGTCTTTTCCGGAGAAAGCCCCACCACCGTGTGCGCCCTTGCCGCCGTAAGTGTCGACAATGATCTTGCGTCCCGTCAAACCGGTGTCGCCGTGCGGGCCGCCGATCACGAATTTGCCGGTCGGGTTCACGTGGTAAGTGATGTCGCTCTGTTCAAACAGCGCCTTGATCTCGGGCGTGTTCACCCGTTGTTCGAGCACTCGGGGGATGAGCACCTCGATCACGTCTTTGCGGATCTGCGCCAGCATGCGATTATCGGCCTCCGTTTGGCTGCCGGCCTCTTCGGCGGTGACAAACTCGTCGTGCTGCGTGCTCACCACGATGGTGTCGATGCGCAGCGCGCGACCGTTGTCGTCATACTCCACCGATACTTGGCTCTTTGCGTCGGGGCGCAAATAGGTCATCACCTTTCCTTCGCGACGAATGTCAGCCAACACAATTAAGATGTCGTGTGCCAGCGCGAGGGGCAGGGGCATGAAGCGATCGGTCTCGTTGTTGGCATAGCCGAACATCATGCCTTGGTCGCCGGCGCCCTGCAATTCAGGGGCTTCGCGCTCCACACCGCGGTTAATGTCGGCACTCTGGTCGTGAATGGCCGAGAGGATGCCACAACTTTCGGCGTCGAACTTATATTCGGCCTTCGTGTAGCCGATGCGACGGATGGTGCGGCGAATTGTTTCCTGCAAATCGACGTTGGCGGTCGATTTCACCTCGCCTGCCACCACCACTTGACCGGTAGTCACGAGGGTTTCGCAAGCCACTTTCGATTGAGGATCGAAAGCCAGGAATTCGTCGAGCAAAGCGTCCGAGATTTGGTCGGCTACCTTATCGGGATGGCCTTCGGAAACGGACTCTGAAGTATAAATGTAGGACATTGAAAAATGTGAGTTGGAGAGGGGAAGTTAAACAATAGTCGCCGGGCGACGAGTAGTAGGTATATACAAAAAACTGCCCATCGCGGCAAAGCGAAAAGCAGAACGAAAACAAACCCGACGGGCAACGACAAGGCCGACACGAAACATCGTCCTCCTAAAAATGAGGGCTTCGGTCGGTGGCGTTTTAGCATTTTTGGAGAGGTTGCAAGCAGTCAAATCTGTCCTCGTTCGAAATCGCCGCAAAGATATATCTTTTTTCCCGGAAAACCAAATTTCGCGCGCGTTTTCCGCAAGGCGATTCCTGCTACGTGTCCATTTTTTGCGCAACAAAATGCAATGCGCACCGAAAGTTGAGGACTTTTCCCCCTTAACTCATCGAAAAACCGTATATTTGCAGCAAATACAATAACAAAAAAGACAGCATGGCACAAGAAGACGTTTTCAAGAAAATCGTATCTCACTGCAAAGAGTACGGTTTTGTGTTCCCTTCCAGTGAAATCTACGACGGTCTCGGCGCCGTTTACGACTACGGTCAGCTCGGTGTGGAGCTGAAAAACAATATCAAACAGTATTGGTGGCAAGCCATGACGCTGCTGCACGAGAACATCGTGGGCATCGACTCTGCCATCTTCATGCACCCCACCATCTGGAAGGCTTCCGGACACGTCGATGCCTTCAACGATCCGCTCATCGACAACAAGGATTCCAAGAAACGCTACCGCGCCGACGTCCTCATCGAGGACCAAGTGGCCAAGTACGACGAGAAGATCGAAAAAGAAGTGGCCAAAGGCCGCAAGCGCTTCAAGGAGGCGTTTGACGAAGCCGAATTCCGCGCCACCAACGGCCGTGTGCGCGAACTCATCGAGAAGCGCGATGCCCTCCACGAGCGTTATTCCGTGGCCATGAACGCTTCCGACCTCGAAGGACTGCGCCAAATCATCCTCGACGAAGAGATCGTTTGCCCCATCAGCGGCACGCGCAACTGGACAGAGGTGCGTCAGTTCAACCTCATGTTCAAGACCGAAATGGGTTCGACGGCCGAAGGCAGCAACACCATCTACCTCCGCCCCGAAACGGCACAGGGAATCTTTGTCAACTACCTCAACGTGCAGAAGACCGGCCGCATGAAGATTCCCTTCGGCATCGCACAAATCGGTAAAGCCTTCCGCAACGAGATCGTAGCCCGTCAGTTCATCTTCCGCATGCGTGAGTTCGAACAGATGGAAATGCAGTTCTTTGTCAAGCCCGGCACCGAATTGGATTGGTTTGCCCACTGGAAAGAAAGCCGCATGGCCTGGCACCAAGCTCTCGGCTTCGGTGCGGAGAACTATCGCTTCCACGATCACGAGAAACTCGCGCACTATGCCAATGCTGCCTGCGACGTCGAGTTCAAGATGCCCTTCGGCTTCAAGGAAGTGGAAGGTGTGCACTCGCGCACTGACTTCGATCTTTCGCAACACGCCAAGTTCAGCGGTAAGAAAATCGAATACTTCGATCCCGAAAGCGGCGAAAGCTACACTCCCTACGTCATCGAGACTTCGATCGGTGTGGATCGTATGTTCCTCAGCGTGCTGAGCCACGCCTATCAAGAGGAGAAACTCGAAGGCGGCGACACCCGCGTCGTGCTTCGTCTCCCCGCTGCACTCGCTCCCGTCAAGCTGGCCATCCTCCCCCTCGTCAAGAAGGACGGACTTCCCGAGAAGGCACGCGAGATCATGAACGAACTCCGTTTCTACTTCCGCTGCGCCTACGAAGAGAAGGACTCCATCGGCAAGCGCTATCGCCGTCAAGATGCCATCGGCACGCCCTATTGCATCACCGTCGACCACGAAACGCTCACCGACGGCTGCGTGACCATCCGCCATCGCGACACGATGGAACAAGAACGCGTCTCGATCGACTCCCTCCGCTCCATCATCGAAGAGAAGGTGTCGCTCACCTCGCTCTTGCGCCAACTCAAATAAAATGATTTCCCTGCGCGGCGTGCCCGTCGGTGCGCCGCGCTTTTTTCTAACCTCTCCCTTACTTTCCACACCGCTCCGTGATGAAACGCTGTTTTTTCCTGCTCCTCCTCCCGATCACGCTGGTACTGCTGAGTGCCTGCAGCGAAAAGGAAGAACCCAACCCCGAATACGCCAATTGGTCGACGCGCAACGATGCCGCCTTCACCGATAGCCTGCGATTGGCGCGCACTGCCATGGCACAGGCGCGCTCGAAGTGGGGCGATGCCTGGGAAGAGCACTGTGACTGGCGCGTGCTGCGCAACTACATCAAAGGCCCCGACGCCAAAGCCGACCGCTACGATTCGGTGGTGGTGCACATCCTGCAACGCGGCACGGGTAGTGGGTCGCCCCTCTCGACCGACACGGTGCGCGTGGCCTACATGGGGCGCCTCATTCCCACGAAGAACTTCGCCGCCGGCTATCTTTTCGACCATTCGGGCAACTCGGCCGACTCCGCGCGCGTGTTCGACCCGCTCTTTGCCGTCACGAGCAAATTTGCCGTGCAAGGTGTGGTGGCCGGTTTCGGAACCGCGCTACAACACATGCGCATCGGCGATCGTTGGCGCATGATTTTGCCCTCACGCTTGGCCTACGGCGAGGTGAAAGTCGATCAGATTCCGGCGCACTCCACGCTGGTCTTCGACGTCGAATTGCGCAGCTATGAGCGCATTCACTGATTGTGTGCGCCGGCGCTGTCCACTGTTTGACTGATATCCGCCTCCCGCGCGCTCCTCCGTCGGCACATCGACGCAGGAGCGCGCTGTTTTTTGAGAAAGTCCACCGTGATCCACAAAAAGTCCCCACGTTTCGTGCGAAACATGGGGACTTTTTGTAATTATCAGCCTTGTTTTAGGCCAAAGTCGTGGAGTTTCTGTCGAGAGCCGTGATGCGGCGTTTTAGTGCCGTGGATTAGCGGCGAATACGCGCGATGCCCGTGAAGTCACCGCGGGTGATTTGCACGTCTTTCGGGCAACGGTAGAGGGCGTCCTTCTGCATTTCGCAGTCGTTGGGGAGATAGACGCGCTTCAAGTTGGGGCAAGATTCCACAGCGTAGCTCTCCATCACTTTCGTACCCGGCACGAGTATGAGCTGTTCGATGCTGTTGTGGCGAGCAATGACGTTCTTTTCCAGTCGTTCGATGGGTTGGAGTTTCACACTCTTCATGGCGGCGGGAATGAACACGAGCGATTCGATTTTCTTCATCCAGTTCTTGGTGTAGACCACGCCGTCCTTGGCCGCGAATTTGGTGTTTTGGTCTTCGACAAACACGGTCTCTACGTTCTTTCCTCGTTCGGAAAGGCTCACGACTTGGTCGTCGCCGAGCGAAACGATGTTGCGGCCGAGATAGACTTGCTTCACGTTCTTGGGGAGGTCGTGGTGAGGAATGAACGAAGAAACGCGGAGTTTGTTCGTCGAGAAGGGCACGGTGAGGATGTCGCCCGAGGTTTTCACGCGCGAGACGTTGAGGTGTCCTTGGTAGAAGTCATAGCCGAATTGGTCGTCTTCGAAGACTTCGATGTCGGTGCGCAGGGGGACGAGATGCTTGTAGGAATCTACCTTGTCCATTTCGAAGAAACCGCCGTTGGTGGGGTCGTTTACGTACCATTTCCCGTCGGCGTAGACGTAATCCCAGGCGTGGGCACCCAGATAGACATCGCCCTGGAAGAGATTGCCGTTGATGCCGATGCAGGGGATGCCTTGCGTGTAGAGCATCACTTTGAGGACGTTGGCATAGCCTTGGCAAACGCAAAGGCCGCCGTTGAATGCGCCGAAGGGATCGTTACGGCCGTTGCCGTTGTTGTCGTAAGTGGTGTTTTTGATCACGAACTTCTGCAGCGCTTCGAGCTTTTCTAAGTTGTTCTTGCAGTCCTTCGTCACCTCGTCGGCCTTGGCTTTCATCTGTGCGAGCTGGTCGGCGGTGAGTGCGTTGGGATCTGATTTCTCGGAGAACATCGAGATATCGAGCGCCCGTTGGGGATCCATGGCGGCGAGAATGAACTTCAGGTCGATCATGTGGTTGCTTCTGCTGAGTGAGCGACTATTGTCGGGCGCAGCAAAGTGCGATGCATCGTAGTCGAACGAGAGGGGCGATGCCACTTGGGTGAAGGTTTCGGCGTTGCGCGGAGCTTGCGGGTCTTCGGCAGCGCAGGAGCCGAGCAAACAGAGTGCTGCGGCGAGGCAGAGGGCGGAAGTAGAGTGGTTCATGGAGGAAGGAATTAAATGGATGAACTGAGGCGCTTGGGTCGTTAGGCACGGGTTGCTTTCACCATGCGTGGACGATCGTCGGCGTCGTTTCTGATTTCGACGGATTGGAGCCCGTGTTGGGCAAAGAGTTCGGCGGTTGCGAGGGCGAAGTCCGTATGCGTTTCGACCAAGAGCACACCGCCTGGGTGCAGGCACTCGGTGGCCAAGACGGCCAAGGCGCGATAGAAGAGTAAGGGGTCGTGGTCGGGCACGAAGAGTGCAGTGTGCGGTTCGTGTTGCACCACGTTGTCGGCCATTGTCGGCGCTTCTCCGGCGGGAATATAGGGCGGATTGCTCACGATGAGATCGTACTCTCGTTGCTCGGCGGCCTGTTCTTCGATCACTTTCAGGAGATCCACTTCGCGAAAGTCGACTTGAGCACCGAGTTGCGTCGCATTGTGTCGCGCCACCGTGAGTGCGCGAGGCGAAATGTCCCAAGCCTCAACTCGTGCGTGCGGCAACTCGAGCGCCAAAGAGACGGCAATGCAACCGGAGCCCGTACCCACGTCGAGAAGGCGCGGGGTAGCGTGCTGAGACAAGGTGGCGGCGCACCATTCCACGAGTTCATACGTCTCGGGACGGGGAATGAGCACATCGGGGGAGACGGCAAATCGGCGGGAGCCGAAGGTTTCGTAGCCCAAGACGTACTGCACCGGCACTTGTTGGCGCAGTGCCTGCGTGTCTCGCTCTATTTTGCTTTGTTCCTCGGCAGTGAGTGCCACCGGGCTGTCCATAAGCAACTGCGCACGGCTCAGTTGCAGGCGTTCGCACACATAATGTTCGGCCACGGCGGCGGCTTCGCTCGGCGAGTAGACGGCGGCCAGTTCAGCGCGCAGGGAGCGGTAGAGTGCGTAGGGCGAAAGGGAGGAAGCGTTCATGGCTTTTATTTGAGCGCGTTCATGTCGTCGTAGGCCTTTTGCATAAAGGCTTTCACCTTGTGTAGGCGTTCGCCCTTCGGGTCGGGCGTAACCCGCGAAGCTCGGCGCGTGGCGAGTTCGTAGATGCTCGTTCCGGTCGAATCGATGAAGGTGTATCCCTCCGGCCAAGTGTGGATGGCGAAAGGATAGGTGTAGGTTTGCGACATCACATCGCGCGAGAATTTGAAACGCGCGTGGTCGATGCCGAGTTGTCCGAGAAGGGTGGCGGCGAGGTCGGTTTGATTGCACAGGCGCGCCACTTCTCTTGCGTTGCGCACGGCACCTCCCGTCCAAATGAGGGGGATATGGTATTTGCGGATGTCGAACTCGTTGATGTCGGCCGGCCACGATACGCCGTGATCGGGGAGGATAATGACGAGGGTGTTCTTCCATTCGGGCGAACGGCGCAGGCCTTCCATAAACTTTCCGAGCGATTCGTCGAGATAGGCGAAGGCATTGAGCATTGGGTCGTCCAGGCGCTTGTAGGGAACTGTCCAGGGTTCGTGGCTCGAAAGGGTAAGGAGCGTTTTGAACCAAGGCTTATTCTTCGGTTGACGGTCGATGTTTTGGCGCAGTTGGTCGAACATCAGGTGATCGCACACGCCCCACGGACTGGTCTTGCGCATTTTGGCCGGAAAGTCCACGTCGCCCAGCACGCGGTTGTAGCCCGTGGCGAGGAAGTAGGAATTCATGTTCGTGAAGTTCTTGTCGCCGCCATAAAGGAATTCCGTATCGTAGCCCACGCCGCGGAGTGCGCCGGCAATGGAGGGGAGTACGCGCGACTTGGCGGGCATTTTCATCACACTCGCGTCGGGAAAGGCGGGATAGCCCGAGAAAGTGCAGATCGTGCCGCGGTCGGTGCGGAAACTGTTGGCGTAACATTGGGAGAAGAAGACGCCTTCGCGCGCCATGCTGTCGATGTGGGGCGTCACTTTCGTGTTGCCTTCCGTGCACCCCACCACTCTACCCCCGCAACTCTCCATAAGGATGAGCAGAATGTTCGGGCGGCGATTGTTGAGCAGGCTGTCTTCGGGCGAAATGCGGCTTTCTGTATTATAATTGAGGGAGGCAAAAACGCAATCGGCCTCATCGGGCGCAAAATAGCGGGCTTGTTGGCTGAAATCGCGCTCTTTGAGGAGCGAATAGAAGAACGAAAAGACGGGATTGACGGCCGAGTGGTTGTGATATTGGTCGGTGGAATAGTAGACCATGCCGACATTGGCGGTCGATCGCCCTACTCCACCGCGAATGCCGAGGAAGAGCAATGCGCCGATGAGCAGGAGCGCGAGCGTATGCACCGTGCGCTGCACAGGATGCGGCGTGCGGAAGCACGAACGGCGCGTGTTTTGACAATCGGTGCGCGGACCGATGCGCCAAAGTAGCCAAATGTAGCCACAGATCAAGAGCAGAAAGCCGGCCACGGCGAGGAGAAAATAGCCCCAGCCGAGACTATCTGTGATGCCGGAGGGATTGTCGAGATAAGACAAGCAAACGGCGTCGAGTTTAAAGCCCCATTTTTCGTATAAGATGATGTCGACGATCAGCGTGGCGAGAACAAGCACGCCGACCGTGGCCGAGTAGATGCGATAGGCGGTGCGTCCGCGCGGAGTGAAGCGCGGTTTGCCGAGCAAGGTGGCGAAGAATAAAACCAACCACAGCGGGGCGGTGATGTAAGCCGCCACGGCGATGTCGAGTGGTAGGCCGTGCCAATAGATTTGTAGGGCATCGGCGAGTCCGGGCCAGCCGTTGTGAGCGAAGAACGCGAGCTTGCCCACCAAGAAGGTGAGTAGCCACGCGAGAAAGAAGCGAACGAGGAGTGAAAAATGGAATTTCATCGTAGAGAACTGAAGAAAATGCTGTGCAAAACTGTGGTGCTTTTGCATCAGAGTTGTTGCATATCGTGAAGACGTTTGTAATATCCGTCGAGCGCAATGAGGGCATCGTGCGTGCCGCGCTCAACAATTTGCCCATCGTGGAGGACCAATATCTCGTCGGCGTTGCGTACCGTCGAAAGGCGGTGGGCAATGGCGATCGTGGTGCGGGTAGACATCAGTCGCTCGAGGGCTTCTTGCACCAAACGCTCACTTTCGGTGTCGAGTGCCGAAGTGGCTTCGTCGAGAATGAGGATATCGGGATTTTTCAAGATGGCTCTTGCGATGGATATGCGTTGTCTTTGTCCGCCGGAGAGGCGACAGCCGCGATCGCCCACAGAAGTGTCGTAACCGTCCTCCGTTGCCATGATGAAGTCGTGGGCATTCGCCACTTTGGCGGCCTCCTGCACTTGTTCGAGGGTGGCATTTTCGACGCCGAAGCTGATGTTGTTGAAGAAAGTGTCGTTGAAAAGGATCGCTTCTTGGTTGACATTGCCGATCAGTGCACGGAGTTCCGAAAGACGGAGTGTGCGAACGTCGTGTCCGTCGATAGAAATGCTGCCGCCGGTCACGTCGTGGAAGCGCGGGACGAGATCTACCAGCGTACTCTTACCACTTCCGCTCTGCCCCACGAGGGCAATCGTCTGTCCGCGGCGCACGGTGAAGTTCACCCCGCGAATGACTTCGGTGTTTTCGCTCTCGCTGTTGGCATTTTTGTAGGCGAAGCGCACGTCATTGAAAGTGATATTATCGCGAAGTGCTTCGATGTGCGTGGGATGTTCGGGTTCGCGAATGGGATTCTCGGCCAAAAGAATTTTATTGATGCGCTCCATCGAAGCCATACCTTTGGGAATAGCGTACGTTGCCTTCGTAAGATCTTTCAAAGGTTGGATGACACTGTAGAGAATCACCATATAAAAGATGAAGGTCGGCGCATCAATCGGACTGTTGTCCGAGAAGATCAAGGTGCCGCCGTACCACAAAACGAGGACAATCAGACAGGTGCCGAGAAATTCGCTCACGGGATGAGCGGAACCTTGGCGAATGGCCACGCGCATATAGATGTCGCGGAAATCATTAGTGGTCGTGTTGAAGCGGCGTTGCATCTTCTCTTCCGCACCGAACGCCTTGATGATGCGCATTCCGCCCAGGGTTTCCTCGAGTTGCGACATCGTTTCGCTCCATTTCTCTTGGGCTTCGAGGCTCGACTGCTTGAGTCTGCGCCCAATGCGCCCCATCGCCCAACCCAAGGTGGGAAGAATCACGAGGGTGAAGAGCGTAAGTTCCCAAGAGATGTAGAGCAAACTGCCGAAATAGACCGCTATGAGAATGGGGTTCTTGACCAGCATCTCCAAACTCCCCATGATCGAGTTCTCCACCTCGCCCACGTCGCCGCTCATGCGGGCGATGATGTCGCCTTTGCGCTCGTCGCTGAAGAAAGAGAGGGGAAGTGAGGTGATCTTGTTGTAGAGCGTGTTGCGAATGTCGCGCACAATGCCGGTGCGAACGGGCACCATTGTGGCGACCGATGCGAAATAGCACGACGTTTTGAGGAGTGTTGCCGTGACAAGGAAGACACCGATCATCAACAACGTCGGGGCGGCGCCGTAGTGGGCCACGAGTTGTGAGGTATAGTAGTACGCATTGTTGATCGCAATGTCGGAAAGTGCTTTGCCTTCCGCGCCCCATGGTATGAAATGATAGACCGTATGCTCCGTATTAAAGAGGAGTTTGAGCATGGGGATGAGCGATGCGAACGAAAAGACGTTGAGCAATGCACTCAATACGTTGAAAGCCAATGAGGAGACAACGTATTTCTTGTAAGGGCCGACGTAGCGGCGGAACAGAATAAAGAATTCCTTCATCGAAAATGGAATGAAGTGTGTGGAGCTTTGTATATCTCGTAATCAGTAGTCGGGGCGAATGGCTTAGAAATCCACATAGTGCTTTTGCAGTACGGGGCTTTCCCAGTGGCGGTAGGTGCGTCCGAAATGATGTTCCACGCGGGCTTCGAACTCGCGGGGCATTGTCGGGGCAGGGATGCCGCTTTCGAGCACCACGGGCGAGCGTTCTTCCCAAACCTCGTCCCACAAATCGCGCTCGATGAACGATTGCAGCGTGGTGCTGCCGCCTTCGACAAAGAGCGATTGGATTTTTTCGCGGCGCAAGGCGTCGAGCAGCGCGTCGATGTCGGCAAAGGCTTGGAAACCCGCGGAGAGCGCACGCTCATCGACTTCGCCCAGCACGCATTTCACGGGCGAGTTGCCCGGCCAGTGGCGCACGTTGAGCTGAGGGAGGTCAAGTTCGAAGGTGCGACGTCCCACCAAGATGGCACCATGTGTGGCGCGCAGATGATGAACGCGCAGCAAACTCCGGGCATTGCTCAGTTGTGCCGGTCGGCCGATGGGCTGTTTGTTGGCGTCGAGTTCGCGCTTTCGGTCGATAAATCCGTCGGCCGAGGCCGCCCACTTCAGCGTGATGAAGGGGCGGCCGAGCACTTGTTGGCAGAAGAACTTGCGATTCAGATCGATACAGGCTTCGCGCAGTACGCCGACGGTGACCTCTACCCCACCCTCGCGCAGGATCTCGAGGCCGCGACCGCCCACTTTCGAAAAGGGATCGACACAACCCACCACACACTTGCGAATGCCGCTGCGCACGATGAGCGATGAGCACGGCGGAGTGCGGCCGAAGTGCGCACAAGGCTCAAGACTCACATAAATCGTGGCTTCGGGGAGTAGCGCACGGTCTTCCGGTCGCACATTTTTCAGCGCGTTCACCTCAGCATGCCCCTCTCCCGGGCGAATGTGGTAGCCTTCGCCGAGAATGCGGGCGTCGCAGCCCTCACCATGCACGATCACTGCCCCCACCATCGGGTTGGGAGCCGTGGTGAGTTCGCCGTTTCGCGCCAATTCGAGGCAGCGTCGCATCCAAAATTCGTGTGTGTTCATGAGTGTCTGCGTGCAATGCGTTTCTTTGCGGCGACAACGCGCCGTGCCGATGGCTGAAAACCATCGGCAGACGCGTTGTGTGCATTTTTATTTGTCCAATTTCCAGGTGGCACCTTCCTTGGTGTCTTTCACGGCAAAGCCGAGTTCGGCCAAGCGGTCGCGAATTTGGTCGCTCGTGGCCCAGTCTTTGTTGGCTTTGGCCTTGGCTCTTACGTCGAGCAAGAGATCCATCGCACCGGCAAAGGCTTCTTCGCGTTCGGCGTTGCCGCCTTCTTCGCCGCAGAGGCCGAGAATGTCGAAACAGAAGGTGTGGAACACGCGTTTCAAGGCTTCGAGGCCTTCGGCGGTGATGCTTTCTTTCTTGTCGGCGACGGTGTTCACTGTGCGGCAGGCGTCAAACAGATAACTGATGACAATCGGCGAGTTCAAATCGTCGTCCATCGCCGCATAGCATTTCGTTTCGAGTTCGTCGGCAAAGGCTTTGTCGAGCTTTCCGTCGGCCTGCGGTTCGATACGGTCGAGTTGTCGCACGGCATCCATCAGGCGGTCGAGCCCCTTCTTCGAAGCGATGAGGGCTTCGTTGCCGAAATCGAGCGTGGAACGGTAGTGGGCTTGGAGAATGAAGAAGCGAATCGTCATCGGCGTGTAGGCTTGCTCCAACAAGGGGTGATCGCCCGTGAAGAACTGCTCGAGCGTGATGAAATTGTTGTAGCTCTTGCCCATTTTCTTGCCCGCGATGGTAATCATGTTGTTGTGCATCCAGTAGTGCACCATGGGATGCTTTTGAGAAGCCACGGCTTGTGCGATCTCACACTCGTGGTGCGGGAAAATCAAATCCATGCCGCCGCCGTGAATGTCGAACTCTTCGCCCAGATACTTGCGTCCCATGGCCGTGCACTCGCAGTGCCAACCCGGGAAACCCTCGCTCCACGGCGAAGGCCAGCGCATGATGTGCTCAGGCTGTGCTTTTTTCCACAGCGCGAAGTCCACTTGGTGGCGCTTCTCCCCCACTCCGTCGAGTTCGCGGCTGGCATCGCGCACCTCCTCGAGGTTGCGACCGGAGAGCACGCCATATTTATAGTCTTGGTCGAACTTCACCACATCGAAGTAGACCGATCCGTTGCTCTCGTAGGCATATCCCGCGTCGAGAATCTGCTGTACGAGTTGAATTTGCTCAATGATGTGTCCCGTGGCGTGCGGTTCGATCGAGGGCGGCAGCACATTGAGCTGCTTCATGGCCTCATCGAAACGATTGGTGTAGAATTGTGCCACCTCCATCGGTTCGAGTTGTTCGATACGCGCCTTCTTGGCAATCTTGTCTTCGCCCTCGTCGGCATCGTGTTCGAGGTGTCCCACGTCGGTGATGTTGCGAACGTAGCGCACCTTGTAGCCGGTGTGGCGCAGGTAGCGGAAAAGGAGGTCGAAGGTGATGGCCGGCCGCGCGTGGCCGAGGTGAGCGTCGCCATAGACGGTAGGTCCGCACACATACATGCCTACGCGTCCCGGATGAATGGGGCGGAAGAGTTCTTTGGTGCGAGAGAGCGTATTGTAGATGTGGAGTTGGTGTTCCATCGTGTGGAGAAAAGAATGATCGAAGTTAAGTTAGCGTCGAGAAGTGGTCGGTTTTCGCCGAAAACTCCACGACTTTCTGTTGAAACAAGACGACTTTTTCGTAAAAGTCCACCGTTTTTTTCGCCGACCTCAGCGGCGTTTGGCCTTAGGCGGCAACTGCGTGTGCAAAGCGCTGAACTTTCCGTCGGTAATGCGCTCCAAGGTGAGGGGAACGTACATGTTCGTGTAGCAAGCACCCTTGCCGTAGGTCTCTTCCTCGTAGAAGAAAGCGATGCGTCCGTCGGTTTGTTGCACCATCGTGCTGTAAGCGCTGCCGAGTTCCGACACTTTCAGCGGTCCGCTCCAGCCTTTTGCAAAGTCTTTGGCGGTGTAGTTCTTCCAAACGGGCGCGTTGCGTTGGTTGGAAGGCAAGGCTTTGTAGTAGATGCCCACATTGGCGCGTCCGGGGCCGAGGGGAACGCTCTGCAAGGCGAGGCGAACTTTGCGGCGGTTCACGTTGTCGATCGCATCGACGAAGAGAATCTCGCCGTTCGTGCTGTTTTGCAGGGCTTTGAGGCCACCTTCTTCGTTTTGTGAGAGGGCGGGCGTCGCTTCCCACGCGCCGGTGGCGTTCTGATGGCTGAGATAGTGGAAAATGTTGAAGAGGCGTCCGCCGGAAATGCGGCTCGAGAGCACCACACTGCCGTCGGGGAGTTCTTCCACCTTGGGTTCGTCGCCGGTAGGTGCGGGCGAAGTGTGGATATCGCCCAAGGCGTGCCACGTGCGGCCGAGGTCGTCGCTGTAGACCACGCGGTTGCCGCCGGGGCGTGCGCAGAGTGCCGCGTAGAGTCGGTAGTAACGACCCACTTTCACGAGTTGACTTTGGCAAATGCGTCCGCTGCCGAAGAACATCGCGTCGACCGGCCCGAGATTACTCTTGTCGAAGAGCGAATATACCTGCTCGGTGATGTCGACCGGTTGGCTCCAAGTGTGTCCGCCGTCGTGACTATGGAGCACCGCCACGCGGTTGGGATTGCTGCGCTTGGTCGTGCTGTGTCCGTAAACGGTGTTGCCCGTGACACAAACCACCACCGCCTCGTCGCTGCTGCGGTCACTTACGATGGCGGCATCACCATATCCGCAGGTTTTGCTGCCGTTCACGCCGTCGCCCTCGGCCAAAACGAGTTCGCGGCTCCACGTTGCGCCGTTATTGTCCGAGAGGCGGTAGCGAAGATCCACTTTGCCGAAACCGATGTCGCCACCGCAGGGGCGATAGTCGCTCACGGCGATGAGCGTGCCGCGACGATTCACCGCAATGGCGGGAATGCGATAGGGAGTTTTCCCCGGAAAGGTCTTGAAGAGGGGGCGTTCCACCGCATCGTCGGCGACGGGGCACAGCAATTTTGCTTCTGTCGCAGTTTGTGCGCCGACAGTCAGTGTGCCGGCGAGCAGGAAAGAGAGAAAAGGCAGTCGCATAGGTCGTTTGATTTGGAGCGAAAATACGAAATTCTTTCCAATTTGGAGAGAATTGGAAAGGATTGGCATGAATGGAAGCCTGAAATCGGTGGTTTACGCCCAATTTTCGGAAAATCCTTTCCAATTTGGAGGAAATTGGAAAGGATTGGAAGAATGGAAAGGCGCGGTTTGTGCCTTGTATTATGGAGTTGCGATTCGCCGGTCGGCCAAGCGCAAACGGTTTTCTGTCATGCGGTGGGTGAAGTCTTGCAGGTAGGCCTTCAAGGTGCGTACCATCTCCTGCATCGGCGCGGAGTTTTGCGCCGCCAAGTTGTGAGATAGGGTGGGATCTGTCGCTTTATTGTAGAAACCGGTGGCGTGCGTACCGTCGAAGTGCAACACGTAGTCACCTTGTACCATTTGATACATTTCGCCTGCCGAACTAACGGCGAAATGCGGTGCGGAAGGCGAGAACACGTTGTGGCCGAAACTCACCGTCTCGCGCTGCAAGCCCAGCAAGTCGAGCAGGGTGGGGAGAAAGTCCGCTTGTTGCAGCGTGGTACGGTCTTGTCCCACGAGTTCGCCGCGCGGATCGTAGAGAATGAAGGGAATGCTGAAGCGCCCCACGAGGTGACTGTATTCGGGGCGCACACCGGTCACGGCGTGGTCGGCCGTGATGACGAAAAGCGTGTTGCGATACCACGGCATGCGGCGCGCTGTTTCGAAAAATCGGCGGAGCGACAAGTCGGTGTAGGCCACACATTGCTGAATGGGGAGCGATCCTTGCGGCAACTTCCCCTTGTATTGTTCGGGCACGTGGAAAGGGTGGTGCGAACTGATGGTAAATTCCGTCAAGAAGAAGGGCTCGCGAAAGGAAGTGGCCTTTCGTGCGACGAATTGCAGGAAGGGTTCGTCCCAAATGCCCCAGCCGCCGGGATCGGCATCACGCAGATTGCCGTATTCGTTTTGGCCGTAGTACTCGTGGAAGCGGGCTTTGCGCGCAAAAGCGTCGAAGCCCATCGAACCATTCTCGGCATTGTGGAAGAAGGCCGTGTGGTAACCCCCTTCGCGCAGGATTTCCGGCAGCGAAGTCAAGCCGTTGCCGGCATAAGGCGAGGTGACAAAGGGTTGACCCGGCCGTGTGATGGAGCAGAACAAGGCGGGCATGGCATCGACCGACTGCGTTCCGCAGGCATAGGCTTGGGTGAATACATAGGAATGGTCGAGCAGCGAGTCGACAAACGGCGTGTAGCTCGGATAACCCGGGATGCCGCGATTCAAACCGCCCACCCACTCTTTGGCCATGCTCTCCCAAATGATGACAACGACGTTGCGTCCTTTGAAACGTGCGGACCATGTGCCGTCAGTGGTGGGGTGGCGCACGGCATCGAAGTATTTCCGGGCTTCTTCATCGGGAAAATAGGTGAGCGCCTTCATGCCTGTTTTGCCGATTGTGCGCAAGAGAGTGAACGGCGTGTTGAGCACGAGCGCTTGTTGTTGCGGTTCGTCGCAATAAAGTGCGGCATTGTGCGGCGCGAGTGGGCGCAAATCGCCGTATCCGCCGCGCACCGCACCGAAACATAGTGTGCCGGCCGCCACGATCGCGGCACTTCCGATGAGCAGTCGGCGGCGGCAAGACATTTGCAGCGGCCGGAGCGCGAAAAGACGATACAATGCCCACCAAATGAGGGCGATGACTCCGAAAAGTAGGGTGGGGAGGGGATAATCTATGGGGAAACGCAGGAAGCGCCAAGCATTGTCGTGGGCAAACTCACGAAAAACCGCCATTGTGGTGCGGTTGAGCGTGAAGCGGAAGTAGATGACGTCGGCCAAATTGGCCGCCAATGCCAACAGATTGGGGATAAAATACACCCAAGTCGCGGCGCGTTACCATCCGCTCCGCTCCACAAAGCGAAAAGGCAACAGGTGCATCAGCAACATCGGCGCATTCAGATAGACTAAGGCCGCAAGATCAAAGCGCAGTCCACCGGCAAAGGCCGGCCACAGCGCACTTTTGCCCAGATGCAGCAAGTCCGTGTTGAAAACAAGGAAGACCACGCGGGCAAACGTGAGGGCGGCCAGCGAAAGCAGCAGTCGCCAGAGCAATAAGCCGTAGACAGAAGTGGAAAACTTGGGGAGATGAATCATGGAATGGGAGAAAAAGCATAGCGCGCGCCTTATATATAAATAAGGAGTGGCGGCCGATGCAAATAAGGTGTGAGGCAATAAGAGAACACGAAGCAAACTGCGCTACAAACATCCCCTCTGCAACACGACAGTGCGGCAGAGGGGACATTATAGATAAGGAATCTGTTGGGCCTGTGGCGCAACTTAGTCTTACGAATGCGCCGCTTTGTCCTTGTCGATGAGCGCCAACAGGCGTTCTACGGCTTCTTCCGACGAAACATTGCGTTCCACGCACACTTTACCGCGGTAAAGATTCACTTTCCCGGGGCCTGAGCCCACATAACCGTAGTCCGCATCGGCCATTTCGCCCGGGCCGTTGACAATACAGCCCATGATGCCGATTTTCAGTCCCTTGAGATGCGAGGTCGAAGCCTTGATTCGCGCAATCGTTTCGCGCAAATCGTAGAGCGTGCGGCCACATCCGGGGCAAGAAATGTACTCTGTCTTCGTTTGTCGTAGACGTCCGGCCTGCAAGATGGCGAAAGCCGTTTCGTCGCGCCCCGCTTGCGGCGCAACGAGCAGAATGCCGTCGGTAAAGCCGTCGATCATCATCACACCCATGTCGGCCGCCGCCTTTAACTGGAAGTTTTCGCGGTCGGTGTCGCCATATTGTTGGCAGATGATGACGGGGTTTGTGAGTCGCGCATTGCCCATTTCGTGAATCAGGGCGCGGAGTTCGCCCGTGCGGTTCGGGTGGTTCGATTGCGCGATGACCACCATTTCGGGATGCGCGCGCAGACAAGCCTTCACTTCCTCGTTGAGTTGCACATAAGAGAGGAAGAGGAACTTGACCGCCGCGGGGTTGCCGGCCACGAACATCAGATATTGCGGTGAGAAAGCCGGATAAGTACCTTCTTCTCCCTGCCAAGCCGGCGCATCCACGATGGCCGCATTGGTGTGACGTCGCCAATCTTCAGGCAATTTCACGCCATAGTAAGTGTAGTCCGGGCGTGTGTCGAGTCCGGCAGTGGCGGTGGGGCGGGGGAGTGACGGGTCGGCTTGATAGGAAATCACCACCGGTCGGTGCTTACCGCCGATGTTGCCGGCCGCACAAGTAGCGCGGCGCGTGGGATGCAGCCAATCGAATTCCAAACAGCGCACGCCGGGAATGTGGTTGTGCCCCGATCGCGTACCGATGACGTACGAGGCCAATTTATAGGCCACGGGGATTTCCGCTTCGGGCGGCTCAGAAAGCGACACACGAATGGTGTCGCCGATGCCATCGGCCAAGAGTGCACCGATACCCACCGCGCTTTTGATGCGACCGTCCTCGCCTTCGCCGGCTTCCGTCACACCGAGGTGGAGAGGGAAGTCCATTTTCTCGCGGCGCATCGCGTCTACGAGCAAGCGCACGCTCTGCACCATCACCACCGTGTTCGAAGCTTTGATCGAAATCACCACGTCGTCGAAATGCACCTTGGCACAGACGCGCAGGAACTCCATGCAACTTTCCACAATGCCCGCCGGTGTGTCGCCATAGCGGCACATGATGCGATCAGACAGGCTACCGTGGTTCACGCCGATGCGCACTGCCGTGCCGTGGGCGCGACAAATGTCGAGAAATTGCACAAAGCGCTCTTCCAAGCGCGCCAGTTCGGCGGCATACTCCTCGTCGGTGTACTCCAATTCCTTGAACGTGCGAGCCGGATCCACATAATTACCCGGATTGATGCGCACTTTTTCCACAATCGCGGCTGCAGCGTCCGCCACTCGGGGATTAAAGTGCACATCGGCCACGAGTGGCGTGTCAAAGCCCCGGCGGTGCAAGGCTTCGCGGATGTTTTTGAGATTCTCGGCCTCGCGCAGTCCCTGCGTAGTGAGCCGAATGTAGTCGGCACCGGCCTTGATAATGTCGATACACTGCGCCACGCTCGCCTCCGTGTCGGTGGTGAGCGTCGTCGTCATGCTTTGCAAACGAAGCGGTTGTAGGCCGCCGAGCGGCTTGTTGCCGATGCGCACTTCGTGGCTGTGGCGCGGTTGGTAATTAAATAGATCCATGATGCTCTTTGAGCTTTCGAAAGAGGGAAAGACAGTGAAGGAAAAACCGTGAGTTGCGGTGCGTGCCGTTTAGCACTTGAACTTGTAGCTCACCGTGGCCAATTCTTCGTTGGCCTTCACGATCTTTTGTTTGAGGTTCTCCTTGTGTTGTGCCAGACGTTCGGCGAGTTGTTCGTCGAGGGGCGCAAGGATTTGTGCAGCCAGCAGGGCGGCGTTCATCGCGCCGTTCACTCCTACCGTGGCAACGGGGATGCCCGGGGGCATTTGTACGATAGAGAGGAGCGCATCCAGTCCGTCGAGCATGCCTTTGATGGGCACTCCGATCACGGGGAGGGTAGTGTTGGCGGCAATCACGCCGGGCAGTGCGGCAGCCATGCCGGCGGCGGCGATGATCACGCGCACACCGCGGTCTTTTGCGCCGCGAGCGAAACTTTCTACCTCAGCCGGCGTGCGATGTGCCGAGAGGGCGTTGATTTCGAAGGGGATTTCGAGTTGGTCAAACACTTGTGCGGCCTTTTCCATGACGGGAAGATCGCTCGTGCTGCCCATGATGATGCTGACAATGGGAGTCATAGTTGAGAAATATTGGGGGGAATGTAAAAACTGTCGAGAGAAAAAAAGAGGCCTCGGTCGTATTGCGCGGCGATCGGTTCACACAAACCAAACCACCGCCCAGCCGCAGATCATGCCCACGGCCACGCCGAAGAGCAATTCGTGGTAGTTGTGCATCTTCAGTACCATGCGACTAGTGCACACCGCGCCACTCAGCAAAATGGCACAGCAGAGCCAGCCCGTGGCATCGAAGCCAAAGATGAGCGAGAAGGCCATAAGCATACCGATCACGCCACCCGAGGCCGCAGCGTGGGTCGAAACTTTGATCCACACGTTGGTCAGCGCACAAACGATCTGGATGAGCAGCGCCGACACGATGACTGTCGAGATGAAGTTGGGAATGTGGAAGATTTCCATCAGCCCATAGAGCGCACCGTAGCACACGATGTTCACAATGTAGGGCACAAATCGCCGTTCGCGGCGACTCATTTGGTGACTCGTCCAGCCGTTCACACTGCGATAGAGATAAATTGCCGTCAAGGGGAAGACCCATGTGAAAAGCACCACAATGCCGCCGAAGGCCAAGCGATAGCGGAGGTCGATTTGGTTCAGATAGCTGAAAATCATCAGCAGCGTGACCGCCACCGTCGGGAGGTAGAAAGGATTGAAGAGCCAAGAAATGGTCTTAGCTGTGAGCAGGGCATACTTGTTTTTGAGATTCCTGCGAGTGAAGTCGGGATCACCGGCACCGTAGGAGCGAGCATCGAAATCGACCATAGGGTGAAATGCGAATAATAAGGGTGGAGTGGAGTAGGGGAGTGCGCAGACCGTTGCCGACTTCAGCGGCGGAGTCCGGCTTTGGGGATGTTTAATTGACTTCTATACTTCGAAACGGTGCGGCGCGCCACCTTCAATCCGCGCTCGGCCAAGGCCTCTACGATGGCTTCGTCCGAGAGTGGGGCGCGTTTGTCCTCGTTTTCCACGATTTCGGCCAGCGCCGCTTTGACTTGTCGCGCCGCCACGGTTTCGCCGTCGGCCGAAGTGAATTGAGTAGAGAAGAAATGGCGGAGCGAATAGACCCCGTAGTCTGTTTCGACGTATTTCGAATTGATGGCACGCGACACGGTGCTGATATCTACGTGCGCTCGTTCGGCCACGTCCTTGAGCACCATCGGCACGAGGAGCGTTTCGTCGTCGTCATTGACGAAAAACTCGCGTTGCAGCGCAACGATCGTTTCCATCACCGCTTGTAGCGTGTGGTGTCGGCGGCGTACGCTCTCTATGAACGACTGTGCGGCCGTCACCTTCTGCTGGGCATAGACAAACGCCTCTTCCTGACTGCGAGAGAACTGGGCTGTCTCGCCGCGTTCGGCCGCACGCTCACGCGCAGCGCGGTGCATGACGAGCGTCTCGGCAAAAGCCGGGCTGATCCGCAGGTCGGGCAGATCGCCGCGGTGTTGTGTCACCACGGGGTTGCCGTCGGTGTCGATCGTCACGCGGAAGTCCGGCACCACAGTAGGGGCGGTGGCGCGGCTACCCTCCGAGAGCACGCTGCCCGGGCGCGGATTGAGGTGCCCGATCTCGCGGCGAATGCGTTCGATGTCCTCGTCGGTCAGCTGCAAGCGCTCGGCGATGCGGTTCCACCGCGAGTGCATGAAGTCGTCATAGAAGCGGTCGATCACCTCGCGTGCCTCACCCGTTCGCGGAAGTTGCAGGAGCAGACATTCGCGGAGGTTGCGTGCGCCGATGCCGCGGGGCTCAAATTGCTGCAACAGCCCGGCCAATCGCGCCACCTCCTCGGGAGTGGTGTCGATATACTCGTTGAAGGCCAGTTCGTCGGCCAGTGTGGCATCGTCTTTGGTGAGAAAGCCGCTTTCGTCGAGCGAACCGACGAGATAGACCATAATGGCACGCTCGTGTTCGGTGAGATCGAGTTCGCCGATCTGCCGATAGAGGTCGTCATACGATGTTTCTTCCGCTCCGATCTGTCGTTCGCGTCGGTCGTCCTCACCGCGGTTGGTATAGGCCTCGCGCAGATTGTCCGGCACGTCGTCGAGTGTGCGATAGTCGCCCACCGCATCGTCGAGCGGGTCGCCGGCGTCGAAGGTCTCGCCCTCTTCGTTTTGATAGTTCGCCCCATCGTTTTCTTCGTGGTCGCTCACTTCGAGTGCCTCGTTGTCGAGTAACTCGTTTTGCAAGCGCGTTTCGAAGTCGGCCAGCGGCATTTCGATGAGCGACGAGAGCAGCACTTGCACGCTCGAGGCGTTTTGTACCTGTCGCTGTGCTGTCTGTTGTCTGAAACCTTGGCTTTGTGACATGCTGAGTGGGTGAATTTGGGCGGTGGCACCCCCACGGGTGGGCGGCGCATTTCCGGTTCTGCGAATCGAAGCCGCTTGCTCTTGCGTTTGGGCGGCGGCTGTGTTTGCAAATTTAGCAAGAAAAATCGCGATTCTCGCTTTTTGTCGTGCAAAACTGAGGGATAACTGCCTGTTGTGCCCTGCGAGCAAGCGCAGCCCGCGCGATGGCACGCACTAACGCGCTACTTCTGACCCGCGCTGCGCAGGCTTTTACTCCAAGTTGCGCAGGAGCAAAAAAAACTCCACTGATTTTGTGCAAAATCAGTGGAGTTTTGACTTTTTGTCCACAAGTTTTGAGCGAAAGTGGCCGATGTGCCGAGCACACTCCCCCAGCGGGGAGGGTGATCAGCCAAACACCGTGTCGAAAGGGGCACAGCAACACACGAACGGCGTAGGACGTGTAGCGCTTTTAGTGTGTGTTGCCCACCTTTTCTTCGCGAGCGTTTCATTTGTTCGCTACCTTCCGATGCGACCCGCCGGCGGTTCGCAGGAAGCTGACCTTTCAGGGAGCGCAAGCAGACGGCAGTGTTCTGTAGGAGGCGCTTTGTCTCATCGTCCATGGGGCGACGCGTAGCGCACTCCCGCCTGTTCTCCTTTCGATGGAGCTTTCTCCCCGTTGCCGGGGGCTGTTCCCTATCTTGCGTTCTGCTTCGCACGGATCATTGAAAACGGTCGATCGTTTTTTGCAAGACCGTTCCGTCGGCAAATCCGATTGAAATCGTGAGACTTTTGGCCTGAGTTTTCGGAACGTAGAGATGGATCGATGCTTCATCCCCGGCCGGCAGCCATTTCATATCCTCGGCCGTAAGCGTAGCAAGTCTTTTTTGTACGCGTTCCGGCTCCATTTTGAAGTGTGATTTCAACACACGTTGGAAACTGAGGAATTGAATGTCGGTTTGCGATGATATATCTTCAGTTGTGCCATTCATTGTCGTCCGTTCCACTTTGAAAGAGCGAATGCCGAGCGCCAAATAGGTGTGACAAAAGGAGATTTCGTTGTCTACTCCCCAGTCGAGTGGATTCTCGATTTCCTCGGAGAGTGCCTTGTACAGCTTGTTCTTTTCTTCCGAAACGCTGGCGCCCGGGAAAACAGAGCGAGCGGTGTCTTCAGGTAATCTCAGTAGAATGTGACCTTGTTTCATATCTATGCTTTCTACTTCGATGCTTCGGGGAGCAATAAACGCCCTGACATAGTTACGTGTTTTCGGGGGACATGATGGAGAGGAAGGGATGACGGGCATTTCGCTACCGCAGGCGCTCAGTAGCGCCACAAGGATAGGGACGACGATTGCAATAAGGTTTTTCATTATTTGTGGGGGTTGAGCATGATGGTGATACAGAATGAATAGATGCTTTTGAATTTGGATAACTCGTTTCCTTTTCTTTCTTTCTTCTTCTTCCTTTTTATTCCTTCTTTTTTGGTTAGGTTTATTGAAAAGCCGGCGAGCAAATATTCGTGGTGGAATGCTCCCCATCGCTAATTGCCGTGTGCAAGTCAGTGTTCTGTCGAGCGATAGGTTGCCTCTCCGACTTATCTGTTGCCTCTTGGCGTATTCTTTTTATTATACCGCCGGTTGATAATTTGTTGCAAATGTAGTAATAAAATCAATTACTCGCTTACCAACGTTGGAACTATTTATGCGCGCAAAGAAATACGGCACAAGCGCGAAGCTTGTGCCGTTGGGTCTATAGGCAATAATGGCGAGTCCGGTTAGTCCAACCACGTCTTGTTGGACACGGCGAAACGTCCGCCGCCGGTGAAGACAAGGGCGAGGGAGGAGAGGAGATAGAGCATGGGGAGTTCCACCGCCCAACCGCCGGTTTGGGGGTTGACGGCACAGAGGTCGCCGAGGTGCACCATGGCGATGGCCACCAGCATATTGAAGGCCACCACGGCAGCGGCGCCGCGGGTGAAAAGACCGAAGATAATGGCGAGTGGAGCGAGGATTTCGCCGATTAAGGCGCCATAGGCAAGGAAGGCAGGAAGGCCTTTGGCGGCAAGCATGCCTTGAAGGAAGCCGAGACCGCCTTGGAGTTTGGCCACGCCGTGGAAAAGCATAAGGCCGCCTGTGCTGAGGCGGAGAATGAGGAGGCCGATGTTCGTTTTGCAAGTCATGTGTAGATCGTTTTTGTGTGTGGAAAATGGAGGAAATGGTGAGTAGATAACCGAAATATTGCACAATGCCGGCGTGTGCAAACCAATAGCGACAGACTTCGCTCCGAACCGGTGGTGAAGAGCAAAAGAGAGGGACGGGATGCGCTACTTCCTGTCGACAAAGATACAAATTTATGGTACCCGAAAGGGCGAAGAATTGCCAAAAACACGAAAAAGCCACCGCAGTGGGTGGCTTTTTCGGGGGGCTTGGAGTGGAGTGGGGGAGAATGCACAACGAAGTTGCTATTTTTGTTGAAAATGCGTGGCAAGGTTTTGTGCATCAGGGTGTTCGGCTCAATGCGCTTCGAGCCAGTTGGTGCCGCTTCCGCACTCGGCGAGCAAAGGCACGCGCATGCTGTAGGCACGTTCCATCTCTTCGACCACAAGGCGGCGGACGGTGTCGAGTTCGCGGTGAGGAACGGAGAAATTGAGTTCGTCGTGCACCTGCAAAATCATTTTTGCCTCCAGTTTTTCCTCGCGCAGTAGGCGATCGATGGCCACCATCGCTACCTTGATGATGTCGGCGGCGGTGCCTTGGATGGGGGCGTTCACGGCGTTGCGCTCGGCATAACCGCGCACCGTGGCATTGCGCGAATTGATGTCCGCAAGGTATCGGCGGCGCTTGAACTCGGTGAGAATGTAGCCGCGTTCTTGTGCGCGCTCGATGCAGGCGGACATGTATTCCTTGACTTTGGGGTAGGTGTCGAAGTAGCTGTCGATCAGTTCCTTGGCTTCGCCGCGCGGAATGCCGAGTCGCTCCGAAAGGCCGAAGGCGGAGATGCCGTAGATGATGCCGAAGTTGGCGGTTTTGGCCTTGCGGCGCTCATCGCGCGTCACCTCTTCGATGGACTTGTGGAAGATGCGCGCGGCGGTGGCGGCGTGGATGTCGTGGCCGGCGTTGAAGTCGGCGATCATGTGCTCGTCGCCGCTGAGGTGAGCCATGATGCGCAACTCGATCTGCGAATAGTCGGCGCTGAAGAAGGTGCAATCCTCGTCGGGCACGAAGGCTTTGCGAATCTCGCGGCCGTCTTCTCCGCGAACGGGGATATTTTGCAAGTTGGGGTTCGACGACGAGAGGCGACCGGTGGCCGTAACTGCCTGATTGAAGGAAGTGTGGATGCGACCGGTGCGCGCGTTGATGAGCTTCGGGAGGGCTTCGACGTAGGTGGAGAGGAGTTTCTTGAGCGCGCGGTGTGCCAAAATCTTCTCCACGATGGGGTGCTTGTCGCGCAGCGTCTCGAGTACTTCTTCGGAGGTGGAGTATTGTCCGGTTTTCGTCTTTCGCGCTTTTTCCGAAATCTTCAATTCCTCAAAAAGTACGGTGCCCACTTGCTTCGGTGAGGTGATGGTAAATTCATGTCCCGCGAGTGCGTACACTTCTTCTTCGAGGGTTTGCAGTCTCGCGCGGAAGTCGTCGCCGGTTTGTTGGAGGGCTTCGGTGTCGAGGCGCACGCCGTTTTGTTCTATGCGAGCGAGAACGGGCAAGAGGGGCATTTCGATTTTTGAAAACACGTCGGTCACGTCGCACTCGGCCATCTTTTCGCGCAGGATAGGGTAGAGGCGCAAGGTGACATCGGCATCTTCGCAGGCGTAGTCGCAGATTTCGCTCGGAGCGAGGTCGCGCATATTTTTTTGTTGGCGACCGGTGCCGATGAGTTCCTCAATGTGGATGGTGCGGTAGTGGAGATAGGTCTCGGCGAGGTGATCCATGTTGTGGCGCTGCTCGGGTTCCACAACATAGTGCGCCAGCATGGTGTCGAAGAGCTCGCCTTTCACCTCGACGCCGTAGTGGGAGAGGATGGTGAGGTCGTATTTCAGATTCTGCCCGACCTTGATTTGCCCTTCGTTCTCAAAGAAGGGGCGGAAGGCATCGACAAATTCTTGAGCTTCCGCTTGATTTTCAGGAACGGCGACGTACCACGCGCGTCCGCCCTCAATGGCGAAGCTCATCCCCACCATTTCGGCGCTCATTGCGTCAATTCCGGTCGTTTCGGTGTCAAATGCAACGACGGGGAATGTCAATAAATTTCCGCAAAGAGATGACGCATCTTTCAGATTATCAATGAGAACATAGCTGTGTTCTGTGTCTTGAAGCGTCTTGTGTAGGCTTTGTGTATAAATTGTTGATAAGTTGCCCGATGCTGCGCCATTCTCGGCGCCTTGTGGAGCGAACAAATCGGGCTCTTCGACGGCATTCGTCTTCGCATTGGGGCTTTCGCCGAGAAAACGCTGGATGAAGGTGCGGAACTCGCAGGCTTCGAAGATGTTCTTGAGCTTTTCTTTGTTCGGCTCGCGGCGCTTCATCGCATCGAGGTCCAATTCGATCGGTACGTTGGTGACGATGGTGGCGAGAAATTTGGAGTTGTGAATGTCTTCCACGTGGTCGCTCACTTTTTGTCGCAACGAGCCTTTGAGTTGATCGACGTTCTCGATGAGTTGTTCGACATTCTCAAATTCGGCCAAGAGTTTGACGGCCGTTTTCGGTCCGACACCGGGACAACCCGGGATGTTGTCGGCGGCATCACCCATGAGGGCGAGCATATCGATGACTTGAGTAGGGTGGGCGAGTCCGTATTTTTCGCAGACGGCTTCGACATCCAGTTTCTCCAATCCGCTTTTACCGGACGAGGGGCGGCACATCGTGATGCCGGGGCGCACGAGTTGGGCGTAGTCTTTGTCGGGGGTGACCATCAGCACGTCGAGTCCGGCCGCTTGCCCCTGAAGGGCGAGCGTGCCGATCACGTCGTCGGCCTCGAAACCCTTGACTTCGCACGCGACGATGCCATAAGCTTCGAGAATGTCCTTGATCACGGGCACTGCCCACTTGATTCCGGCAGGAGTTTCCTCACGTTGGGCTTTATAGTCGGCAAAGGCTTCGTGGCGGAAGGTACCTCCCGGCGGATCAAAGGCCACTGCAAGAAAATCGGGCTGTTCGGTGCGGAGGAGTTCCTCCAAAGTATTGACGAAACCAAAGACCGCGGAGGTGTTTTCGCCTTTTGAGTTGATGCGGGGAGAGCGAATCAAACCGTAATAAGCACGGAAGATGAGTGCATACGCATCGAGGAGCATCAATTTCTGCATGTTTCTGAGATTTTGAACTTCAAAAGTACGCATTATAATCGGCACTTTGCTTGTTTTTTCGTACTTTTGTCGCGTAAATGCCGGACGTGTCCGTTTCCCCCAACTGCGCAACCTGCGGTGAGCGAGCGCATGCTTGCTTTTGAAGTTGGCCTTTGCTTAAGCTTATGACTGAACTTGACCGTATCAAACAGCCGATTGTCGAAGAATTGTCGCGCTATGCTCAACTTTTTGACAGTGTCCTGACGCACGAAGAAGACTTCATGCGCCGGGTGTTGGACTATGTGCGTGGTCGAAAAGGGAAGATGATGCGCCCCATCTTGGTGCTGCTTTTGGCGAAAGAACTGGGGGAAATCGGGGAACCGACCTTGCGTGCAGCCGTGGCGCTCGAGTTGCTCCACACTTCCTCCTTGATTCACGATGATGTGGTGGACGAGAGCGAGGAACGTCGCGGAAAGGCCAGCGTTCGGAAGGTTTACGACAATAAAGTGGCGGTTTTGCTCGGCGATTATATGTTGGCACAAACGCTGAGACAGTCGGCTTTGACCGGACACATCGGCATTGTCGATGCAGTAGCCGGCTTGGGCGGCACGTTGGCCGAGGGAGAAATTTTGCAACTCTCGCACGTTGAACAAGAAAGTTTCTCTGAAGAAACGTATTTCAGCATCATTCATCGTAAAACCGGTGCACTTTTCGAGGCCTGCGGTCAACTCGCGGCGCTTTCAATGCATGCTGACGAGGATTTCCTCCGTCGTGCGCGCCAATTAGGTAGTTGGATCGGCCTGAGTTTCCAGATTCGCGATGACATCTTCGACTATTACGACGACGAAGCGATCGGAAAACCGCGCGGAAATGACTTGGCCGAAGGAAAACTCACGCTTCCACTCATTTATGCCCTTAAGAAAGAGGGCAATCCCGAGGCTTTGGCCTGCGCTCAGCGCGTGAAAGCCCTGGAATCGACGCCGGAAGATCGTGCTTACCTCCTTGATTTTGCGAAACGCTGCGGCGGTATTGCTTACGCCGAGACGGTGATGGAAGATTATCGTCGCAAGGCTTTGGAATTGCTTGACGGCTTTTCAAATCCCGAAGTGCGTGAAGCACTGAAAACCTATGTAGACTTTGTGATAGGGCGAAACGTTTGAGTGTTTCGCTCTTTTTTTGTGCCGAAAAATGGTAGGTACGGTGCTGATTTCTCAAGCGGTTTTCGCTTTCGTGCGGCAGAAATCCCATCGGTGGATCCACTTTTTCGGCGTTGCTGCAGATGCTTTTTCCCGGTTCCATCGAAGCGATTTTTCATTTCGCGCCATCGTGGATAAAAAAGAATCGCCTCTCGACAAAAGTTTGTCGAGAGGCGATTTTCCTTCGGCTGCTTACTCGGTATTTCCGAGGAGAGTAGGGGAATTAGTAGTTGCCTTTGTTGTTGAAGGGGGCGATGTCTTCGCCTACAATGGCAGAAGCGAGGAGATTGGCGAGGCGGCTGGTGCCAATGCGGAAGTGTCCTTGCTTGATGTAGTCTTCGCCGAGCGTTTCGGCCACAATGGTGTAGAAATCTACGGCTTCATCGACGGTTTTAATGCCACCTGCGGCCTTAAAGCCCACGGTGCGGCCGGTGAGTTCGCGGTATTCGCGAATGGCAGTGCACATCACCAGCGCGGCTTCCGGCGTGGCAGCGACAGCAACCTTACCAGTCGAGGTCTTGATGTAGTCCGCTCCGGAATACATCGCGATGATAGAGGCCTTTTTGATCTCCGAAGCGGCTTTCAATTCGCCCGTTTCGAGGATCACCTTCAAGGGGTGTTCGCCGCAAACTGCCTTCAGTTCTTCGATTTCATCGGCGCAGGTTTCGTAATCTCCGCTTTGGAAAGCACCAACAGAGAGCACCATATCGATTTCATCGGCGCCATCTTTGAGGGCGAGCGCTGTTTCGGTCGTCTTCACCTCGATGAAGGTCTGAGAAGCGGGGAAACCGCCGCTCACACAAGCCACACGTACGCCGTCGGCCTGCAGGTTTTGGCTCACGGTGGCTGCGAAGTTAGGATAAACACAGATGGTGGCCAAAGGCGGAAGGTCGGGATGTTGATCGCTCCAGCGGTTTACGCTTTCGGTAAAGCGCAGGACATTTTCGTGCGAGTCGGTCACGGTGAGCGTAGTCAGCTCAATGGTCGAGAGCAAGGTGCGGAGTACTTCGGGCGTATTGTATTGCTCGCGATGATTGGCAACGAGTTCGTGCACGTCTTGCGCTACTTTTTCGTCGTTGAGGTTGAGGTCGTACTTGGCAAAAGCCTGTTCGTAAATGTTTGCTTCGTGGTCGTGGCCGTGTTCACAGTCACAATGGTGATGTTCAGACATATCTATTCTTGATTATGTGTCACTGCTGTGCAGCGGCTGGGTTAGAAATGAGATTTCATGGTGGGGTAAGGCCGCAACAACGCTTATTCTTTATTGTGTGTGTCCATTGTGATGGTCACAGGGCCGTTGTTGAGTAGAGAAACTTGCATGTCGGCGCCGAAAACGCCCGTTTCAACGGGCTTACCGGTGGTCTTGTTCATTTGTTCTACGAAATATTCGTAGAGCGGCACAGCGACTTCCGGGCGGGCGGCGCGAATATAGCTCGGACGATTGCCTTTTTTATAAGAGGCCATCAGGGTAAATTGGCTGACCACGAGGACTTGTCCGTCGACGTCGACCACATTGCGGTTCATCACGCCGTTTTCATCGTCGAAGATGCGGAGTGCCGCTATTTTTTTGACGAGCCAATCGGCATCTTCCTGCGTGTCGATGGGCTCGATGCCTAAGAGAACGAGCAAACCTGTTCCGATTTGACTGTGGAGTGCACCGTCTATTCCGACCGATGCGTGAGTTACGCGTTGAAGAACGACTCTCATATATGCAAAGTTACTGTTTTTATTCGATTTCTTCGTGCAATTGCCGATAAATGTTCTCTCCTCGCTTCGCGCCGAGCAGGCCTTGTAGTGCCTCGATGGGCGCTTCTTTGACGCGTTTGACGCTGCCGAAGTGAGCGATCAACTGCTTCTTGGTCTTTTCGCCCACACCCACGATAGCATCAAGGGCAGAAGAGGCTTGTCGTTTGGAGCGTTGTTGTCGATGGAAGGTGATGGCGAAGCGGTGCACCTCGTCTTGCATGCGCGTGAGGAGCTTAAATAGTTGACTGTCGAGCGCAATGGACACCGAGACGGGGGGATTGCCAAAAAGCATCTCGCGGGTGCGGTGGCGATTGTCTTTGGCCAAACCGGCGATGGGGATTTGCAGACCGAGACGGTCTTCGACGATTTCGCGAATGGCTTCCATTTGCCCGACTCCACCGTCGGCGATGATCAAATCGGGGAGTTCTTCTCCTTCTTCAGCCAGTCGAGAGTAGCGGCGCTCGACAACTTCGCGCATGGAGGCATAATCGTCCGGTCCCACCACGGTTTTAATATGGAATTTGCGGTAGAGTTTCTTCGCGGGCTTGAGTTTCTCGAAGACCACGCAGGCGGCCACGGCATCTTCGCCCGAGATGTTGGAGTTGTCGAAGAGTTCGATGCGCATCGGTAGGGTAGGAAGTCCCAGCTGCGTCTGTATTTCTTTCATCAGGCGCACTTGTTTCTGCTCGGGATTGAGTTTTTCGGCCTGTTTCAGGCGGTCGAACTTGTATTGCTTCACGTTCTGTCGCGAAAGGTCGAGGAGGGTGCGCTTACCGCCCATTTGCGGCACCACTTGTTTGGCATATCCCTCCGGCAATTCGACCGGGAAGGGCAGCACAATCTCGGGTGATTGCGAAGAGAAGCGTTCGCGCATCTCGACAATGCCGAGGGCGAGCAGCGTATCGTCGGTTTCATCGAGCTTCTTCTTGAACTCGAAGGTGAAAGACTGTGTGATCGCCCCATTCACGACGTGCAGGAAGTTGATGAAGGCGATTTTTTCGTCGCTTTCAATGGAGAAAACGTCGATATCGTAGCTCACATTCGATACGACCTCGGATTTCGCGCGGAAATTCTCCACCAAATCATACTTCTTCTTGAGAGCGGCGGCTTCTTCGAAGCGGAGTTGTTCGGCCAAAGATCCCATCTCTTCGCGCAGTTTTTGTGCTACCTCGCGCGTATGTCCTTTGAGAATTTCGCGACAAGCCTCGATGTTGCGCATGTAGTCTTCGTGAGATTGTTTGCCGAGAACGCAAGGACCCGCGCATTTGCGGATGTGGTAGTTCAAACATAGGTCGTATTTCCCCGAGCGCACGCCTTCTTCCGTCATCGGTTGGTGGCAAGGTCGCGGATGGTAGAGGCGTTGGCAGAGATCCAGCAGGGCATACATCGTGGGGAGGTGGCTGTAGGGACCATAGTAGGTGGCTCCTCGGCGTTCGCGGTGGCGTGTTTTGAAGATGCGGGGAAGATATTCGTTCGAGACGGCAATATAAGGATAAGTCTTGTCGTCTTTGAGCAAAACATTGTAGCGCGGTTTGTATTGCTTGATAAGGGAGTTTTCGAGCAAGAGCGCATCTTCCTCCGAATTCACCACGGTGTAGGTGATGTTGCGGATCTTCGAAACGAGCATGGCCGTTTTTCGACTTTGCTGCTCCTTATTAAAATAAGAAGAGACACGGCGCTTCAAGTTTTTGGCCTTCCCGACGTAGATAATCGTCCCCTCGTCGTCATAATATTGGTAGCTGCCCGGCTTTTCGGGCAGGTTGAGCACAATCCCTTTGAGGTAGGCTTCCAAAGCTTCGCGTTCTTCGTGCGTCATGTTAGTTTATGCGGATGAAATGGGGGATAAATCGAGAAAGAAGGGGAGAGGAGCGACGAAAACGGGACGTGTTTCGCTGTGATGCGACAACACGTCCCGACAATAGGGGCAAAGTTTAATTGTAGAGCGTGAGCAGCGTCGTAAGGTCTGCTTTGTTGCCCAGAAATTCGCGTCCTTCGAGTCCCTCCATGCGGAGTTCGATGAGGAAATTGATGTAGATCTTCTTCACGCCGAAGGATTCGACGAGATCAACGGCCGCTTTCATCGAACCACCCGTGGCGAGCAGATCGTCGTGGATGAGCACGACGTCATTGGGGGAGAAGGCGTCGGTGTGAATTTCGATGGTGTCTTCGCCATATTCCTTGGCGTAGGTTTGTGTGCGCGTGTCGCCCGGAAGTTTTCCGCGCTTGCGGCACATAACAAATCCGGCGTCGAGAGCGTCGGCTAGGATGCCGCCCATGACGAATCCGCGGCTCTCGATTCCTACCACTTTGGTGATGCCTTTATCGGCGTAGAGGCGCACCAATTCCTCTCGCATTTCTTTCAGGCAAGTGCGGTCTTTGAAGAGGGTGGAGACGTCTTTGAACTGGATGCCGGGCTTGGGGAAATCGGGAATGTTTCGCAGATGCGCGAGCAACAATTCTTTTTTCATAAAGCGCTGATATTGGGATTGATATTTGTTGTTTGTTTCACGTGAAACGCAGGTAAAATCGTCGATTTTAGCCGATTTCATCGAGAAACGAGGCCTGGGTCGGCGAAAACTGCGTCGTAGGTTGAAGTAAAGGTGTAGCCCCCCGTGCTAAGTCGTTGAGGGGGTGTTGGGCTTTCGTCTTTTCTTAGAAAAAGAAGGAGGGGCGGTTCGAACGACTCAACGTCCCAAAAGGACGAGAAGCACCGAAATGTCGGAAGGCGAAACACCCGGGATGCGAGAAGCCTGCGCAAGGGTTTCCGGATCGACGGAAGAAAGTTTTTGGCGCGCCTCCGTAGAGAGTTGTGTGAGGGCGTTGTAATCAAATTTTCCTCGGATCTTAAGGTCTTCGAGTCGCTGCATCTTGTCTGCCAACTGACGTTCGCGGGCGATGTAACCGTCATATTTGATGAGCACCTCCGCGGCTTCGAGCGTTTCGTCTTTGTCTTTGCTCAGCGCATCGAGGGCGTTGAAGAAAGCATCGACTTCGGGTACGTTGCGCAAGTCACGGAAGTCGGCGGCTTGCAGCTCGGGTCGCGCGATGAGTTCGAACAATTTCGCGCCGTGCTTCAGCGGTTGCGATTCGCAGCGCTCCAAAAGCGCATTCGCTTCCGCGGGTTTGAGGTTGGTTGAGCGAGCGATGTTGAGCAAGGTGTCGACTGTCGTTTGCTTTCGGTGGAATCGTTCGCAACGCTCCGCGGTGGCGGTGCCGAATCGTTCGGCGTAGGGGGTCAAACGCGCATCGGCGTTGTCTTGGCGGAGGAGGATGCGGTATTCGGCGCGCGAAGTGAACATGCGATAGGGCTCGTCTACGCCTTTTGTTACCAAGTCATCGATGAGAACGCCGATATAGGCTTCATCGCGGCGCAAGGTGAAGGACGAATTTCCCGCGCAACGCAGGGCGGCATTGATACCGGCCACCATACCTTGGCCGGCCGCTTCCTCGTAGCCGGTGGTGCCATTGACCTGACCGGCGAAGAAAAGGCCTTCGACCTTTTTCGATTCGAGGGTGTGGTGCAGTTGTGTCGGGGGAAAGAAGTCGTATTCGATGGCGTAGCCCGGGCGATAAACGCGCAGATCGCGGAAACACGGAATCTGTTTCAACGCTTCGATTTGCACGTGCATCGGCAGTGACGAGGAAAAACCATTCAAGTAGAGCTCGTTTGTGTCGATGCCTTCGGGCTCCAAGAAGAGGGGATGCGATTCGCGGCCGGCGAAAGTGACCAATTTCGTTTCGATCGAGGGGCAATAGCGCGGGCCGATCGATTGGATCTGTCCGTTGAAAAGGGGCGAATCTTCCAATCCCGATCGCAACACGCGGTGTACTTCGGCATTTGTTTCGCACGTCCAACACTGGAGTTGGGGGAGGGCACGTTGATCGGAGAGGAAAGAGAAGCGGTGGAAGTCGTCTTCGCCGGGTTGCACCTCCATTTCATCGAAATGCACCGAGCGTGCGTCGATGCGCACCGGCGTACCGGTCTTCATACGCAGCGAGTCGATGCCCAATGCAGTGAGCGAGTCGGTGAGAAATGTAGAAGCCGGTTCGGCGCAACGTCCGCCCGCCACGGTTTTCCGTCCGATGTGCATCAATCCGTTGAGGAAGGTGCCGGCGGTGATGACGATGGACTTGGCGTGAAACTCCGCACCCCAAATCGTTCGTACGCCACAAGCCACGCCATGTTGCGTGATGATTTCGGTGACTTCGTCTTGCCAGATGTCAAGGTTGTCGGTGTTTTCCAAACGTCGACGCCATTCGGCGATGAAGCGGATGCGGTCGCATTGGGCACGCGGGCTCCACATCGCAGGTCCTTTCGAACGGTTGAGCATGCGGAACTGAATGGCGGTGGCATCCGTCACTTCACCCATTTGTCCGCCGAGCGCATCGACCTCACGGACGATTTGTCCTTTGGCAATGCCGCCGACGGCCGGATTGCAGCTCATTTGGGCTATTTTGTTCATGTCCATCGTGATCACCACAGTGCGAGCACCCATGCGTGCAGCCGCACAGGCGGCTTCACAACCGGCGTGTCCGGCGCCGATCACGATGACATCATAATGAAAAGTCGTATCCATAACTATGCAAAGATAATGATTTTGTGGCAGATAAGCGATCGGCACGCTGCGTCCCGCGGGGGATGAAAAAGCCCCTTCGGGCCCTGAAAGTCAAAGCACCGCGAAGGGGTAAAGAACTGCTCATCGATGAAATCGGACATTATGAACGATTGCACCGCGTTGCGAGGGAGGAAAAGGGTGTCTGAAAGTTTTTCGCTTCAGAGGCCAAATTTTTCGTTGAGTTCCGCACAATCTGACAATCGGCCGTCGACAATCGCCACAATGTCCGTTTGTGCACGAATGCACAAGACCGGTTTGGCATAAGACGTGTCGGTTGCCGCGCGGAGCGGGTCGGCCGAGCGCACAATCTCTTGGTGGAAGGTGTAGCGCAATCCTCGTTTTTCGACTGCCACGCGCACTTCGAAGTGATCGCGCGGTTGCAATGAGCGTTTGAACTTGATTTCGGCCTGCGCCACGACCACATCGATGCCGCGGCGATGAAGATCGGCAAATTCTACGCCGCGCGATTCGATGAATTCGTGGCGTCCCACTTCGAGGTAGTGTAGATAGTTGGCATTGTTCACGATGCCTTGAATATCGCATTCGTAATCGCGAACGCGCATGGGGAAGGAGAAGATGAAATCCATAATAAGCGTATTTATAACGGGAGAGTTATGTTGGAAAAAGCAGGGGAGTTTTGCGCGAAAGTTGGGGACTTTTTCTGAAAAACGGCCGACTTTTTTGTGCTACGCGCGTAGTTATGCGCGACTCTCGGCGAGCCTTTACCGACAATGCGACCGGTTGCACTGCTTGCGTTTCGCAGCGACGCGTTTACATTCGCAGCGTTTTTGCGCAGACTGCCTTCGATGAGAAGCACAAATAGCTGTTTTCGGCGCAGCGCAAAGAAAAAATGTGTGAGAGAGTAAGCAACAACGGAGATAGGAGGCGAGTGCAAAATATTATCGGTGAGCGGCGCGCATAAAACAGGCACCGAAGCGACAGCGTAGACAATCTTTGCGATCGCAGTAGTGTTGTTTTAGTTGGAGCAGCGCCTGCGAGTCGGCTGCATGTCGCGCGGTGAGTCCCGCTTCGTGCCAAGCCCGCACCGTTGCATTGCTTTCCGCCCGCAGTTGCTCGAGCCATTCGAGCGCACGTGCAGCACGTTCGTCGTCATGGTGTGTACGCGCGTAGGCAAATAGGGAAGGAATGACTGCATTGATAAACAAAAGGTCGATCGAGTTGCGTGAAAGACAAGCATCGTGTCTTTTTTCGCCGCGATGTGCTGTGCGGCGTGTTTTTTTCTCGCTTGTCGGTGTTTCCGGCTCACAAGAAGGTGCTAATTCGATGGAATCGGCATTTTTTATCTGGCTGCTACTTTTTGAAATGTCAATCTTTTTCGCTGATTTCTCCTCTTTTTTGCCGAATGTATAATGCGTTTTCCAATAGGGTAGTGTGTTGAAAACGAATTTGTTACGCAGTTCGTCGAGTTCCTCACACTCTCTCACTGCATCGAACGATAAATGCCCCGATACGTAAAGCGCAGCCATTTGAGCCAGCCGAACATGCGGAAAATTCTGCGGACGAAGCCTTAGAAATCGCCATTCGCTCGATGAAATCGGCGAGATTACAAATTTCTGTCTTAAAAAGTGATATTCTTTTTCGAGTTGTTGGAAATGTTCGTCGTGCTGATGTGCAGGCGTCGCTTCGGCGTCGAGGAGTCCGGCTTGGCCGAAAAAGAGCGCTTCTATTTGAAAAGCGTTGTCCCGGTGCTTGGCCATGTGCTGCGGATCGAGGGTCGCCGCCCAAAGTTGAAAGGCTTCGCTGTTTTTCCCGAAGCCGAAGGCGCGCGCCAGCGTGATGAAGAACGTGCGTTCCCAATCTCCCGCTGTTTCTCGAAGCCAATATAAGATGCGTTCCGTTTTTTCTTCGAGCCGTTCGACGGTGAGCGCGCAGAGCCATGCTTTTCGTGCGAAATCATCGATGGTTTCGAGCGTTTCGCGGCAAGGAGGGTAGTGTGGTGCGGTGCACAAGGCTTCGAACTGCGCAGTCAGTGTTTCGGGTACCGCTATTTCCCACTGGGGCAAGGCATGTCCGTTGGCCGTTTCGACGGTGCAATCGGCGATGCGTACCACGTGCAGCACCACATTGTTGTAGTTTTCGTCGGTTTCATGGCCGTGTCTGTACCAATCAGACGATCGTTCGTGGATTTCGACGTTACCGACCCACAGCTGTCCGCCGATTTTGATTTTGGCGTTGAAGAAATCGGGGCCCGCATCGTGGTTGTGCAGTCCCGTGTCGATGATTTCGAGCGAAAGGCCGTCGACAGTGCGCATCGGCTCGGGGAGAAAGAGCCGGTGCTGCCAAGCGTAATGTAAAAGAGCTTCCATGGCATGGCGCGTTAGTGTGAAACGGCGACGGCAAGGATCGGCGAAAAAAAGATCTTTGCCGTGCGATGAGGACAAAAGTAGGACTTTTTGTGCAAAAAGCCAAAGACCATTTCATTTTGGCCGATTTCATCGAGCGAAGAGTGGTGGAGCCAGGTCTAAAAACGCGAAAAACGGGCGACGCAGCGCGCTTATTTTCTGATTATCAGGGGAAGAGCCGTCGGAAAAAAGCGTATGCATAATCGAAATAGTCCGTGGTAATTTGTATTTTTGCACGAAATAGTGCCCATCGGTGGCGGCGAAATGCTTCGTCGCTGTGCCGTATCGGCGCACACAGCGATCTTCAATCAGCAACAAAACGCATCATTAGCATTAGTCACTTACGTGTGAAATGAAACAATTCAAACTCCTCAACAACGTCGTGGGTTGGTTGGTCTTCTTAGTGGCCGCCTTTACCTACGTTTCCACGGTCGAGCCCACCGCATCATTCTGGGATTGTCCGGAGTTCATCACTACGGCCTATCGGCTTGAAGTGGGTCACCCGCCCGGAGCACCCTTCTTTATGCTCACGGGCAAGTTCTTTTCGCTCTTTGCTTCGGGTCCCGAGCAAGTGGCCTACTGGATCAATGTAATGAGCGCCCTGCTCTCGGCATTCTGCATCCTGTTCTTGTTCTGGAGCATCACGCATTTGACGCGTAAGTTGCTTTGCACCGACGGCGTGGTCGAAACCCTCGGCCAAACGCTGACCATTTTGGCCAGTGGTGTGGCCGGTGCTTTGGCCTATACGTGGAGCGACACCTTCTGGTTCTCCGCCGTCGAGGGCGAAGTCTACGCCTATTCGTCGATGTTCACGGCCTTGGTGTTCTGGCTCATCCTCAAATGGGAAGACAATGCCGACTCTCCGCACGCCGATCGCTGGATTGTGTTGATTTTCTACCTCACCGGTTTGTCCATCGGTGTGCACTTGCTCAATCTGCTGTGCTTGCCGGCCATCGTTTTGGTCTATTATTATAAGAAAACCCCCGATGCCAACCTCAAAGGTTCGCTGATGGCACTCGGCCTCAGCGTCGTGTTGGTGGCTGCCGTCCTCTATGGTGTCGTGCCCGGCATTGTGAAAGTGGGCGGATGGTTCGAGCTTTTCTTCGTCAATGTGCTGGGATTGCCGTTCAACAGCGGTATGATCATCTACATCCTCGTGTTGATCGGCGTAGTCAGCGCCGCCTTGTGGTCGACGCTCCAAAGCAATCGTGTGCGCACCGTGGCGCTTTATCTCGCCAGTGTGGGCATGCTGGGCATTCCGTTCTACGGCAAAGGCTACGTTATGCCCTTGTTGCTCGGTGCCGTTGTGCTCTGCGCACTTTGGTTCCTCCTGCAGTGGAAGAAAAACGGCCAATATGTGGTGCGCAAGCGCGCGCTCAACACCTCGTTGCTCTGCATGTTGATGCTCATGATCGGCTATTCGTCCTACGCACTCATCGTGTTGCGTTCGGCGCAAAACACGCCGATGGATCAAAACTCGCCCGAAGACATCTTCTCGCTCGGCACTTACCTGAACCGCGAGCAGTACGGTCAGAAACCCCTCCTCTATGGTCAAGCCTTTACCTCGCAAGCTGTGGGTTACGACAAGGAGGAAAGTGTGCAGCGTCATGAGAAGAAAAATGCCAACGAGCCCGACAAGTACGACATTGTCGAGGTGACCGGCCAGCCCGTCTACCCCTCTGCGCAGAAAATGCTCTTCCCCCGCATGTTCTCCCGCGCCCATGCCGGCCTCTATCAGCAATGGTTGGGCGGTGTGGACACGCATCCCGTGGAAGTTCACGGACAATATGACGGCCAAGCCTACGATTTCACCGGCGAAATGCCCTCGCAGTGGGACAACCTCCGCTTCTTCCTCTCCTACCAGGTGAATTTCATGTACTGGCGCTACTTCATGTGGAATTTTGCCGGCCGTCAGAATGACATTCAAAGCTACGGCGAACTCGAACACGGCCAGTGGATCACCGGTATTCCCTTCATTGACAACGCCCTCTACGGCGATCAGTCGAAACTCCCCGCCGATCTGCGCGAAAACAAGGGGCACAACGTCTTCTACTGCCTGCCCTTGTTGCTCGGACTCCTCGGCATGTTCTGGCAAGCCTACCGCGGCAAGAAAGGCATCCAGCAGTTCTGGGTTGTCTTCTTCCTCTTCTTCATGACCGGTTTGGCTATTATCCTCTATTTGAACCAAACCCCGAGCGAACCGCGCGAACGTGACTACGCCTATGCCGGTTCTTTCTACGCGTTTGCCATTTGGATCGGCTTGGGCATCGCCGCTCTCGTCGAAGGTCTGCGTCGTTTCGGCAAATTGCCCCATCTCGCCGCCGCCGGCATCGCATCGGTTGTGGCACTCGCCGTGCCTTTGCAAATGGTCAGCCAGACTTGGGACGACCACGACCGCTCCGGTCGCACCGCCGCCCGCGACTTTGGCATGAACTACCTCTATTCGCTCGATGAAAAGGGCAACCCCGTCATCTTCACCAACGGCGACAACGACACCTTCCCCCTTTGGTACGGCCAAGATGTGGAAGGCAAGCGCACCGACGCCCGCGTTTGCAACCTCTCCTACCTGCAAACCGACTGGTATATCGACCAAATGCGCCGTCCGGCGTGGAACAGTCCCTCACTGCCCATCACTTGGAAGCGTTGGGAGTACGTCGACAACATGGGACACGACGCCTTCATGGTGCGCCCCGAGCTGAAAGAACAGCTCTTGGTGCTCAAAAAGGATTTCCAAGCGCAGGGTAAAAAAGACGATCCCTTCGAACTGCAGTATATCATCGACAATTTCGTGCGCAATCCCGAGATTGCCTGCGTTCCCACCGACTCCATCGTGCTGACGGTCGACAAAGCCGCCGTTTTGCGCAGCGGCATGAAGCTCCCCCACGGCAAGGACAGCATCCCCGAGAAGATGCACATCTCCCTTCGCGGCAAGCGCATGCTCACCAAGAGCGAGATGATGGTCTACGAAATGCTGGCTCACCACAATTGGACGCGCCCGCTCTACATGAGCACCACGCTCGGCGGCGACAACCAAGCCGGTTTGGACAACTACTTGATGCTCGAAGGCCTCGCCGCCCGCATCACCCCCTTCAATGTGGGTAGCGGTGGCACCGATTCGGAGCGCATGTACGACAACTTCATGCGCAAGTTCCGCTACGGCAACGTGGCCGATCCGAAAGTCTACGTCGATCAAACCGTGATGCGCCCCTGCTACACCCATCGCCTGCGCATGGCGCAGTTGGCGCAGCAACTCCTCATGGAAGGCAAGCGCGACAAGGCCTTGAAGGTCTTGCAAAAGTGCGAACAAGTGCTGCCCCCGAGCCAAGTGCCCTACGAAGTGTGGTCGCTCGGCATCGATACGAAGAAACACTTGCTTATGATGCCCGAATGCTACCGCGAATTGGGTAAGACCAAGGAGGCTGAAGCCATTTTGAAGTCGGTGGCCGATCGTGCCTTGGCTTATTTCGACTGGTACAACAGCTTCTCCGAGAATCGCCTCTCGTCGATGTCCGGCGACATCATGCAGCAATATGAAATTCTGGGCATGGCCCTCGACGGCTTGCAGGCCTGCAAGTCATCGCTCATCGAGAACTATAAGAAGCGTGCCGATGTCCTCGCAGGCACTCCTGCCGGCCGTGTATTGATCTCTGCGATGAACGCGCGCCGCGCCGCCGATGCGCAACGCTATCTGCCCGAGGATGCCGAGGAAGGAGCAGAATACTAATCTATTGCTCCGCGCATGATTATCGAACAACCCGCCTTTTTTCTCCGTTGGCTCTATCCCCACGCTTTGTGGCGGATGGATCCTTCGGAACGCGCGGTGTATCTCACTTTCGACGACGGCCCCATCCCCGAAGCCACCCCTTGGGTGCTCGATGTCCTCGACCGCTACGGCGTGAAGGCCACGTTCTTCATGGTGGGCGACAACATTCGCAAGCATCCCGACGTGTTTGAAATGGTCAAAGCCCGCGGCCATCGTTTGGGCAACCACACTTTCAACCACATCAGCGGCCATTTGCACGGCATCGGCTCGTATGTGCGCAATGTGGAGCGGGCCAACGAATATCTGCACACCGATCTTTTCCGACCGCCCCACGGCTGGATGAAGTGGAAGCAGTATTTTGCCATCCTTCGTCACTACAAAGTGGTGATGTGGGACGTCGTTACGCGCGATTACTCCACGCGGCTCAATGCCGACGAGGTGTTTGCCAACGTGCGCCGCTATGCCCGTCCCGGCAGCATCATCACTTTTCACGACAGTCTGAAGAGTATCGACAAACTCCGCACCGCCCTGCCACAATCCATCGAGTGGTTGCTGGCCGAAGGCTATACCTTTAAGGTCTTCGAATAGCCCCCTCGTCGATGAATTCGCCGCTTTTCTCGGCAAAGTGCCCGACAGTGCTCGTTCGTTCAGCCGATTTGAGGCACAACTGCACCGGTGGTTCCGCCCCGTGGTGAACGCCGAGCGCATTGTTCGCGTCTTCCGCTGAAAAGTCCACAGCTTTGTCGAACACTCCGCAGCTTTTGTGGCCGAAACGTGGGGACTTTCTCGCGAAAGTTCCCGAGTAAATCAACAGCCATGTCCGATTATCTTCTTTCTCCCGCATACATCAAAGCCGAGGCACAGCGCCTCGGCTTTGTTGCCTGCGGACTTTCGCCCGCAGAGCCCATGGATGCCGCGCATGTCGCCCGCCGCGAGCGCTGGCTCGCCGAGGGATGTCACGGCGAGATGAGCTATTTGGCGCGCAACGAGGAGAAACGCCGCGATCCGCGCCTGTTGGTCGAGGGCGTGCGCACCATTGTGTCCGTCGCGCTCAACTACCACACGCCCGATCCCCTCGGTGCCGACGGCCGTCCGCGTCGTTTGTCCATTGCCCGCTATGCCCGCGGTCAAGACTACCACGAGGTGATGAAATCGCGCCTTTTCGCGCTCCTCAACACGCTGCGTGCGCACTACGAAAGCGTGGGCGGTGTAGACGCCGAGGCCGTCTTTTCCACCGCGCGCGCCTTCACCGACACCGCCCCCGTGGACGAACGCTACTGGGCTTGGCGGTCGGGGCTCGGGTGGATCGGGAAAAACACGCAACTCATCATTCCCGGCGCCGGCAGTCGCTTCTTCCTGGGCGAACTCTTCCTGCCTTTCGCCGCCGAGACCTACGACCACCCCGTGGAATCGCAGTGCGGCACCTGCGATCGCTGCCTGCGCGTATGTCCCACGCAGGCTTTGAGCCGAGAACTCGGTCTCGACGCGCGCAAATGCCTCTCGTATCTCAGCATTGAGTACCGCGGCGAGACGCTCCCCGAGGGCACCGGCCGAAAACTGGGGCACATGTTCTACGGTTGCGACCGCTGCACCGACTGCTGTCCGTGGAATCGGCTCTCCGTCCCCACCGATGTGGCGGAATTCTACCCCTCTGCGGCTTTGGCGGCCATGTCGCGCGACGATTGGCGCGGCCTTACGGTCGAACAGTACCGCGCGCTCTTCAAAGGTTCGGCTGTCAAGCGCGCGAAGTACGAGGGCTTGATGCGAAACATTCGGGCGGCTTTTCCGACCTCCACCGCCGCGGAAACGAAACCCACGCCCGAGGATTGAATGTCCACGGCTTTATAACGCGTCTTTTCCTCCTTGCTGTGTTCTTCGTGGACTTTTGGTGGGTATTTCCCCGTTTGGGAGTAAAAACGCGCGTGTAGGCGCAAAAAATAATCCCCTCGCAACCGGAGTTGCGGGGGGATTTGCTGTTTACTGCCGATAGGCGGCGCGGATCAGTCGGCGATCAGTATGAATTCTGCTGCCGAAGCGAAGTCTTGTCCGTTTTGGCTCGAAAGCGCCTTGAAGCGAATGTAGCGAGCACGCACCGGTTGTGCGAAATCGACGCGCTGTTGCTTCGAACCGTTGGGGAAGGTGCCCTTGGCGATGGGCGAACCCCAGTTTTTGCCGTCTTGACTCACGTAGATCTCGTAGTTCTTGATTCGGCCGTTGGGACCGTCCTGACGGGGCACGTAGACAAAGCCCTTCATGAGCTTCGTGTTGTTGGCGTCGAAGTCCACCCAGTGGGGATATTGTGCCACGGTGACGGAGTACATCGTGTGCCAGAAAGTCGAAGGATCGTTGTCGATGATGTGTTCGATGCCGTTTTCACCGGTTTCCTGGCTCGAGCAGAAGAGCACGCTCAGGGGCACGTTTTCGATCTTGTGGAAGGTTTGTGTGGCCACGGCCGCCTTGTTGTCCTTGTACCAAGCTTCCACCTTACCGCCGTCGCGGAAGGGCACGGGCGCCTTGTATTCTTGCGGTTTGCCGCCGTTGATGCGGTAAACGATGGTGCGGTTGGCATCAGGTGATACGAACGAAAGTTTTTCGTCTTCGCCGCGCGTCATGGCAATGGGGCGTCCGCCGGCAAGAGAAACCTTGGTTGCGCTCGCGGTTTGGCCGTTCGTCACGGGACGAATAAGGAAACCGAAGCGATAGCCCTCGCCCTTCACGCAGTCGGGCTTGAGCGGACCGCCTTGTCCACAGCTGTTGCCGCCGAGTCCCGCGACTTTCGCGTCGAGGTGGAGATGTGTGGCTGTAGAAGCCGGTAATTGATGCGGATGTGCCGCACCCATCAACTCAAGTGCGCTCCAAGGCAGCGCAGATGCGCTCATTTGACCGTCGGCCACGAAGGCCACGCCGTTGCCTTGGGCGTTGGTGAGTGCGCACCAGCGCACATCTTCGCGGTTGCCCATCGATTGGGGCTTGGGCAGCATGATGTCTTGCTCACCCACGAGGCCTTCGTGCGCTTCGACGAACTGTCCTGTCTTGCGGTCGCGGTAGTTGTTCACCGGGCCGCGGCCGTAGTAGGCAAAGCGGTTCAATTCCTTCGGCAACTCCATGGCATAACCGATGCGAGGGAGCTGTACTTGCGCGTTGTTGGAGGTGATGTAACTTTGCAGCTCGACACTACCATCGGGATAGACGGTGTAGATCTGATTCGTGGTGAATTTGAAATCATCGGGGCCGAAAGGCTTCGACTTGTCGTCCACAATCTTGTAAACCTCGTCTTGATCGCGGTCAGTGTTCGAGTAATTGTCGTATCCGCCGTAGGGAGCTTGGCTTTCGACGGTGAAACTGAGACGCAACGTGCCGTCTTTCAAAAGCTGCTGTGAGAAAGCGGTGGCTTTGTCCTTGAGATTGTGCAGACCGAGCTGAGGCCAGCGATAATCCATCCAGTTGTCGTTGTCGGTACGGGCGCGGAAGGCGTCGAGCTTGGGGCCAAATCCGGGTTTGATGACCGTTTGTCCGCCGTAGTTGAGGGAGTGGAGGCGGCCGGTGAGCTTGTCGAAGGCCATTTCGTAGCCCTTTCCGCTCACCTTCACGAGATTTCCTTCCACCGTAGGCTGTGCCACGCGACCTTGTTGCGCGGAAGCGACAGAAGGTGCGGGAGAAGCTTCGCTCACGGGGAGCTGTTCTTCCATTTGCACGTAGCCCTTGTCGGCCCAGGGCTGCTTTTCGGCGAGCAAGAACTGAATCTTCACGAAATACTCCTTCGTCGGGTCGAAACGATAGTTGCCGTAGTCGAGCGTGTAGTTCTTTCGTTCGCGAGGCCCGAGGGTGAGGCGCGTTTCGGTGAGCGGACGGTTGATCATGCCCTCAACGGGGCGACCGTCTGCGTAGAGCGACCAGCGAATGTCGTAGCCGGCGAGGTTGGTGAAGTAGTTTTTGTTGAAGATCTCGATGCGTCCGGCGCGCGTGTCCACACCGGTCACGCCCACGTTCTGATACACCTTCTTGACCTCGTAGTATTGTCCCTTCGGGGTGAGGTCGGGGCGCATCACTCCGTTCATGCAGAACATACCGTCGTTGGGTTTGTCGCCGAAGTCGCCGCCGTAGCCCCAATAGCGCGTGCCGTCGGGCGTGTAGTTGTAGATCGCTTGATCCACCCAGTCCCAAATGGCACCGCCCATGATGAAGTTATTGCTCTCTATGATGTTCCAATAGTCAACTAAGTTGCCGACTGCGTTACCCATGGAGTGGGCATACTCCGAAATGTGGAACGGATATTTGTATCCCTTGTCGGTGCCCTGCGCGATGTGCTCGGTCAATCCGATAGAAGGGTACTGATTCGAGCCCATGTCCACGATTTCGTTGTTGCGCTCGTATTGTACGGGGCGACTCTTGTCGAATTCCTTGATGGCGTTATAGGCATCTACGAAATTCTTGCCGGGGCCGGCCTCGTTGCCCAAGCTCCAGATGCACACCGAGGGGTGGTTCACGGTGGCGTGCACCATTTCGAGGTTGCGCGCCACGTGTTGGTCGCGGAACTCCGGCACATGGCTTAACGATTCTTTTTCGTAGTGGTATTCGTGGCTCTCGAGGTTGGCCTCATCTTCGAGGTAGATGCCATATTTGTCGGCCAGGTAGTACCAATAGGGGTCGTTGCAGTAGTGGCTGTTGCGCACGTGGTTGATGTTTGCGCGCTTCATCAGCATGACTTCGCGCTCCATTTGTTCGCGTGTGATGGCGTGTCCGCGCTCGGGGCTCGTCTCGTGGCGGTTAACGCCCTTCATTTTGATGGGCTTGCCGTTGAGATAGTAGTAACGTCCCGCCTTGCCAAACTCATCGTCGGCTGCGGCCGTTTCTTTGATTTCGATTTTGCGGAAACCCACTACAGTCGAGAAGGTTTCGAGCACACGTCCTTTGGCGTCTTTCAGCTCACCCACGAGGACATAGCGCCAGGGAGCTTCGGCACTCCACTTCTTCACGAGCGCACCGGCTTGGAGCACCACTTTGGCGTCCGTTTCTCCGTTCTTGTTCACGGCAACGGGTACTGAAGCCTCCGCACCTTTCACGGGGGTAGTGGCTTCGCCGTAGAGGGCTTTCTCGTAGAGTTTGTAGTCCACGCGCAGGCCTTTGACGTCCTTCTTGGTGAGGTTGGCCACCGAAGCGGTGATGTTGAGCGAAGCGTTCACCAAGTTGGCATCGAAGTCGGGAATGGCCACCACGTCGCGCACTTGTACCTTCGGTTTCGCCGTGAGGGCGACGGTGCGGAAGATACCCGGGAGGCGGAACATGTCTTGGCTTTCGAGGAACGAGCCGTCGCTGTTACGATAGACCTCAACGGCCACCGTGTTCTCGCCTTTCACGAGATAGGGCGAGATATCGAACGAAGCGAGGTTGCGCGAGTTTTTCGAGAAACCCACGTAACGGCCGTTGATATAGAGGTAGAAGAACGAATCGACGCCGTCGAAGTTGAGATACACCTCACGTCCGTCCCATTCGGCGGGCACGGTGAAGGTGCGACGATAGGAACCCACTTCGTTGCGGTGCTTGAAGGTGGGCCAGTCTTTGCGCGGTTCGCGCATCACGCCGCCTTTCCAGTCACCGACAGCTATCTTGTGTTGGAAAATCACCCGCTGGTTGGTGTAGATCGGTGTGCCGTATTTCTGCGTACCGTCCTTTTGAATGCCGACCACGTTCCAGTTCATGGGCACCTGCACCTTGTCCCAACCCGAAATGTCGTAGTTGGTCTTGTAGAAATCCGTGGGGCGCTCACCGGGGTTGCCCACCCAGTTGAAGCTCCATTCGCCGTCGAGGCTTTTCCAATAGGGGGAAGATTCAGGCAAGACGTTGAGGGCTTGCTTTTCGTCGGCAAAAGAGAAGAACCACGCGTGCGGGCGCTCCTTGTTGAGCGCGGGCATCGTAGGATCTTCCCACTCTTTGCCGGTAGGTGCCGTCACGTTGCGGTCGTAACGGAATCCGGGCATCGGGCGATTGTCGGCCTGTGCTGCACTGCAAGAGAGCACTGCCGCCAACAAGAGCGCGTGAGTGATTTTTCGATTCATGTGAAGTGGGAATTGAGTATGAGAGTTATTGGGGCAAATATCGGAAAAAAAAATGACTTTCTCTCACTTCACTTCGGTGTTTTTTAGGTCGATATGGCAAAATGGCCCCTTTCGTTTCGGCACCTTGTGGAAGTGCGTCCGTTTGTGGTGTCGAACCGACCGGCGCGTGGCTGTTGTGTGCAGGAAAGGCACTGCGGTGGGCGAAAAGCGGAGCATTTCTCTTTTCTCTGCCGCTTGCGGTGAGGAGAAACCACCCTCGGCAGGCGGCTGCAAGCCCATTTTTCGCCTCGACGCGGTGTTTCTCGTCACCACGTTGCGCGGGCAAATCGGCCGGGTGAGCGCCGCAGCCGCGCTTCACTCCTTAAAATGCCAACAGCCCCAGCGTCTGTGCGACGATGAGGCTGTAGGTTGTAAGAAGGCAAGCGGCCGTACATGGCCGGCAGACGACTTAGTCATTTTTCATCTGTTCGATCAGCTGATAAATGCCTTGTTGCCGGCGCCACGCTTTGTCGGAGAAACTGTAGTTGACCACCGGTTGGCCTTTGTGGCTGAAGCGGAAGGTCAAAGGCGTCTGTGCGCTGAGTAAAGTTTGCCACAAAGCATAGGGCACCTGTATGGAAAGCCGCAGTTCCCATTTCGATTTCCGCGGCTCTAAGTACAGCCGTTCGGTGGGAAAGGTATGGTTCTTTCCTTGGGTATCTCGAAAAGTGAGGCTATCCACCTTTTGTATTTGCGGAAGGAGCAACGAAGCGTTGAGCCTCAGCGAATCGCCGGGGCTAATATACGTGACGTCGAAGGTGAGTTTGCTCCCCTTGTGGGCACCTTCTTCTCGGCATTCCGCTTGGCTGGGCAACACAAAATAAAGCATTCCCCGTTCGGCGGGTCGTGAAACGATGTATTTGAGGTAATTCTCCGCCTGCAGAGGGGCGAAAGCGGCAAGAAGGAAGAAAAGTGTGGTCAGAAAATATCGTTTCATCGCAATGGGGTAGGGCTGATGGGGTGAGGATGGGCGAGAACCGCCCACCGATGGAAAAGCAATGCGAGGTCGCTGAGACAACGCCTCTGCGACCTCGTAAACAGGGTGGGATTTTCGTCAGTCGGTTTATTCGCCGTATACGAAAACTGTGTACTTGGAGAAGATGCCTAAGAGGTTGGTCTTCTGGCAGTCGATGTGGCTGATCTTCTTGATGCCGGCTCTTTTGGCCGCGGTGTTGATCGAAGCGTCACCCATGACCAAAAGGCCAAGGAGATTCGTCGCTTCTGCGGTACCTACTTTGTTACCAACAGTGTTAGAGGTGGCAGTTTCACCGGATTGCATGTCGGTGTAGAGCGCACCCATACCTGCGGGCGTGGCAATCGTTGCGCAGCTCGTGAAAAGGAGAGCTGACAGGGCTACAAGAGCGAGAGAGAGTTTCTTCATTGTAGTAAAAGAATGAATAGTGGAATGAACAGTATTTTTTTTCAAACGGGCTTGTTCAAACAATTCTTCGCCCGTTCGGAAAAGCTGCTTTGTTGTATTGGATATGCTGCAAAGGTAATAAATGTATTTTTGAAAAGCAAGCATTGTAATAAGGGATTTTATTGGACAGATTTCTCTTCACCTGGTGTTTTGGGCGAAGTAAGGCGCCATTTGGGGTGGACTTTTCGGTGAATGTGCGGAAGAGGAAGGCTGCAGGCTTCTTGATTTTTAGGGTTCGTCAGAAGGGAAAGGGGAAAGAGTGGTGGAGGGTGTGCGCTTGTGCGGTGTCGTTTGGCGCAAAGTGGTCGGTCTGCCGCGAAGCGTGCCCGCTCGCTGCCGGAAAGCGGGGAATTTCGCCCTTCGACTGATCGGCCGGTGAGAGGAAAGTGTGGCACGTCTAAGTCAGCGCTTGGGAACTTGAAGTTCCGCTTTACCGCCTTTTTTGGAGGGCGCAGCTTGTTCTCATGAAAAGTGGGCGAGTTTGCGCGAAAAACGGTGGACTTTTCGGCAAAAGCCGTGCGCTTTTTTCCGCAACAGCCCATGTTTTCGCACGCTGAGGCGCTCGATGTACCGCGAGTCGCAGCATGGGCAAGCGAGAAAGGGCGCTTGCCTGCCGAACACGGCGGGTATTTCGAGGGACCGGGACAACGATCGAGCGACAGTGCCCCAACGTGGAAGTCCAAGCGCGGTGCGCAACAAAAAACGCCGCCCCCGCACCACCGAGGAGGTGCGAGGGCGACGAGAAGTGGAGAGGAATCGTGCGGTGGCAGACGCAGCGTATCGGCGCGTCGTGCACCACAGGAGCCTAGTGCGGGGCAAAGAGGACGAGCCCCCGGGTGTGGTGCGCGAAGAGCGGCGCCTCAGCGCTTCTTTCCCACCACGCGCGCCGAGAGGATGCGCACATCTTCGAGCGGGCGGTCGTTGGCGTCGGTCGCCACGCGTTGTATTTTGTCGATCACCGAAAGGCCTTTCACCACTTCGCCGAACACGGTGTATTGACCGTCGAGATGCGGTGCGCCGCCGGTGTGTTCATATTCTTCGGCCATGGCCGTTGTGATGGAACCTTCCTGACCGGTGGCCTCATCGACGCGTGCCCGAACCGGGGCAAGGCGAGCCGGCGTGAAGGTCTTGCCCCAAACGATGTAGAACTGCGTTGCGCTGCTGCGCCGACCGGGGTTCACATCGTCCGACTCGCGCGCCATGGCCAGAGCCCCGCGGCGATGATAGTGATAGGGGAGATCGAATTCCGGCGGGAGGGTTTCTTTGCGGTCGGCTTCGCCCAAGAGGGTGCCGGGAGCTGCCTGCCGGGAGGTGGAATCGCCGGCCTGCACCATGAAATCGCGGATGACGCGGTGGAAGAGCAACCCATCGTAGTAGCCGGCTCGCACCAACTGTTCGAAATGACGGGAATGAATCGGCGTGTCGGGGAGGAGACGCACGGTGAAATTGCCGGCGGTGGTGACAAACTCCACACGCGTTTCGCGCCGTGCTCGGCCGGTGAGGGGAAAGAGCAGGATGCAGGCGAAGATGAGGGCAAGGAGTCGAGACATGGTGAGGAAGGGGTTAGGCTTCGGGATCGTTTTTAGCCGCTTTTTCGGCTTGACAAGTGCGGGCGTAGTGGCTGATGGAAAGAATGATGCCGAAATAGATGCCGGTAATCAAGTTGGACGAACCGCCTTTGGACACCAAAGGCAGCGGTTGTCCGGTGACGGGCACCAAACCAACGGCCACGGCCATGTTGGCAAAGGCTTGTATGAGCAGGATCGTGCCAATGCCCATCACAATGAAGGCCGGTGCCCTCCCGGCGCATTGCTTGGCGATATAGTAGGTGCGCACAAAAAGAATCATGTAGAGGAGCACGACGAGAAAACAGCCCGCGAGTCCGAGTTCTTCACCGATAATGGCGAAGATGAAATCGGAATAGGCCGCGGCCAGGTAGTCGCGTTGCACTGAGTTGCCGGGACCCCTGCCGTAGACGTTGCTGCTCGCGAAGGCAATGTTGGCGTGCGTGACTTGGCGGTTCTTGTCAGTGACCACAAATTCGCGCGGATCTTTCGGGCGATCTTCCTTTTTCTCCAGTCGAGACTCCCACGTGGTGAAGCGTTGCGTCGCGGTACTGTTCGGACCATAGTAGAGCCACAATCCGGCGAGCATGATGACGGACATGACACTAAATATGCCGATACTTTTCAAGAAGTTGCGCCAAGGCACATTGCCGATAAAGAGGATGGCGAAAACAGAGACCACAAGCAGCAGCGCCGTCGAGAGATTCTGCGGGGCGATCATGGCAAACGAAACAAAAGTGGGGAAAAGAACCGAAAAAGCGACTTTTCGGGTGGTCCCATCGGGCTTTTGGGCGTTGGCCATGAAGGCCGTGGCATAAAGAATGACGCAGAGTTTGTTGAGTTCGGAGGGTTGAATGCTCAAACCGAAAATAGAAATCCAGCGCGTACCGTTGTTGATGTTCTGTCCGATGAAGTAGGTGGAAAGAAGCAGAACAAAAGAAGCGAGTCCACCGAGCAAAGCCAAATGATAGACGTAGCGAAAATGAATGAATTGCACCACAAAAGCAGCGAGTGCAGCCAACGCTAAATAGGACATCTGTCTCACCAGCGGTGAAAAATAACTGTGCGCTTCGATGGCCAGGTAGGTTCCTGCACTGTAGACCTCGACGAGCGAGATGATGCAGAGGCTAAAGAAGACGGCCCACACGGCAAAGTCGCCGACAAAATATCTTTTTGGGCGTTTGGGAATGGTGATGGACATAATGGAAAGGGCAAAAGGAGGATGATCTTACGCGCCGCGTACGAGGTTTTTGAATTGTTCGCCGCGGTCTTCCATATTCTTGAAGAGGTCGAACGAGGCACAGCAGGGCGAAAGGAGCACGGTGTCGCCGGTTTGTGCCAAGCGTCGGCAGGCGGCGACGCAGTCGGCCATGTTGTGGGTGTCGGCAATGGCAATGCCGTTGGCTTCGGCCAACGCATCGAAGGCTTCGTGGAGTTTGGCGTTGTCGGCTCCCAAATAGACGAGGGCGCGACATTTGCGCTGCACGAGGTCGTGGAGGGTGGTGTAGTCGTTGCCTTTGTCGAGTCCGCCGACAATGAGCACGGTGGGGGCGGTTTGTGCGTCGAGTGCCACGAAGCAGGCATCGACATTCGTGGCCTTTGAGTCGTTGATATAGTTCACCCCGTCGAAGTTGCCGACGCGTTCCAATCGGTGTTCGACGCCCGGGAAATCGGAAAGACAGCGGGCGAGGGTTTCGACATCGACTCCGGCGGCGAGGGTGGCGAGGGCTGCGGCTTGACAGTTGCGGAGGTTGTGCTTGCCGGGGAGCGAGAGTTGCGAAAGCTGTTGCGCGAAAGCGCGGGGCTTTTCGACAACGAGTTGCGCTCCTTCGCCGAAACCATAGCTGTCGTCGCCCGCTGCGCCACGGCCGTAGGCGGCAAGTCCGCTGCGCGGATGGTCGGCAAAGGGCAGAAGTTGTGCTGCGTGTGCGTGGCGCGCCAGTTCGCCGGGCACATATTCGTCGTCGGCCCAATAGACGAAGTAGTCTTCGGGCTGCTGGTTGCGGATGATGCGCATTTTCGATTCGACGTAGCGCTGCATCACAAAGCCGTAGCGATCGAGGTGGTCGGGGGTGATGTTGAGCAACACGGCGATATTCGCGCGAAAATCGTACATGTTGTCGAGCTGGAAGGAGGAGATTTCGAGCACAAACCAGTCGGGATCGCCCTTTTCGTCGTTCTCTGCCACGCGCAAGGCCATGGAGCGGCCGATATTGCCGGCGAGTTCCACGTTATAGCCCGCTTCGCGCAGGATGTGGTAGATGAGCGACGTGGTCGTGGTCTTGCCGTTCGAACCGGTGATGCAGAGGAGTTTCGCTTGGGTGTAGCGGGCGGCAAACTCCAATTCCGAAATGACGGGAATACCCTTCTCGGTCAACGCCTTGACCATGGGGGCATCGTCGGGAATACCGGGACTTTTTACCACTTCGTCCGCATCGAGAATGCGTTCGGCGGTGTGTGTGCCTTCTTCCCAGGGCAGTCCGTGGGCATCGAGCAGGCTTTTGTAGTGCGAACGAATGGTGCCACGGTCGGAAACAAAGACTTCGTAGCCTTTGTGTTGAGCGAGAATGGCGGCGCCGACTCCACTTTCGGCGGCACCGAGAACGACAAGTTTCATAGCTTCGGGGAAAAAGGGTTATCGAATTTTGAGGGTGATGATGGTCAGTGCGGCCAAAATGATCGTTGTGATCCAGAAACGAACGGTGATCTTGGCTTCGTGCCATGCGCCGCTGGGCCAATTACGAAAAAGGTAGGTCGACGTGGGGTCGAGTTGCGAATCGAGACGGCGGAACGAGTCGTGAATGGGCGTGCTCTTGAACACCCGGACGCGACGACCGCGGCGCTTGAAGAACTTGAACACCTGGGTTTGGATGATGACGCTCACGCTTTCGAAGAGGAACACGCCGCAGAGCAGGGGCACCAAGAGTTCTTTGTGGATGATGATGGCCAACACGCCGATGATTCCGCCGATGGTGAGCGAACCGGTGTCGCCCATAAACACTTGGGCGGGGTAGGCATTATACCAAAGGAAGCCGATGAGTGCACCGACCGTTGCGCAGATGAAGATCACGAGTTCCTGAGATCCGGGCACAAACATGATGTTCAAATAGGACGCATACTCGACGTGGCTCGAAACGTAGGCGAGTATGCCGAGGGCAATGCAGATGAAGGCGCTGTTGCCGGCGGCCATTCCGTCCATTCCATCGTTGAGGTTGGCACCGTTCGACACGGCGGCGGTGACGATGATGACCATAATGACGAAAACAATCCAACCGGCGGTCTGTTTGTGCTCACCGAGGAAACCGACGAGGTCGGCATAGTCGAAATTGTTGTTCTTCACAAACGGGATGGTGGTCTTGGTGCTTTTGACGGCTTCGCCTTTGTGGATGATTTCGATCTTGTCGCCGACGCGCCCGCGCTCCATATTTTCGCGGATCACGGCATCGGGACTGAAGTAGAGGGTGAGTCCGACGATGAGCCCCATGACCACTTGCCCCAAAATCTTGTAGCGACCGGCAAGTCCTTCCTTGTTTTTCTTGAAGATCTTGATGTAGTCGTCGAGAAAACCGATGGCACCGAACCACAAGGTGGTGCCAATCATGAGCAAGGTGTAGATGTTGCGCAGACGGCCGAGGAGGAGGGTGGGAATGAGGATGGCCAAGATGATGATGAGGCCACCCATCGAGGGAACGCCCACTTTGTTCACTCCAAAGGGGTCGATGCTGGCGTCGCGAGCGGTCTCACCGATGTTGCGGCGCTTCATCCATTTGATGAAATACTCGCCGAACCACATGGAAATGATGAGACCGAGAATCAGTGCAAGGAGCGAACGGAAGGAAATGTAGCTCCACAACGCAGAACCGGGGATCCCGAATTGTTCGAGTGCACGAAAAAGGTAATAAAGCATGATGAAATGGGGAAAAAAGTGGAGAAGAGACGCAAAAAGACCGTTGGTTAGCAGCCAAAGGCGGCGCGTACTTCTTCGTGATCGTCGAAATGGTGTTTGACGCCTTCGATTTCTTGATAGGGTTCGTGTCCTTTACCGGCGACAAGGATGACATCGCCGGGACGTGCCATGGCCGCAGCCGCGCGAATGGCTTCGCGGCGGTCGGTGATGTGGAGGGTTTTGGCGCGTAGCTCGTCGTCAAGTCCGGCCAACATGTCCTGAATGATGTCTTCGGGGCGTTCAAATCGCGGATTGTCGGAGGTGATGATCACTTGGTCGGACTGTCGCGCCGCTTCTTGCGCCATGAGGGGACGCTTCCCCTTGTCGCGGTTGCCGCCGGCGCCGCAAACGGTGATGATACGGCCGTTTTTGCCGATGACATCGTGAATGGCTTGCAGCACATTGGCCAAAGCGTCGGGCGTGTGGGCGTAGTCGATGACAGCGCTGAAGCCTTTCGGCGAGCGAATGGCTTCGAAACGACCGTTGACGGGGCGAAGTCCCGACATCACGCGCAGGATTTCGTCTCGATCGGCGCCGAGCATGACTGCGGCACCATAAACACACAATAAATTGCTGACATTGAATCGTCCGACGAAGGGGACGCTCACTTCGCGTCCGTCGATTTCGAGGAGCATGCCCTCGATACTTTCTTCGATGATGCGACCTTTGAAGTCGGCAGCGGCACGTGTGCTATACGTCTTGACGTTGGCTGCGCAGTTTTGCACCATGATCATGCCATTGCGGTCGTCGGCGTTCGTAATGGCAAAGGATTCCTTGCTCAAACCGTCGAAAAACATCTTTTTCGCGTCGCGATAATTCTCGAAACTGCCGTGGTAGTCGAGATGGTCGCGGGTAAGGTTGGTGAAGAGGGCGCCTTCGAAGTGCAAACCGCCGATGCGGTGCTGATGGATGGAGTGTGACGAGCATTCCATGAAGGCATAATCGCAGCCGGCTTCGACCATTTCGGCCAAAAGCGCGTTGAGCGAAATCGGATCGGGGGTGGTGTGTGTGGCTTCCACGGCGCGATCGTCAATGTAGTTGCAAACGGTCGAAATCAATCCCACTTTGTAGCCCAAACCGCGGTAGAGTTGGTAGAGCACTGTGGCCACTGTCGTCTTGCCGTTGGTGCCGGTCACCCCGACGAGGCGCAGGTTGCGCGAAGGATTGCCGTAAAAACGCGTGGCGATGGTGCCGACCAGACTTTCGGTGTCGGCAACGCGCACGACGGTGAGGGAATTCGGAACATCGACGGGCTCGCACACTAAAATGGCGGCGGCACCGTTTTCAACGGCCTTGCCCACAAACGCGTGGCCGTCGGTTTGTGTGCCTTTGACGGCCACAAAAAGGAAACCGGGGCGAACACAACGCGAGTCGATGGCGATGCCGGTGATGTTCGTTTCGAGATTTCCGATGGAATCGACGATTTCTGTCGATAAAAGTAGATCCTTTAAGTACATGAGATAGGATTATGACTTGGAGCCCTTAGGCGTTTTTTTATTGGAAGAGGCCTCGTTCTTGTCGTTTTTGGACGCTGATGAGGAGGAACTCGAGGCGGAGCTTTTGGAGGTTGAGGCGGTAGACTTTGAATTCGACGAAGAACCGGACTTTTGTTCCTTGTTCTTTTGGCTCGTTCCGCTGTGGTTGGCAGGAGTAGGCTTTGTTTTTTTATTATCGCTGTTGGAAACAACGGAATTCTCCGATTTGACTGCAGCCGTTCGCGATGAATCCGCAGTTTTTTGTGTGCTATCCTTTTTTTCGATGGGAAGTCCGTACATTCTTCTGAAAGCCAGGTCTTCGTTCTCCGAGAGGTGTCGGTCGTCGTTGAGCGAAAGGAGCAAACCGACGCGCATTCCTCTTTGCACTTTGGTACCCGGTGCGATGCTTTGGCGCACAACGTGTCCGACACCGGTGGCTTTTACACGCAATCCCATGCGTTCGAGGCGATAGACCGCATCGCGCAGCCCATAACCGATGAGCGAGGGCATACCCTGCGCGGCTGCTTCTTGAGAGAGGATGATGCGTTTGTCTTCGCCCGCATTGTTGCCCCACACGATGCCCGAAGCGGTGACGGGAAGTCCTTGATGTCCCATGCCTATGCCGGTGAGAACGTTGTTCAGTGCGTTGAGATTGCCGGCAGCCATGAAAGGAAGGCTGTGCAAGCGCTCAGTGCTGTCGCGCGCTGTGCGGTAATCCGGATTGAGGTCGCGTGCCATTACCGTTTCGGCGATCTTCTTGAACACCGGGCCGCAGTGGGCGCCACCGTAGGCGGGAGCTGTTTTCTCAATGCAGACAATCATCGAATATTTGGGGTGGTCGGCGGGAAAATAGCCGGCGAAGCTCACCAAATAGTTGGCCGCAAAACCGTGTTTGCTCCAGATTTGTGCCGTACCGGTCTTACCGGCCATGCGGAAATACTTCGAATAGGCCGCTTTACCCGTACCGCTGTTTTTACCGATCACGCCTTCGAGGCAGGTTTGAATGTCGCGGAGGGTTTGGTCTTTGCACATCTTTTCGCGCAAAACCACCACGGGAAATTCTTTGATCACCTCGTCGTTGCGTCGAATCTCGGTGACAAAGCGCGGTTGTACGAGCTTTCCGCCGTTGGCAACGCCATTGTAGAAGGTCAAAGTAGAGATCGGCGGCACCTGAGTTTCGTAGCCGATGCTCATCCATGAGAGGGTTGTTCCATACCATTTGGCTGCATTGTCGCGCTTGTAGCGAATGCGCGGTACACGGTAGCCGGGAATGGGAATATGCAAGTCTTCCATGATGCCGATGCGCTGCAGTCCTTCCACAAACTTGTCGGGATCGCGTCCATAGGCACGGTCGATGAGACCGCTCACGCCCACATTGGACGAGCGTTTGATGATTTCCGGCACGGTCATCACACCATTTCCGCCTTTTCGCCAATCGGCGTCGCGCATTTTGCGGCCGTAAATGTCTTTCACGCCCGATCCCGTGTCATATGTGCTGTTCATCGTGATTTTTCCGTCGTCCATGGCCACCATAAACGACATCGGTTTGAACACCGATCCCGGTTCCATCATGTTGGTTACGGCGCGCGGTTCGATTTCAGCGTACGATCCGTCGCTGAGTCGCGAGAGCGATGAAATCGCCTTCACATCACCGGTTGCCACTTCCATCAAGATGCACATACCGGCACGGGCGTTAAGCTGTCGAAGTTGATCGCCGAGCACTTTTTCTGTGAGGTCTTGCATGCTCACATTGAGCGTGGTCACCACGTCGCAACCGTCTTCGGCAGTTGTGTCCACAACATCAATATAGCGATTCGACACCTTTTCGCGGTGACATACGCCGGGGCGTCCGCTCAGTTCGGTATCAAAAGCCAATTCCAGTCCACTCAGCGCAGAATCATTGTCAGAACGGAGTTTACCCACCGTGCGTGCCGCCAAATGTCCGTAAGGATTTTTGCGGCGGCGGAACTCTTCGTAGCGAAAGCCCCCCATTCCGACCGAAAGGCGGAAGAGCGGCAGTTTCTTCAACTCCAAAAGTTGGAGATGTGTGACGCGTTTTTGCGAGTAGAGCGCGATGTTGTGTTTCTTTTTGCGGCGCCCCTCGATGATGCGACGGCGAAGTGCTTGGGGATCCAAGTCGGGAATAATTTGGTGCATCCCGTTCACGATGCTGTCCATGCAGTGGGTCAGAATCGAGTCGCGGCGCTTTTGGTCTTTTTCTCTTTTGATCGAATCCCGTTCCCACGACATCGGATCCAGAAAAATGCGATATTCCGGCAAGGACGTGGCCAGTAGTTGGCCGTCGGCCGAGAGAATGTTGCCACGAGTAGCCGGGAGCGGTTTGTATTCGCTCTCGAACTTTGCGTTCACAGCCAGCCAATAGTCACGATCCACCGTCATCAAGTAGGCCGCCTTGAGCAAAATGACCAATCCAAAGAATCCAAAGAGGAAACCAATGAACTTATAGCGAGCCAACACTCTTCGGGTGTTGTATTTTGGTTGTTTATCGTCCATATCGTGTGGATTTAGGCCGTTAGGTTTTTTATTCTTCGTCTGCTTTGGGAACCATTAGTTCATAAGGACTCTCGGTGGGTGTGTGGAGCGTGGAGTCCGGCAAGTGGTTTTCAATGTTCGATCGCAGGGTACGCTCCCTCAATTCGCTCGAACGAGTCAAGGCACGGTAGCGCCAGTTGAGCGCTTCTTTCGAGAGGCGGTCGTTTTCGAGTCTTTCTGCGCGGATGGTGTAGCCGAGTGCCACGTAGCCCACCACGAGCACCACGACCAGGGTGATAAAACCATAGTTTTGTTTGAACATTTCGCCGAAAGTCGTTCCCTTCAACAGTTCGAGGAACGCTTTTCCGCTGAACGAAAGTTCATCATCGTTCATTGAGATGACAGATGGCAGTACCAATTCGCCATCGTCCTTTGTTTTGGATGATTTTTCCGTAGTGCACTTGTCCTCGTTGTCTTGTTTTTCGGTAGAGGGAGCTTCTGCCGATGTCATATCGGGTTCCGACGTCAACGGCCGGTCGGCATGCATGTCGGGAGTCGTGTCTTTTTCCATAGATAAAAGCGTCTGTGAGCGATTCAGCATTTTTCCGCCACGCGAAGTTTCGCGCTTCGGCTTCGGGGGTTTTCAGCTTGCTCCTCGGCAGAGGGAACAATCACTTTATTGTTGACCGGTCGCAGGGGAGCCAAGCGGTTGCCGTAGAAATCTTGTTCCACTTTCCCTTCGATATTGCCGGCGCGCATAAAGTTCTTCACCATTCTGTCTTCAAGACTGTGATAAGTGAGAATCGAGAGGCGTCCTCCCGGTTTCAACACGCGGAGTGCCCCTTCGAGCAAGGCGTGGAGCACATCCATCTCGTGGTTCACCTCGATGCGCAAGGCTTGAAACACCTTGGCCAAGTCTTTTTTCTCGCGCTCTTTCGGCACGAACGGTTGCACGCAACTGAGCAAATCGGCAATTTCTGCGAACGGCTTTGTGCCGCGCGTCTTCACCACGGCCGAAGCCAAGCGTCTTGCGTTTTTCAGTTCGCCGAACAGGTGGAAAATGCGCGCTAAGTCGGCTTCATCGTAGGTGTTGAGCACCTCGGCTGCGGTAATGCCGCCGCGGGTGTTCATGCGCATATCGAGCGGTGCGTCGAAACGGAAGGAAAAGCCCCGCGTTTCGTCGTCGAAGTGGTGACTCGACACGCCCAAGTCCGCCAACACGCCGTCCACTCCCTCCGTTTCGCCGTGATAGCGCATCCAGTTGGGCAGGAAGCGGAAGTTCGCGGCCACAAACGTGAAGCGTTCGTCGTCCGGCACGTTGTTTCGGGCATCGGCGTCCTGGTCGAAACCATAAAGTCGGCCTTCCGGACCGAGACGGCGGAGGATTTCGCGGCTATGACCGCCTCCGCCGAAAGTGGCATCGACGTAGGTGCCTTCAGGGCGCAGGTTGAGCCCGTCAACGGTCTCGTTGAGCAGTACCGGAACGTGGTAGGTGGGACAGAGCGTGGGCATGTGGTGTGATTTACGATATAGTAGCGAGCAAAGTTAGTAATAAATCTGCAGATATTCTCGGCGCTTTGCCGAATTTTACCCGCCCCCTGCAATGTTGCTTCAGCAATGCGAAGTCAAGTTGTTGATTTATAGTAAAATACTTTTCGTCTTTTTCTGCTACGAATCCTACATTTTGAAGGGCATTGTAGGGTACATTATTTATATAGGAGCAGTCCCTGCAGCCCCCTCTCGGAGAGCCTTTTCGACAGCGAGAATTTTTCCGATGAAACCGCTGTTTTTTGAGCCTTGTTCCCTCGCCGAACGTTGTGAATCATCCCGAATCTTGCGATTTACAGCCCGAGGAGTTCCCAAAACGCGTGCGCCTTCTGCCCTCTGTGGCGAAGAAGGAAAGCTTTGTCGTGGACCGGCAGGTCAGAAAACACAAAAGCGCATCTTGCCCCGCGGCAAGATGCGCAATGAGTTGAGGCGAACGGCGTCGCCGGTGGCCGGTTTATTTTTTACCTTGGTTGGCCACAGCTTCTTGGAGCTTCTTGATCTCTTCGGGATCGCCGAGGAAGTAGTCCTTCACGAGGTTGAGATCATCGTCAAACTCGAACACGTAGGGAAGTGCCGTGGGGAGGTTGAGGCTGATGATGTCCTCGTCGCTGATGCCCTTGAGGTGCTTGATCACACCGCGGAGGCTGTTACCGTGCGCCACCACGAGGAGGTCGTCTACCTTCTTGAGGGTGGGGAAGATCACGGCCGTCCAGTAGGGAAGGGTGCGACCGATGCAGTCTTTGAGCGACTCGGTGCGGGGAAGTTCGGCGTCAGCCACTTCAGCGTAGCGATCTTCGTACTTCGCGTTGCGTTCCTTGTCATCTTCAGCGATGGCATCGGGTGCAATGTCGAAGCTACGACGCCAAACCAGCACTTGTTCTTCGCCATACTTGGCAGCCGTCTCGCTCTTGTTGAGGCCTTGGAGCATGCCGTAGTGCTTTTCGTTCAAGCGCCAAGACTTCTGCACGGGGATCCAATCTGCATTCATTGCGTCGATCACGTTGTTGAGGGTCTTGATGGCACGCTTCAGGTAAGAAGTGTAAGCCATGCCGAACTTGAAGCCTTCTTTCTTCAAGAGTTCGCCGGCTTTGCGAGCTTCTTCCAAACCTTGTTCGGTAAGGTCTACGTCGGTCCAACCGGTGAAGCGGTTTTCGAGGTTCCACTGGCTTTGGCCGTGGCGGAGCAAAACGATTCTTTTCATTGTGTATGCTGTGATTTGTATAGTGTGATGCTGTGAAAAAGCACCGTTGTGGGTTGCGCTCGGCCACACCGCACGCAGGTGCATTGCAAAGTTACGCCACAAGCCCGACATAACCAACCTTTGTCCGCAAAAAAGTCGTGGGCTTTTCTCCCCCTTGCCTCCGTTCATTCGTTGTTTGTGGATGTTAAAATACATCGCGGAAGATATGTCGAGTGCGCTTTAAGGTTCCGTTCGTTTGGTGGAACGCCGAAGAATGTGCATCTTTGTTGTCTCATCTCAACATCACAATATATATATTATCACTATGCAAATCGGAGACAAAGTACCCGAAGTTCTCGGAGTCGATCAGGAGGGACGCGAATGGCGCATGAGCGATTTCTCCGGCCGTAAGGTCATACTTTATTTTTATCCCAAGGATTCCACCCCCGGTTGTACGGCCGAAGCCTGCTCGTTGCGCGATCATTTCGGCGAATTGCAGGCCTTGGGCTACGATATCTTGGGCGTAAGCGCCGATTCGGCCGAGAGCCATCAGAAGTTTGCCGCCGCCCAGTCCTTGCCCTTCCCCCTCATTGCCGACACCGACAAGCGACTCATCGAAGCCATGGGCGTGTGGGGCGAAAAGAATCGCTACGGCCGCATCACCGTCGGCCTCTTGCGCACCACCTTCCTCATCGACGAACAGGGATGTGTGGAGCGCATCTTCACCCCCGGACAGATTCGCACAAAAATCCACGCCGAACAAATCTTGAAAGCCGTCGCGCCCAAAGCCTAAGGCCGATTTTCGCTACACATCGCCCTTGCCGCGTCACAACGCGCGCAGTTGGCATCGAAAACCGCCGCACTCGAATATTTTTTTGAGTGCGGCGGTTCTTTTTTATGGCCGTTTGCAGCGATTGGTGGGTAGCCTCACCCTTTTCCCTCCAGAATGTCTGCGATCTTTTCGTAGGTCTTTCCGTTTCTGATCGTAATGTACTTGTAAAAAGCTTGTTTCGTGAGTTGCTTATGGTAGGTTGATTTCAGATATTCTGCTTCATCATATTTTCCCCAGAAGATCGCATTCCTGCCCAGATGAACGATTTCATTGTGGAACTCGGATTCGTTGATGAAATCCACAATGGCTGATTTGTCCATGCCATTGGAAACAAAAAGAACATCTTTTCTTGCCAAGTCTCCTTGCCACCAATCTGGCAATGCAGCTCTTTCTTCTAAATACTCCTCTCTGCTTATCACTGCAAATGGGATAGAGAAATCGTAGTTTAGGTCTAATAATCGTGCAATCTTCGAGATACAATTTTCGGGACTGAGTGCACTGCTGAAAAACAAATTTCCGCTATTGATGTAAGAGTCCACTTTTTCAAACCCCTCATCCAAAAGTTTTTTCTTCAGCTCACTCATAATCACTTTGTTCTTTCCGCCTACATTGATACCTCGTAGCAAAAGTATATATACCATATCGCTTATCTTCTTAAAAAAACTCACGGCTCATTTTAGGTTGAGCCTTCTATTCACCCATTGTCGCAAACGACGAAAAACGCAGCTCGATTGTTTGGCCTTGACTTCCTCGTCATGCCAACGGCGGTGCGCCACGCTGGCACTGTCGTCCCCGTATTTGCACTAATGACCGACCACCGAGGGCAGGCCGACCTTACTTTTCGGAGCCGGCCACGATGGAATCACGCAAAATGAGCCGACTTTCGGGGCCGAGGTTGAACAACAAGTCCACAATACTCAGGTTCGGCAGAAAACCATTGCGGTCGGCAAACACCTGATAGTAAGGTACCGGGCGAAACGTGGGGTCAAAGTCCGGCGACACCTTGGGGCGGATCTTTTCGCGCCAATCCCGGCAACCGGGAATCGCCTCGGCGAGCAGATATTCCCCTTCGTTGGCGCTCCATTGCGGTTCGATGTCGAGCAGACGCAGCACCAAACGCTGAAAAGCCGCGTTGAAATCGACCAAGCGGTCGAAGGGCGTACGATAGATTTCGGCGAATTCATCGACATAATACTCGAAATACGGCGTGCGGTCGTAAGCTGCCGTCAGCGCGTTGAGGTGCATCTCGCGCCAGCGCCCGTGTTCCGAGAGGCGCATCTCGCGCATCGGCGTTTTCGAGTCGCCGCCCTCGCTTTTGCTACGTCCTTGCACGGGCACCGTCAGTGCGAGCACACCGTCGGCCGTGGCGATGAGGCAGCGGTTGCGATAGGTCTGCTTTACATAGTGGTCACAGCGCTCCTCGATCACGGGACAACCAGCAAAAAGCTTCGTATAATAATGGATAGGCCCGAGGTAGGCCGAAGAAAGAAGATGAATCATCGTGCGAAAGGGGAGGGAAGGGAGCGCAGCGTGTGCGGTGAATTCGACGAAAAACGACCGCCGCCGCTCGGCACGTGGCGGAGCTGCGGCGGCAGAGTAAGGCGGAGTGCGACAGCGCCCGTGAGGGCAGACCCGAAACGCACCAAGTATGAGTTTATTGGATGTTGGCCACCCACTTGAAGAAGCGGTTCCAACGAATTTTGCCGTCGAGAAGGCCGTAGTCTTTATCGAGCGAAATCCACACCATCAGCGGTTTGCCCACGATGTGGTCTTCGGGCACAAAACCCCAGAAGCGCGAGTCGGCCGAGTTGTCGCGATTGTCGCCCATCATCCAGTAATAGTTCATTTTGAAGGTGTAACTCTTCGCAGGGCGGCCGTTGATCAGGATTTGCTCGCCGCGCACCTCGAGGCGATTGTTCTCGTAGACGGCAATGCAGCGTTCATACATCGGCAAGTTGGCCAAGGTGAGCTGTACCGTGGCGCCGCGTTTCGGAATCCACAGCGGGCCGTAGTCCGATACCGTCCATTTCTTCGCCAGGTTGAGGGGAAAGAGCCATTGGTTGAAGCTCGGTGCTTTTACCGGCTTGCTGCAGAACTCAGGCATGCGCTCCAGTTTGCGGCGCAAGTCTTCGGTCAGCGGCATCGTCACCGTGCCGCTCTCGTTGCGCTCAATATCCTCGGCCGTAATGCCGTTTTCTTTGCAAAAATCGGTGGGCAGGGGTTGATTGAAGTGCACGAGATAGTTGAACTGCACGTCTTTGGGCTGCTTTTGAGCCTTGCCGTCGAGATAGATCACGTTGTTTTTGATCTGCAGCGTCTGTCCCGGGCCGCCGACGCAGCGTTTCACATAATTCTCGCGGCGATCGACCGGGCGACTGATGATCTCGCCGGCCCCCGACTCCTTATTGCGGAGTAAATTGCACCCGACGGCATAGATTTTTTTGTAGGCCACGCGCTGCAAGGCGGGAGGCAACGAGTCAGCAGGCTCATTGACGCCGAGCGCCTCCGCACCGGCGGAGTAAACCAACTGATAGTAATCCTGCGCTTGGAAGTTCGTAGCCACCGTATCGCCCGAAGGGTAGTTGAAAACTACGATGTCGCCGGTCTGCACCTGCCCGAATCCTTTCACACGGCGGTAGTCCCACTTCGGCCATTCGAGGTAGCTCTTGCCGCCGCCCAACCACAGGGGCAGATTGTGCTGGGTGAGGGGCATGGTCAAGGGCGTTTGCGGAATACGCGGCCCGTAGCTCAGTTTCGATACCAGCAGATAGTCACCCGTCAAGAGGGTTTTCTCCAAAGACGAGGAGGGAATGACGAAATTCTGGAAGAAATAGAGATTGATGAAGTAGATGGCCACCAAAGCGAAGACAATGGCGTCGACCCACCCCATGAACACGCGTACCACGCTGCTGTTCGAGTCGCGCCACCAATACCAGTTGATGAAACGCGTGGTGTAGAAATCAATGATGAAGGGCACGAGTAGCAATCCCCACCACGATTCCACCCAATAGAGGAAGAGCAGATAGAGCGAGAGGACGATGCCGAGCGTGAGCCACCGGCGAGTGGTGATTTTAGGCTTCTTATCCATAAGATTTGATCGATATATTCGGGTTCTCGGGGCAAACCGCTGTCGATGAAAGCGCACGTTTTACGGTCGTTCGCTCCATTTTGGCGGTTTTCGGCTTCAAGCGGATGCGGGGACACTCCGCTTCGGCCGGCCGATAAACGGGAGTTACTTAGAAATCGAAAAGGTCGTCGGTCGAAAGCAGACCGGTGTGCTTTGCGGTGTATTCGGCCGCGAGCACCGCCCCGAGGGCAAATCCGCGGCGCGAGTGGGCATCGTGGGTGATGGTGATGCTGTCGGCCTCCGAAGTGTAGGTCACCGAGTGGATGCCCGGCACCTCATCGCGGCGCACTGCGTCGATGCGCAACGTGTCGGGCGTGTTGGCGCGACTGCCCGTGACGGAGCCGTCGGCTTCGTGCACCTCGCCTTTCACCCACGCCGTTTTCCGATCCAATCGTTCCACGATTTGCTCGGCCAGCGTGATGGCGGTGCCCGAAGGCGCGTCGAGTTTGTGCACGTGGTGCGTCTCTTCCATCGAAACCTCGTAGTCGGGATAGGCATTCATAATCTGTGCCAAGTATTTGTTCACGGCCGAGAAGATGGCCACGCCGAGCGAGAAGTTCGAAGCCCAAAAGAGCGTGTGCCCCTCGACGGTGCAGGCGCGGCGCACGTCGGCTTCGTGCTGTGCGAGCCAACCGGTCGATCCGCTCACGACCTTTACGCCCTGTGCCCAGGCTTGTCGGTAGTTGTCGTAGGCCGAGGTGGGAGTCGTAAATTCGATGGCCACCTCCGCCGAGCGGAAAGCGTCGGTGTCAAAGTCGACGCGGTTGTCGACATCGATGATGGCCACGATCTCGTGTCCGCGCGATTTCGCGATGGATTCGATCATTTTGCCCATCTTGCCGTATCCGATGAGTGCTATTTTCATAAGAGAGGAGTTTACTGATGAGCAAATTTACACGTTTGTTGGCAGAAAGACAAACATTTAGGGGCTTTTCGTCAGTCGCGTCCGCCCCGAAAAACAAAAGCACCGCACGTTTCGGAAAAAACGTGCGGTGTTTCTGAGAAAAGTTCCTGACGCTTCGCGAAAACCGGTGCACTTTGGTGCGTAAGCGGGCAACGTGTCGGCACCCCACCGATGAATCGGGCGATTCTCCGGCTTCTTTCGACAAAATGAGTGGTTTTATCGGGGAGGAAGGGGGAGGGCAAAGCATGCAGTGGCGCAGTCCAAAAGAAAATCAGAACCAGAGCGCGCCGCTCTCCTTGTCCACTTCGCCGAGAATATGGGCGAACCAGTCGGTCGTGGCCAGTTCTTCGGAGATGCCGTAGGCGCGAGCGGTGGAAAGCACCAAGCGCTGTTCAGTCGGGCGGAGTTTCGCGTAGGGCACTGCGTCGAGGGTTTCCCAATCGCCCGTTTCTTCGCGCGAGGCATAGACGACAAACGGCACGCGGAGCACCACTTCGCGGTGAGCCGTGGCCAACTGTCCGGCTGTGGGGGCGAAGAAAGGCGAAGGTTTGCCGCCCGGGAATTTCGCATCGCCGTCGAAATGGAAGAGCGTCACGGTGAGAACGAACGATTTGCGCGGCTTCTTAAACTGGAAGAAGCCCTTCATGCCGATGGGATTGAGCGGCTCGAAAATGTCGCCGAGAGCATTTTGTCCGATCACCTTTGAGCCGGTGAGTTTCGCCGCGGGAATCGTTTTGCCCGTTGCCTTGTCGGTGGTCGATTTCAGAATACCGTCGGTGGGATTGGTGTCCATATAGACATAGTTGAGGAGCGAATCGGCGATTTGATCGTCTTTTTCGGCCTTGCCGTCGAAGGTGGGCTTCACGTCGGCCGGCACAAAAAAGTGCTGGTGCGTGCGGCTTTCGCCGTTGGCTGCGATGGTGGCGGTGATGTCTTGGCCTTTCGCATCGTAATACTTGATCCAAAGGCCGTAGGGATAGAGATATTGTTTGGAACTCAGCACGCGGAAGGCTTCGGCACTGCCTTTTTCGATTTCCCACGCGTCGCCTTTGCGCACAAAGGTGAGGTGCTGCACGGCTTTCTTGTAAGTGATGCCTTTCGCGTCGGCGTCTTGGTGGAAAGCCACGCCGTGAAAGTGTCCGCCGGCGAGGATGAGTTCGGCGCGCACGGGCTCGGCTTCTTCGCCGTTGTGGGCTTCGGGAGCGGGTTGGGGAGTTGGTTTTTCGTTGTTTTCCTTGTCGCAGGCGCCGAAGGCGAAAGCGGTGGCGGCGAGCAGGAGCACGCCAAAGATTTTACGAATCATAGGGCTGAAAATTGAAATGAAGGATTAGAGTAGTGATGAGGGAACGCGCGATGAAATCGGGATTTCGTGGCGCGAGGGTCGGTTTTATCGGCTTTTCACGGGGAAGCGCATAGCGATGTCCCACGCGTCTTCTTGTAACTGCCCCGGGGTGGGCGCATAGAAGGGCGAAAGGCGGTGATCGCGCTTGTTGAATTTCGAAATGCGGGCGTGCATCAGGCGAATGTAGATGTGCAGGTCGCGCGCCTCCTTGAATTGGAAAATGCCCTTGAAGCCTATCGGGTTGACATCGCCCGTTAGTTTCGTGCCGGGGGTGGAAAGCTCGTCATACCAGGGCGTGGTGTCGGCATAGGTGTAGTGGTAGACGCGATCGCTGCGCTGTTCGTCTTGGCGCGCCACGCTGTCGGGCGTGAAGACGGCATCGGGGATGAAAAAGTGCTGGTGAATTTTGTCTTGTCCGTTGTCGATGAATTGGCGGGTGATGTCTTCGCCGGCCAAATCGAAGTAGCGGATGCGCAACTCGTAGGCATGTTGCGCCCCTTCGGCGCGTCGCACGACGAAACCCGCAGGCGTACCGGCCAAGGGTGCCCAGCCCAATTCGGGTTGCAGGGCATAGGTGATGGTTTGTTCGCGTGTGTCGGCCGTTTCGCCCGCATCGGGGGTGAAAATCGTGCCGTCCCACGCGCCGTGGCGCAGGGTGAGTTCTACGCGAGTGGGGTCGCCGTGGTCTTTGCTGCGGCGTTCGTCCACCGGCGCTTCGGGTTCGAGCGAGCAGGCCGCGAGAAGCAGGCCGGCGCTGCCGAGGACGAGGGAAAAGAGGAGGGAATAAGCAATTCGCATAGCGCAATAAGATCGATGAAATGGTGGTTTTTAGGCACAAACCCTACAGATGAAGGGGCTGAGCCCGAAACTTAAAACTCCCAAGTGAGCATAAAACGCACATCACGACCCAGGTCGTGCGCGTAATAGCGGAAGCGGTTGGTATATTCGCGGTATTCGCGGTAGAAAAGATTGTCGGCCGTGAGCAGGAACTTGATTTTTCGTCCGTCGGGCAGCACCCAATTCACGCCGGCTTCCGCGCCGAAGAGATGATAGGCTGCTGGGGTGAAGTCGATCAAGTCGGTGGCGGGATCGAAGTGCGTTTGTTTCGCCACATATTTGTGGGAGGCCTTCACATAGAGGTCGTGCAAGTGCGCCACGCTGCCGAGTCTTAGCGTCACCGCGTCCGAGAGTCGGAACGAAGGGATGAAGGGGAGCGGCTTGTGCTTCGTGCGATCGTCGGCGCGCACCCACGCCGCACCGCCTTCTACCGTCAAACGCGGCAAAACCTGCCACTTGGCTTCGGCATCGACACCGCGGAAGAACGCATCAGTGGCACGATATTGGAAAACGGGGTAAGCGCCCGACACCATTGTGATGACTTCTGAAGTGGGCGCGTCGAAGATGTAGTTTTGAATCCACTGCACATAGCCATCAATGGAGGCCGAGAAGTGCGGACGCGAGAAGCGCAGCGACGAAACCCACTTTGTGCTCACTTCGGGACGCAAGCCGGCATCGCCGCGTGCGAAGAGTCCGCTCGAATGCTCCACGCCGTTGCTGTACAACTCGTGGACGTGCGGTGCGCGCCAGGCTGATCCCACATTAGTCAGCACGTCGAGTCCCGGTAAGACGTGGGCATGCGCACCGAGGGTGTAGGTGACATTATTATAATGGTCGAGTTTTCCGTAAGGACGGCCGTAAAGATCGATACCGCGCGCGTTGAGTCGCTGATGGTCGAGGCGTGCGCCCGCTTCTGCGCCCCATTCGTGACCGGAATACTTCTGAATGGCGAAGACACCGGCATTTTGCTGCACATAGTTGGGGATGATCGGCACAACGCCCGTGCCGGGTGTGTTGGTGTTCTTGACATTGGCATAGAACAGGCCGGCTTCCGTCGTCCAGTGGTCGGCATACGACTGTTGCCAGCGGCCGTCGGTTTGGAAACTCTCCAACTGCAAATCGAGGGTAGGCACGTGTGAGCGGAAGTTGCGGCGCTGGTTGAATTCCCGGCGGTCGTCGTGTTGATAGGCGGCCTGCCATTCGAGCGTGCCGCCCGAGGGAAGAGCGTAGCGCGTGTGGAGTTTGGCCACTTGGTGCACCACTTTCTGGTAGGGGTAGTCGATTTGGCGCGTCCAGGGGTAGAATTCTGTCGGACGACCGAGGCGAATGCGCTCGCGCAGCAGTTGTTCGTCGCCCATCTGCGCACTAAACAGCACGCCGATGCGGGTAGAGAATAGACTGTAGAAGGCATCGACCTCAAAGCGGTCGCGTTTCCAGCCGAAAGCCGCAGAACCGTTGGCTTCGCGCAGGCCGGTGTTGTTGAGCAGATAGCGTGCCGTGGAGCGATCGCCGCCGTTCACATAAGTGCCTTGCACACGCCACGCCGCACGGCCGCCCGCAAAGGGCAAACCGGCGTCGGCCGATCCCGTCAGGGCGAGGCGTCGGCCGTTGCTGCCGTAGAGTGCCGAGACATTGCCTTCGGGCTGCGAACGCATATAAGGGAGGGCTTTGCTGTCGAGCAGGATGACACCGCCGAGAGCTTCGGCACCATAGCGCACGGCCTCCGCCCCTTTCACCACATTGATGCGGCCGGCGTTGTTGGCATCCAGTTCGGGCGCGTGATCCACACCCCATTGTTGTCCCTGTTGGCGCACACCGTTGTTCATGATGAGCAGGCGCGTGCCATACATGCCGTGCAACACTGGTTTGGCGATGGTGGCGCCGGTTTGCACCATGCTCATTCCTTTGATTTGTTCGAGGGTGGAGGCAAAGGAACTACCGAGATTTTTCTGCACCTCGGCCGCCGAGAGCGTTTGCGTGGCGGTATTGCTCGAGTGGACGATGCGTCCGGTCTGCACCACGGCCTCGTTGAGCCGATTGGTGAGCGCGCTGAGCGCCACGCGCAGGGGGCGGTGGCTGCGCACCTCGTCGGTGGCGATGTGGCGGTCGACATAGCCCACCGCACTCACGGTGAGACTGTCGCCGCCGAGGGCATTTTCGTTGAGGAGGAGCAAACCGGCCTCGTCAGAGCGCCAGATGTGTCCGCTGTGGCGCACCACGGCGCCCGAAATGGGGAGCCCGGTGTCGCGATCGGTGATGAGCAGACGCGGTGTGCCGACGGGTTGAGGTTCGGCGGCGCGTAAAGTGGCGGGAACCACCACAGCCGCACTGAGCAGCAGGCCGGGGAAAAGAAGTTTGGACATGAAAGTAGGGAAAATACGATAGGCGAAAGGCTCCGCAAGCGCGGGGGCGCAGCGGGGCAAAGGGAAAGGGCGTTCGCAAGGAGAGGGGGCGGCGGCGCTGTGCGCCAAGAAGGGAAGTTTACACCTGGAACTGTAGCGGCCGAAGGGGAGCCAATAAGCGGGGAGCGGCGCTTTTTCGACGGCAAACGCCCATTACCGGCGCATGGACGAGGGAAAGGCAGGCGCAACACAGGGTGCAAAAGGCGTTTTCCGCGCTGTTTTCGCTGAAAGGACGATGAAATCAGCCTTTTTGTGCCGAAATCGCCCTTTGACGCGTGTGAAATCGCCGAACAGATAGGCCGTTGGCGAAGCTGCACCACGGCAATCGACAGAAATGGCGTATCTACCGTTCGGCGAATGCCCACTGTGCGCTCCGAGAGGGCGAGAAAGGGGCGAGAAACGGAGAAAAACCGCCAATTCATCGCAGAAAAGTGACGGCGAGAAGGCATCGGTGCGCCGAAAAGAGCGGTGTGGAATGGCCAAGTGGCGGTGAGCCTACAAGAGAATGACGAGGTGTGGTAACACCGCGACGGCTAACCGCTGCCCTACGGGCGAACGCTGAAAAGAAAAGGGAGGAAAAAACTAAACGAGGGGCGGGCCACGCATCGCTGCGCGTTCCGTCACCGTGTGATAGTCCGAGGGACTATCAAAAACAAAGGGAGTTTCCGGTGTGGAAACGAAAAAACAAAACTGGGTAACCGTGGGGGCGGTGCAGGGCGAGGGGACGAAATGGCAAATGCTGCAATTTCGATGGGCACTCGCCGGATTTTGTCCCTTGGAGTCGTTGTGGTGGTGACACCGAGAGGCTTTTTTGCCGATGCCTTCCGGCCACTTGGCTGTGGGGGCAGTGGCAAAGCGTCCTTGTTGTACCGCTTGTGCCGCGGCTTCACGCAGGCAGTCGGCACAGACCGCGGCCGCGGCTTGCGCATCGGCGCGGAGCGTGGAGCAAGTCGGCACACTGTCGTGGTAGTGAAGAGACTTCACCACGATTTGTGGCAGTAGGGCGAGGAGAAGTATCCAAGCCAGAGCCACTTGACGACGGAGGGTGCGGAGCTTTGCTGACATGCTTGTGCGCAAAGTTAGGGAGGAAAGGGCGAAAGAGCAAACCGCAGGGCGAAAAATGTGTGACTGTGAACCGTTTTTTTTGTGTGAGTAAATGTGGAGTTGAGCAAACAAGGGCGGAAAAGCAGTGGAGTTTCAGTTCAAAGTGGTGGACTTTTCGTCGAAAGTGGAGGACTTTTTCCTTTTACTTCCCTACTTTTTTCGAGCAAAGGACATGCATCGGCGAGAAGGGGCGTATAAAGCCCCGTTTTATCGGCGAGAATGGGCAATCGTCGCGTGGGGCGGGTGATGTTACAGTAAGGGGCGTTTCGGAGTAGTGCGGGAGAAACGGGAAAGGGGGTGACGTGGGAGAGTGGACGGGTGTTTTTACAGAATAGTACGCAGGGAGAAAAAGAAAGACGGCTCAGACAAGGTGAATTGTCTGAGCCGTCTCGGTGGATCGCGAGTGTGCTTTTGTGTAGTCCCGAAATGAGGAGGTGCGTAAAGGAGATTTGCGCACAATCAACGACGAGAAACCGAGAAAAGTGGACTCGCGTGGAAAGAGGGCAGGGATTAGAAGCCTACAAACTCGTCGAAGGTGTTGTTGCTTTCGTCTGCCGAGTCGTCATCGCCCCAAATGGGGTTGGTGAAGTCTTCTTCTTGGGTGAGGAACTGACTGTGACTTTTAAGTTTGAATTTAGGGTCAATCGAGAGGGTGCCCATTACAGGCTCAGCGTTGAGCTGAACTTTTTGAAGACTGGGAGAGATATAGACTTTCATACGTAGGATGAGTTTTGTTGCTGAACGAATTTCTTACCGTCGCGGACGTAAACTTGTCCCTTGGCGATCTGTTGTACGCGACGACCGGTGAGGTCATAGGTAGCACCAGCCTTCGTGTTTTGCGCCTTAGCGGCTTCTACGGCCGTGGGGAGGGCTATGAAGAGAGGAGCGGTGGCACCTGCAGCGTTGTCCACCTCTATGTAGGTCTTGAAGGCAGGAAGAGCTACGCGCGCGCGATGACTCTTTTGAACGATGCGTGGAAATGCTTATGGCAAATATAGGGGGTATCTGTAAGTTGGGCAAGTTTTGGGGGAGGGATCTTGCATTTATTTTGAAAATGCAGGGCGTTTGTGTAATCTTGCTTGGCATTTTGTGTTCTAAGTCGAAGAGCCTTCTTAAAAGTAGAGGACTTTTCGGCGTTACGCGCCTCTTTGTTGACGGAGGGAGCGAACCGCGTTGTTCTTCCCTTGGAAAACTCGTTCTTGCAAGGGGAGTTTTAGAGGGGAATCGGAACATAAAGGATGAGATCAGTGCTTTGCAACAAAAAAGCGCCCACTCACCTTTCGGTAAGTGGGCGTTTCTTATTTGAACTTACGGCAGCGCGTGTTATTTTGCAGTATAAATGTGCATCAACGCGCTGCACGAAAGTTGAGATTACTCTTTGTCTTCGCTGTCGTTCCAGATGTCGGTGCCGAGACCTTTCTCATTGGTGCTCAAAGTTGAGGCAGAACCCGAGTTTCCTTTGGATACTGTTTGCATCATTTGCTCTGTGTGCAAGACAACATCTTTGATTTGAGGTGCTGAATACTGTTTCATATCTTGATGTTATGGCTTATTTTTGAATGAACTTCTTGCCGCCCTTGACATAGACTTGTCCTTTGACGGGAGATTCTACACGACGACCGGTGAGATCGAAGATTTCTTCCTTGTTTTCCTCTGCGGTCACGCCTTCGATACCTGTGGGAACGAAGGCTGTGGGAAGGAATTCTTGCATACCGGCAGCATTGTTGTTGAAGATCACTGCCTTGAAGGCGCGAACACCGTCATTAAGGGGGATAAAGACGAGTTTGTTATTCTGAACGGCGAATCCGTAGGCATTTGCCACGCGTTGGTTAGAAGAAACCGTGTATCCTTTGAGTGCGTTGTCTGTAATTGCGGGAGCAGAGTCAATTTTCTTCACAGTAAATGAAGTCTTGGAAGTTCCTTTGCGAAGCAATACAGCCGTGTTAGCGGGAATCTTTTTGGTGTTCACCTTCTTGAGGCTGACAACGCTATTCTGTGCGTTGAGCTTACCAGTGTAGACCTCTACGTTGTCAAGGATTTCAACAGCCGTGGGAGCGTAGAAAGTAACGTAGCCGAGGTTGTCGGTGTTGAGTTTGAACTCTGTAGCCTCTTCAAGGAAGATGTGGCTTTCCGATTCGTTGTCCGTAACGCTGAGGCCAGAGTTGTCAAGTTTCACGAACTTGTTGCCCACTTTGAGACTGTAGCTACCGGCATCGAGCGTCTTCTCGAGTTTGCCTTGAGCCACAACTGCCTTTTGTTCGGCTTCAGAGAGGTTGTATTTGTTTTGAGTCGTGTTCAAACCGAAACCATAGTCCAGGCCGGTGAGGTGGTTACCGTCGAAGTAGAATACAGAAGCTTCAGACTTCGTGCTGGTCAATTCGTATCCATTAGCCGTAGCCTTGAGGTATTTGGCAGATTGTTTGGGACCGGCAACATTATCAATGACGACGCGCGTTTGAAATATTTTGGTATTTTCTCTAACGGCGTCTTCGTAGAGGGATTTTGTGGAAATCACTACGAACTTTCCTGTCTCAAGGGGATTGATCTTGATGGATTCGATTGCTTTGTTCAATCTGCGCATTTCTGAATCAATATTACCTGCGCCGAAGTCGCTGTGTCCTGCTTTGTACATTCTGTAGGTCACATACTCCCAATAGCTACTACCTAAGGCTTTATCTTCAAGTACGAGAGGAGGATCAGAATGAGTATATTGTCCCAGTCCATTTCCCATGATGGGGCTATCAAACGCATTGTCTCCGACTCGAACTTTTTGGAAAAGGGCGAAAGCTTCCAATCGCTTTTTGGCATTGATTATAGCTTCTGTGGGAGACGCTCCGTTGATATCAGTGATCTCAACAACGGCATCATTACTTTTTTGATCTTCGAATGAGAGCGTACCTGCTTTGTTCGTGAGATATTTCCCCGTTTGTCTGCTCCCTTGTGCGGCTTTCAGATAATATTTTCCTCCTTCAGCTGCGTAGAAAAACTTGAAATAGGTTACTCCTGTTTGCTTGATCTTTCCAGAATTACCATATTTAATTCTATGGCTGTCATCAGATGTTACGATCGATTCAATCAATCCCTCAGATTGGTTGGGTGCAACTTTGCATTTTGCTGCTTCAGATTGTGAAGTTGTACACTTGATATCTGTTGCATCGGGGAAGTGAATGTATCCGTTGCCGACTTTGATGTAATAAGTTTTAAAACCATCGAGCTCGTTAAGAGGTACCGACTGTCCTCGCATCGTTGCTGTGCCGAACAGCAGGGCGATGAGGAACAGTAATAAGTAATTTTTTTTCATCTGCACGGTATGCTTTATGAATTATGTAATAGAATGAATGATTTGCGAGAAATGGAAAGCAAATCCGCGGTGGTTGGCCGAAAGAGGCCGTGTGCTCCTAGGTTCTGCTCTATATTCGTGGCAAAGGTATGAATTATTTGTAGAGTGTCGAAAAACTTTCGGCTTAAAAATGAGGGAAATAGAGTGTTAATGTGTTTTTTGTCATCGTAATGGGCTGAAACGAGTGTTTTTTGCGATTTGTGAAATTGCGGAATGCGCAAGTTCGCTCTTTCGGAGGGCAAAAATTGCGCCGGAAGCGGGAGGGCAAAAGGTGGGCTCGCGAAAAAAAAGAGCGAGTGCGCAGTAATATGCGCACCCGCTCGAGGAGTGTTGAAAAGAATCAGTCCACTTTTGGAGAAAAGCGCCCAAGTTTTAGCGAAAAGCACCCAAGTTTCTGTCAAAACCAGTGGGTTCCGAGACGGAAGGTGATCCACGCCGCCAGATAGGCCACGGCGGTGGTGTAGACCATCGAGAGCAAGGCGTATTTCCACTGCCCGCTCTCGCCGCGAATGGCCGCGATGGTGGCCAAACAGGGAAAATAGAGCAAGGCAAACACCATATAGCTCAGCGCAGCTGCAGGCGAAGTGGCGTCGCGCAGGGCGGTTGAGATGGCTTGATCGGCCGCCGCGTCGTCGCCCGAGCCCGCAGCCGCCGCACTCTTCTCGTCCATGTGATAGAGCACGCCGAGTGTCGAAACCATCAGCTCCTTGGCCGCCGCACCCGTGAGGAGACCCACACCCATGCGCCAGTCGAAACCGAGCGGCGCAATGGCCGGTTGGATGAGATGTCCCGCCTGTCCGAGATAAGATTGCTCCTGCCGTTCGAGGGGCGAGAGTTCTCGATCGGGCTGTGGGAAGTAGCCCAGTACCCATACCACTACCGAGGCCACCAAGATGATGCCTCCCATCTTTCGCAGGTACTGTCGTCCCTTTTCCCACGTGTGGCTCACCACACTCGCGGCCACCGGTCGGCGATAGGGCGGAATTTCCATCACAAAATGGCTCTCTTCGCGGCGGCGAATGAAGAAACTCAGCAAATAGGCCGAGAGCAGCGCCATGAAGATGCCGCCGCAGTAGAGCAAGAAGAGCACCAAGGTGGCATGGTCGGGGAAGAAAGCGAGGGTGAAGACGGTGTAGACCGTCAATCGGGCGGAGCACGACATGAACGGGAGGGTGATCATCGTGAGCAGGCGGCTCTTGCGGTTCTCGATGGTGCGGGTGGCCATGATGGCCGGCACGTTGCAACCGAAACCGGTGAGCATCGGGAAGAACGACTTGCCGTGCAGTCCCACGCGCCGCAAAATCGGGTCGAAAAGCAGGGCGGCGCGCGCCAAATAGCCCGAATCTTCGAGAATCGAGATGAAGAAATAGAGAATCAAAATCTGGGGCAGGAAGACGATCACGGCGCCTACACCACCCACCACGCCGGAAGCCAGCAAATCGGAGAGCCACCAATTTTTGGGGAGGGCTTCGGTGAGGGCTTCGGTGAGCCATGCCACGCCATTCTCCATCCAGTCCATCGGATACTGCCCGATGGTGAATGTCGCCCAGAAGACCAACAGTATGACGGCGAAGAAAAACAGATAGGCCAAGGGGCTTTTTACCAAAAGACGGTCGACCCACGCGGTGAAGCGGACGGCTTTCCCCTCGTGGAGGCGGTAGATGTCGGCCAAGTAGTGGTGTACCAGCGCGTGGGGGTCGGCCGGCGAGTGGGGATCGTCAGGTGGGAGCGGGGGATGCTCCTCTTTGTGGTCATAGGCCTCGATCACGGCCTCCGCCAGCGCTTGCAATCCCTCGCCGCGGCTGGCCACGCAGGGAACGAAGCGCATGCCCATGTGCGCCGAGAGGCGTTCGACGTCGAGCGACGAACCACTTTCGGCAAACTCGTCCCAAAGGTTGAGGGCCCCCACGGTGGGTAAGCCCAAACGGCGCACTTGCAGGGTGAGCAAGAGGTTGCGTTCGAGGTTGTTGACGTCGAGCACGTTGATCACCGCGTCGATTTCGCCCTTCAAGAGCTCGCTCATCACATAAGCCTCCTCGGGTGAGTAGGCGCGGAGCGAATAAGTGCCGGGTAAGTCGACGAATCGCACGGTGCGTCCGCCGATGTGTGTTTCGCCCACGACGCTGGCCACCGTCACGCCGGCATAGTTGCCCGTGCGCTCGTGGCCGCCGGCCAAGGCGTTGAAGACCGTCGTCTTGCCGCAGTTGGGATTGCCCACGAGGGCCACGGTAATTGTGCCTTCGGTCTTTGGGGCGAGAGGTTTTCGGGGTGTGCATCCCGGACAGGCGCCGCAACTTTCGGTGTCGCAGCCCGTGGCGGGAAGGATAGGTGTCGTCGGTAGGGTGGGGGCTTGGGCTTTTTCGCCCGGTGTGCGCGCCACGCGTTGCTCGTCGGCATAGTTTTCGTCGGGGCGTTCGGTGCTCACCTCGATGAGTTGAGCTTCGCTGTGCCGCAAGGCCACGCGCTGTCCGAGCATGGCGTAGATCACCGGCGAACCGCCCGGCGTGCCGTAGACGCGCGTCACCTCCTGTCCCGGCACGAAGCCGAGTTCTTCGAGGCGGATGCGCAGGGAAGGGCTACCCTTGGTGGCGGTGACGTAGGCGGTAGCCCCGTCGGTGAGATGAGAGAGGTTCATAATCTGTTATGTCGTGGGGGAGATCCTAAAAGAAAAGGAGCGGATCGCCCTTATATATATAAGGAGTTGTGTGCAAAGTTACGGCTTTCTTCAGCGTGGTGCAATACCCACATCTAGTGATTGTGAGTCGTCGAATTGCAAAGAGAGAATGACAACTTGTCGAGCGCGAAGTTTTTGCAGGGAAAAAGGGGAGAAGGGAACGGAAAGTCCGTGTTTTTTTTCGTAAGTTTGCAGTATCAAGACTATACTAACAGTACACGAAATCTCCCCGATAATGAAACAAACCAAGATCGTCTGCTCGATCAGTGACTTGCGCTGCGACGAAAATTTCCTGCGTAAGTTGTTTTTCGCCGGTATGAACGTGGTGCGTATGAACACCGCACACGCTTCGGCCGACGGCATCAAGAAAATCATTCGCAACGTGCGCGCTGTCTCGCCTCACTTGGGACTGCTCATCGATACCAAGGGCCCCGAGGTGCGCACCACCGGACTGAGCGCACCCATCGACTACAAGGCCGGTGAGTGCGTTCGCATTTGTGGCTGCCCGGAGGCCGATACCACCCACGATGTCATCAACGTGTCGTATCCCGACTTCGTTCGCGATGTGAAAGTGGGCGACCATGTGCTTTTTGACGACGGTGCCATCGACATGCTCGTCACGGCAAAGGACGAACAAGCGCTGCACGTCACGGTACAAAACGACGGTACGCTCGGTTCGCACAAGAGTGTGAACGTGCCCGGCGGGCACATCGACTTGCCCGCCCTCACGGAGCGCGACAAAGAGAACATTCTCCTCGCCATCGAGGAAGATATCGACTTTATCGCCCACTCCTTCGTGCGCAGCGCCGCCGACGTGAAGGCTGTTCAGGATATTCTCGACGCACACTGCAGCGACATCAAGATCATCTCGAAGATTGAGAACCAAGAAGGCGTGGACAACATCGATGAGATCATCGATGCGTCCTACGGTGTGATGATTGCGCGCGGCGACCTCGGCATCGAAGTGCCCATCGAGCGCATTCCCGGCATTCAGCGCCAGATCATCCACAAATGTGTGGTGAAGAAGAAGCCCGTCATCGTGGCTACGCAGATGCTCCACACCATGATCAACAATCCGCGCCCCACTCGCGCCGAAGTGACCGACATTGCCAACGCCATCTACTACCGCACCGACGCTCTCATGCTGAGTGGTGAAACGGCTTCGGGAAAATATCCCCTCGAAGCGGTGCAAACGATGGCCGCCATCGCCGAACAGGCGGAACAGGACAAGATGCGCGAGCACGACCTCGACCCGATGATCGATACCACCGACCAACGTGAGTTCTTGGCTCACGCTGCTGTGGAATCTACGCGCCAACTCGGGGTGAAGGGTATTCTCACTGACAGCGAAACGGGACAGACGGCGCGCGCCCTCGCCTCTTTCCGTGGCCCCACGCCCGTCATCGCCATTTGCTACAAGGAGAAGACCATGCGTCTGCTCAATCTTTCTTACGGTGTGATCCCCATCTACCAGAAGAAGCACGTTTCGGCGCAATACACCTTCACGGCTGCCGTTCGCATGATGCGCCAAAAGGGTTTCCTCGAGCTCAATGACAAGATCGCCTACCTCAGCGGTAGCTTCGGCGACGGCGGCGGAACGAGCTTTTTGGAGATCAATAAAGTGAGCACCATCTACGATAGCAAATATCGTTTCCACTTGCCCGAAGGAGTGCACATCGACGAACTTGCGCCTTCCAAATAAAATCCTTTTCTCCCTCACAGTCCGGTGCTTTCCCCACCGAAGGTGAAGGAACAGACATTAAATAACGACCGCGACCGAACGCTCTGTTCGGTCGCGGTCGTCCGCTTTTGGGCGCAAGTTGAGGCGCGTGGGGCAGCTTCATCGTCCTTTCAGCCACAAATAGAGGAGCCAACCGGCCACCGCCACATCGACGATGTTCCACAAGGGGCGGCCGAGCGCGAGCTTGAAGAAAGGCTGAAAGAGCAGCGCCAGCGCCACGAAAGCCCACGCCCTGTTGTTGCTCGCCCGATCGAAGGCATCGACTGCAAGCAGGGCAAAAGCACCCGCCGCAACGAAGCGAACGAGAACGTAGAAGCCGTAGGGCAGCGGCAAGAGGCAGGCCACGAGCAGGGCGGTCAGAGCCGGCAGGAGGATTTGGGGGAAGGAGAATTTCATCAGTGCTAAATTTGAAGAGAGTTAAATGGAGAACCAACGCATCTTCTTCGCTTGGGCGCAGCCTAACGGCCATCGGTGCGATGTCGGTGTGCACCCTCGGCAGCAAAATGCGGCAGGCCGACGCAGGTTGGCGCACGTTTTGCGCAAATGTAGCCATTTTGTTTTGACATTCGCTTCGGATTGATGAAAAAACGGCCGCCTATCCATAAAAAGTGCGCGTTCCTTTTGCCGAAAACTTGGCGACTTTTCTCGCCTTGTCGGCCACTTTTGGGCGGTGTCGCGCTTTGGCGCTTTGCAAGCCCGCTCGCAGCGTCTGATCTTGCCCCACGAATAGTCCCTGCAAGCCCGCTCGCAGCGGGCGAGAGCCGGCGAAAAAACAAAAGTGGCCATCCTCCGCTGAGGACAGCCATCTTTCGAACATAGACATAACAATTTAAATTCTTACTCTGACGGACAACCGTTGCCGGAGCACTGGTTCCTTCTATCAGAATGCACTGCAAAGGTAGACACTTTTTCTACCTTTGGCAATACCCACTTGCAGTGATTTTGCACGGTCGGCGAGTGAGTGTGCCATTTCGTGCAGTTGGCGTATATAAATGCCGTGTTTCTGTTGCAAGTGCTTGTTTGTCAGTGGGGTAACGTGAGTTTTTGTTCCGATATGGCCAATTTTCAGTGAGTATGCATCGCATTCTTTCACAAAAAAGTAGGTATCGGCTCCTCACTTGTGGGTAGTGTGTGGGAAGTGGTGATGCGCGGCGGCAGAGTTCCGATCAATCGAAAAACTGCTTCCAATCGCTCTTGCCGAAGCGGCGATCTCCGCCGTTGTCGTCGTGGCCTTCGTGCGATTTCGCGCCCTTGGCCTTGCCCTTCTTGCGGTCGGCGGGTTTGCGATCGTCTGTGCGACGTCCGCGCTTGGGAGCCGGTTCACGATCGGCGGGCTGTCCGTCTGCGCGGTCGGCATAGTCCACCACCACGCGGCGCTCGCCCACCTTGGCTTTCGCCATCTTGGCCATCACGAGTGCGGCATTTTCTTGCGGCACTTCGAAGAACGAGCAGTTGACCAAGAGGTCGATGCGACCGATCTCGACCTTCCCTTTGACGTAACGGTTGACGAGATTGATGATTTCGCGGGCGAAGAAGTTGTCGCGCTTACCGAAGTTGAGGAAAAGGCGGGTGTAGCCCTCTTCGGCCACGGGGTTGCCCTTCGCGTTGCGGTTGCGTTTGTCGTCGCGGCGGTCGCGTTTGTTGCCCTTTTCCTCGCGTTCTTCGCGCCCGGTGGGCTGCACGATTTCGGGTGCGTCGGCATAGTAAGTGAGGAAGCGGCCGAATTCCTGTTGCACCAAGCGCTTCACCAGCTCTTCTTTCGAGAGCCATTCGAGTTTGTGCATCACTTCGGGGAGGAAGGGGGCGATCTGCTCCTCGTCCGGCTCGGTGTGTTCGAGGTTGTCGATCACCTTGTAGAGCTGCTTTGTGCAGATCTCCTTCGGTTCGGGGAGCACGCCGACCTCAAACTTCTTGCCGATTACGCGTTCGATGATGCGCACCTTGCCCTTTTCGCGCAGGTGAATGATCGAAATCGAGGTACCGCGCTTGCCCGCACGACCGGTACGACCGGAACGGTGAGTGTAATTCTCCACGTCGTCGGGCAGTCCGTAGTTGATCACGTGGGTGAGTTCGTTCACATCGAGGCCGCGCGCCGCCACGTCGGTGGCCACGAGGAGTTGCGTGCGGTGGTTGCGGAATTTCTGCATCGTGAGGTCGCGCTGTGCCTGCGCCAAATCGCCGTGCAAAGCCTCGGCGCTGTAGCCGTCGCGGATGAGATGGTCGGCCACTTCCTGCGTTTCGAGACGCGTGCGGCAGAAGATGATGCCGTAGATGCGCGGATAGTAGTCGACAATGCGCTTGAGGGCGGCATATTTGTCTTGTGCGCGCACGGCATAATAGATGTGGTTCACGTGCTCTGCGCCCTCGTTGCGGCTGCCCACCACGATTTCGCGGTAATCGCGGAGGTAGTTTTTGGCAATGCGCTCAATGTCGGGCCCCATGGTGGCCGAGAAGAGGAGCGTTTGGTGCTCAGAGGGGATGGCAGAAAGGATTTCGTCGATGCTTTCGGTGAAGCCCATGTTGAGCATCTCGTCAGCTTCGTCGAGCACCACGTTGCGCACGGCTTCGAGTCGCGCGGCGCCGCGGTGAATGAGGTCAATGAGTCGGCCGGGAGTGGCGACAATGATTTGACAGCCCTTGCGGAGTTGGCGAATCTGGCTTTCGATGCCGGTACCGCCGTAGACGGCCACCACATGCAAGCCGTCGATGTAGCGACTGTAGTCTTTGAGATCGTCAGAGATCTGGAGACAGAGTTCGCGGGTGGGGCTGAGTATGACGATTTGTGTGTTGCGGTCGTCGGCATTGACGTTTTGCAGCACGGGAAGTCCGTAAGCGGCGGTTTTACCGGTGCCGGTTTGCGCCAGGGCGATGATATCTTGCGTCGGGATGGAGGCCGTTGTGGCAGCGTCGTCGGCATTTTCGGTGCCCAAGAGGACGGGGATCACGGCAGCCTGCACGGGAGTGGGTTGTTCGTAGCCTATTTCGGTGATGGCATTGAGGATTTGTTCCTTCAAGCCCAGTTCGGCGAATGTTTTCAAATGAAAGGGTGTTTGTGTGTTGTGATGTTTGCGAATGAATGTGGGGGATTTATTCGGCAGGCAGCGCCGCCCTACCAAAACGGCGGGACGGCGCTGTGTTTAGTCGAATAGAGGTTGGTGGTGGGGGTGCGGCCGACTGCGATAATCGTCGCGGGCGGCCTTGATCAGGTTGATGCATTGCTGCGGATCTGCCTGACGGTGGTCGGCATAGTGGCGGCCGAGGCTCTCAAAGAACTCCGGTGGCCCCACCAGGCGGCCGAGATTTTTGCAACCGCGCTCCACACTGATCTTTTTGCCCCATTTGAGAGCATTGGTGTCGAGGAGCGAGAAATGGAAGCGCTCGTCGATGCGGTCGAAGAGGATATTGCCCGCGGAGAAGTCCTTATGCAAAAAACCACTGTTGTGGAGTTGTGCGGCGAAACGGGCGAAACTCTTCGTCACCTCTTCGCGGAAAGCCCCGTCGAGCGTGGGGATGTCGCGCATCGAGTGGCGGTAGTCCGAATAGATGCTCACATAATAATGAGTGGCGTCGAGCAAGCCGTGGCGATCACAGAGGAAAGCCACCGCTTCGGGGCTTTCGAAACTGCGCTCTTTGAGCATCAGTGAGGTGACAAAGGCGCGTTTGGCCTTGTTCGTTTTGTAGAAACGGGTAGCCACGCGGTGTTTGAGTGGCATGCGTCCGTAGCGTTTCACGGCGAGGCGAAGACCGTCGATTTCGACAAGGCGAATGACGTTGCGCCCATGGTAGATTTCCTTTCCGGAACTCTCAAAGTTCCGTGCCACCTGCAAGAGTTCATCGTGCAATTGGTGGTATTTGGGGTTAAGTACGATTTGCATCAGCTCAGTCCTGTGATTTCTCCGTTGACATAATCAATGTTGAGGGCTTGCGGTGCCTTGGGCAGTCCGGGCATGCGCATGATGTCGCCGGCCACGGCCACGATCATTTCTGCACCCGCGTTGATCACGATGTCGCGAATGAGGAAGTCGAAGCCTTCGGCCGCGCCGTAGCGTGTGGGATCGTCCGAGAAGGAGAATTGCGTCTTGGCGATGCACACGGGGAAGTGGCTCATACCGAGCGATTCGGCAAGGCGCAGGCGCGTGAGTGCGGGTTTGGCGAAGGTCACCGTGGCCGCACCGTAGAGGTGGCGCGCCACCTTTTCGATCTTCGTGCGCAGGTTGTCGCTGTCTTCGTAGGCAAAGCGCAGGGGGGCAGAGGGCGTTTTTTCGACGGCGTCGACCACGATCTGTGCCATCTCCTCAGCGCCGGCGCCGCCTTCGGCATAGGCGTTGTTGATCACGAAGGGCGCTTCGAGCACCTCTTCGCAGTGTTGGCGCAGGAGCGCCATTTCTTCGTCGGTGTCGGCGGCAAAGCGGTTGAAAACAATCACCACATTTTGGCCGAACGAGCGGAGGTTGCGCAGGTGCTTGTCGAGGTTGGGCAGTCCGGCGCGAAGTCCTTCGAGATTGGGCTGTGCGATTTGGTCGAGGGGCACACCGCCGTGCATCTTCAGGCCTTGTGCCGTGGCCACCAGCACGGTGAGTGCAGGTTGCAGGCCGGCTTTGCGGCATTTGATGTCGTAGAACTTCTCCGCTCCGAGGTCGGCGCCGAAGCCCGCTTCGGTAATGACGTAGTCGGCGTGCGACATCGCCATTTTCGTGGCCACAACGGTATTGCAACCGTGGGCGATGTTGGCAAAGGGACCGCCGTGTACGAAGGCGGGGGTGTTCTCCGTCGTCTGCACGAGATTGGGTTCGAGCGCATCTTTGAGGAGCACCACGATACCGCCCGCCACGCCGAGATCCTTCACCGTGAAGGGCGAGCCGTCGTAGCGATAGCCGAGGAGAATGTTCTCAATGCGGCGGCGCAGGTCGGCCTCGTCGGCAGCCAAACAGAGGATGGCCATGAGTTCGCTGGCGGGGGTGATGTCGAAACCGGCTTGTGTGGGGATACCGTTGACCGACGGGCCGAGCCCGGTGACGATGCTGCGAAGCGAACGGTCGTTGACATCGAGCACACGACGCCAAAGCACTTCTTTCAATCCGAAGCCTTCGGCGCGATGCTGGTAGAGGTAGTTGTCGAGCAGCGCCGCAATCATGTTGTGCGCTGCGGTGATAGCGTGGAAGTCGCCGGTGAAGTGGAGATTGATCTTCTCCATGGGCAGCACTTGGGCGTGTCCGCCGCCGGCTGCGCCGCCTTTCATGCCGAAACAGGGGCCGAGCGAGGGTTCGCGCAGGGCAACGACCGTTTTGCGGCCGATGCGGTTCAGCCCGAGGGCGAGTCCGATCGAGACGGTGGTCTTGCCGATACCGGCACGGGTGGCCGAAATCGAGGTGACGAGGATGAGGCGGCTATTGTGCGCTTGCGCTTCGTCGATGAGGCGCAGGGGCACTTTTGCGATGTATTTGCCGTGCTGTTCCAAGTCCGTTTCGTCGATGCCGATTTGGGCGGCCACGTCGCGGATGGGAAGCAGCGGGGTGGAGTGGGCAATTTCGAGGTCGGTCATATAAGGGTTGAGGGGGAGGGGGTGAAAGAATAAGGCAAAAGTGTGACCCTCTCACGCGAAAAGGGTGAGAAGGCATTGCAAAAGTACGAAAAAGCCCCGAGGTGCGTTGTCCTTTTGTGCAGTATTTCACGCAGATAGGCGCGGAAAAGTCGTTTGTGCGCCAATGTTGCTTTCCTAAGGCCAAAAATGACGTGCCGCGAAAGCAAAACCGCCCCTCGACGGTCGGGAATACCGATCGTTGAGGAGCGGAGCATAAGCGTCACCGCGCGAGGCGGTGGTGAGTTAGGGCGTCGATTAGCGTACGACGGTCTTCACACCGTTGATGATGTAGACACCGCGTTCAGCCTTTTCGACGCGACGGCCGTTGAGGTCGAAGATCACGGTGCGACCGCTGCGAGCGTTCACGCGGTTCACGGCGTCGGGGGATTCAACCACCTTGAAGTTCTTGATTTCCCAAGTGGCAGCGCCTTCCGTCGTGCTGGTGTACTTGAAGCCGAATTGTACCTTCTTGCCCTTGTAGTCCTTCAGATCAATTACCCCGGAGTTCACATAAGTGAAGTTCTTTCCGGTCGGCCACGTCTTCACTTCGAGGGGTTGCCATTCGCCCGTAGCACCTTCGCGGATGTAGAGCCCTTGGGTCGAAGCTTCGGTCTTAAAGCCGAGGGCGTGCTCGAAGGTGAGGAATGAAGTCTTCTTGAGTTCCACCTCGGGAGAGATGGCCCACGCTTCCGTGTCGGCGTTCTTTCCGGTTTTGCCGCCGTAATGTCCCGTTGCTTTCAAACCGTATTTGGAATGTTGCATCCAAACGGCGGTCAAACCTTCGGGGACTTCGCCCTGTTGGAGCGTCCAGCCTTCGATGTTGTCGGTGAGTGCCTTTTCGTAAACGGTGGCGCCGACGGGCATTTCCGGTTTGGGATCGGGCGTAGGTTTGGGTTCGGGCTTGGGGTCAGGCGTGGGCTTGGGCTGAGGTTTGGGTTCCGGTTTAGGATCGGGAGCGGGCGTTGTGCCGACGGCCGTGAGCGTCACGTCGTCAAAGAGGACAGCGCCTTCCGATTTTTGCTTGTTCACGACAAATACGTCGATCGAAGCATCCTTGTCCAAGGTGAATTGGAAGGTGAATTGCTTCCACTCGTTGTTGTCGACTTCGAGCTCTTGGCCGTAGTTGTAGCCTTTCACGCCGGTTGCTCCGGTGGGGTGCCAACCGCCGCTGACCACTCCCTTACTTGCCGCTTTGGCATAGAACGAAAGGGTGTAATTGCCGGCCTTGAGCTGGAGCGCATCGCAGTGGTAGCGCGAATTCTGAGCGTTTTTGCCTTTGCCCTTGTGCTCTACTTCGAGCGCCTTTCCGCTGCGGCCTTCTGCGGCTTCCTTCACCGTGGCATTCGAGGGGCTTCCTTTGCCACTTTTCTGCCATTGTGCGGGGGCACCGCCGTCCCAGCTTTCGAAGTCGCCGTTCTTCACGAGATTGTCTTGAGCAGCAGCCGTGAGACCGGTGGCCAAGAACATTGCGATAGAGAGTAAAGATTTAACCATACAACATATATTAGAATGAAACTTACTGCGAATATGCGAATTTCTTTTCTTCGGGGCAAATAAAACAACAGAAAAGCACCCCAAAGCGGCTAAAGAGAACCACGTTGGGGTGCTTGAATGCTCATAATCAGGGGAAAAAAGTTGTGGGCTTTTGCCGAAAAGTGGAGCGTTTTCAAGCAAAATGTGTCCACTTTTCAAAATCCGCCGATGGAGTTAACGACGATCACGGCCAGTACGGTGGCGGTGATGCCGGCATAGAGCCAATCGCGCTCGAGGGTGAAGTCGAGGAGCGAGAGCACCACGCGCAGGATGGGAGTGAGGATGAGCGCCACCACGCCGAGCTGAATGCAGCTGTAGGCGTCGAAGGCCGCCACACCGCGCACGATGCCCGTCAGGGTGGTGAAATGGGTCTGCGCGGCCGCTGTGGTTGGGTCGAAATGACGATAGTCGGGCACGGGTTCTCCGCCGTGTGTCACCAGATAGTAGAGCCCGCCCAGCGCAGCCAGCAGGCAAGCCAGCGTGACACCGCGGCGCAGGGTGTTGCCGATGAGTTGTTGGATGTCGAGTTTCATTGTGGGCGAGGCATTAGTGGTTGAGTCCGCCGGTGAAGCCCATGTAGATCATGTTGAGGGCGACGGCGAGAATGGCGAAGAAGAAGATTTTGCGCAGCAACGACACGTCCATGCGTTTGAGCAGGCGGGCGCCGGTGAGCGCACCGAGGAGAACGCCGATCATGATGGGAAAGGCGATGCCCGGCACGATGTTGCCGCGCTGAATGTAGACCACGGCCGAGGCGCAAGCAGTGACACCGATCATGAAATTAGACGTGGTGGTGCTCACTTTGAACGGCACTTTCATGCAGTTGTCCATGGCCAGCACTTTCAGCACGCCCGATCCGATGCCGAGGATGCCCGAAAGCAGGCCGGCCAAGAGCATCACACCGAAGCCGCCCGCCACGTTGGTGAGTTGGTAGGGCACGGGTTGTCCGTTCTTGTCGGGATAGGTGCCGTAGAGTTTGAGCTTTTCGGCCAAGGCACTGCCTTTCACGCCCGAGTGGTCCTCGTGTTTGCGTCGCTGCGAGAGGGCGGTGAGGATGAGCACGCCGCCGAAGATGACGGCCAAGACGGAGTTGTTGAGATAGACGGCCACTGCGGCACCGGCTACCGCACCGAGGGTGGTGGCGATCTCGAGGAGCATGCCCAAACGGATGTTGGTGATGCCCTCTTTGACGTAGGCCGCGCCCGAACCGCTGGAGGTGGCGATCGACGCCACGAGGGCGGCGCCGACGGCATAGTGGAAGTCGACCCCGAAGCAGAGCGTGAGCAGAGGGATGACGACCACCCCGCCGCCCAAACCGGTGAGCGAGCCGAGCAAACCGGCGGCAAAGGCACCGATGAGCAGGATGAGGCTGAAGAGAAGAATGGTCATGGGGGAGAAAATAGAAGAGGAGTGAAGGGGAAATCGGCGCGAAATTACGAAAAAACGCTCGGCTTTCGCCGCGAAGGCGCGAGCGATCCGCACGAAATGCCCTTTCGACGAAGGAATTAACGCAAGCCTGCGGGCGTTTGTCACTCCGTGTCACAAAAAGTCCACAACTTTGCAGTGTTCGAAACCCAAAGATGCCGAACACGCTCCGACAAGCGACTGGTTCCTGTTTATAAGGCTTGTCAAAATGGGCGGTCGGCGGTGAGTCCCAACCGGTTGACTACCGAATCTATTACGATGAAGCACACAAGGGTTTCGCAGTTTAGGGCACCGCCTCAGTGGAAGACGGAAAACCGATGCGCCGGGCGCTCGGAGGTTGCGGCGAAATGTCGTCGTGTAGTGCATGTTGCACTCGCAAAGCACAGTGTGGTAACTGTAAGCAACGTAAGTTCGTTCGTGGGAGTGAGTTACCTCCCCAATAAGTAGTGTCTGAGGACAAAAAACTCGGTGGCCGATTGAGATTCGGTCACCGAGTTTTTGATTTTTGTCGGCAGTGCACAGGAGCAGGTCGCGCCGTTGGGGACGCAAAGTGCCGCGCCGGCGTCGGGAATCGTCGCCTTGCATCGCCGGAGAGGGAAGTGGGTCGCCGATTAGCGCGAGCGCGTGCCGGTGGGGATGTTGCGATTCACCGAAAGTTGGCGGAGCGCTTCTTTCACCACATCGTTTTTGCGGTTGACGAGTGTATAATACTCGTTGCGATCCCAAACATCGTAGGCGATGAGGCACTTCAGCACGAATTTGAGGTCGTCTATCGTGGCCTTGCGCTCGGCTTCGTCTTTGGGCTTCACGTTCTTTTTGGCCGCCTCGGCCTCGACGCGGGCAATGAGCTCGGCGGGCACTTCAAAGTTCTTCTCAAAATCGTCGAAACGCTTGTAGCGCTCCAAGAGCGTGGTGCGGTTTTGATCGACATAGCGCAGGGCGGCGTCGTTGAAGAGGTTGTGGCGACGCATGGCCATGTAGTATTTGGTGTAGGCCGCGGTGTCAAGCGGCACGAAGACGTCGGGCATGATACCGCCTCCGCCGTAAACCTTGCGACCCTCCACTAAGGTTTTGAACACCTGCGTGGAATCGAGGTGAATGGAGTCGGCATGGAGGAGTTCGCCGTGCTTAAATCGCTTTTCGAGGTCTTGTGAGTAGTCTTCCTTCTGGCCGGGCGTGTAGGGCTTCTGAATGCAGCGGCCGGAGGGGGTGTAATAGTGGCTGGTGGTGAGGCGAATCATCGAGCCGTCGGGCAGATCGATAGGGCGCTGCACGAGTCCCTTGCCGAAGGTGCGGCGACCGACCACCAAACCGCGGTCGTGATCCTGCATGGCGCCGGTAACGATCTCGGCGGCCGAGGCACTGAACTCATCGACGAGGACAACCAAACGTCCCTTGTGGAAAAGTCCGCCGGAGAGGGCATCAAACACTTGTTTCGGTGTGGCGCGGCCTTCGGTGTAGACCACCAAATCTTTGGGGTTGAGGAATTGGCTGGCCACTTCCACAGCGGCGCCGAGATAACCGCCGCCGTTGCTCTCCAAGTCGAGGAGCAGGTCTTTCATGCCCTGCTTTTTGAGTTGCTGGATGGCGTCACGCACTTCTTTTCCCGAGGTGGCGCCGAAGCGATCGAGGCGGATGTAGCCGACACCGGGTGCGATCATGTAAGCCGCATCGAGGGTATTCATCGGAATCTTGTCGCGGGTGACGACAAAGGTGAGGGGTTCGCGCACAGAAGGGCGGACGATGCCGAGCTTCACCTTCGTGCCTTTGGGGCCGCGCAGGAGTTTCATGATGCTGTCGCGGTCGAGTTTCACGCCGGCGATGGGGCGTCCGTCGACCGAGACGATGCGGTCGCCGTTGACGATGCCGGCTTTTTGCGACGGCCCTTTGGCGATGGTCTGAATCACCACGAGGGTGTCTTCGAGCATGTTGAACTGCACGCCGATACCTTCGAAGTTGCCTTCGAGCGGTTCGTTCATGCGGCGTGTTTCTTCGGGATTGGAGTAGGCCGAGTGGGGGTCTAACTTCGAAAGCATGCCGTTGATGGCATTTTCGACGAGTTTTTTCTGATCGACACTGTCGACGTAGAGTTGTGTGATGGCCAACTGCGCGATGGTCAGTTTGCGCATCAAGTCAGGATCGGGCTGATCGAGTGCGCGACGTCGCTGCGCTGTGGCGGGAAGTAGGGTAAGCAGGGCGACGACAAGCGTCAAAAACCTTGCTGCGAGGGAGGAAAACTTCATGTGAGGGGTGAGTTTTTGGGAGTTTCGGGGAGGAAAGCACTGACATCTTTGCCGAAGGAGAGTAGTTCGCGCACCACAGTGGAAGAGATGTCGGCATATTGCGGTTCGGTGAAGAGGAGCACGGTCTCAACATCCGAAAGGCGGTGGTTGATGCCGGCGAGATCGCGCTCATATTCGAAGTCTTTGACCGAACGGATGCCGCGCAACACGAAGCGCGCGCCGACTCGCAGTGCCAGATCGGCGGTGAGGTCGTCATAGGCCTCAACCTCCACGCGAGGTTCGTGGGCATAGAGGCGACGGATGGCTTCGACGCGCTCGGCGGGGGTGAAAAACGAGCGTTTGTTGATGTTATAGCCCACGCCCACCACGACGCGGTCGAAGAGGGTGAGGGCGCGGCGCACGATACTGGCGTGTCCGATGGTGAAGGGGTCGAAACTGCCGGGAAAAAGCGCTACTTTTTCGGCCGGTCGGCCGACCTCGTTCCGGAGCTCGTGCGGAGCGTTGGTCGAAAGAGAGGACATGAGGGAAAAACGAGGGAGAGGGATGGCGTGTTCGGTCGTGCGGGGGCACCGGCTCCAGCTCAGAGGGGTTCGAAAAGGACAGGCAGCGGCCGAAAACGGGGGTTATTCTGTGGCGGCGTCGACAATGTCCTCTTCGATGACGAGGTTGTCGATGATGAAGTTTTGGCGTTCCATGGTGTTCTTGCCCATGTAGTAAGCCAAAAGTTCCTTCACTTTGTCGCTTTTGTGGAGTGTGACGGGTTCGAGTCGCATATCCGGGCCGATGAAGTTCTTGAATTCGTCGGCCGAGATCTCGCCGAGTCCTTTGAATCGGGTGATTTCGGGGTTGGGCGAGAGGCGTTGCACGGCGGCGATGCGCTCTTCTTCGTTGTAGCAGTAGACGGTTTCGTATTCGGTGCGTGCACTGCCGCGCGCTTTCTTCGCACCGGCGTTTTTGCCCGTCGCGTTTTTGCCGCCGGCCGCCTTCTTTTTGCCCTTGTCGTCGGCATTGGCTTCGGCCGCGGCGGCCTTTTTCTTGTTGCGCACGCGGAAGAGCGGCGTTTGCAAGATATAGACGTGACCCTTCTTCACCAGATCGGGGAAGAACTGGAGGAAGAAGGTCATCATCAGCAGGCGAATGTGCATGCCGTCCACGTCGGCGTCGGTGGCGATGATGACTTTGTTGTAGCGCAAGCCGTCGAGCCCGTCTTCGATGTTGAGTGCGGCCTGCAAGAGGTTAAATTCCTCGTTCTCGTAGACCACTTTTTTCGTCAGTCCGTAGGAGTTGAGGGGCTTGCCGCGGAGGGAGAAGACGGCTTGCGTGTTGACATCGCGGCATTGCGTGATGCTTCCGGAGGCCGAGTTACCCTCGGTGATAAAAATGCTCGAGTCGAAGCGCTGATCCACCACTTCGTCCTGCCCGCGCTTGGGCTTGGGCGGCGCATCGTTGAGATGCACGTGGCAGTCGCGGAGCTTTTTGTTGTGGAGGTTGGCCTTTTTGGCGCGTTCGCGGGCAAGTTTCGTCACGCCGGCGATGGCTTTGCGCTCTTTCTCGCTCTCCTGAATCTTTTGTTGCATCACTTCCGCCACGTCGAGGTGCTTGTGGAGATAGTTGTCCACCTGTTCCTTGACGAAGTCGCCCACAAACTTGTTGACGCTCACGCCGCTCAGCGCGAAAGGCTTGCCGTTTTTGTCCTTGTCGGGCGCCATGGTGAGCGAACCGAGTTTGATTTTCGTTTGCGATTCGAACATTGGCTCAATCACACGCACGGCGATGGCCGCCACCAGTCCGTTGCGCACGTCCTGCACGTCGTAGTTCTTGCCGAAATACTCTTTGATGGTGCGCGCGATGTGCTCTTTGAAGGCACTTTGGTGCGTACCGCCCTGCGTGGTGTGCTGTCCGTTGACGAACGAGTAGTATTCCTCGCCATACTGCCCCGTGTGGGTGAAGGCGATGTCGATGTTTTCGCCTTTGAGGTGGACAATGGGGTAGAGTCCCTGCGAGGTCATGTTGTCGGTGAGGAGATCTTCCAGACCGTTGCGGGAGATGATGCGGCGGCCGTTGTGGAAAATGGCCAAGCCCGTGTTGAGATACGTGTAGTTGCGGAGCATCGTTTCGATGAACTCCGCGTGGAATCGGTAGTTAAGGAAGAGGGGGGGATCGGGTTCGAAGAAAATGTAGGTGCCGTTCTCTTCTTCCGTTTCGCCGGTGCGGTCGTCAATGAGTTTTCCGCTTTCGAAGGTGGCTTCTCTGAACTGTCCGTCGCGGCAAGCGCGCGCCACAAATCTGCGCGAGAGGGCATTGACGGCTTTCAAACCCACACCGTTCAGTCCGACCGAGGCCGTGTACTGGTCGTTGTCGTACTTACCGCCGGTGTTCAACTGCGAAACGGCGGGAATCAAGCTGCCGAGGGGGATGCCGCGGCCGTAGTCGCGGATCGAAGCCGTGAGATCGTCGGCGATTTCGACCTCGATTTTCTTACCGAAACCCTCGTTGAACTCGTCGATCGAGTTGTCGATGCTCTCTTTGAGCAGCACATAAATACCGTCTTCGGCATGCGATCCGTCGCCGAGGCGTCCGATATACATACCGGGGCGCATGCGAATGTGGGTCATGTCGTCGAGGTGGCGAATGGAGTCTTCGCTGTAGTCGGCGGCATTGCGGGTGTTGACGTCGAGAATTTCGTCGGACATGGGGAAAGGTTGTGGGGTGAAAGGAAAAGAGAAGAGACAATCGCGGTGCCCGTTGCGGGGAGGTCGATCCAAGGGCAGGGCGGCGAGCCATTAGGGCTCAGCGTGCCGGTGCGCGTAGGGCGGGTGCGTCAGGCTTCGATCGGCTTTTGGTAGCAGCGGCGGCGCTTGTGCACCACTTGGTCGAGGTGCTTCCACTGATCTTGACTCTTGTTGTTGGTCTCGAGCTGCGGATGACTTTCCGCCCATTTGAAGCCCATCTCTTTGGCAATGGGAATGATGTCGGCAAAGAGCATGGCGTTCACGCCCTTGCTCTGATATTCGGGCAGCACAGCCACGAGCAGGAGGTCGATGATCTTGGAGCGCTTCAGATAAATGGCCTTCAACAAGTGCCACCATCCGAAGGGGAAGAGCTTGCCCTTGGCCTTTTGCAGCGCATGGGCGAGCGATCCCATGCCCACGCCCATGGCCACCGGTTCGCCCTCGGCCGTTTCGACCACCGTGAGCAGACGGAGATCGAGGAACTGCAGGTATTGGTCGGCATATTTGTCGACCTGTGCGCGGTTGATCTCACTGAAACCGAAGAGGGGCGCATAGGCTTTGTTCACCACGTCGAAGACGCGATAGAGGTAGCCCCCTTCGCGAATCTCCTTCACGCTTTTGAATTTGCGCACACGGAGGTTGAGGCGTTGGCGCACGATTTCTGCCACACGGAAGTACTTCGCTTGGTCGGCTTCGTGGCCGTCTTCCGGCACAAAGATCTTGCGTTCCACCCAGTCGATCTCGTGGGTGTAGCCGTAGTGCTCAAGATGCTGCGGATAGTAGGGGAAATTATAGATCGTCGACATGGTCGAGAGCTGGTCGAAGCCGTCGATGAGCATGCCCTCCGCGTCGAGATCGGTGAAACCGAGCGGTCCCACGAGTTTGGTGCAGCGATGTTCGCGCGCCCAGTCTTCGGCTTGGCGCAGCAAGGCACCGCTCACTTCCAAATCGTCGATGAAATCAATCCAGCCGAAGCGAGCCGTCTGTTCGTTCCACGTGCGGTTGGCCTTGTGGTTGATGATACAAGCCACACGTCCCACGATTTTTCCGTCGCGTCGCGCCAAAAAGTATTCGGCCTCGCAGAATTCGAAGGCCGGGTTCTTCTTCGGGTTGTAGGTGTCGAGCATATCCTCGAGCAGGTCGGGCACGGAAAAAGCGTTGTCCTTATAGAGTTCGTAGTTGAAGCGGATGAACTGTTTGAGCTCCGCACGGTTTTGCACTTTGGTGATTTCTACCGACATGGGGTATTGCAGGTTAAAGTGGAAAGAGGTACACGCCGCATCGTGTAAATGAAGTGCTGCGATGCGAGGTGTGCGTTCGGTTAGCTTGCAAATTTACGTTTTTCTCGGCACATGCTTTGCGTTTCGCTCGTTTTTTATGTGATTGTCGATTTTCTTCCCACCGTTTTGCTTTTTCCCTCCCCTCTGATCCTCCTTCCTCCCCCCCAACGGGGGCGCTTGTGTGGTCGGCTCTGCCGCACCACACCCCCTCGACCGTGTTGAAAACCGGTCGTTTTTATTTTTTCGCGCGCGCGCTTCTTTTTTTTAGGGCTTATCGCCCAGCCCAGGTGGGAGGGTTCTTTTTGAGGATATAACGTCCCTTTTGTAGTGCTATTTACCTTTCTATATATATTGAGTCGGTTGTACACGCTTCAGGTACATTTGTCCAAGTGGGGGTGTGGCGTTTTGCACGCGAGTTGTGCAAGATCGTGATGCATCTTTTCGCGTGGGTGTTTTTTCGGCTTTTGTATGTCGGACATCCATTCCTTTCATGGGCGAAAAACAGTCCGTTTTGTCTGCAAAGGCGTGGTCTTTTTCTGCAAAGTCCTCCACTTTTCGAAGGGGCGGAAAGCGGTGTGAAAGCAGTAGGCGGCTCGAAGCGTAAAAAACGGGTGGGGCAGGGCAGAAAAAGGACAAAAGCGTGATTTTCGCACACTTGTGTGTCGAAAAGCCGTTCGTCTCGAAAAAAAAAACTATTTTTGCCGTAGAACTATCTTTAAACCTATTGTCAACCCCACCATGCAAAAAAGATTACTTCTTTTCTTCATGGCGCTGCTCACTTCTGTGGCGGCGCTCACGGCGGCGACGCTCCCCAAACTCAGTAGCGGGAGCAACGTCACGTGGTATTTCATCAAGTTTGTCAACGGCGGCAATGTCGTTGAGGCGCGTACCGACGCACAGAATGTGAAGCAAGCCGGTATGACCGGCCGCGGCGCACAGTTGTGGAAGTTTGAGGGCAACCTCTCCACCGGTTGCACCATCACCAACAAACTCGGCCAGCAGCTCTACGTCACCTCGCAGCGCCAGAATGGCATGGTGGTGGCTTCGCGCAAGGCATCGACCTACACTAAATTTGTTGTCCAGACTTCAAAGAAGAATAAGGACTATTTCGAAATCCATCCCGTCGGACACAACGACCTCTCCTTCAACCAATGGGGCGGTTCCGGCGTGGGTCAGGAAGTAGGCCTCTGGTTGGCCGACAACGACCCCAACAACGTCATCAGCTTCGAGGACGCCGCCACGTTCGAGGGCTACAGCAAGCTCCCCGCGCTCATCCCCTATCCGCAGAGCCTCACGATGAAGACCGGCGTCAAGCTCAATGCCAAGACGCTCCGCACCGTGAGCTTCCCGGCCGACAGTGTCAAGGAGCTGGCCACCGACTTCGCCGCCCGTTTGGGCAAGGCCACCGGTAGCGCCGTGACGACGAAAGCCTCGGGCTCGAGCGCCGAAGCCGGTGCCGTGAGCCTGCTCACCGATCGCAGCCTGGGCGCTGAAGCCTACAAGCTCACCGTCACCGCCAACGGCGTAGAAATCCGCGCTTCTTCTCGCGCCGGTTTCTTCTACGGTTTGCAAACGCTCAGCCAGTTGCTGCCCCCCGCCTTCTTTGCCGGCACCCCCGCCCCCACGGCCGATTGGAACGTGCCCGGACTCGACATCAGCGACAAGCCCCTGCTCCGCCACCGCGGCTACATGCTCGACATCGCTCGCCACTTCTTCGACAAGAACGAGGTGAAGCGCATCATCGACATGCTCGCCCTCTACAAGATGAACCGCCTGCACTGGCACTTGACGGACGACCAAGGTTGGCGCATCGAGATCCCCGAATATCCCAAACTCACTTCGGTGGGTAGCCGTCGCGCCGGTTCGTTTGTGAACGACGGTATCAACCCCTGGTTCTTCGACGACACGGAATACGGTCGCGGCATGTACTACACGCTGGCCGATCTGCGTGAGATCGTGGCCTACGCCGCCGCTCGCAACATCGAGATTATGCCCGAAATCGATATGCCCGGTCACATGGTAGCCGCCTTGGCCGCCTATCCCGAACTCTCTTGCCTGCCCAAACAGCAGTATAGAGTGCGCATCACCCCCGGTATCTCGCACGACGTGCTCAACGTGGGCGACGACAAAGTGATCGACTTCCTCAAGACCGTGCTCGGCCACGTAGCTGAAGTGTTCCCCGGCAAGTACATCCACCTCGGCGGCGACGAATGTCCCACCGATCGCTGGAAGAACAACGCCCTCTGCCGTCAGCGCATCAAGGATGAAAAGCTTTCGGGCGTGGAAGAACTCCAACCCTGGTTGGTAGAACACCTCGCCGAGTTCCTGCAGAAGAAGTACAACAAGCAAATCGTGGTGTGGGACGAACTCATCGCCAAGGACAAGACCAACTTCTGGAAGAAGCCGACCACGAAAGTGAAGCCCCTCATCATGGCTTGGAACCTGCCCGACGGCAAGCGTTGGGACAAGCCCACCGAACAAGTGGCCGCCGACTACGGTTTCCAAAGCGTGATGTGCCCCTACAACCGCCTCTATCTCGACTGGATGCAAGTCACGCCGGGCGAAGCTGACGTGAACGAAGTGTATCGCGGCGGCTGGGGCGACAACAATGTGAACAGCGTGGCCACGGTCTACAACTACGATCCGCTCGCCAACCTCGGTAGTCGCTCGCAATTCGCCCTCGGTGTGCAAGGCAACATGTGGACCGAGACCACCAACAACAACGCCGAGCTGGAATATCAGCTCTTGCCCCGTCTGCAAGCCCTCTCCGAAATCGCTTGGCTGCCCGCCAAACAAAAGGATTGGACCTCGTTCCTGCTCCGTCTGCAAATCCATTCTGCGATCTTCGACGCGATGAAGTTCACCTACGCCAAACACTACTTCTTCCCCGCCGAAGATACGGAATTCGACCAAGTGGTGGCACAGGCCGAAGGCTACTTGAAGGCCATCAAGCCCGGTAAAGTGGGTCACGTGTCGCAAGCCGACTACACCACCTTCCGCAATGCGGTGAACGCCGCGAAGGCCGCCGGTGCCAACGCCACCGATGCTGTGCAAAAGGTGCGCAATGCCATCAACGCCCTCCGCGAATGCGCCGTGGTGCAGCCCGAAGCCGGCAAGGTCTATCGCCTCGTTTCGGCCTCGACCTACTATAAGAAGAAGTATGCCGGCTCCACGCTCTACGAAGTGGGCGGTAACCTCCGCGTACACTACGGACAGCAAGACGACGCCGAAGAACTCTTCAGCTTCGTACCCTCGGGCGAAGGCTATGCCCTGCGCGCAGTGCACAGCGGCAACTTCGCACAGCTCCCCACCTACGACCAAGCCGCCACGATGACCGCTCAACCCGGTACGCCCTTGCGCATCGATGCGGCCAAGGTGCCCAGTGGCAACTACGAATATGTGCCCGGTGTCGTTGTGATCTCGGCGGTTGAAGGCTACAGTGCTTCGGCCGGTTCGAACACCAAGCGCCTTTTCATCAAGAGCTTCGGTTCGAACGACAAAACGAACGACGTGCCCAACGTGAACCGCGTGGTGGCCTTCGACGATCCCTCGCTCTGCAACCCCGGCACCTGGTATATCGAAGAAGCCGACTTCCGTGTCATGCTCAACGGTCTGCTCACGCGCTGCAACAACACGCTGGCCGACGCTCAACCCAACGTGCCCGGACAGCCCTCTCGTGTGGCAGTGGCTTTCCTCAACAATGTGGTGACGCGCATCAAGGCCGCTTTGGCCAAGTCGGGCAATGTCACGCAAGCGACGTACAACGAGTATGTGGCGCAGTATGAGCAGTTCCTGCAATACCCCCGCACCACACCGCTCGAGGCCATCGATCAGAACTACCTCTACGTCATCCGCAACGCCTACTACGACGACTATGTGGCTCGCCTCGACGCCAACGGCGACATTTACCCCTCGAAGGTGGTGAGCGGTTCGAAAGTGCCCTCCAATGCCCTCTGGTATGTGATCAAGTCGAACAACGGCATCACGATCATCAACAAGGCCGGTGAGAAAGCCGCCACGATCTATCCCGTTCGCGAAGGCGCCACGGTGAAGACCGCCGCTGCCGACACGCCCGCCGGCAAATACATTTGGCAGACGCGCTTGTACTCGGCCGGTGGTGGCCGTACCGGGGTGAACATCCTCGACGAGAGCGGTGCTTACAGCTGGTTTGCCCAGCCCGCCAACTACAAAACCGTGGTACTCAAGCCGGCCGATCAAGGCGGTTCGATCTGGACGTTTGAAAAGACCGACTTCACGGTGGGCATCAACGAGGTGCGCGCCGCCGCTGCCAAGGCTTCGGGTCAAGCACACGACCTGCTCGGTCGCCCCGTCGGCAAAGACGCCCACGGCATTGTGATCGAAAGCGACGGCTCGAAGCGCGTTCGCTAATCCCCCATGCTCTTTCCTTCGGCGCACCGCCGTGTGTGCTCGAAGTCTCCTCTATCGGAAAATAAATTCCCCGCCTGTCTGCTGAAGACAGGCGGGGAATTGCTATTAGTGGTGGGGGTGCCGATGGGAAAGGGCTCCGCCGCCGCGACGGATGGCAACTCGCTATGCTTTGCGCTCCACATTCGATCGGCGGTCGGCACGCGGCACGAGCATTTCCGCCGAATGGCGTCTCGCCTCAGACAAAAGTTCGCCGCCCTCTCATCGCGTTCGCCGAGAAATGACTACCTTTGCTCCACACCTCATCTCTATTCAAAGAAAAACACCGCACTTGCTCGATTTCCCCGTTGGGTAGGTGCCTAAAATCTAATTTGAAAACATGAATTCCCCGCTTTCCTGTGCTTCGATGCTCTCGAAGATCGAAGCCCCGATGTGCATCAATGTGGTTCGTCTTCGCGACTATCTGCTCGCGCCCGACGAAGTGGTGCTCTTCGATTGGCTGCTGGTGAAGCAAGCCTATGTGTTTCATTTCAAACCTTTTTACTATTCGCAGCGGCGCGTCGAAAGCGAAACGCGCATCGCTCGCCGACGTTTCGAAACGATGGTGCGCCAATTCAAAGACCAAGGTTGGTTGTGGAGCGAAGTGCGGCAGAAAGGCCCCGAGCAGGGGCCGGTGCGCCACTATGCCGTGGACTACCGCCGATTGCGCGAGTGCTTGGATCAAATCGTGCGCTACGACAGTCCGACCTACGAGGCCTACAAAACCTATTTGGAGCAAGTGGAACCGATGGCCGTCGCGGCGCAGCAAAAGAATGAGGGTTCGGCTTTCCGCGATGCCGCCGCCGAAGTGCAAGCCCTCGAGGAACAGATGCAAAAGGTCTACCAAGACTGTGTGGAGCGGTACAATGGCGGAGGCTTCACGGAGAAAACACCGAGCCGCCGGAAGTTGCACACGCAAATCCCCTTTTGCCACGCCCATCGCGTGCTGATGCAGCGCCTGTTGTTGACCTACAATCAGTACTCCATCCTCGCCGCCTTTACTCACTACTGCAAAGGCGTGCTACTCGAGCACTATCAACCGAACAACATTGTGGGTTATTTCCTCACCTGCAACCAAGTGACGGGCGATTTTCCCGTGGTGGCCGACTGTCTCAACGCCTTCAATCTCTACTATTCTATGCGCCCCAATGTCTGAACACTCTCCGTGACCGCATCGCTTCCCGTTGCTTCGCCGCGAGGGTGCGCGAGATGCGGTGCATAGGTGTGCAGTTTTTCGTGTTGAGGCAATAAATTTGCTCAAAAGTGGAATTTTTGTGCAGTGCGGTGCGCGTCGAATGCAGAAAAGTAGTATTTTTGTGGTGAAATCAGCTCACGCTTCATCGCATCATGCAAATCAACTGTCATCTCTCCCGACTCATTGAAGAGTCGGCCCGCGTCTATGGCGACCGTGTCGCCTTGCAATATCGCGACTACAACCGTTCGAAATGGATTGGTGTGTCGTGGAATCAATTTGCCGACCGGGTGCACCGCTCCGCCCGCTCGCTCGTTCACCTCGGTGTGGGCGTGCAAGATCGCATTGCGGTGTTTTCTCAAAACAAACCCGAATCGCTGTTCGTGGAGTTCGGTGCCTTCCGCACGCGTGCGGTGTGCGTGCCATTTTATGCCACCACCAGCGGCGCCCAGGTGCAGTTTATGATGAACGATGCCGAGATTCGCATCATCTTCGTGGGCGAGCAGCAGCAGTATGACACCGTTTGGAGTGTGCTCGGCCTTTGCCACAAGTTAGAACATATCGTGATCTTCGACCCCGAGGTGAAGCGCCACAAGGACGACCGCATCTCGTTGAGCTTCGATGAGTTTTTGGCGCTCGGCAATCGCGACGGCGCCCACGAAAGTGAGGTGCAACGCCGTGTGAGCGAGGCCGAATTCAGCGACATGGCCAATATCCTCTACACCAGCGGAACCACCGGCCAATCGAAGGGTGTTGTTCTCCTGCACTCCCAATACCATTTCACCCTGGCCGCACACGCCGAAGTGCTTGACATCACAGAAAATGATGTGGTGATGAACTTTTTGCCCTTCAGCCACGTGTTTGAAGGCGGTTGGGCCAAACTCTGCTTGAGTTTCGGCGCACGTTTGGCCATCAATCTCCGTCCGCTCGACATTCAGCAGAGCATGCGCGAGGTGCGTCCCACGTGCATGAGTGCCGTGCCGCGCTTCTGGGAGAAAGTCTACCAAGGGGTGCTCGACAAGATGGAGAGCGGCGGTGCGGTGCAGCGCGCTCTTATTAAAGATGCGTTGAAGGTCGGTGCCGAGGTGTGGGAGAAATACACCTCGCAAGGCAAGCGTCCGCCGTTTGCGCTGCGTATGAAATATGCCGCCTACGATCGCACGCTCTTGCGCCTGCTGCGCAAAACGCTCGGCCTGGATCGCGCTCACCTCTTCCCCGTTGCCGGTGCCACCATCTCGCCGGAAGTCGAACGCTTTGTCCATGCCACGGGTTTCGATATGATAGCCGGCTACGGACTGACGGAGACTTGCGCCACCGTGACCTGCGACGATCCCGCACGCCCCGTCACCCTCGGTTCGATCGGCCGACCCTTGCCCGGCGTGGAGGTGAAGATCGGCGAGAACAACGAGATTCTCGTCAAAGGCGGCAACGTGATGCCGGGTTACTACAAGAATGCCGAGGCCACGGCCGAAGTCTTTACGCCCGATGGCTGGTTGCGCACCGGCGATGCGGGCTACATCAAAGACGGCGAACTCTACATTACCGACCGTATCAAGGACTTGTTCAAAACAAGCAACGGCAAATACATCGCTCCGCAGGCCATCGAAGGCAAACTCACCATCGACCGGAATTTTGATCAGGTGGTGGTGGTGGCCGACCGCCGCAAATTCGTTTCGGCGCTCATCGTGCCCAACTATGCAGTGCTCGAAACGTGGGCAAAGGCCGAAGGAATGCAACACGAGAGCCGAGAAGCGCTCTGCAATGACCCGCGTGTGGTGAACCACTTGGCCGAACGCATCGAAACGTTGCAACAAGATTTGGCGGCCTACGAGAAAATCAAGCGTTTCGTGTTACTGTCCAAACCTTTCACGATCGAAAGCGGCGAACTGACCAACACGCTCAAAATCAAACGCCGCGTGGTCTACGAACGCTATGCCGCACTGATCGAACAAATGTACGCCGAAACGCCGTCGAAGTCCTAAATCGAAGGCGAAAACAGCCCGCCGAGCCGTCGGCCGGTGCCCTATCAGGTTTGCCCTCACCGCATTTCGGTGGGGGCAAACGGCGTTTCGTGGGGCGAATAATTTTGTCAATCGCCGCGCATTCACTACTTTTGTAGTCATCAAGCCCCGTGCGGAGGAGGTCTTCCCCGACGGCGGCGCACATACAGAGATTCCACTCCAATCCCAATATGATAACAGCCGAACAACTTAAAGCCGTGCATGATCGCGTCGAGCAATTGCATCGCTATCTCGACATCGACGCCAAAAAAATGCAGTACGAGGAAGAACAACTCCGCACCCAAGATCCTTCTTTTTGGGACGATCGTGAGCGCGCGGAAGAACAAATGAAACTCGTCAAGGGCTTGGAAAAGTGGATCAATGGCTACAAAGAAGCCAAAACGCTGGCCGACGAGCTCCAACTGGCCTTTGAGTTCTACAAAGACGAAATGGTGACCGAAGAAGAGGTGGACGCTGACTATGCGCGCGCCATCGAAGCGGTCGAAGACCTGGAGCTGAAGAACATGCTGCGCCAAGAAGAAGACGCCATGCCCTGTGTGCTCAAAATCAACTCGGGCGCCGGCGGCACGGAAGCGCAAGACTGGGCTTCGATGCTCATGCGCATGTATCTGCGCTACGCCGAAAGTAACGGATACAAGACGACGATCTGCAACTTGCAGGACGGCGACGAAGCCGGCATCAAAACCGTGACGATGGAAATCGAGGGCGAAATGGCCTACGGCTTCCTCAAAAGCGAAAACGGTGTGCACCGCTTGGTGCGCGTCAGCCCCTACAACGCACAGGGTAAGCGCATGACGTCGTTCGCCTCGGTGTTCGTTACGCCGCTGGTCGACGATTCGATCGAAGTGTACGTCGATCCCGCTTGCTTGAGCTGGGACACCTTCCGCTCCGGTGGTGCCGGCGGACAGAACGTCAACAAGGTCGAAACCGGTGTGCGCCTCCGCTATCAATACAAAGACCCCGACACGGGCGAGGAAGAAGAAATCCTCATCGAAAACACCGAGAGCCGTAAGCAGCTCGAGAATCGCGAAAACGCGATGCGCCTGCTCCGTTCGCAACTCTACGACCGCGCGCTCCAAAAGCGCAAGGCCGCACAGGCCAAGATCGAAGCGGGCAAGAAGAAAATCGAGTGGGGATCGCAGATCCGTTCCTACGTGTTCGACGATCGCCGCGTGAAAGACCACCGCACCAATTATCAAACCTCGGACGTCAACGGCGTGATGGACGGTAAACTCGACGGCTTCATCAAAGCCTATCTCATGGAGTTTGCCGAAACCACCGACGAATAAACTCGCCGCCCCCTTCGTGCCGCCGATGCCCACTAAATCTTTATCACATGAACCGGCATTCCACCCCCAACTCCCGCCACAAGCAAGACGCTGCTCGCCGTGAAGCGGCCAGCGGTCGACGTATCTTCATCTCCATTGTTGCCGTCTTTGTGGTGCTGGCCTTATTGCTCATTGCGGCCATGACCCTATTGTAAAATGCTCGTAGAGATCGAACGCAAATTTCTGGTGGAGGGCGACTACAAAGCCCACGCCACTTCGCACACGCACATTGCCCAAGGCTATCTTTGTGCCGACGGGCAGCGTACGGTGCGCGTGCGGTTGCGCGACGATCGTGGTTATCTCACCGTCAAAGGGCCTTCGCTCGACGGCGGACTCTCACGTTTCGAGTGGGAGAAAGAGATCACGGCCGACGAAGCGCGCTTGTTGCTCGCCCTGTGTTTGCCGGGCGCAGTGGAAAAAGTGCGCTGGCTCGTTCCGGCCGGTGAACTGACCTACGAAGTCGATGAGTTTCTCGGTGCCAATGAAGGCTTGACGGTGGCGGAAATCGAACTCCCCACCATCGACACCCCCTTTGAACGCCCCGAATGGCTCGGCCGCGAAGTGACAGGCCACCGCCGTTACTACAACGCTGCCCTTACTGCGCGCCCGTTCTGCGAATGGACGCCCGAAGAGCAGGCCGGTCGCCTCGACTGAGTGCGAACTGTTCCGATCTATTGCTGTCCGGTAAACTTCAAAACGGCAGAAAAATCCATCCCGAAGCCCTTTAGAAGAGGACTTCGGGCTTTCTTTTTCAAAAAGCAGCCCCCAAAAAAAAATAATGATGGCCGGATTGGCCGCCCGGGAGCAGGACAAAAAAACGAATGGGCTTGCCCAAAGCGCGTTGTCCAAAGAAAGCGAATGCCCCTTTTCTTGTGGAAGAAAAACAGGCCTTTGCTCCTCCTTCTTTCCGTACCAACCTCAAAGGGCGGGTCGCAGTCGTGCAAATGTCTCCCGATTGGGAGGGGCTACGTCTCTTGGGGCAGTTCCGATAGGCAGGGATAAGGCAAAGTCGCAATGGTTCAGTAAGTCAAAGAGCATTTGCGCCCGAGGGTCGGGAAAAGTTCCTCGACTCTGCGCTATATAGACGCTGCAGTGCGGCGGGATGAAGGGAAAGTTGTGTTTTATCAAGCGCAAAAGTAAGACTTTAGTTTCGAATAATCGAATCTTTCGCGAGAAAATGTTTTATTTTTTTGGAACAGGGAGGAGTCGAACGAAAACTTGTGGACTTTCTTGCGAAACTTCCCTTATTTTCTCTTCTTCCTCCCCATTTTTGGGGGAAACGACGCACGCTCCTTCCTGCTCCTGCCGTTCGCCGTTTCTTCTTCCGCAGCTTCGTACGCGCGGACGGACACGCCCCTGCGCATCGCGCACTCAGCGAGTTCGCAATTCCTGCCTTCACCCTTCACCTTCACTCGCAATTTGTTGATATAGTGTGTTTTGCGGGTGAAGGATTGTGCCTTTTTTTGCCTTCACCGGTGAAGGAAAGAGGGGTGAAGCCTTCACCTGCAAGTTGCTGATGCATAGTTTTTTACGGCCTTATGGTGAAGAGGTGAAGGCAAAAAACGAAAAACGCCGGACGCGCGCGTAACGCGCGCGCGTTGGGCGTTGAAGTGAGGGCAGAAGGAGCTGAGGTGGGAGACGGGGAGGAATCAATGATCGAGAGGCCAGACCGAACTCTGGAGAAAAAGGACTTTTGGTAGTTGCCGCATCGCTCCAAATGTCGGATGAACCGATTTTCTACGTTTTGAAATTTACCGGACAGCCATATTCCGCTATATAAAAGAGGAGTAGCGCGCCCACCGATGATAGGCTAAAATTTATGTCGTGGAACATAGTTACAGACGCATTTGCAATGCGTGATTGTTAAAATCGTAGTCTCTGTGCGGAAAAGCTCCGTACTTTCTTGTTGTTTTGCCAACCAAAGTGTAAATTTGCAGCCTTAGAAGTGTACTTTTGTGTTGAATGGTCTCTCCTTCTTTCACATTCTTCGAGCAGACCGCGTCCGTCGTTGCCGTTTGTGTGCCGACGGGCTGTCCACCGCCACGGCGGAATCCTCGACTCATCAATCCCATAACGCTCATATTTCCGATATGAAAAGCATTCTCAAACTCGTCTGTCTGGCTGCCGTCGCCTTCCCCGCGGCGCTTCCGGCACAGCTCGTAGTGGATCGTCAGAAATATCCCGACTACGATCCCACCGTGCGCCCCGACCGTTCGCTCATGCGCTACGGTTCGCGCGCTCGTTTGAAAGGCGCAGCGGTTCCTGCTGAGAGCCAGCGTCCCGACCACGTGAACAACGCAGCGACGATGTACTTCCCGCCCATCATTTCGCAAGAAGGTGGTTCGTGCGGTTCGGCATCGCGCATTGCCTATATGTTCACTCACGAGTTGAACTCCTTCCGCCATACCAACGCTTCGTTGCCCGAAAATATGTATCCCACGCACTTCGTGTGGCTCCTCACCTACGGTAACTCCGGTAAGGACCAGTTTGTGCAGCATGTGGGTGTGCCCTCGGTGAAGACCTATGGAGGTCGCGGTAACTCGGCCCTCTTCGGTTACAAAGAGTGGGACAGCCAAGACTATGGTTGGATGACGGGTTACGAGAAGTGGCACGAAGCCATGTTCAACCGCATGTTGCCCCCGCGCAACTTGCCGATGGGTGTCGGCACAGAAGAGGGCCGCAACATGTTGAAGAACTGGTTGTGGAACCACAACGGCGACACTGACTTCGCTTGCGGTGGTATCGCCGGTATCGGTGTGGCCTCAGCAGCAGCACAAGGCGGTATTCCCCGCACGGATGCCAACGTGGCAGCCGGTGTGGTGGGGCAAAGCTACGTTCGCTGGTGGGGTACGAGCGTCGACCACGCCCTCACGGTGGTAGGTTACGACGATCGCATCGAATTTGACCTCGACGGCAACGGTAAGGCCGGTGAAAAAGAAAAAGACGAAGTCGGTGCTTGGATCATCGCCAACTCCTGGGGTGGATGGGCCAACAACGGTCTGATCTACTGCCCTTACGCTTACGGCTTCCCCGCACACAGCGTCACGAAAGAGGGCGGCAAAGAAGTGCGCAAGCAGAGCGGCGGCTGGTGGCAGCCCGAACTTTACTATGTGCGCAAGAACTATCGTCCGCTGCGCACCATCAAGGTGAAGATGGACTACTCCCACCGTTCGGAAATGCTCCTCACTGTGGGTGTGGCCACCGACCCCAACGCCACACGTCCCGAAAAGACCATCGATCTGCACCACTTCCGCTGGGCAGGCGACGGCCACAACGGCGATATGAACCCTGCGCCCGCAGTTCCTATGCTCGGTCGTTGGGCAGACGGCAAGTTGCATGACGAACCCATGGAGTTCGGTTACGACTTGACTGACCTCTGCGAAGGTCTCGACCACTCGAAACCCCTCAAATTCTTCTTCAACGTAGACGCCCGCACCAAGTCTAAGGTAGCTTCTCGCGCCAAGGGTAGTGGACACATCTATAATGTGTCGATCATCGATTACGAATTCGACAAGGAAGGTGTGGAAACTCCGCTCGAACTCGAAGCCGAAAACGGCGTGCTCGACGTGCCCGGCGGTAAGATCACCACGGTGAGCGGCGTCGTTTACGGCGAACAATACACCATGCCCCGCAACTTGCAGTTGAAGGGCACACAACTCACTTGGGATGCTCCGCAAGCCTGTGGTCACAATGTCAAGGCTTACAACATCTATAAGGATGGTGTGAAGATCTCCGACACCGAAAAGCGTGAGCAAACCATCGATGGCTCCGGCACTTACAGCGTTTCTGCCCTGTTTGACAGCGGTGTGGAGAGCCAACGCCTCACTGTCAGCACGCCCATCGCCGTGCAGACACCCAATGTCGCCGCTAAGTTCAACAACAACGGCTTCAACATCCCCGATATCTTCAACGACACGTACGGCAACTGCACCATTGAGTTCTGGGTGAAGCCCCAAAGCCTCAAAAACTGGAACTTGCAGGCCGGTCGCTGGGGACAATTCATGTTCCACGCCAACGAAGACGGTGAGTTCACTGCCGGTTGGGATGCAGTGGGCGAAAAGCGCGTACACGCTTACGGTGCTTTGAAGGTTGGTCGCTGGAACCACATCGCCATGGTGGTTAACAAGGGTAGCTTCAATGTCTATGTTGACGGCAAGAGCGCCGGTTCTGTCAACGGCGGTTCTACATTTAGCGGAATCGGTGGCTTCGGAACGCTCAATTTCTGGTCGGGCGAAGCCAACGGACAAGACGCCGTTTACGACGAAATCCGCATCTGGAACAAGAGTCGTACGCGCTACGAGATCCAACAAGCCATGAACACTGAGTTCAGCGGCAGCATGTTGCCCCAAGGTCTCATTGCTTACTATAAGGGTAACGTGATGATGATCGACGGCAAACCCTATCTCCAAGATTGCGTGGGCGCGCACAACGCCCCCATCGTGAACCCCGACAGCAAGAGCTACGAGGAAATCAACAGCGACAAGACTTGGAATACGGAAGTGAAGGGTACGATCTCGATCAACAACACCCGTATCACCGGTCCTGCCAAGGTAGTAGCCGGCCAGCCCGCAGCGTTCAGCGCCGTCTTCCCCGATGCTGTTGAACAACTCTCGTGGAATGCCCCCGATGCCGGTATCGAAAACTACAGCGGCGCGGAACTCACGGCCATCTTCCCCAAAGTGGGTAATTACGAGGTGAACCTCACCGCGAAAGGCAGCACCGAGGCGAACCAAATCACCGTGAAGCGCATGATCGAAGTCACCCCCGCTGCCGAATTCAGCGCAGACTTCAAGGCTTCGCTCAAACAAGTGCCCGCCGGCCAGCGCGTCAGCTTCATTCCCACTCAGCCCGTAGCCGGTTATCGCTACGAATGGACGATGGAAGGCGGCGACGTCACGAGTTCCAAGGCCATTTCGGCGGCGACCACGTTCCAAACCGTCGGCAAGCACCAAGTGACGCTCAAAGTTACCTCCGCCGCCGGCGAAGTGAAGACGCAAACGCAGACCATCGAGGTGGCCGAAGTCAGCCCCGAAGCCGACTTCAACGTGCTTACCCCCGTGGTAACTGTCAATGACACCGTGAAGATCAAGGACGAAAGCAAGTTCACCCCCACCGGCTGGAAGTGGATGCTCTCGAGCCCCGGCAAGAACTATCTTGTCAACGGTCGCAACGTGAAATTCCAGGCCACCGAGCCCGGTGTTTACGATGTCGTGCTCACGGCCTCCAACAATGTCGGCACAAGCACCCTCTCTCGCAGCCGCGGTCTCATCGTAGTCAACGCCGATTCGAAGAGTGGTTTGAGCTTCAACAGCGCTTCGTCGCGTGTTGTGCTCAGCAAATCGCCCCTCGCCGAAGCAGACAAGAACTTCACCGTAGAATGGTGGATGAACCCCTCCAAACTCTCTGACTTCTGCTGCGGTATCGGTAACAGCGATGACAACTTCCTCATCAAGGCCGACGCTGCCGGTGCACTCATCGTGAGCAAGGGCGGTCGTCAGATGAAGAGCAACAACGATCTCGTCGTGCCCGGCGAATGGCATCACTATGCCGTTGTCGTAAACGGCAACAACGTGATCATCTACCGCGACGGTCATAAGGTAGCTTCGCAGTTCGTGTTGAACGCCGTCAAGGGGCTCAACAGCTTCTCAATCGGTACTGCAGCCGCTGACATGAACGGTCAGATCGACGAATTCCGCGTTTGGGGCAGCGCCCTCAGCCAGGAGCAACTCCAAACATGGGGCAATGCACCGCTCAACGTGAATGCCGAGGACGTGAAAGCCGCTGATCTCCGCGTTTACTACGACTTCAACCAAAACAGCGGTAACGTACAAGACCGCGGTGCCAACGCCAACCACGCCACTCGCCTCGGCTTCGGTCCTGACGGTGACGCTTGGCCGCTCTCTAAGGGCGTCTTCAGCCTCAATTTCTCTGCCAAGGGCAAAGAAAACGTGACGAAGGACTATTTGGCCAACACCAAAACTCAGTTCCGTCACACCACCGTGCAGATGAACGACACGAAGAGCGGACGTTGGTACGAGTTGAAGGACTGGAAACTTGAGAACCAAGTGAAGAACGGCAAGGTAACGACTGCCGCTTGCTACGACGGTTACAAGAACGGCGACTTCACGGTAGCCACCGGTTGGGACGGCTTTGCCGACCTCAAGGACCACAAGGTTTACCAAGTTGTGAAGCTCCCCGCCGGCCTCTATTCGTTGACAGTGACCTATGGCCAGCACGACCAATCCGCAGGTTCTTACCTCGCAGTGGCCGCCGGCAACAAACTCCCCGACACCGAAAATCTCTCCACGGCCATTGCTTCGCAAGCCATGGAAGGTAAGGGCAACGGAGGCACGAACACCCTCCACTTCACGCTCGACAAAGAGACGGAAGTCGCCATCGGTATGGTGGTGAACATGACCGGTCAGCGCATCTTCTGCATCAGCGACTTCATGCTCACCAAGGGTGCCTTTGAAGAGCTGCAAGGTGTGGCTAAACTCACCGGTATTCTCGCTCCTCAACGTGCGAATGCCGCCCAAGGCACGATCTTCGACCTCAGCGGTCGTCGCGTCTTCGAGACCCGTCCCGGCAATATCTACATTGAGAACGGACAGCGTGTGGTGAAATAATCGCCCGTCGTTCCCTCAATAACGCGCAGCGCGCAAACTCCCCGTGAGTTTGCGCGCTTTTTTTGTTTTCTTTCCTTCCGCCGTAACCCATGTTACGCGCAAGAAGGCACCGCTGCACTACCTTTGCCGTAAAATCCCGAATTTATGAATCAGCATCCCCTTTACGCGTTGGCCGAAAACTGGCCCGCCGATCTCCTCATCGACTACATTCTCAAGATCCACCACCGCGGCATCCGCGACAACGGCCCCGGCATTCTCGCCCGTTTCCGTCGCGCCGTCGAAGCGCGTCCCGCCGATCGCGAGTTGGCCGAAGCCTGCGCCCTCTTCGAGGAGTCGCTCATCGACCTCGACATGCACCTCATGAAGGAGGAAAACGTGCTCTTCCCCTTCGTGCTCGAACTCTTCGAAGCCGATCGCGAAAATCTGCAGCTGGAGCAAATGCACTGCGGCAGCGTGGCCAATCCCATCCACGTCATGGAAGACGACCACGAAGGCGAGGTGCAACGCTATGCCCGTATCGCACAACTCACCCACGATTTCGCCGTCAGCGCTGACGATGATACCGACTATCGAGAACTCATGGGCGAAGTTTCCGCCTTCATGAACGCTCTCCACGAGCACATCTATCTCGAAAACGAGATCCTCTTCCCCCTCGCCGTACGCTTGGAAGACCGCCACGTACGTTTCTGATTCCCGCCCCTCCTACATTTCAACATAGACAAACAAACATAACAATGGATCCCAAAATGTTCTGTTTCCAATGCCAGGAAACAGCCGGCAACACCGGTTGCCTCATCAAAGGCGTTTGCGGTAAGGAAGCCTCCACCGCCCGCCTGCAAGACCTGCTCCTCTTCGTGGTGCGCGGCATTTCCGTTCTCGAACGCGAACTCCGCCGCTTAGGCCAAGACATCGACGTCGAAGTCTATCACTTCAACACCGATGCCCTCTTCTGCACCATCACCAACGCCAACTTCGACGACGAGAGCATCGCCGCCCGCGTTGATCGCGGTCTCGACCTCCGCGATGCCCTCGCCGAACGTCTCCGCGCCCTCGCTCCCGTGCCCAATGCCGATGCTGTGACGTGGCGCGCCGGCCGAGAAGCCTACGACGCCAAAGCCGGTGAAGTGGGCGTGCTCGCCGAACCCGACGCCGACAAGCGTTCGCTCGCCGAACTCATCATCTACGGTCTCAAGGGCATGGCTGCCTACGTGGAACACGCGCTACGCCTCGGCCACGAAGACCTCGACCTCAACCGCTTTATGTGCGAAGCCATGGCGGCTCTCACTGTCGATGATCTCGATGTCGACGGACTGGTGGCCCTCACCCTCCGCACCGGCGAGTACGGTGTGAAGTCGATGGCTCAACTCGATGCCGCCAACACTGGCACCTATGGCCACCCCGAAGTGACCGAAGTGTCGATCGACGCCGGTAAGCGTCCCGGTATCCTCATCAGCGGCCACGATCTCAAAGACCTCGAGATGCTCCTCGAGCAGACCGAGGGCAAAGGCGTCGACGTCTACACCCACGGCGAGATGTTGCCCGCACACTACTATCCCGCGTTCAAGAAATACAAGCACTTTGTCGGCAACTACGGCAACGCTTGGTGGCAACAGCGCGAAGAGTTCACCGCCTTCAACGGCCCCATTCTCTTCACCACCAACTGCATCGTGCCGCCCCTCTCCAACGCCACCTACAAAGACCGCGTCTACACCACCAACTCCACGGGCTATCCCGGTTGGAAGCACATCGTGGCCGACGCCGACGGACACAAGGACTTTTCCGAAATCATCGAAGTGGCCCTCACCTGCGAAGCGCCGCGCTCCATTGAGCAGGGTAGCATCGTCGGTGGCTTCGGTCACAACCAAGTCTTCGCCCTCGCCGACAAAGTGGTGGAAGCCGTCAAGTCGGGTGCCATCCGCAAGTTTGTGGTCATGAGCGGTTGCGACGGTCGCCAGCGCGGCCGCAACTACTACACCGAGTTCGCCAAGGCTCTGCCCAAAGACATCGTCATTCTCACCTCCGGCTGCGCCAAGTTCCGCTACAACAAGCTCCCGCTCGGCGACATCAACGGCATTCCCCGCGTGCTCGACGCCGGACAGTGCAACGACAGCTACTCGCTCGCGCTCATCGCCCTCAAACTCAAAGAGGTGTTCGGACTGGCCGACGTCAACGAACTGCCCATCGCCTACAACATCGCGTGGTATGAGCAGAAAGCCATCATCGTGCTCCTCGCGCTCCTCTATCTCGGCATCAAAGACATCCACGTCGGTCCCACTTTGCCCGGCTTCCTTTCGCCCGGTGTGGTCGATGTGCTCGTCAAAAACTTCGGCATCGCCGGCATTACCGACGTCGAAAACGATCTCAAGATCTTCGGCATCGCCTAATCGCCCTGTAGCCTCCTCATTCAGGCTGTCGTCTTCGGGCGACAACCGTTCGGCCCGCACCTTCAATTCGGGTTCGGTGCGGCCGAACACCACAACGCCCCCTTGCCACTGTGGCAAGGGGGCGTTTTTGGGAAAATCGGGGGGACAAGAAAATAAGGAAAAAACTTAGGATGAAGCCTTTTCGAGGACGATGAGCGACGGTTCGCCACTTGCGTCCAGCACCGTCGGCGGGCGAATGCCGTGCGGCGCAGGCAGTGGGGAATTTTCACGTCTTCGGGCGGCGCACGCCAATCACACCGGGCGGAGTGGGGGAGTGTCTGTCGCCACAAAAGCCCCGTCGCGTTTCTCCACCAGCCCTTCGGCCACGAGATCGGAAAGCACGCGCGAGAGGGAAGGGCGCTGCACGCCCAACTGCTGGGCGGCCGTCTGCACACTGCTCATCGCTCCGCGTTCGCGCAAGAAGTCCAGCACGCGCGAACGCAGACTTTGGAGCGTCAACTGCCGCAGGCGTCGGCTCAAGAATTGCGCCCTGTCCGACACCTCCGCCACGAAACGGCGCATCGCCTCCGGTTGTTGCAGCATGAAGCCGAAGAGCGCTTCTTTGTTCACCGTCCACACCTCGCACGTCGTGGCCGCCGTCACCGATACCGGCATGCGGTTTTCGGTGCCGAATAGGAAGGCCGAGGCCAAAAGCATGGGGGCTTTGAGGACATCGATGGCCAAATCGCGCCCGTCCTGCACCATTTCGGTGTTCGCGGTGCCGGCTGTGAGCAAGAGTGCCGAACGGCATTCCGCACCTTGGGCGATGATGCGTTCGCCCGGCGCATAGCGCTCGAAGCGGTGGGGCGTCTCCGCCAACCATCGGCGCAGCTCTTCGATCGGGGTTTGGGCAAAAATAAAGAGATTGAGCAGATCGTTCATAGTTCGGTGAGTCTGAGTGCGTGAGCGCCGGTGCATCGCGCGCAGTGAGCCGCCGGCGCCCCAAATTGTCGGCGACAGTGGACATGGAAAGCCGTTTTTTCGGCAAAAGGCGGGGACTTTTGCTGAAAAGGCGCGCTGTTTCTTTCCAAAGCGCCCTACTTTTTTCGGTGCTTTCGGCAAAGATACACTTTTGCTCCGACATCTCGCCGTGCCCTGATCCACAAATGATTCACCGCCTCGGCTTTCGCTTTTTTTACTTCCCCTTTTGTGAGAAGAGTAGGGCAGAAAGGGTAAAAATCAAGCGCGAGCGATATTTCTCGCCGTTCTGCCCATCATAAAACTGCAAGTTGGCGGGGCTATTCCGAATAATCTTTGTAATTTTGCCGTGCAAAGTCACCGTTGAGGTGATTGTGCGGGCTCCAAAGAATTTGTATCTTTGTCGTGCCAATTCATTCACCCATCAAAATCAAAAAACATGATCGGAATTTATTACGGCAGCAGCACGGGCAACACCGAAGCTGCAGCAAACGACATCGCAGCGGCTCTCGGCGTTGACGCTGCTAACATTCACAACGTGAGCGATACCGACGCCTCGACGGTAGCCGACTACGACACCCTCCTCCTCGGTTCTTCGACTTGGGGTGCCGGCGACCTTCAGGACGACTGGTATGACTTCCTCGACAACCTCAAAGCACAAGATCTCTCCGGCAAAAAGATCGGTCTCTTCGGTTGCGGTGACTCTGACGGCTACGCTGACACGTTCTGCGGCGCTCTCGTTCAGATCTACGACGCTCTTCAGGACACCGGCGCTACGTTCGTAGGCGCTTACGAGCCCGAAGGCTACCAGGTGACCGACTCTGAGCTCAACCGCGACGGCAAGTTCCTCGGTCTCGCCCTCGACGCAGCCGACGAAGAAAACAACCCCGAGCGCATCGCAAAGTGGGTTGAACTCGTGAAATAAGCCCTAACTTCGCAACATCCCTACAAAATATTTCATACACAATGAAAATTCAAAACATCGTAGCCCGTGAGATCCTCGATTCGCGCGGCAATCCCACAGTAGAAGTAGACGTAACACTCGAAAACGGCGTAGTAGGCCGTGCATCGGTTCCCTCCGGTGCTTCTACCGGTGAGCACGAAGCCCTCGAACTCCGCGACGGCGACAAGAAACGCTACCTCGGTAAGGGTACGCTCAACGCCGTGAAGAACGTCAACGAGAAGATCGCTCCCGCTCTCGTGGGTCACTGCGTACTCGATCAGCGCGGCATCGACCACAAGATGCTCGCTCTCGACGGCACGAAGACGAAGTCTAACCTCGGTGCCAACGCCATCCTCGGCGTATCGCTCGCCGTGGCCAAGGCCGGTGCTGCCTCCCTCAACATCCCCCTCTACCGTTACATCGGTGGCACGAACACCTTCACCCTCCCCGTTCCCATGATGAACATCATCAACGGCGGTTCGCACTCTGACGCTCCCATCGCGTTCCAGGAGTTCATGATCCGTCCCGTGGGTGCTCCCTCGTTCCGCGAAGGTCTCCGCATGGGTGCCGAAGTGTTCCACGCCCTCAAGAAGGTGCTCCACGACCGTGGTCTCTCCACTGCCGTAGGTGACGAAGGTGGTTTCGCTCCCACGCTCGAAGGTACGGAAGATGCCCTCGAAAGCATCCTCCAGGCTATCAAGGCTGCCGGCTACGAACCCGGTAAGGACGTGATGATCGGTCTCGACTGCGCTTCTTCTGAGTTCTACGCTGACGGTGTTTACGACTACACCAAGTTCGAAGGCGAGAAGGGTGCCAAGCGCAACGCCGACGAGCAGGTGGCTTACCTCACCGGCCTCGTTGAGAAGTACCCCATCGACAGCATCGAAGACGGTATGTCTGAGAACGACTGGGAAGGTTGGAAGAAACTCACCGACGCTATCGGCGATCGCTGCCAGCTCGTAGGTGACGACCTCTTCGTGACCAACGTAGACTTCCTCAAGAAGGGTATCGAACTCGGCTGCGGTAACTCGATCCTCATCAAGGTGAACCAAATCGGTTCGCTCTCTGAGACCCTCGACGCCATCGAAATGGCACACCGCGCAGGTTACACTTCGGTGACTTCGCACCGTTCGGGCGAAACCGAAGATGCTACCATCGCTGACATCGCCGTGGCTACCAACTCGGGTCAGATCAAGACCGGTTCGCTCAGCCGCTCCGACCGTATGGCTAAGTACAACCAGCTCCTCCGCATCGAAGAGGAACTCGGTGA
>JABZKU010000016.1 GCA_015257125.1 Prevotellaceae bacterium | reverse complement strand
CCGCAGTGCGGCGGGATGAAGGGAAAGTTGTGTTTTATCAAGCGCAAAAGTAAGAATTTAGTTTCGAATGGTCGAATTTTTCGTGAGAAAAATGCTTCGTTTTTTGAGCATAGGGAGAGAATGAACGAAAACTTGTGGACTTTCTTGCGAAACTTCTCTTCTTTTCTCTTCTTCCTCCCCTTTTTTTGGGGAAACGACGTATGATTCTTCCCCACCCCTGCCATTCGCCGTTTCTTCCTCCGCAGCTTCGTACGCGCGGACGGACACGCCCCTGCGCATCGCGCACTCAGCGAGTTCGCAATACCTGCCTTCACCCTTCACCTTCACCCGCAATCCGTTGATACAGTGTGTTTTGCGGGTGAAGGATTGTGCCCTTTTTTGCCTTCACCGGTGAAGGAAACAAAGGTGAAGCCTTCACCTGCAAGTCGTTGATGCATAGATTTTTACGGCCTTGTGGTGAAGAGGTGAAGGCAAAAAACGAAAAACGCCGGACGCGCGCGTTGGGAGGTGAAGTGGAGGCTGAGGTTGGAGCCGGCGGTGGAATCCATGATCGAGAGGGCAGACCGAACTCAGATGAAAAGGTCTCTCGGTAGTTGCCGCATCGCTCCAAATGTCGGATGAACCAAAAAAACTCCCGACGAATCGCGGGGACTCGTCGGGAGTGTGGGGAGAGTGCGGCAGGGTGCCGTGCGGGGTCGGGAACTTAGTCCTGACGATTGGCACGCTTGCGCGCGTTGTGGTCGAGAATGATTTTGCGCATGCGCATGGATTTGGGCGTCACTTCCACGTATTCGTCTTCGCGAATGTATTCGAGCGCTTCTTCGAGCGAGAAAACGGTGGGCGGAATGATGCGCGCTTTGTCGTCGGCGCCCGATGCGCGCATGTTGGTGAGCTGTTTGGCCTTGGTGACGTTGATCACGAGGTCGTTTTCGTGGATGTGTTCGCCCACAATCTGGCCGGCATAGACTTCGTCTTGCGGAGAGATGAAGAACTTGCCGCGGTCTTGGAGGTGATCGATGGCGTAGGCAAAGGCCGTGCCGCCTTCGAGGGCGATCATCGAGCCGTTGCTGCGACGCGAAATGTCGCCCTTATAGGGCTGATATTCCTTGAAACGGTGCGCCATGATGGCTTCGCCCTGTGAGGCGGTGAGCACATTGGTGCGCAAACCGATGATGCCGCGCGAGGGGATGTTGAATTCGATGTCGACGCGCTCGCCCATGTTGTGCATTGAGGTCATTTCGCCCTTGCGGCGCGTGACCATGTCGATCATCTTCGAAGCAAATTCCTCGGGCACGTTGATCATGAGCTCTTCGATGGGCTCTTCGCGCACACCATCCACTTCGCGGAAGATGACTTGGGGCTGTCCCACTTGGATCTCGTAGCCTTCGCGGCGCATGGTCTCGACGAGTACGGAGAGGTGGAGCACACCGCGGCCGCTCACGATCCATTTGTCGGTGTCGGTGCCTTGTTCCACGCGCAGGGCGAGGTCTTTTTGCAGCTCCTTCTCGAGGCGCTCATTGATGTGGCGCGAAGTGCAGAATTTTCCCTCTTTGCCGAAGAAAGGGGAGTCGTTGATGGCAAAAAGCATGGACATGGTCGGCTCGTCGATGGCGATGGTGGGCAGGGGTTCGGGGTTTTCGAAGTCGCAGATGGTGTCGCCGATTTCGAAGTTCTCGAGTCCGATCACAGCGCAGATGTCGCCGCTGTCGACCGAGGCCACTTTGGCGCGACCCATGCCTTCGAAGGTTTGCACTTCCTTGATTTTCGTCTTTTCGAAGGTGCCATCGCGGTGGGCGATGGTGATGTTCATGCCTTCGCGCACAGTGCCGCGGTGCACACGACCGATGGCGATGCGACCGGTGTAGTTCGAATAGTCGAGCGAGGTGATGAGCAGCTGGGGAGTGCCCTCGAGGCGCGTGGGAGCGGGGATGTATTCGAGAATTTTGTCCAGCAGGTAATGAATGTCTTCGGTGGGGTGATTGTAATCCTCGCCCATCCAGTTGTTTTTGGCCGAGCCGTAGACGACGGGGAAGCCGAGTTGCTCTTCGGTGGCGCCGAGTTCGAACATGAGATCGAACACCATTTCATAGACTTCCTCGGGGCGGCAGTTGGGCTTGTCGACTTTGTTGACGACAACGATGGGCTTGAGCCCGATTTGGAGGGCTTTTTGCAAGACAAAGCGCGTTTGGGGCATGGGGCCTTCGAAGGCGTCGACGAGCAGCAGGCAGCCGTCGGCCATGTTGAGCACGCGTTCCACTTCACCGCCGAAGTCCGAGTGACCCGGGGTGTCGATGATGTTGATCTTGGTGTCTCGATAATTGATCGAAACGTTTTTAGAAAGTATGGTGATGCCACGCTCGCGTTCGAGATCGTTGTTGTCGAGCATGAGTTCGCCGGTTTGTTGATTGGAACGGAAGAGATTTCCTGCCAACAACATTTTGTCCACGAGCGTAGTCTTACCGTGGTCTACGTGGGCGATGATGGCGATGTTGCGAATGTCTTGCATTTAGGGGAGTGTTGAATTCAATTAAGCACACAAAAGTAGGGACATTTTGCAGCCGAGGCAAGAAAAAGCCCGCCGTTTCGCGCGGCGGGCTGGGATTTGTGCGGAAAAAACAAGGTGAACACGACAATTTCAGCCTTGCAGAAACCGACGACTCAATGTGCGAACGGTGTACCACACCGACAAACAGCCGACGCCGAGCGAAGTGGCGAAGATAACGAGCGTGTCGGTGAGGTGGAGGCTCACAGGATAGGTGGGGGTGATGAAATTGCTGCCGTCGCCCATGCGGATGAGGCCAAATTCTTGTTGGAGCAGGACGAGTGTGACGCCGATGGCGAGGCCGGAGAGCGTGCCGATGAGGGCAATGAAACTGCCCTCGGTGACAAAAATGGAACGCACGCGCGATACGGACATGCCGAGGTGGCGAAGCGTGCGCACGTCGTCGCGTTTTTCGAGAATCACCATCGAAAGTGACGAAACAACGTTGAAGCAGGCGAGGAGAACAATGAACGTGAGGAAGAGATAGGCGAAGAATTTTTCGAACTTCATCACGTTGAACACGTCGGCTTGCTGCTCCATGCGGTCGAGCACCTGATATTTCGCGCCGACGGTGCGGCGAAGTTCGTCTTTCACGCGTTCGATGTTGCTGCCGGGGCGCAGTCTGAGCTCAAGGCGCGAGAGGCGGCCTTCTTTCTCGAAGAGGGTGCGCGCGAAGTCGAGGGAGGTGAGAATATAGGTGTCGTCGTACTTGCGTTGCCCCACGGCAAACGACAGACCGCCCGCGTGCAAATCGCCAATGGAGAACGATTCGATCGGGTTGGCGAGGTTGATGCGTTCGCCGCCGCGAGGGGCGCAAATTTGGAGCTTGTCAAAATCGAGCGTTCCGATTTGTTGTGCCAGACCGTTGCCGAGTATGCCGTAATTCACGCCGGCCGATTGCAAAACATAGGGGTGTTGGTCGAGCCCGTGGAGGATGTGTCGCAGTTGCACCACGTCGGCGAAACTGCTGTCCACACCTTTGACCGTGACGATGAGGGGATGCCCGCGAAAGAGGATGAGGGCGTTGTCGGTAAGTGTGGCCGAGGCGCGACTCACTGCGGGGTTGTGGCGCACAGCCGTGAGGAGTGGGTCGTCGGCCGAGGCGAATTTGCCCTTCGTCGGGACAACGACGAGCTCGGGATCGAAGGTGGTGTAGAGACTGCTCACCAAATCGCGAAAACCATTGAAGACGCTCATCACGCATATCATGGCCGCGGTGGCCACACCGATACCCATCACGGCAATGGCGGTGATGATGTTGATGGCGTTGTGGCTTTTCTTGGAAAAGAGGTAGCGCCGGGCGATGAAGGTGTTGAGCAACATGGCGAAATGGGGTCAGAGTTTGAGAAGACGGTCGATGTTTTCGGCGTAGTCGAGGGAGTCGTCGATGAAAAACTTCAGTTCCGGGATGATACGCAACTGGTGTCGTACGCGTTTGCCCAGTTCGAAACGCAGGGTGGCGGCGTTGGCGTTGATGTTGCGTACGATTTCTTCGCTGCGCTCCGAGGGAAATACGCTCAAGTAGGCGCGGCAGATGCTCATGTCGGGACTGATGTAGGTTTTGCTCACGCTGACGAGCACGCCGTGCATGGCTTTCGTTTGAAGGAGGAATATTTCGCTCAGCTCCTTCTGGAGGAGGCGGGCGATTTTCTGTTGGCGAGTTGTTTCCATTGTTGGGTTTTGTGAGGAAATCGCGGCCGGTGGTCGCGATTACGAGAGTTTGCGAATGAGAGTAAGGCCGTCGCGCAGCGGAAGGATGAGCGTTTCGACGCACTCGTCGGCGGCTACGCGGTCGTTGAAGGCGCGAATGCCCTGCGTCTGTGCATCTTCGCGGTCAGACTCGAGCACATGTCCGTCCCAAAGCGTGTTGTCGGCCAGCATACAGCCGCCGGGCGACAAGCGGGGGAGGAGAAACTCGTAATAGGCGAGGTAATCGCGCTTGTTGCCGTCGACAAAGGCCAGATCGATGCCGTGCGGCACTTGCTCCTCGGCTTGTAGGATGTCGCCGATCACCATTTTGATGTCTACTTGCTCGCGCCACGGACTGCCTTCCAGCCAAGGACGGGTGAAATCTTCCTGTTCGTCGTTGATTTCGAAGGTCACAATGCGACTGCCTTCGGGCATGCCGGCGGCCATGGCCAGCGCAGAATAGCCTGAATAAGTGCCGATTTCCACCACAGTCTGTGGGCGGAGCATGCGACAGAGGAGGGTTAGCAATTTTCCTTGTAGCGGACCGCTCGCCATGCGTGGACGAAGCAAGTGTGTGTGCGTGGCTCGATAGAGCCGGTGGAGGTAGGGATGCTCCGGGCTCATGTGTTCGAGCAGATAGTCGTCGAGATCGGTAGCAGACATCGGCTTCAGAGTTTGAGACGGTAGGCGTTGGTGTTGCGTTGTTCGTAGCCGAGCGAGCGATACAGCCCGTTGGCTTCGACACGGTGCGGTGCGGAAGTGAGAATCAGACTGCCGACGCCCAATTGCTTGGCACATTGGTGGACAAAGAGGAGCAAACGCTTGCCCAATCCGAGGCCGCGGTGGCGTGAGTCGACGACTACGTCTTCGATCCAGCCCTTTACGCCCGAAGGACAGCGGCCTACGCACAAAGTACACATGCCTACGATCTCGCGGTTGGGCGTTCGCAGCGAGCGCACCGCATAAAGATGGACATTGGCGGAGGTGATGAGCGAAACATAGGCTTCGGCGCTGAGGCTCCGCGCCGTGAGTTGGCCGAGCAGTTCGTTCACTTGTTCGAATTCGTCGGGCGAAACGGTGGTCACCTCTTCGAGTTCGAACGGGTCTTGGTCACTTTCGACGACGATCGGACTGCGATTGCGCGCCAACAGCGTGCGATGCAGTTGCGCAAACGTATATCCCGGTTGCAACACGCTTTCTACGTCGGGAGCGATCTCTGCCAATGGCCCCAACACGAACGCTCTCGTGAGCATGTGGGGATGCGGGATCGTCAAGCCGGGCACATTGATCTGCAGGTCGCCATATTGCAGAATGTCGATGTCGATGGTGCGGTCGAAGTGCACGCCGTTTTGGCTTTTCACCTCGCGTCCCAGCGATTTCTCGAGCATTTGCGTCTTGCGAATGATCTCTGTCGGGTGCATTCGCGTTTCAAAGATGGCAACGGCGTTGAGAAATTTGTGATCGGAGTCCATGTCCACCGGATCCGTCTCAATCAGCGTCGAAGCGCGCACTAGCGGACCGATGAGCGATGAGAGCAAATTGATGGCGCGATGGATGTTTGCCTCGCGGTGTCCGAGGTTTGAACCGAGACCGATGTAGAGATCCATGGTGATCGAGAGGCGTTTTAGTCTACAATGAGCATGACATCACCGAAGACGCCGAAGCGGTATTTCTCTTCGATGGCCACTTCGTAGGCGTGCATCACCTGTTCGTAGCCGCCGAAGGCTGCGGTGAGCATGAGCAAGGTGGAAAGTGGCATTTGGAAGTTCGAGAACATGGCATCGGCCACGCTGAAATCGTGCGGGGGGAAGATGAATTTGCTTGTCCAGCCCTCATATTCCTTGATGCGGCCCTCAGTGCTCACGCAAGTCTCCAGGGCGCGCTGCACGGTGGTGCCGACGGCGCAAATCTTATGGCCGGCTTCTTTGGCGCGGTTCACGATTTCGCAGCATTCGGCGTTGACGTGCATCTCTTCGCTTGTCATTTTGTGCTTCGTCAGGTCTTCTACGTCCGTTTGGTTGAAGCCTCCGAGTCCGCAGTGGAGCGTGATGAAGGCCGACTCGATGCCTTTGATCTCCATGCGCTTGAGCATCGATTTGCTGAAGTGCATTCCGGCCGTGGGGGCGGTCACTGCGCCTTCGTGGCGCGCGAAGATGCACTGGAAACGCTCCAAGTCTTCGGGTTCGGCCGGGCGCTGAATCACTTCGCGCGGCAGGGGCGCTTCGCCCAACGCGTAGAGTGATTTCTTGAACTCCTCGTGTTCCCCATCATAGAGGAAGCGCAGCGTGCGGCCGCGGCTGGTGGTGTTGTCGATCACCTCGGCCACGATCGAATTGTCCTCGCCGAAATAGAGTTTGTTGCCGATGCGGATTTTGCGTGCCGGGTCTACGAGCACATCCCAGAAGCGTTGTTCGCGATTGAGCTCACGAAGCAGAAAGACTTCGATGCGCGCGCCCGTTTTCTCCTTGCTGCCGTAGAGGCGAGCGGGGAATACTTTGGTGTCGTTGAACACGAACACGTCTCGATCGTCGAAGTATTCGAGGAAATCTTTGAATTCGCGGTGTTCAATCTCGCCCGTTTTGCGGTGAAGCACGAGCATACGACATTCGTCGCGGTGTTCGGCGGGATATTCGGCGATGAGTTCGGGGGGAAGTTTGAACTTGAATTGAGAAAGTTTCATGCGGCTGTATGGGTCTTGTTGCCCGCAACGGGTGAGCCTTTGCGGTGAAAGGCGCGCGGGGCATCGGGGGTTTTATTGAGGTAATTCGGTTTCGATCGTTTGCTGCGCGAGCCATTGTTCGAAATCGTCGAGACGATGACAATCTTCCACGCGCACATCGCCCACTTGCGTGCGGCGGAGCGCGGTGAGGTGCGCGCCGCTGCCGAGGGCGAGGCCGATGTCGCGCGCCAAAGCACGGATGTAGGTGCCTTTCGAGCAAACGATGCGAAGGGTGATGGTGGGTGCATCGCCGATGAGCGAGGCATCGAGCAATTCGATCTCATCAATGCGCAGCAACTTGGCTTTCAGCGGCACTTCTTCGCCTTTGCGCGCCATTTCGTAGGCGCGGCGCCCGCCGACTTTGCAGGCCGAGAAGGCAGGAGGCACCTGCATGATGTCGCCGATAAACTGCTTTAGCGTCGTTTCTACGAGCGCGCGGTCGATATGGCTCGTGGGATAGGTGGCATCGATGGGATGTTCGAGGTCGAAACTCGGAGTTGTGGCACCGAGACGGAGAGTGGCCACGTATTCTTTCACGCCGGCTTGCAGTGTGTCGATCTTTTTCGTGGCGCGGCCTGTGCAAACGATCATTACTCCGCTGGCGAGCGGATCAAGTGTGCCTGCATGGCCGACTTTGAGTTTCGTTCCGCCCATGGCTTGCGTCAATAACCACCGTACTTTGGCCACCAGTTGAAAAGAAGTGAGGCCAAGCGGTTTGTCGAAGGCAAGGATTTGTCCGGACAGGAAATTCATGAGGCAGAAGTTGGGAAGTTTTGCGCGAAAGTGGTGGACTTTTCAGTGAAAACCGTGGACTTTTTCGCGCCGGTTGTGGAGTTTGCCGCCGTTTGCGTCGCAGCCTGCTCGTGTTCGTGTTCGGTTTTGAGCGAAACGCCGCAGAAGGGGAGCAAAAGGATGAGCAGCCCAACGGCAATGCGGTACCATCCGAAGGCACGGAAGCCGTAGCGCGTGATATAGTGGATGAAGTATTTCACCGCCACGAGGCCGACGACGAAGGCAACGACGTTGCCCAAAAGCAAGACGGTGAGGTTGTTGCCCGCAGTGAGCACTTCGGCGCCGCCGTCCTTGACCAAATCGTAGATCTCCTTGAGCGTGGCGCCGAACATGGTGGGCACGGCCAGGAAGAAGGAGAATTCGGCGGCGTGCTTGCGGCTGAGGCGCTGCTGCATGCCGCCGACGATGGTGGCCATGGAGCGGGAAGTGCCGGGAAGCAGCGCGGCGATGCACTGATAGAGTCCGATGACGAAGGCGCGGCGGTAGGTGAGGGGCGTTTCGTCGGAGGTGTGGTTGAAAAGGCGGTCGCAAAAGAGCATAAACACACCGCCCACAACGAGCATCACGGCCACCATTTGCACGCTTTCGAGGTTTTGGTCGATGATCTTCTTGAGGGTCACGCCGACCACCACGGCGGGCAGTACACCGACTACGAGTTTCAGATAGAAAGGCCAAATGCGGCTCCACCAGCTGCCACCTTCACGATCGGTGGGCGGGTTGAAAAATCGACGCCAATAGAGCGCCACGACCGAAAGGATGGCGCCGAACTGGATGATGACCGTGAAAGCCTTGACAAAGTCTGTCATTTCGACGCCAAGCAGGCCTTCGGCAATCATCATGTGCCCGGTTGAACTGACAGGAAGGAACTCTGTGAGGCCTTCTACGATGGCAATGATGAGGGCTTGGAGGGTGGTCATTCAGCAGTGGTGGATTGTGATTTCAAGGCTTCGGGTTGGTCATCGCTTGTTGGGTCGAAAGCGGTGCTGTTGTCCTTTTTCGGACGATAGAGGATGGCCACAATCACGAATAGATAGCCCACGAAGCAGACCATCGGCGCCACTACTGTGCGACGCGTGTTGAAGATTTCGGGGTTAAACTCCGTGTCGGTGCTGCCGGAACCGCTCATCAGAATGAAACCGATGAAGATGGTGACGAGCGCAATGCCGAGAAGCAGGAAATTGATGCGCGTAAAGGCAAAAAGCGATTTGTGTTGCATGACAAAAGCGAGTGTGTGAATGAGGAAATCAATAGAAAAGGGCATCGTCGCGGCGCATGCCGATGTGACGATTGACCGAGAAATAAGCGCTGATCACGGTGAGGCTGATGCCCACTGCGGGCACGCCGATGAGGGTGAGCACCATTACGGTCGGGGTGACGAGCATCGAAACGTCTTCGTCCCAACTGCGCAGTCCGAGCATGGCGCCCCAGAGGGTAAGGTCGGCCACGATCGACGAGATGAGGCCGATGTAGAAGGCTTGCGTCAAGAAGGGGCGGCGGATTAAACTCCATTTTGCGCCGACGAGCTTCATCGTTTGGATGGCATCTCGGCGTTTGGCCACGCTCATGCGCAGGGTGTTATTGATCAAGGCGAGGCTGACGAAGCCAAGCAGGACGGCGACGATGAGCAGAATGATGCTTACTTTGCGAATGTTGCGATTGACGTCTTTCATCAAGTCGCCGGGGTAGATCACATCGCTCACTCGCGCGTCTTTGTTGAGGAGAGGCATGTAGCGCTGCAGCGAATCGGTGTCGGCATAGTTGGCTTTCAGGTGCACCTCGAACGATGCGGGGATGGGGCTGCTGCCTAAGAAGTCATTGTCCAGACCTGAGGCTTCAACTTGCTGGCGTGTGGCCTCTTCCTTCGAGGTGTAGACCACTTGGCGCGTGTAGGGTTGGCTTTTCAAGAGCGTTTGCAGCTGATAGGCCTGCTGTTGGTCGATGCTGTCGTTGAGGAGCACTTCGACGGTGAAGTTTTCGCGCAGCGAGCGGCTGAGGTTGTCGGCCAGGGCGGCAAAAAAGAGCACGGTGCCCACAAGGATGAGCACCATCGTCGTACTGATGCAAGCAGTGACGGAGTCTAAGCGACCGCCGCGGGGCGATTTTTTCTTTCTCATGAGGCGATTTGGCGATTGAGATGACCCTATTGCCTAAGAAGAGGGCATAATCAGGGTAAATTGCTGCAAATATACGGATGAAGATTGTATTTTGTAGCGCTTTGCTGTTTTTTTAACGGATTTCCTCGCGGCGCAGGGGGTAATTGCCGCGTTGTTGTTCGAAATCTTCGGGTGCGGCGCGCAGTCGTTCGGTGTCGGTGAGCGGATTGTAGAGGCGAAGTTGCGCAAGGGCGCGTTCGGGTAGCCGATGGGTGAGATCGATTGGCAGTGCACCGTAGGAAAACTCCGCGGGCAAGGCGGGTGCGGGGATGTCGAAGTGGGCATCGAGCCCAAAGTGGCGGGCAACGGCTTCAAGGCTCATGCGCGTGCCGTTGGCCTTGCCGTCGGCGCTGTAACCGGCCACGTGAGGTGTGGCAATCAGTGCGTCGCGCAGCAGCGAGGTGGAGATGTACGGTTCGTTTTCCCACGTGTCGATCACTGCGGCACGGATCTTTCCTTCCGAGAGTGCCCATTCCACGGCCGCAGTGTCGGTACATTCGCCGCGTGCGGCGTTGATGAAGACGCGACAGCGCTGCAGACTTTCGAAAAAGGCGCGGTCGGCCAAGTGGAACGTGGCGTGTTCGCCCTCAAAGGTGAGCGGCGTGTGCAAACTGATGACGTCGGCTTCGCGTGCCAAGTCGGCAAGCGTGTGAGGTTCGCCCTTCGGCGGATCGCAACGCAACACGCGGCAGCCCTCGGCGGCCAAGATTTCGGCAACAGCTGTCCCGACGTGTCCGACACCTACGATGCCGACGGTCAACCCCCTGAGCGTGGCGCAGAACGGTGCGCTCGTCGGATCGAAAGCTTTTGAGTGCGCAACATTATGTGTCGTAGAATGGGGTAAGTTGCCCAAGTTTTTATCGGTCGTGGGGCGGTTCGCGCCAAAACTACTTTTCCCTGCGCCAAGAGTACCCATGTTTTCGCCAAGAGCACCCATGTTTTCGGCAAGAGTCCCCCCGTTTGTGGCAAGAGTACCCCCGGTTGTGCAGGAACTACTCTCCCCTTCGGCAAAACTCCCCTCGGCGGAGGCAATCCACAGGCTGTTGCGCACATATTGCGCCACGCTGCGCGCATTACAGCCCGGACAGTTGTGCCAAGCAATGCCCTTTTCGGCAAGATAAGCCTTGTCGATGTGGTCATGTCCGATGGTGGCGGTGACAACCAGTTGCACTTTGCTGCCTTCGAGCAGGGCGCGGTTCACTTGGGTGCGGGTTCGCGTGATGAGCACGTCGGCTTCGCGCACATCGTCGGCTGTTATGGCGGCACCGGGGAGGAAAACGCACTCGCCGAGGCGCGCTGCGGCTTCGCGGATGAAGGGTATTTTGTCGTCGATGACGAGTCGGAGCATAAAGTTGGAGTGTGGGGTTGAAAAATGGGGAGGTGGGTCGAGAAATCGCACGGCCGAAAAGACAGTGCGCGCGAAAACATCGGCGTGGGCGAGCCATTGTTTTCGCGCGCTGTCGAGTTGTGGCGGTTATTCTCCGCGTTTGCGCAAGCGTTCGAGGTTGCGTTGGCGCATATTGACCACGCTTTTCGAATCTTTCTGCTTGATGAGTTTTTCCGGCTTCTGTTTGTCGAGCGGAAGTGCCGTCAAATCCCAATCTTCGTTGAGATCCCAGTTGGCTTTCACCTCAAGGAGTTTCGGAGAGTAGAACATGGCTTCCGGTTCGGTGTGTGTTGTCCAGTCGCCGGTGGTCCATTTGCCGTCGCGGTTGCGGTCTAAATAGCAACGCAAGTAGTAATTGCCCGGACGCACGTAGTAAAATTCGGCGCGGCCGTCGCGAATGTTCACTTGGCGCTCCACATTGCCGGAGGTGTTGAGGAGTTGCACCACAGCCGTGGTGTCGGCGTGGCGAAGACTGACGAAAAGGGTGCCGAAGTCTTCGAGTTTCGCGATTTCGTAGTTACGTTCCGTGCGCTTGTTCGTCATGCCGTAGATGGAACGCACGGCCGCCGAGTCGATCACAAACTTGTAGCGTTGCGAAGGTCGCCACTCTGCGCGCAACACGGCGGCCAGCGGATTACCCGGCACGCTGTCGAGGGCAAAAGGTGCGTCGTGCCACAGCGTATCGACCCGCAGTTGAAGATGAATCCCGTCGGCGCGTAGTTGCGCCAGCGGTTGTGGGAAAGTAAGCGTCACGTTGCGGTCGGGAGTGAGCGGACTGCTCGGCGAAGTCTTGATCTCGAGAAATTCTTCTTGAGGCTTTTCGTCGCTGAAGTCCCCACGTTTGTGGCGGCGTTCGCGCTGTTTCTCCCACTTGGCCAGTTCTTTCTGTTTCGTTGCGAGGCGTTTGGCGAAAGTCGTCTTGGGCACGAGCTCTAGGGTGTCGGTTTTGGCGCGCGCCACCTTGAGCGAGTCGTCCCAATCATCGTAGGTGCAAGCCAAACGCAGCGTGTCGAGATGCAAAAGCGTGGTGTCCGTCAGCCAATAGGTGAGCGTGTCGTTGCCGCGGTTGGCCACGGTGAACAGACTGCGGTCGGCATTGAAGTTCAAGCCGCGCAGTTTCGGCCGACGGGGCGAGGGGCCGGTGAAATAGAGCGTGAACCATTCGGGCACGTCGCGGAGGTACTTCAGAAAGTGGCGGGGGCGGTAGTCGACCTTGAAGGCGCGCACCACAAGATCGTCGGGCATGAAGCGCGTGTAGTGGATGGTGCGGATCGAGTCGTAGCGTGTGCTGTCGACCCACGCCGTGTCGTAGCGCACCGCCGGGCTCGACGAAGCCGTGAGCGGCGAGTTGAGCCAACCGATGGCCTCGGTGGGTTGCGAATAGCGGAAATCTCCATCGGCATCTTGCAGCGCGTAGATGCGATAGTTGCGTTGGGCGTTCACCCCCTTGATGGAAAAATAGCCGGAGGCGTCGGTGCGCGCCACGCGGTCGAAGGGTTTGCCCGTGAAGGCGGAGTCCGACGCATCGAAGTGCAGACCGACCAAAATGCCCTTCACCGGTTCGAGGTCTTCGGCGTTGAGAATGCGGCCGGACATCTGCATGGTGTCGGTCGTGGCACCCGTGGAGAAGATATAAGTGTACTGCCCCATCGGATTGCCTTCGTTGTTGTCGGTGATGGCGTCGGAGAAATCGACCGTGTAGGTCGTGTTGGGAATCATCGAGTCGAGGAGTTCGACCGTGATTTTGCGCCCTGCCACTTTGATCTCAGGCTGTTCGATTTGCGGCGGCGAGACAATGATTTTCTCAGACGGGTTGTCTACCTTGATGAGTTCGTTGAAAGTGAGGCTGAACTTCACTTTTTTGCCGCGTCCCACCTTTTCCGGCGCGCTCATGTGCACGATGTGCGGTGGGGTCTCGTCGTAGGGACCGCCGTCGGGGCCGCTGCCTTGGTTGGCGCAGCCCGTCCAAAAAGCCAAGAGGCCGAGGAGAATGGCGAGGAGGAGGGGAAGTTTTTTCAAAGCGGGGGAGTTTTTGGGGTGAAATCCCGAAGGGAGTGGTGCGGTATGAGGGAATTAGACGTTCATCGCCAAGATCTCTTCGATGAGATCGCGGTGGTTCGAAAGGCGCGGCACCTTGTGTTGTCCGCCGAGCTTGCCGCGACTGCGCAACCAGTCGTCGAAAAGCGCGGGACGCGCCACGATGATTTCGAGTTCCTGGAGCGTGATGTCCTTATAGCGCTTGGCATCGTAGTCCGAGTTGATGGCGCGCAGCGCTTCGTCGAGCGAGTGGGCGAAAAGGTTGAGGTCGGCCGGCGCTTTCGTGAACTCGATGAGCCACTGGTGGCGGCATTTGCCCGCCGCGTCCATGAATACCGGTGCGGCGGTGTACTCGCGCACCTCGGCACCCGTGGCTTGGCAGGCCGCTTTCAGTCCTTGCTCGGCATTGTCCACCATGAGCTCTTCGCCGAAAGCGTTGATAAAACTCTTGGTGCGGCCGCTGATCACAAACTTGTGGGGGAAGGTCTGGGTGAAACGCACCGTGTCGCCGATTTGGTAGCGCCACAATCCGCACGAAGTGCTGATGACCAGTGCGTAGTGGCGGCCGGCTTCCACCTCCCACAGCGGGAGAACGGTGGGATGTGCCGTGCCCACTTCTTCGAGGGGGATGAATTCGTAGAACACATCGTAGTCGAGCATGAGCGTCATGGCGCGATCGCCCGGATCGGTTTGGAGTCCGAAGAAACCCTCTGAGGCATTGTAGGTTTCCATGTAGCTCATGCGCGCCGAAGGGATGAGGCGATGATACTGTTCGCGATAGGGGGTGAAGGCCACTCCGCCGTGGAAGAACACTTCGAGGTTGGGCCACACCTCATCGATGGTCTTTGCGCCGCTGCGTTCGAGCACTTTCATCAGCACAGCCATCATCCACGAGGGCACGCCTGCGATGGAAGTCACGTTTTTGTTGAAGGTTTCTTCGGCGATGAGTTCGCGTTTGTGGTCGAAATCTTCGAGCAAGGCCGTCGTCTTCGAGGGCACGCGGAAGAGACGCACGAAGGGCGAGGCGTTTTCGTTGAGAATCGCGCTCAAATCACCCACGCGCGAGGAGGGAGAGTCGTAGTTGGGCTGGTGACTGCCGCCGAGAATGAGCGAGCGGCCGGTGAACAATCGGCTGTCGGGGCGGTTGCGCAGATAGAGGGCCACGGAGTCGCGGCCGCCGGCGTAGTGGAGGTGCTGCAAACCGCGGTCGCTCACGGGGATGAACTTGCTCTTGTCGTTCGTCGTGCCCGAAGATTTGGCATACCAACGCACGCGACCGGGCCAAAGGATGTCGCGTTCGCCGCGGCGCATGCGGTCGATGTCGCCTTTCAGCGCCTCGTAGTCCGTGAGGGGCACGCGTGCGGCAAAATCTTCGTAGCAGCGCAGACGGTCATAGCCGTGGCGTTCGCCCCAAGCCGTGCGGGCGGCACTGCGCACCAGCCGAGTGAGGACGGCGCGTTGGAGTTGTTCGGCGTGATCGGCGTAACTGTCGATGGCGGCCACGCGACGGGCGAAGAAGGTGCGGACGAGCGGAGTGAGATTCATGGGAGAGGTTGCGTGAGGTAGTGAGCGAGGACGGTGAGGTCTTCGGGATAGGTGAGTTTGAGGTTGCGCTCTTCGCCGGGCACGAGGGCGATGTCGATTTCGGGGCAGTAGCGGAACACCACGCTGCAGTCGTCGGTGGCGCGAAAGTTGGGGTCGGCCAGCGCACGGCGGTAGGCTTCGAAGAGCACCGGCGCGTGGAAACCTTGCGGGGTCTGGACTCTGCGCAGCAAAGCGCGGTCGGGCACGTGGCGCATTCGGCCGTCGGCGTCAACTTCGATGAGAGTATCGACAACGGGCAGCACTACATTGGCCACGGCGTGGCTGCGTAGCGCGGCGCACACGCGGCCGATGAGCGAACCACTCACACCGGGGCGCACGGCATCGTGGATGAGTATGCGCACGGCGGGGTGATTATCCGTCGAAAATTGTGGGCTATCTACAGAAAGTAGTGAGTTGTCGGTGGAATGCTCTCCGTTTGCCGTGGCACTTTGTGGATTGTCTACGAAAAGTTGTGGAGTTTCGGCAGAAAGTTCACTGTTTTCCGCGAAAAGTAGGGGACTTTTTTCCGTGGCTTGTGGGCTTTTTCCCGAGGACAGGCCGGCGGGTGCACAAACCGCGCTGTTTGGCGGCGAAGTTGTGCACTTTTCCTCTCTCTCCGCAGGATTTTTCAGCGTTCCGTCTTCGCGAAGAAAGGCGCGCAGGCCGTTGAGGGTGGAGTCTTGGCGCTCTTTGCCGCCGGCCACCACTTGCGTCACTTTCGGGTGGGGCTGTTGCCGCAACAGGTCGCGCACTTCGTCGAGATGCTTGGGGTGTACGACGATGCCGATCTCGTCGATTTCCTCACTTTGCTCAAAAGCCGCGATGCTGTGCTCAAGCACGGTGCGGCCTGCCACAAGCGTGAACTGCTTGGGGCGCGCACTGCCGAAGCGGCTTCCGGTGCCGCCGGCGAGGATGAGGGCGATGGTGTGGGGCATGGGGAGGAAAGAGCGGTTTGTGGCGGCTGTGAGTGAAAACCTGTGGAGTTTTTCGGCCGAAAATCGAAGCATCCGGTGAACGCTGCGAAGGGACAGCGTACAACCGGGAAATGAGAATAAAAAAGAGGGAGAAAAGGCGATCTATCCGAAGATGTGGCGATAAATCTTGTCGGTGGCGCCGGCATGTTCGGCAATGTAGTTGCCGGCTTCGGCACCTGCTGAGGCGGCGTGCGCGGGATGGGCGAGATAGTCGTCGAGCAGTTTGTCAAAGTCGGTGGCCGATGTGATTTCGCGGCAACCTCCGTTGGCCAACAGGGCTTGGGCTTCGGTGAACTTCTTGTTGTTCGGGCCGATGATGACGGGTACGCCGTAGACGGCGGCCTCGGGCACGTTGTGAATGCCCACACCGAAACCGCCACCCACGTAGGCGACACTGCCATAGCGGTAGATGGAGGAGAGTAGGCCGTAGGAATCGACGATGAGCACGTCGAAGTCGGCCACGCTTTCTTCGGTGGCTTCGGAATAGCGGACGCAGCGGCGCGTGATGCGGCTTTCGATTTCCTTCAAGTGACCGGCGCTCACCACGTGGGGCGCGATGACGAGACGGAGATCCTCGCGGCGGTTGACGTAGTCGAGGAGTATTTCTTCGTCGGGCGCCCATGTGCTGCCGGCGACGAGAACGGTGTGCCCTTGGGCGAAGCGTTCGACGAGAGGGAGGGGACGTGCGGCGCGACGGATGTCGATGACGCGGTCGAAACGGGTGTCGCCGGTGACGGTGACGTTGTCGGTCACGCCGATGCGCGCAAGGAGTTTGACGGAAAGGCGGTTTTGGACAAAAAAATGGGTGATGCGGCGCAGACAACGGGCATAGCGACGGCCATACCACTGGAAAAAGATTTGTCCGGGGCGGAAAATGCTGCTGACGGAGTAGACGGGAATGTCTTTGCGGTGGAGTACGTCGATGTAGTTGCGCCAAAACTCGTATTTGATGAAGATGGCCATCTCGGGATGGGCGAGTTTGACGAAACGGCGCGCGGCGGTGGGGGTGTCGAAGGGGAGATAGCAAACGAGGTCCGCACCTTTGTAGTCTTTGCGCACTTCATAGCCGGAGGGCGAGAAGAAGGTGAGGAGGATTTTGCGCTCAGGTTGTTCGCGGCGCAGGCGTTCGATGAGCGGACGTCCCTGCTCAAATTCGCCGAGTGAGGCGGCGTGCACCCAAACGTAGCGGTCTTCGGGCGCGATGTGCTCGCGAAGCAGCCGACGGGTGCGGCGTTGACCACGTACCATGGCGCGCGCCTTGCGATGGCCGAAGGCCGCCACAAGGCGCACGAGGAAGGCGTAAATGTAAATGCCGAAGCTATACATAGAATTAAGAGAGTGTGTCGATGGCAAACTGGATGCGGCGGAGGGTTTCCTCCTTACCGAGGAAGGCGGAAAGCTCGTACATGTCGGGACCCTTGCCGGTTCCGACGAGGGCGACGCGCCATGCGTTCCAAGGTTTCGCACCTTCGGCTTCACACCAGGGATCGATGGCGGCTTTCTGGCTTTCGGCCGAGAAATCGTCGAGGGCGGAGAGGCGTTCGGCCACACCGCGCATCACGGCGGCGGAGTCTTCTTTCCAGTTTTTCTTGACAAACTTGTCTTCGCGGTCGAATGCGGTGGGCGCCACGAAGCAGAAATCGCACAAAGGCCAGAGGTCGGAAACGAAACTTACGTTGCGCTTCTTGGTTTGTCCGCTTTGGGCGTCGACGTATTCCACGTTTTTCGTTTTCAACATGTCAATCACGGCGGCGGCACGCTCGGGTGTGGTCGTGATGTCGTGTTGGGCGAGCACTTCGACGAGGGCAGGCGCCAATTCTATGGCGGGTGTGGCGAGAAGGTACTCGCGGTTGAACCACCAGCCCTTGACATAGTCGAACTTTGCGCCGGCTTTTGAGCACTTGGTGAGGTCGAACTTGGCAATCAGCTCGTCCATGCTCATGATTTCCTGATCATCGCCGGGATTCCAGCCGAGGAGGGCGAGGAAGTTGACCACGGCTTGCGGGAGATAGCCGCTTTCGCGATAACCGCTGCTGACTGTGCCGTCGGGGGCGTGCCATTCGAGGGGGAAAACGGGGAATCCGAGCTTGTCGCCGTCGCGTTTCGAGAGTTTGCCGTTGCCGGTGGGCTTGAGCAGGAGGGGAAGGTGGGCGAAACGCGGCATGGTGTCGGTCCAACCGAAGGCGCGATAGAGCAAAACGTGGAGGGGTGCGGAGGGCAACCACTCTTCGCCGCGGATCACGTGGGTGATTTCCATGAGATGGTCGTCGACAATGTTGGCCAAATGGTAGGTGGGCAACTGATCGGCGCTCTTGTAGAGCACTTTGTCGTCGAGAATCGAGGAATTGATGACCACATCGCCGCGAATGAGGTCGTCGACGTGCACATCTTCGCCGGGTTCGATCTTGAAACGCACCACATATTGATCGCCGCGTGCAATGCGCGCTTCCACTTCTTCGGCGGAGAGCGTGAGCGAGTTCTCCATTTGTCCGCGCGTGGAGGCATCATATTGGAAATTGGCGATGCTTTCGCGAGCGGCGTTCAGGGCTTCGGGCGTGTCGAAGGCGATGTAGGCTTTGCCTTCTGCGAGGAGTTGATCGACATAGTGCTTATAAATGTCGCGACGTTCGCTTTGACGATACGGACCTTTGTCGCCGCCGAAGCTAACGCCCTCATCAAATTGAATGCCGAGCCACTTAAATGACTCAATGATGTAGTCTTCTGCGCCGGGGACGAAGCGTGCAGAGTCAGTGTCCTCAATGCGGAAGATCAGTTTGCCGCTATGTTGACGCGCGAAGAGATAATTATAGAGTGCCGTGCGGACTCCGCCGATATGCAGGGGGCCTGTTGGACTGGGGGCGAAGCGAACGCGTACGTTTTGTTCGGACATTGTCGTTGAGAATTGGCTGTTTTTGAAATCTTGCAATATGCAAAATTACGGCTTTTGTGGAAGAGTTACAAGCCGTGTGAGCGTTTTTTGCCCTTTGTGCGGGGCTTTGCGATGAGGGTGGGGAAGTAGACTACGAATTACTTGCGCTTTTTCGCGCCGCCTTTCTTCTTTGCGCCACCCTTTTTGGGCTTTTTCGAGGAACCGGCCTTCTTGTTGGCTTTTTTGCGGCCGAAAGCTTCGGGACTCGGCGCGCCGGGATGCTTACCGGCCTGTTTGGGCGAGGGACGCTGCCCCTTTTTGGGCACAGGCGGGATGTAACTGTCGTCTTCCACCAAGGAGAAGTCGAGTTGTCGGCGTTCGAGGTTGGCGCGCTCTACACGGAAGCGTACTTTGTCGCCCAAATTGTAAATCCGCTTCGTGCGGCGACCCACCAAACGGTAGTTATCTTCGTCAAACTCGTAGTAATCGCTCGAAAGGTCGCGAAGCGGCACCATACCTTCGCACTTGGTGAGGATATCTTCGACGTAAATGCCAAATTCCGTCACGCCGGAGATTACACCGTCGAACTCTTGGCCGATGCGGTCGGCCATAAATTCCGCTTGCTTGTACTTTATTGACGCGCGCTCGGCCGTTGCCGCCACTTGTTCGCGCTCGGAGCAGTGTTCGCACAGCTCTTCGTACTTCTTTGCACTCACCGATCGGCCGCCTTCTGCGTACTTGGCGAGCAAACGGTGTACCATCAAGTCGGGATAGCGGCGGATGGGCGAGGTGAAATGCGTGTAGTGGCGGAACATCAGTCCGTAGTGTCCGATGTTGTGTACCGAATAGCGCGCTTTCATCATGGCGCGCAGTGCCACGATCTCCACCACATTTTCCTCTTTCTTGCCCTTTACTTCGCCGAGCAGGTCGTTGAGGGCGTGCGAAATCTCGGTTTTCGTGCCTTCGGTGCGCACCTTGTAGCCGAATTTAGCCACGAAGCCGCGCAGTTTCTCGAGCTTTTCGGGATCAGGCACGTCGTGAATGCGATAAGGCAACACCTTGGGTTGCTTGCCTTTGGGGACAACCGCGATGTGTTCGGCCACAGAACGGTTGGCCAACAGCATGAATTCTTCCACCAACTTGTTGGCATCTTTCGCCACCTTGACGTAAGTAGAGATGGGATGTCCCTTATCGTCGATTTCGAAGCGCACTTCTGCGCGGTCAAACCCGATGGATCCGGCCTTGAAACGCCGAGCGCGGAGTTGTTTGGCCAAGCGGTCGAGGAGCAAAATCTCGGCTGCCCATTCGCCAACCGGGTGGGCTGCCGAACCGTCCACCGCCGGGTGATCGCCCGGCAATGCGAGGTCGTCGGCCGAAGCCTGTCCGTTGCGCTCGATGATGTTTTGTGCTTCTTCGTAAGTGAAGCGGCGGTTGCTCTCGATGACGGTCTTTGCGATGTGGAACTTGAGGATTTCCGCTTTTTCGTTCATTTCGAAAATCGCGGAGTAGGCCAGTTTCTCCTCGTTCGGGCGGAGCGAGCAGATGAAGTTGCACAGTCGTTCCGGCAACATGGGGATGGTGCGGTCGACCAAGTAGACACTCGTCGCGCGGTCGAAGGCTTCGCGGTCGATGGCACTGTCTTCCTTTACATAGTGGCTCACATCGGCGATGTGCACGCCCACTTCCCAGCGGTCTTCGCCGAGAGGACGAATCGAAAGGGCGTCGTCGAAGTCCTTCGCGTCGCGGGGGTCGATGGTAAAGGTGGGCACGTCGCGAAAATCTTCGCGGCGCGCAATTTCCTCGGCCGTGATGCCCGGTTCGATTCGCTCGGCGGCGTGCTCAATGGCCTCGGGATAGTGGTAGGGGAGGCCATATTCGGCCAAGATGGCGTGCATCTCGGTGTCGTTTTCGCCCTCGGCGCCCAAAATGTCCACCACTTCGCCCACGGGGCTCTTGCTGTCTTCGGGCCAATCGGTGATTTTCACCACCGCTTTGTCGCCGGTTTTTCCGCCGTGCAGGGCATCGGCCGGTATAAAGATGTCTGTGGCCAGTCCGCGCTCGTTGACGAGGAATGCATAGTTGCGCTCCACGTGGAGACGGCCGACGAAGGTTTCGCGGGCGCGGCGAATGATTTCAGTCACTTCTGCCTCGCGGGTGTGCCCACGTCGGCGAGCCAGCATCGTCACCCGCACATGGTCGCCGTCGAGGGCGTGGTGTGCGTTGCGTTCGGTGACGAGAATGTCCTTGCCGCCGTCGTCGGGAACGAACACGTTGTGGCCGTTTCGCTTCCGGCGAAACACCCCTTCGATGATTTGCACGTCGCGTTCGGCGTGCCGATAGTGGCCTGTGCCGTCGGTGGTGAGGAAATCGTCGGCAACGAGGTCGGCCAGCGTGTCCAAAACGAGCATCTTGGCCGGGTGGTTCACCGCTCCCACAGCGCGGAAGAGCGATTTTACGTTATAGGTGGCGCCGGCGCTGTGCTCGAACACGACGAGCAGGCGATTGCGCACTTCTTTTTTGTTCAGGCGGGTGCCTGTAGTCTTTTTGGCCATGATGTTGGGGAGGTTAGAGTACTATTTTTTCTACAGCCCCCTCGGTGTGGGGCATGAACACGGCGGCACTTTCGCCGAACTTTTCGGTGTCTTCGGTGGTGAGAAAGCGCAATGAGCCGCCACGCGTCAGTTTTTCGTCCATTTCGGGGTGGCGGCGGAGATAATCGGCGAGCGAAGCCGCCACATAGTCGCCTTGTGCCACCACACGAACGTGCGGCGGAAGGAAACGCACAATCTTGTCCATCAGCAACGGATAGTGCGTGCAGGCCAGCACGAGGGTGTCGATCTGCGGATCGCGCGAAAGGATGTCTTTCAGCCGCTGTTCCACGAAGTAGTCGGCGCCCGGCGAGGCATATTCACCATACTCCACCAGCGGCACCCACATCGGGCAGGCTTGTCCCGTGACGACGATGTCGGGATGGAATTTGGCGATCTCGAGCTCGTAGCTTTTCGAACGAATCGTGCCCTGTGTGCCGAGAATGCCCACGTGGCGCGTGCGCGTCAAGTCGCCTACGGCTTCGACGGTGGGGCGAATCACCCCCAACACGCGCCGATCGGGCGCCATGTGCGGCAGATCCTGCTGCTGGATGGAGCGCAAAGCCTTGGCCGAGGCGGTGTTGCAGGCCAAGATGACGAGTTCGCAGCCGCGGGCGAAGAGTTCCGTCACGGCTTGCAGGGTGTAGCGATACACTACGTCGAAGGAGCGCGAACCGTAGGGTGCGCGGGCGTTGTCGCCGAGGTAAAGATAATCGTAGTCGGGCAAGCGTCGGCGAATTTGTCGCAAGATCGACAAGCCGCCGTAGCCCGAATCAAAAACACCGATCATGTATGGAGCGGAATTGAAACAAAGAAGTGATGCGTTCTCGCCGTCATTGCACGTTGAGCAAGCGCGCTTTCACGAAGGGAGTGATGTCTTCCGACTTTTCGGGGTTGAGATACGGGTGCGTTCCGGCCGAAGTGTCCACCACAAAGTCGTAGCCCCGTTCGGCACCGATGGCGCGAATCACCGCGTCCACCTGTTCGCCGACGCGACCCATGAGTTCGGTTTCGGCCTTCTTGAGCAGATTTTCGGCTTCGCGGCGGAAAGCGAGACCGCGCTCCATGGACATTTGCAAATCGCCCTGACGTTTCAGCAAAATGGCTTCGGGCAAATTTTTCTGCACCTGCAGATATTCTGAATATTGGCGGCGGAAAGCCGTTTCGTTGTAGCGCGCTTCGGCTTCATATTTGCTGCGCAGCGAATCGAGGTGGGCGCGAACCCGTGCCGTTTCGGGGAGAATGGCAATGACGGCGGCGCGGTTTAGAAAACCATAGCGAGCGGGACTTTGTGCCATGAGGCAAAACGGTGTGCTCAGCAGGAGAGCGAGCAAGCACAGGCGGAGGTTGCGTTTCATGCAGTGGTCTATTTGTATAGTGTATACTTGCAAAGGTACTTTATTTTGCTAATGAAAGTCGAAATGCTGAACTAAAATTTGTTTGTCCCGCGCCGAATTTATACTTTTGCGTCGTTTACGACTGATTATCGACCACTTTGCTCAAAGAAGTCTCCTTCTCATGGCCGAAGGGTCGCCGATTTCGTTCGGCCACAGTCGAGAACTCACCACATTGTCTTATCAATTCTAAATTATCAATTCTACCTATGACAGCTATCAATCAGCTTTTCGCTTTCGCAGCAGGGATTCTCATCTCCCTCGAACGCCATTTCTTCACCTATCTCCGCATTGCCATCTTCATTGTTATGGCGTGGATCGGCGGACTCAAGGTTTGTCAGTACGAAGCCGACGGCATTGCCGCATTTGTCAGCAACAGTCCCTTCATGAGCTTCCTCTACAATAATTCTTCTAAGACCACCGTCAATGCCAAAGGCCAAACCGTCAAGGAATATAAGGTGCACATGAACAAAGAGGGCGAGGTGAAGCCCGAAAACATCAAGTGGCACCAAGAAAACGGCACCTACGTCTTCGCCATCGGCTTGGGCTTGGCCATTTGCACCATCGGCACGCTCGTACTCCTCGGCATTTGGTGCCCCCGCCTGGGTATGCTCGGCGGATTGCTCACCTTCGGCATGTCCATCGTCACCCTTTCGTTCCTCATCACCACGCCTGAGTGTTGGGTGCCCAATTTGGCCGACGGTGCCACCTACCCCCACGAAGGCCTTCCCTATTTCACCGGCGCACACGGCTTCCCGCTTCTTTCCGGTGCCGGACGTCTGGTGATCAAAGACATTATTATGAGTGCAGGTGGACTCCTTGTGGCTGCCGAAGCCGCACGTCGCTTCATGGCACAGCGCGCTGCCTAAGCATGGCACAGAAGTTGCACTGACTTCCGCAGATCATTTACTTTCAACACGCAATATTATTATGGCACACATTGAAAAAGGACAAGTCTTTGTCCCCGCCACTTCTGTAGAATACGCCGACGGTAGCGTCGTTTCGCGCGAAATTCTCCGCAACAACGCCGGCACGCTCACGCTTTTCGCCTTCGATGCCGGACAAGGTCTCTCGGAACACACCGCGCCCTTTGATGCTACGGTGACCATCCTCGACGGCGAAGCCGAAATCCTCCTCGACGGCGTGCCTCACCGCGTGGCAGCGGGCGAAATGCTCATCATGCCCGCAGGAGTGCCCCACGCGCTCAACGCCAAGGTGCGTTTCAAGATGCTCCTCACCATGATTCGCGGTTGAGGCTCTCGACTTTCATTTCCTACTCGCCTGTTGCCCGCTTGAAGGCGGCACGTGGGGTGGAAAAGCCTTAAAAACTTTCGGCGATCGCACACGCTTGTTCGTGTGTGATCGCCGATTTTTTTATGCCGATGCAGGGCTTCTCGTTCGGCTTGCACGGCTTTGGCGTGCCGCTTGTAGCACTGTGGTGGACGATGCACCACTTCCGTCGAAAAAGTCCACTGTTTTTCGCTGATTCTTCCCTGTTTTTTGAAGAAAGTCCACAACTTTTTTTCGAAAGTCGTGGAGGTGGAGAGAAGGCAAGGCGGGGTGGGGGAGAAAAGTGGGCAAAATGAGGAGGAAAATGGGGGATTTTGAAGACGAAAAGGGGCTTCGGGGCGTCGACACAGCGCGAGGGAAATGAGAAGTGGGGGACATGCGGCGGGAAATGGCCTGCAAGGGGGCGAAAACGATAAAAAGAACACTTGCTCGCGCGCGAAATGCAAAACCGCGGTCGCAGATTTTATCATTTGGCGCATTTGTATTAACTTTGCCCACAATATAGTTATTCGAAGAAACTCCATGTCGGCTCTTCCCCTCCTCCGTTTGTCGTTCGGTCTTCGTCCGTTCGGTCGGCTCGTGCTGCTCGTTTTGTTGAGTTGTGCGGGGGTGCTCGGTGCGTGGGCGCAACAAGATCCGGCCTTTGTGCACTATTGGCGCATCGAACCGCAGTGGAACCCCGCGGCAGCCGGCCGTTCGCCGCAACTCACCGTGAGCGGTGCGGTGCAAACGCACGCCACGGGCTATTCGCAAGCGGGGAGCACGATGTGGGCCGGCGCAGATATGGCTTTCCGCTTCGGCGGAGCGGATCACGGAGTGGGCGCGATGTTCACGAACGATGCCATCGGTTTGTTCTCGCACAAGCGTTTTGCACTACAATATGCGCTGCATCGCAACTGGCTCGGCGGCCGTTTTTCGCTGGGTGTGCAGGCCGATATGTTGCAAGAGGGCATCGACGGCGGAAAAGCCGACCTCAACGACGCGAACGACCCGGCCTTCCCGGCGGCACAACTCAATGGTTCGCGATTCGACCTCAGTGCCGGCGCGTCCTACGACCGTCCGCAGTTCGGCCTTTCGGCTTCTGTGTTGCATCTCACCGCCCCTACGGTGGAATGGGATGACACGCACCGCATGAAGGTGAAAAACATGTTGAATTTCGCGGCGCATTACAATATTCGCCCCGACGAATCGTTATATTCCATAATCCCCTCGGCGATGTTGCGCAGCGATTTTGCCGACTGGCGCGTTGATTTGACCCTCCGCGGTGAATATGCCTACGAGAAACGGCGCTTGTTCGGCGGTATCAACTACGCACCCGGTCGCTCGGTGGCGCTGCTTTTCGGCGGTACGCTGCGCGGTTTGGACATTGCCTACAGCTACGAGGCCTTCACTTCCGGCTTAGGACTGGGTGCGGGACAGCACGAAATCTCGCTGATCTACCGCCTTCCCATCGATTTGGGCAAGAAAGGGCGCAACCTCCATCGAAGTGTGCGCTGGTTGTAGACCCGATGCCGCACGGCGATGTCCTATCTGCCCGACGAACGGGCGGCAAATGACCGATTTGCTTCGGTGAGCCGGCACGCCTTTCCCACAATACACGACTCATTCTCCCCAACAAACCAATGAAATTTCACTGCAAGCCTCTACATGTTCTCCCCTCACTGACTCTGCTGCTGCTCTCTTTGGCATCATGCTTCGGCGGGGGCAACATGGCCATGCGCAACGGTGGCGAAGTGACGGGACAACGCTCGGCGGTGCCCCTCGAACCCACGCCCTACGGCATGATTGAAATCAAACGCGGCTATCTCAAAGTGGGACTGACCGAGAACGACAGTCTTTGGGGGCTGCCGCTTTCGCAACGTGACATCTCTGTGGATGGTTTCTGGATGGATCAATCCGAAGTGACCAACTCGATGTACCGACAATTTGTGGAGTGGGTGCGCGATAGTATCTTGCGCGAACGACTCGCCGACCCCTCTTACGGCGGCGATGAGACGTATAAAATTGAGGTCGACAAGTTTGGCGACCCCGTCAAGCCGCATCTCAACTGGAACAAGCCCTTGCCGTGGCGCAAACCCTCGGAAGATCAGGAGCGCGCCCTCAACAGTGTGTATAAAACGCACCCCTACGACGGCACGCGCATGCTCGACGTGAAGCAAATGAACTTCCGCTACGAGACTTTCGACTACGAAAAGGCGGCACTCCGCAAATATCGTCTCGACCCCCGCGAACGTGTGCTCAACACCGACGTGGAAGTCAACCCCGATGAGGTGGTGATGATTTCGAAAGACACGGCCTACGTGAACGACAACGGCGAAATCGTGCGCGAAACCATCAACCGTCCGCTCTCGTCGCTCTACGATTTCATCAACACCTACATCGTTCCCGTCTATCCCGACACGACGGTGTGGGTGAACGACTTCCCGAACGCGAGCAACTCCATGTACATGAAGAACTACTTCTCGTCGCCGGCCTACAACGACTACCCGGTGGTGGGCGTGACGTGGGAGCAGGCACAGGCCTTCTGCGCATGGCGTACGGAATTCCTCTTGCGCGGCATGGGACCCGAGGCGCGTTACATTCAACGTTACCGCCTGCCCTCCGAAATCGAATGGGAATATGCGGCACGCGGCCGCGAAGGACACACCTTCCCGTGGGAAGGCGCAGCTTCAAAGAACGAAAAGGGTTGTTTCTACGCCAATTTCAAGCCTGATCGCGGAAATTACACCGAAGACGGCAACTTGATCACCTCGCGCGTGGGACAATATGGTGCCAATGACAACGGATTGTTCGACATGGCGGGCAATGTGGCTGAGTGGACGAACACGGTCTTCACGGAAGCCGGCGTGCAATCGATGGCCGATGTGAACCCCGAACTGCGATATGAGGCGGCGAAAGAAGATCCTTACTTCTTGAAACGCAAAAGCGTGCGCGGCGGTTCGTGGAAAGACCCACAATCTTATATACGTTCGGCGTGGCGCACTTGGGAATACCAAAATCAGCCGCGTTCGTTCATTGGTTTCCGTTGTGTGCGCACGAAAGCGGCCACCGTCAGCGGCAATCCCACCGATAAAAAGAAATAAATCTCACAATTCGCAACGATATGCCTCGTAAACTCAATATCGTGACGCGCCTGCAACACTGGATGGACAGTGTGCCGGGGCAAACTTTTCTGAACTATGCCTACTCGTGGGGCGCAGCCATCGTGATTCTCGGCGCGCTCTTCAAGTTGACGCACCTCAAAGGCGGTAACCTGATGCTCTTCTTGGGCATGGGAACGGAAGCGGTGGTGTTTTTCCTCGCGGCTTTCGACCGTCCGTTCGATAAAAACGAGATCGGCAAAGAACTTCCGCACGATTTCGAGAGCGACGAGGAGATTGAGCGGGCCGAAGGCCTTACGCCCGAAGAACAACTCGCGGCGGCGGTGGAAACACCCGCCCTTGCTGAAGAAACGCCGGCCGCGGTGGCTCAAACAGTGCCCGTGCAGCAACCCACAATGGCGCCTGCAGCGGCCTATGTGGCGCAACCGGTGAGCGGAGTTGCCTTTGTCGCGCCGCAAGGTGGCGTGTCTGCACCCGAAGGAGCCGGTTCGCAAACGACGGCTGCGCAGTCTGCCGAGAATGTGTCCGAATCGGCATCGCCAACGCAGGCTTCGGCCGCTCCTTTTGTGGCGGCGCACTACGAAACGCCCGAGGGACAGCGCGCCATCGAAGAGGGGGCACAGCGTTTGGCCGAGATCGTGCGTTTGGCCAACGACGAGTTGCTGCGCAGAACGCAGGCCGTGCTTTCGCCCGACATGGAGGCGGCGACGGAAGAATACATCGAAAAGCTCCGCACTCTCAACGAAACGCTCGCCAAGGTGGACGAACAGAGCGCACGCCTCACCCGCGATTCGCAAGAGATGGAGAATCTCAACCGCACCCTCATCGGTATCAACAAAGTCTACGACTTGCACTTCGCTTCTATCTCGCGTCAGGTCACAACGATCGAGGAAATCAATGCGCAGACGCGCGATCTCGCAGCGAAGATCGAAGAGGTCAACCAAATCTACGCGCGGATGGTGCAAACCCTCAATATTATGGGCAACCCCTACGCGGCGATGGGCGGCGTAAACGCACAACCTGCCGCTGCCCCCGCCCAACAATCGCCCGAAGCACCGACGCAACCCACTTCAGCATCCTGAACATTCGCCCATGGCCATTCAAAAAAGACCGGTTTCGCCGCGGCAAAAGATGATTAACCTCATGTACGTCGTGTTGATGGCAATGCTTGCTCTCAACGTTTCGACGGACGTGCTCAAAGGTTTCTCACTCGTAGGCAACAGCCTCGACCGCACCATCACCACGACGGAACAGGAAAATAAAGATTTGCTCGACGACTTGCAGGCACAATATCGCAAGAATCCCGTCAAGGTGCAGCCTTGGTGGGACAAAGCGCAGGCAGTGCAGCGATCGGCCGACAGTCTTTGTCGCTACATCGACGAACTCAAATGGGCCATCGCCCGAGAAACCGACGGTGCAGACGGCAACCCGAAAGACATTCAGCACAAAGACGACCTCGAAGCTGCGGGAGTAGTGATGCTCAACCCCGCCACTCTTCGCGGACGCCTCCTCTACCGTCGTGTCAATTATTTCCGAGATTTCGCCACCTCTTTTATAACCGATCGTCGACGTCGCGCCATTGTCGCCGCCAACCTCTCCACCGAGGTGCCGCAAGGTGAGGACAATATAGGAAAGAACTGGCAAGAATACATGTTCGAGTCCATGCCTTCCATTGCGGCCGTCACGATGCTTTCGAAATTGCAGAGCGACATTCGCAAAGCCGAAGGCGAAGTGCTGCATACCCTTGTGGCCAATATCGGCGTAAAGGACATCCGCGTCAACGAACTCAACGCCTATGTGCTGCCCGAAGCCACGACGCTCTTCCCCGGCGACGAGTTTCGCTCGAGAGTCTTCATGGCCGCGATCGATACCACGCAGCGTCCGGAAATATACATCAACGGTCGGCGCATCAGTGCCGACGGTCACTACAATTTCCGTGTCGGCGCGCCCGGCAGTTACGACTTCCGCGGCTATATCACCATGCCCAACGCGGCCGGTGAGATGGTTCGTCGCGAATTTTCGCAACATTATACTGTCATCGCCCCGCCCACCGGTGCAACGGTGGCCGCCGATCTGATGAACGTGCTTTATGCCGGCTACGACAACCCCATTTCCGTCAGCGCATCGGGCATCTCTTCCGACAAAATACACCTGAGCATGAGCGGAGGTACGCTCAATGCGAAAGGCAACGGCAAGTATGTGGCGCGACCCGCCCACGTTGGGCAAGATGTCACCTTCACCGTCACAGGAGAAGTGGGCGGCAAGTCCCAAACCATGGGCGCCTTCTCGTTCAAAGTGCGAAAACTCCCCGATCCCGCCGCATTTATCACGATAGGCGGCGACCAATTCCGCGGAGGCCGCATCGGCAAGGGAAATATTGTCGGCGCCACACGATTGGATGCCGCGATCGACGACGGACTCCTCAACATTCCGTTCACCGTCCGCTCCTTCGAATGCGTTTTCTTCGACCGTCTCGGCAATGTCCTCCCGCGGCCGTCCGCCGGTGCCTCGTTCACCGAAGCCCAGCGCGACCTCATTCGCCAACTCTCTCGCGGCAAACGTTTCTACATTAGCAATATCCACGCCGTAGGTCCCGACGGCATCGAGCGAACGCTCAACGGATCGCTCGAAGTGATCATCAATTAAAACGTACTCCCCACAATGCAGCTCAAAGCGCATCTCCCTCGTCTCCTTCTTCTCTTCGGTCTCGCCGTAGCCCTCCACACTGCGGCGCAACCCCCCGCTCGCCTTCGCGAAATGGGCAACACCGAAGCGCGCAACGCCGCGTCTGCCGGCAATGCGCCCCGTTCTGCCGCCACAACCGGCAACGGTAAAGTATTGGGCAGCATCCGCGAGTTCCCCACTGCCTCGTCCATGCCGCAAGATGCCGCATGGCGCCGCGACATCTACCGAGAAATCGATCTCACCCGCGATGCCAATGCACCACTTTACTATCCCGTGACGCCGGGAGCGGGGAGAGAAAATCTGTTTGTCCACCTCTTTCACCTCATTCTCCGCGGTAAAATTAAAGCCTACGAGTACACGCCCGACGCCATTGAGCACTTCGACGAGAAACATGTGGTGAAAGGCAAGAAAATTTTGGACGACAACCACATCTTCTACGAGACAAACGACGGAAAAATGCGCGTCAACGACGCCGATTTGCCCTCCGAAGAAGTGAAACGCTATTATCTTAAAGAAAGCGTCTACTTCAATCAGCACACCGGCACCTTCAGTACGCAAGTAGAAGCCCTCTGTCCGCTGATGGTCAGCGGAGATTTCGGCGACGGCAGCAGCCAAACCACTCCGCTCTTCTGGGTGAAATACGAAGAAGCCGCCCCCTATCTGGCCAAGCTCTCGCTCATGAGCAGCAATCTCAACAACGCCGCCGAAATTTCGGCCGACGATTTCTTCAATACCAACCGCTACGAAGGCCCAATCTACCAAACCAAGAACCTCCAAGACCGCACCCTTGCGCAAATTGCCCCCTCTGATTCGGCGCGCACGAAGGTGCGTGAGCAGATCGAAGCCGAGATTCGCACCTTCCAACGCAATGTTTGGATGGGCGACAGCGTTCGTTCCAAAAATACCGCAGACACTTCCAAAGTAGAAAGCACAGACGGCGAGCAGCGCAAGGTCGCTTCGCGCAAGGTAGCGCCCGAAAAGCTCAAGAAGCAGAAAACTCCCAAACCCCAAACGTCATCACCCCGTTCGTCGGCCACACTTTCCGTGCGTCGACAGCGTCACTGATTCCTAAAATCCACTATTGCCGTTCTTGTTCGAGGCTTTTCTTCCCCGAGCATGGCGGCATTTTTTTCGCACCATCATGAAAGTCATCAATTTCGCCGAGCACAACACCGTTATCAACAACTACATCGCCGAGCTGCGCGACGTGGATATTCAGAAGAACCGCGCCTGGTTCCGCCAAAATCTCCGCCGCATCGGTCACGCCATGGCCTACGAAGTGTCGAAGACCCTCACCTATAGCGAAAAGACCGTGGAAACGCCCCTCGCCCCCGCCCGCGTGAACACCACCGACGACCGTATTGTCATCGGCACCGTCCTCCGCGCCGGTTTAGCCCTCCACGAAGGTTTCCTCGACGTCTTCTCCGGTGCCGACAGCGCCTTTGTCAGCGCCTACCGCAAGGAAGGTCGCAAGGAAGACATCGAGATTTGCGTCGAATACATCGCCTCGCCCGATCTCAACGGCTGCACCTTCATGCTCGTCGACCCCATGTTGGCCACCGGAGGCTCCTTCAATTTGGCCTATCAAGCCTATCTCACCAAGGGAAAGCCCGCCCATCTGCACATTTGCGCCGTCATCGGTTGTGAAGAAGGCGTGAAGCGCCTCGGCGAACTCTTCCCCTCCGACGACGTTACGCTCTGGATTGCCGCCATCGATCCCGTGCTCAACGAAAAAGCCTACATCGTCCCCGGTCTGGGCGACGCCGGCGACCTCTGCTACGGCGACAAACTCTCCGACTGATCGGCGATCGGCAAGCGCTGTCCTCATTGGTTTTTCTAAAAACTCATTCCCCCTTACGAGAGGTGTGGCGCACAGCGTCACACCCTCTTCCGTTTTTCTCTTTCGCCCATGCTTCCACTTCGTTTTCTCCCCGTTCTCTTCTGCGTACTGCCCCTTTTCGTTTCTTGTCTAAAGGACGAACCGGCAGGCATTGAGGCCGACATCGTGAGTGTTCACCTCGAACCGACCGCCGCCGCGCGTTTGCTCGGCACAACCGCTACCCCGGTGCGCCAAGTGTCCGCCAACGACACCGATATTGTCTTCACCCTTGCCGCCGATGCCGACACCGCGCTGCTGCGCACCCTCTCTCTGACCTTTACGCTCAGCAACGGCGCCACTCTCCGCTGTCTCGACGGCGACCGACCCGATTTTCGCCAACGCCGCCGCATTGCTTACGAAGTGACCTCGCAAGACCGGCAATGGAAGCGCCGCTACACGATGAGTTTCGTCCCTGCGGCCGATTTCCCCGAGTTCTTCGGTTTCGAAGAGCACGCCCTCAATTCGCCCGATCCGCACTATTTCACTTGGTTTGAAAAGAACGCCGACGGCACCGCCCGCAACTTCTGGGCGAGCGGCAACCCCGGTTTCTTGTTGAGCCGCTACGATGCCAAGCCCGACGAGTACCCCACGAGCGTGGAAGCCAAGGGACGCACCGGAACGGCCTTGCGCCTCGTGACACAAAGCACCGGCGATCTTGGAGCCGCCTTCGGCAAACCCATTGCCGCCGGCAATCTCTTCGTCGGCACCTTCGATCTCGCCAGCGCCCTCTTCAATCCGCTCGCCGCCACCCGTTTCGGGGTGCCGGTCAACCGCATTCCCACGCGTTTCTCGGGGTACTACAAATGGCAACCCGGCGAAGTCTTCACCGACGCCCAACTTAAAGCCGTACAAGGCCCCGCTGCTGACGGAAAGGACGCCCCGCGCATCTATGCCGTGGTCTATCGCAACGCAGACGCGGAAGGAAAGGCCGTCACGCTCGACGGAAGCAACATTCTCTCCTCGCCGCTCGTTGTGGCTGTGGCACTTCTCGATGATTTCACCGTCACCGGCGTTGCTGAAAACGCAACTTGGGTGCATTTCGATCTGCCTTTTGCGCAGCAAGCGCCCATCGACAATCGTTTGCTCGACCGTCACGGCTACAGCTTGGCGCTTGTCTTCACCTCCTCGCGCGGTGGGGCCGAATTTGCCGGCGCCATCGGCTCAACGCTTCTCGTCGACGACTGCCGACTCACCTTCTAATTGGCGCTGCTTCGCGCTTTTCTCCTCTTTCATCTCGTTTTGCTCATGCACGTTCTCGTTTCTCGTTTCGGCCTTCGCTTCCTCCGCCTGTTGGTGGTGGCGTTCGCCGCCTTTCTCCCCCTCCTCGGCGCGGCTCATCGTCCCGATGCTGAAAATACTGCCCGCTGGTCGGTGCGCCCCGGCGTAGGTTATACGATTGGTGCGTTTGTTCCCACACCCACGCCCGCCGAATTGCGCGCCGTCGACCACTATGCGCCCGTGGGCGGCCTGCGCTTCGGCGCCGATGTGGTCTATCGCACCGGCGGTGTGGTCGATTGCTCGATCGGTGCCTACTTCACCGACCGCGGCATGGACACCGAGGTGCGTGTCAGCGGCTATCGCACCAAAGTGGTGCAGGGCAGTCAGCAGCTCGCGGGCTATTTCTTCGGCCGTAACCACACGCGCGCTCGTCTACGCGGTCTTTTTGTCCCCCTCGCGCTGCGCTATCCGATCGGACGTTGCACGCTCACGGGCGGCGCCTACCTCGAATGGTACAGCCTCACGCAGTTTTCGGGCACCGCCTCCGACGGTTATCTGCGTGTCGACCGTCCCACGGGCGACAAAGTGCTGATCGGCCCGACGAACGAGGGGAGTGCGTCCTACGATTTCAGCGACCAACTCAACGACAGCGGCTTCGGTCTGCACTTGGGTGGGGAGTATGCGCTTTCGAAGCGCTTCTTGCTCAACGCGCAGCTCACGTGGGCTCTCACACCGGCCTTCGATCGCAGTTTCACCGCCGTGCCCACGCCCTTGCACCCCTTGGGTGTCACGCTGGGCGTGAACTATGTGCTCAGCGGTGCGCGCTGACGGCCGCTTCTCCTCTGTTGCCGCTCGCTCTTGCGCGGCAACCCTTTTCTAATCGCCTTTTTTCGGGGATCTCACGCCGTGTTGGCAGAGATCCCCGTTTTGTTTGTTTTTGTTCTTCACCCCTTTTGCGAAAAAGTGGTGGACTTTCTTCGAAAAGTTGGGGAGAATGAGCGAAAAGTTGTCCGTTTTTTCGAAGAAACAGTCGAGTTTTCGCCCCGCGTTGTGTACGTTCGAGGAAAAGGGGGAGATGTGTGCCGATTTGGAGTACCGATTGAGGAGAAAATTCGCGGTTGTGGGTGTGCCGTTGGCACACTCGGATTTGAACCCAAATCGGTCATTAGACCGGAATAGGACTACTTGTGATTGAAAAGATGGCCTCCTGTCATCTTTCATTTTCTTGTTGGCATCTTGTTTCTCGTTTGTTCTAGACGTAGCCCGCTACGCCTTCGAGCAAACGAAAAACAATCTGCTCAACAATCAAATAAAATCTGTTCAGGCTCTAATGACCGATTTGGGTTGAAAGCCGCCTTTTGCGAAATCGGCCGCCACTTCTGTCGCGAACGCCCCGAGAAATATATGAAGAAGCACGCGGTCGCCCGACAATAAATGTGTAACTTTGCTGCGCACATCGTATTTAATCCCCCATACATAATACACCTGCTCAAAATGATTTTCTTTTTCAGCACCCCCGTACGAAGCATCATCGCCACAGCGGTAGATCATCGCCTCGACGCCGAAGAAATGAAAAAACTTTGCTGGCTTTACGGCGAAGCTACCCCGATCGAAGGCGATCGTGTGGAAGGGCTCTTCGTCGGACCCCGCCGCGAAATGGTAACTCCTTGGAGCACAAATGCCGTTGAGATCACGCAAAACATGAATCTCAACGGCATTTCGCGCATTGAAGAATACTTCCCCACCACGGCCGAGGAGGAGCACGACCCCATGCTCCAGCGAGTTTACGACGGACTGGACGACACGCTCTTCACAGTCAACCATACGCCCGAACCCATTCGCACGGTCGACAATCTCGACGCCTACAATGAGCAGGAAGGACTTGCACTTTCGCCCGCCGAGATCGAATATCTCCACGGCGTGGAGCGCCAACTCGGTCGCCCGCTCACGGACAGTGAAATCTTTGGTTTCGCGCAGCTCAATTCCGAACACTGCCGCCACAAGATTTTCGGCGGCACGTTTGTCATCGACGGCGAGGAAATGCCCTCCGCCCTCTTTGCGATGATCAAACGCACCACGAAAGAAAATCCGCACCGCATCCTTTCGGCCTACAAAGACAACGTGGCGTTCTCCGAAGGCCCGGTGGTGGAGCAGTTTGCCCCCACGCGTCACGACACTTCCGACTATTTCGTGATTCGCGACATCGAGAGTGTCATCTCCATCAAGGCCGAAACGCACAACTTCCCCACGACAGTCGAGCCGTTCAACGGTGCTTCGACCGGCACGGGCGGTGAAATCCGCGACCGCATGGGTGGTGGTGTCGGTTCGTTGCCCATTGCCGGCACGGCGGTCTACATGACGGCCTATCCTCGTTTGGACGGCGGTCGTCCGTGGGAGAACGATCTGGCCGCCCGTCCCTGGCTTTACCAAACGCCGCGCCAGATCCTCACCAAGGCTTCCAACGGCGCATCGGACTTCGGCAACAAGTTTGGCCAACCCCTCATTGCCGGGTCGGTACTCACCTTCGAGCACGCTGAAAACGGCGAGAACTATGCCTTCGACAAAGTGATCATGCTCGCCGGCGGTGTGGGTTACGGCACAAAGCGCGACTGCCTCAAAGGCACGCCCGAGAAGGGCAATAAAATTGTGGTGGTCGGCGGCGACAACTACCGCATCGGTCTCGGCGGCGGCTCGGTTTCGTCGGTCGACACCGGTCGTTACAGCTCGGGCATCGAGCTCAATGCTGTGCAACGCGCCAACCCCGAAATGCAGAAGCGCGCCGCCAACCTCGTGCGCGCCCTCTGTGAGGAGGAACACAACCCCGTGGTGTCGATCCACGACCACGGTTCGGCCGGTCACGTCAACTGTCTGTCCGAACTCGTCGAAGAGTGCGGCGGCACCATCGACATGAGCCGCCTGCCCGTGGGCGATCCGACACTTTCGGCCAAGGAAATCATCGCCAACGAGAGCCAAGAGCGCATGGGCTTCCTCATTGAGGAACAACACATCGACGACGTGCGCCGCATTGCCGAGCGCGAACGTGCGCCCCTCTATGTGGTGGGCGAAACCACGGGCGATGCGCACTTCGCCTTCGAACAGGCCGACGGCAAACGCCCCTTCGATCTCGACGTGGCACAGATGTTCGGCCACTCGCCCAAGACGGTGATGACCGACGTGACGGTGAAGCGCGAATACGCTCCCGCCGTTTACGACGAATCGCAGCTCGAAACCTATTTGCGCAACGTGCTGCGCCTCGAAGCTGTGGCCTGCAAAGACTGGCTCACCAACAAGGTGGACCGTTCTGTGACGGGTAAGGTGGCGCACCAGCAGTGTCAAGGCGAACTCCAGTTGCCTTTGGCCGACTGCGGCGTGGTGGCGCTCGACTATCGCGGTCGCGCCGGTATCGCCACCGCCATCGGCCACGCCCCGCAGGTGGGATTGGCCAGTGCCGAGGCCGGTTCGGTGATGGCCGTGGCCGAGTCGCTCACCAACATCGTGTGGGCGCCGCTCGCCGACGGACTCAACAGCGTGAGCCTCTCCGCCAACTGGATGTGGCCGTGCCGTTCGCAGGCCGGCGAAGACGCGCGTCTTTATGCCGGTGTGAAGGCATTGAGCGATTTCTGCTGCGCCCTGCACATCAACGTGCCGACGGGCAAAGACTCGCTCTCGATGACGCAACAATATCCCGACGGCAAGAAGATCATTGCCCCCGGCACCGTGATCGTCAGCGCCGGCGGTGAGGTGAGCGATGTACGCCGTGTGGTGCGCCCCGTGGTGATCAACGACCCCGCTTCGCGCCTTTATTATATTGACTTCTCTTCTGCACCGCTTGCCCTCGGCGGCTCGGCCTTCGCTCAGACGCTCGGCCGCGTGGGTAGCGACGTGCCCACGGTAGCCGACGCCGAAGCCTTCCGCCGTGCGTTCGCCGCGGTGCAAAAGCTCGTGTCGCAAGAACTCCTCCTCGCCGGTCACGACGTAAGCGCGGGTGGTTTGGTGACGACTTTGCTCGAAATGTGTTTCGCCAACACCAAGGGCGGTCTCGAACTCTCGCTCGACGCGCTCTCACCCGCCAGCGATCTCGCGCACACCCTCTTCGCCGAAAATCCCGCTGTGGTGGTGCAGGTGGCCGATGCGCACAACGAGGCTTTCTCGGCCGTACTCGCCGAAGCCGGTGTGGCCGCCGTCGAACTCGGTCGCCCCGTTGAGGGTCGCACCCTCACGCTCCGCCGCGCCGATCGCCAACTTGCGCTCGACATCGACGCCTTGCGCGAGGATTGGTACGGCACTTCGGCCGAGATGGACACGTTCCAAAGCTTCCACGGTTGCGCCGAACAGCGCGCACACAACTATAAAGCGCAACCTCTCAACCTGCGTTTGCCCGCTTCGTTCGACGGATCGTTTGCCACCCTCGGTGTTTCGCCCGAGCGCCGCACACCTTCCGGCGTGCGCGCCGCCATCATTCGCGAGAAAGGCACGAACGGCGAGCGTGAAATGGCGTATATGCTCCATCTCGCCGGCTTCGACGTGAAGGATGTCACGATGACCGACCTTGTGAGCGGCCGCGAAACCCTCGACGAGGTGAACTTCATCGTTTTCTGCGGTGGTTTCTCGAACAGCGACGTGCTCGGCTCTGCCAAAGGTTGGGCGGGTGCTTTCCTCTTCAACCCGAAGGCCAAAGCCGCTCTCGACCGCTTCTATGCTCGCCCCGACACGCTTTCGCTCGGTGTCTGCAACGGTTGCCAGTTGATGGTCGAACTCGGTTTGGTGAACCCCGAACACACTGACCGCCGCGCCCGCATGTTGCACAACGACAGCCACAAGTTCGAAAGTGGTTTCGTGGGTGTCGACGTGGCGCCCAACGATACGGTGCTCTTCAGCAGTCTTTCGGGTAGCCGTCTCGGCATTTGGATTGCCCACGGCGAGGGTAAGTTCAGCCTCCCCCGTCCCGCTGCCGACTACAACATCGTGCTTTCGTACGCTTACGACCAATATCCCGCCAACCCCAACGGTTCGGATTACAACGCCGCGGGTATCGCGAGCGCCGACGGCCGCCACGTGGCGATGATGCCCCACTTGGAACGCGCCTTCCTGCCTTGGCAAACGCCGTTCTATCCCGCCGATCGCCGTGCCGACGACTGCACGCCTTGGCTCGAGGCCTTTGTCAACGCCCGCCGCTGGGTGGAAAGCCACCGCGCCTAAGTGAAGAAAACGGATCGCCCGTTATTGAAAAAGATTCCCCCGTGTGTCAAGCGACGCACGGGGGAGTTTTGGTTTGTAGAATTGGGTAGGTAAAAAAATATCTTTGTGCTGTGTAGCGTGGTACGTAATTTATACTGCTCTCCCGATATAATTTATTGCGAGTATACAGAAGAGAATCAACAGTAGACTCAGACAAAAACTAAAGTTTGAAATACCAAAAGCAGAGTTTTTCAAACGAATAGCCTAATTTTGCACTTGCCGGTTGACTTTACGCTGGAGTATAACCGAAACCGGATTGTCGAAATAGCGGTTATAAATTCGGTTATAATGTTCTGTCGTCTTTGTAAAGAGCATTCATCCAAGCAAATGCAAGATGACTTCGGTTATAATTCGGCTATAATTCGGTTATAAGTCAGCTATAATCACGAATTGTCAGGACACCATGTTGTTTCTATTGCATGGCTGATTCTATCCGATAGGGCATGAGGGGAAATGCCTCTGGAGGCTAAAAATGAGAGGGATAAATTAAATTACTGCATGGAACATCCAGATGCCCATCAGCATGCTGGATTACCAGGTCTACTCGAGCACCATGGATGAAGCCATATACATTCTGTGAATGCCAAGAGTGCACATATTATAATATATATGAGATTACTTATACCGTCAATTTATAGGCGTATCAATAGAAAGATACCTTATTTTGAGAGTTCAGAATCACTGATGCTGCTATGCATTGGCGAGGTTTTTTTTGATAGTGAGGAATGTGAAGGGCTTTCTACAAGTATGCTTCACAAAATAGCAGATGTTGTATTAAAAGAAGGGTGGTTGTGTTTTGGTCCAGTATTCAAGAAGTTTCATTCTGATGTGATTACTACCCCTGGAATTTGTGGAGAACAATCTTTAATGGAGACATTGAGGCAAGAAGTACAAGCATATCATACTCGTGAGCGGAAACGAGCGCTTTTGCAGAAGTACGGGAGAGAAGTAGAAGATTCTTTAGACAACCCTGTCTTGCTAAATTCTTTTTCTGACCATAAATACACTCGGGATTTTATAGCTGATTTGCTTAAATACCCCGGGAGATTTTTCTTAACAGGTGTCGAATATCCAAATCCGGGAAATTATCTTTTATTCCCATCGAGAGATCTTCCCTATTGGGTTGAGAAACTCTCTCCTATAATAGAGGGTTTGTGTATTAAGGACAGTTATGTCTAAATTTTGATGCCCTACGACAAGGGATGGATAGTACGTTCCGCAGAGTAGTACTCCTGTCAGAGGTTATCTCCATCGCATGAGTTCTCAGCTTGAGCAGAGTGTAAGTGGTCATATTCGGGTGTACATAGAATACCGAACTCAGATTGACAAGGGCTTATTACGATCTTCATGTACAGCAAATCCCATGTTATGAAAGACATAACATGGGATTTTTTCTTTTTCGTCGAAAACCTCGCCGCGCGGTAAAATCTTGGTAATGTCGGACATTACCCTCCCTATTGAATAGTCCCCCGTGCGTCTCTTGACACACGGGGGAATATTTTTCTCCACAACGTGCTTAATAAAACATCCCTCCTTTCGTTTTGGCGAGAGGGGGGAGTTTTTTGAGGGAATCACTTGGAGTGTTTTTTTACTTTTGGTAAATTCAAGAGAGAGAACAGCACAAAAGTCAGCAAAACTCATTGACATAAATGAAGGAACGAGCCGTTTTCTTTGGTAAGAAGATGAAGTTTACAGAAACAAACTTATTCCTATGTTTTGCCATGTATTGGGTTTAATCTTTCTTTTGAACTATCACTCAAGCTTCACACCCTCGACGCTATATGTCTGCGATACAACGATAGTTCGGCTTCACTGAGGATGTCGTGGATATGGTTCAGACGCTGCACCTGCGTCTTGGCTGTATCAGTTACGTCGCCATTATCCTCGCGTATCCTTATCTGACCAGTACCCATCACTGGCAGATATTCATCCCAGTATACTGGCACGCTGTGCATTTTTCCATCGCCACCCCACTTGCTGATGCGAGTAAGACGCTGTTCCTTGCGGTAGCCGTGAGCGTAGACGGTGATGGTGGAACTGTCGCCGTGACCGCTGTCTTGCTTGGTCTTGAGGATGCAGTCCGTCACACAACGTGGATCTTTGAAGTGCTCTTGTCCCCAGAAGTTTGCCAATGCCTCGTGCTCCCAGAAGGCGCTGTGCATCTGCATGTCGGTGCCATAGATATCTTTGTGGGAGCGTGTCTGCTGATACATAGGCACACAGAGTAACGGAGCAAGAGTGAAATAGATGGCACGGAAGTAACGTGCGTTGATGTCGTAGAAGTCCTTCTCTGCCTTGTCGTAGTCGTAGTTCTTATACTCCGCAGGATTCATGTCAAGATTGAGACTCTGCAAGTGTTCGGGGATGATGGTGTTTATCATCCTGTTCTTGTCGAAGTCGAAGTCATCGCCGTAGCCAACGGTGTAGTCTTTCAAGAGCTTCAGCATGCTCTCCTGTGCCAGGGGCGTAAAGAGCAAGGCAAACTGCTGGTTGTTGTTGCGGTTGCTGGTGTCGAAGGCTGTCTCAAACTCCTCATTGGTCATCATGGCGAAGTCTTTGTTGCTTAGGTCGCGAGCCTTCTTACGAAGCGAGCGCTTGTTCCACCAGAACGACAGCGAGCCCTCCCGACCGGCCAGTCCGCTCTGCTTGCGATAGAAGATAAGGTCGGGCGCAGCGGTGTTGCCGTAAATGAGCCGTGTCTTCTCGTAATAGCCGGGATAAGGAGCTGTGACGCTGGCAGTGAGTGTCTCTGAATGATGAACAGTATGATACTTGCCATCGGCACCACGCTCTCTACGAGTCCAATGGATTGTCTTGCTGCCATAGTAGGTCTTGCTGCCCATCTCCATCCTCCTCGTGCGGCATATCACGAATGGGTTGCCGTTGATAAGTCCCGAATGAGAGTAGATCACCGACCGCTCGGCATTGAACGAGTCATCCCATCCATACACCATCTTCAGGTCAGCCAGACGCTGGGTGGTGAAGAAAGGGTCAAACTCCAGTCGCGGCACGGTCTTGGTCATCATGTTCGTGAGCACATCCCAGTCGTATAGGCGGTTGAGTGGCTCCATCTGCTCCCATGCCTCTTTCTCCAGGCTTGCGGCAGTCTCTTGGAAGCTATCGCGTTCCTCTTTCAGCTTCTTTAGCTTCGGATGAATAAGCAGGAAGAGCAACAGCAGTGTCGCCAGGATGCCACCGCCGATGGCGGCATACACCCAAGACTCCACAGGATTATAATAGATATTATTGAGTATATAGGCATAGATGCTGCCACCAACGATGCCACCCCACAATAGGACACACTGCACCGTCCACCAGCCTATGCGTGTCTTCACAGAGGAGAGCGACTCCTCGGTGGCATATAGCTGGCGGCATGTCTCACGGTTTGCCTCCACGTCCACCTGCGCCTCCTTCGCCAGTTGGGCAAAGGTCTCGTGGGCTACGTCTTTGAAGCGGTCGCGAAACACCTCGATATATTCTGTCAACGGATCGTATATGTCCTGTACCATAATTTCTGTATCTTAGAAGAACTTGCTACGTGCGGCGGCGCGTGTCTCTGCCGAAGCAGTGAACGGAATGCGCGTGGTGTAACCCTGACGTGCTGCCACTATCTGCTTGGTAGGCCAAGAGAAAATCTCGGTATTCCACTGCGTCACGCGACTGTTGTATACCGTGCGTGCCGCTGTTATCTCACGTTGCAAGTAGTTGTTCTGCTGCATGGCATCGGCAATGGCGTTGTGTGCCTTCAGCTCAGGATAAGCCTCCACCTGAGGAAAGAGTCTGCCGAAGGCGGTGTTCACCAGTGCGTTCACCTCCGAGCGATTCTGGTCGTTAATGTTTGCTCCGCCGCGATAGGCCGCCACAGTCTTCATCACGTCTTTGTCAAGGTCGATGGCACGCTCCACGAGTCCCACCACGTTCTGCAATATCTGCACACGCTGCTCAAGGAAATTGTCGATATTGGAAGCCTCGGCTTGTATACGCTGCTCCAGTTGCTGAAAGTAGTTGCGAGCTGAAATCTTCATGAAGATGAAGATAACACCTGGCATAATGCCAGCCAGACAGCCCACAACTCCCACCATAAGCGGATTCTCCAACGTAGAGCCGAACAGCGCCACATACGCCAGTACAAGCACGGGGATTACCACCCACAATGCAATCTCAAACAGTGTTGAGCCAAAGCCAATCTCCACTGGCAGTTGCTTGTCAATCACATGAATGTCACGGCCATTGTCATTCACAGGTCCCGTAACCTCGTCTAATAAGTTTGCCATAATAGTAGTATTTTAAATAGTTATCATCTTTATTGTTTCAGCCTCACATTCTCGCCTACAGATTCTATCTTGCCGTCGGCCAGGAGCTTCTGCACCGCTTTGTTGAGTGCGGCATCCACATTCGCGCCACGCCGGGCGAAGCCAAGCTTCTTGGCGGCATACAGCGTAAGAATACCCGGGCTGAGAGCAACTTGTTCCGAAAGCGATTCGCATACGACGGTCTTCAACTCCGACATAGGTATGTCACCCACATCACGCCCAGAGTTGGGACGATAACCAGCGTAGTTCTCGCTATCTTCTTTCGTAAGCCACAGGTCGCCGTTCTCATCCTTATGGAATTGAGAGAGATAAGGCTCCACCATCCGCTGGGTGGCGACCGTTACACGCGCCATGTCACGCAGGTTGCATATCCTGCGGCACAGGTACATGAAGGTCACCGGCTGCTCCATCTTGATGACTTCGCGAATCAACTCACCGTCATCCATATTAGTAGCCTTTGTCTTACTCATCTCACAAAACACATATTCCTTGGCAGCAGTGGTCTGCTCTTCTATCTGTTCTTCCGATATGTCGAAATGCTGGACAGTAGTCTCCTCTTCGGTGCTATCCGTTGAAGCCAGTTTCTCCTCTATACGGCTGATAACATACTCGGGGTTGTTGAACCAGTCTACACTCCATATACGCATTATTTGCCAATGGAGCATGCCGAGTACCGAGGGCTGCACAATCTCACGGTCACGAGTGGTATGGGTGTCGCGATAGCCTTCGCCGTCAAGCAGAATGCCCAGTTGATAGATACCCGGACGCTTTGCATCGCCTACAGCCACATCCACCTTAAATTGGCTACGCCCTATATTGGTAGACACCTCATAGCCCTTGGATCTCAGTCTCTCGGCTATCTGCTGGGCAAGAATCGTGTCGTTGTTCTTAGTCTGAACAGCAGCCGACAATGGCAGCGACTGTGTCTCCACAAACTCAAGGAAATGCTTCAGTCCCTCCACGCCACGCGCCTTGGAGCGGCGCAAGTCAATGTCCGATGACTTGAGGGTGGAATAGATAAACATCTCCTCTCTGGCACGGCTCACCGCCACATTGAGTCGTCGTTCGCCTCCACTATTGTTCAGCGGACCGAAGTTCATCGACACCTTGCCATCTTTGTTCGGACCATAGCCTATGGAGAAGAGTATCACGTCGCGCTCATCGCCCTGCACATTCTCAAGGTTCTTCACAAAGATGGGCTCATACATCTGCTCGGCGGCATCGTGCAGAGTTTTGTTCTTGTCGAGCAAGTCTTGCAACATATCCTCGATAAGACTCTGCTGCACCACACTGAAGGCAATCACACCGATACTCTTCGCACAGAGTTTCTTGTCACTCAGGCGACGTTCTATCTCCTTAACTATAGCCTCTGCTTCGGCTTTGTTCTGGCGCTTGCCTCCCTTGTCATAGAAACCCGCCACCGGCACATGGTGCACCTTGGTGCGCTGGTCGTCGACAGAAGGGAAGGTGATGAGCGAGCCATCGTAATATTCGCTGTTGGAGAAAGCGATGAGACTTTCATGACGTGAGCGATAGTGCCACGACAGCTGCAACGAGGGTATATGCAGCGTGCGGCAATCCTCAAGTATGCTCTCCATGTCGTCGTACGCGGCTTCCTCCTCGTCCACATTGGTCGACGAGAAGAAACTAGTGGGCGGCATCTGCTTTGGATCGCCCACCACTATCAGCGATTTACCACGGGCTATGGCTCCCACAGCCTCGCATGTGGGCATCTGCGAGGCTTCGTCAAACACCACAAGGTCGAACTTGTCGTTGGCAAGACTCAGATACTGCGCCACGCTCATCGGGCTCATCAGCATACATGGGCAAAGGCGGGGCAATAATGTCGGCATCTTCACAAAGAGGTCGCGCATGGACAGTCCGCGTCCACCATTGCTCACATTGCGACTCAGCAGACCTATCTCACTGCTGCTGTCAAGGTTGTCGGTCACACGAGGCACATTGGCGGCCAGCCGGGAATATAGTTCTTTCTGTGTGAGCAGCTGGAACTCCTCCGTCATACGCTTGTAGGCGGCCACCTTGTCGTCGAAGATCATACCTGCAAACGTTACCAGTGCATCCGATTTGCGTATCCTCTCTTCTGCCTTGTGTTTGAAGAGCGCTTTGAGATAGGCTTCACGCATGGCATGAGGCGTATGTGCCTCATTCTCCATCGCCTTCACCACACAGCCCATGCCGTGCTTGGTCATTTCGTCGCTGTACTCCGACCAGTGCAGCCAGTCGCGCATTGCAGAGGCATGGCTTATCCATTTGCCGAGTCTGTTTACGCAATCTTGCAGGATGGACAACTCTGGCAGCTCATCCGCAGTGGTCTCTATTCCAAGATACTGTTTCAGAATTGCCCGCAGCTGATCTATGCGTTCGTGCTTCTGCTGATAGCTGATGAGTGAGTTGAGAAGACCGTCAATCTCTCCCTCTGTTATCAGTGCGTTATATTCCTTGAACCGTTTTACAAAACTTTTCTTGGCAAAGAATCGTGGCAGGAACCATTTAGCTTTCGCCTCACGCCAGTCTTGATACAATTGCTCACCATCCTCACTGAATAGTTTTTCGGTGTTGTCGCGCAGGAGTTTCTCGCGCAATGCCGGTGTGTCTTTCAGTTCGTCGGCCTTTCGTATCATGTCACTGATGATGTCCATGTCTTTACGCATCGTGCTCACTATGCTGTCGCTGTTGGCAAGCATGGCGCGGTCAAGACGCAAGCCGTTAAGCGGATGCTTCGACGGCTGGCCCACAAGTTTGATGACCGTATCAAAACGGCTGCCAAGCATCTCTTCCACCCCCTTCACGCCCTCTGCCGCGAGCAGTGTGTCAAGCTCTGAGGCATAGGCGAAGTCGTGCATAGGTTCTGCGCTTATCTGCTCATAGCGCAGTATGCAGTCGTAGAGTGAGAGACAATCTGTCTTGTCCACCGAGTGAAGCGCATTCATATAATCGATCAACGCTTTTCGCTGCTCGAATATCTTGTTGGCTTGCGACTGATAGTCGGAGGGCGACTTGATATGCAATACGTTTAGAGCTTTCTCCAACTGCTGAAGCACGTGGCGTTTCGTGACTTTATTGGAGTGCAACTCCAGGCAGAACGGGTCGAGGCCTATCTTTGCAAGTCGGCTTTGCACCACGCTCAGTGCCGCCATCTTCTCTGCCACAAACAGCACACGTTTGCCTTGATAGAGAGCGTTGGCGATGAGGTTGGTGATGGTCTGCGACTTACCAGTTCCCGGAGGGCCATAAAGTATGTAGGAATGTCCCTTGCCGCCTTCTATCACCGCAGCCATCTGCGACGAGTCAACAGCCACCGGCAGGGCGATTTCAGCAGGTGACATCGTACTGTCAATATCTTTGAGATTGTCGGTGATAGGCTCTGGCGACCACGTCAGGCTGTTGGCCACCAGACTGGCGATGACGTTGTTCTGTTGCAGCTCTTCCCTGTGGTTGTGAATATCGTTCCACATAAGAAATTTGCTGAATGAGAAGGTGCCGAGCAGACATTCTTCCTCTACATCCCAGCGATTCTGCTCCTTCAGTGCGTCGCGGATGGCTGCGAAGATAAGCGGCACATCCACACCGCTGTCATCGGTGGGCAGAGGGTCGAGACCGTTGATGCGTATGTCATGAATCTGTCGGAGATACTCCACCAAGGTGATGTTGAGCGATATCTCCTCGTCGCGGGTGCGTATGTAGTAGTTACCTTTCTTATAAACCATTTCCACGGGCAACAACAGCAGCGGCGCATAGCGAGGTGTCTCGCTTTGCGGCGATTCGTACCAGCGTAGCATGCCTATGGCAAGGAACAGCGAGTTGGCACCGGTCTCCTCTATGGCGTTCCTGGCCGTACGATAGATGTTCTTCAGCACATCGCGTGTCTCGCCTTCCGTCTGATAGGTGTGCAGACGGTGATGTTCTATGTCGCTGCTGATAAGCTCATGCAGAGGTTCGTTGAGCTTTGAACGCACCAGTCCTTCGCTGGTGTCAAACGCAAACTCCACATTGGGTTTGGGATAGATGCAATACTCCTCACCGTCCTGCAGGTGATCCTCTATGCAGTCAATGTCGAAGGAGATGAACTGTATGGCCTTGCGGCGCAGATAGAGGTTCAGCAGGGAGTTGCGCAGCGAGAAGTCGAGCAACTTACGTTCCCAGATGTCATACTTCGTGATGTCTTTCTTCGTGTCGTTAATATTGCTCAGGTCGTAGCGGTCGTGCACCTTGAGGTTCACTATGCAGGCATCGTGTTCTACACCTTTGGTGTCGAAGGTCCACTCCGCACCGTTCTGCACTCGTGTGGGCAAAGGTAGAATGTGTTCCAGGCGGCTACGCTTCACATCGATGAACATATCGAATAGACTGTGGTCGGCCAAGTTCCGCTCGGCCACTCTCACCGCCTCCTCAAAAGAAGTCTTTTCACTGGTCACCGTGGTACATTCTAGCACCAGCATCTCGTCGATGCCGCGCGATATCTTCTTCTCTATGAACGAAGCGTCGTCACACATGCTGCAGGTGTAGCAGTCGTCCACAAGCCACACGCCCAGATAGGCATGGCCTTTCTGGAAGATGACAACAGTGTTGATGCCGATGTTTTCCAACACCGAAGCCATCAACAGCGTCAGTTCTATGCAGTTGCCCAGTTTCTTCGCCAGCACCTGGTCGGGCATGTTCACACGTTGGCCTATCACCTCATAGCTTGCAGGCATACTGCGATAAACGACACCCTGCTGGTGCACCGTAGCGAAGGCTGCAGCCACCTGCGCCCTCACATCGTTACTGTTGCCGCTCTGATATTCTATCAGGGCCGAGGTACCCGTCATCTGTTTCAGCATGGCTCCCACCTGAGGTATCAGCGCCTCTATGGCGGGATGGTTGGGCGTAACGAATGAAGTGATGGTCTGCGGCAGAATCCTTGAACCCAGCCAGTGGTCGTAGGGCATCAGCTCAATCTCATAGCTTTCCTGAGCCACAACCTCATTGCCACCCATCACCTTCAGTGTGAAGCTGGTAATGATGCGCTCCGTGAGGCTCGCCAGTCGGTTTACGTCCGGTGCAATGTCGAAAGGGGCAATGCGCAGCGTGTCGCCGGTAGCAATCTGTTCTATCAGATCGCTCTCGCTTTGGCTCATATACTCGCCCTCGCACACCACCCTCACATCGCCGATATTACGCTGCAACGTATTGGTCAGCTCCACCGACTGGCACACCGGTATCCTGTTGTGATACAGTGCGTAGTTCACAGTCTTGAGATAGTCTATATTTATCTTTATCGTAGGCATTTCTTTTTCTTCTTGTAGTATTAATCAAGCATTACACATGAAGCATGTATACAACATCGTCAGTAAAAAGCCAAAGTGAAACAAACTAAAATAGGGCTATTTCACCTCTACACATCAGTTTTTCACGAATGCTGCCAAATCTTTCTCGCTTTCACTGATTGACAGGCAGAAATCTGTCATGGAATTGGAATCTTGAGGTATGCTTAGCGCAAAATTATAAAGCAGCCCGCCGAGGTTGTTGATTACCTTTTTAGAAGTTTCTTTGAACGCAAGATCTTTAACTATTTAATAATTGACGCAACTACATGTGCTGCCACTTGGTGGGGATGAACAGTTGGCGTATGTTCACGTCAAGTGTGATTGCTATTTTCTGCAGTGTCTCTATGCTTGGATTCACCCTGTTAGTGCACCATATCGACACGTTGGCGGGATCCTTGTCAATCTCGCCTACCTTTTGGAGGTCTTCTTCTGTTCAGCCAACACGGCCTTAATCCAGTTCAAATCTATTGTTATCATCGCTTAGGCACGAATTTTGGGCAAAGTTAATAATAACCAGGTGAAGAGGCAATGAAAGAAAGAAAAATTATTTCTTTGCGTTTTATGCCGTCATAGACTCAATCGATAAGCACAAAATTAAACCCTTCTTTTGAGAGACTATATTTTTAATGTTTTAAGCTTTAATCCCCCCCCTGGGTCTTCTGTTGATTTTTTTTGTATGCAGCAACTCACCATATCCTCCACCATTTCTTCATTCGAGGAAAAGAACGAATCGAGGACTATAAGCAGGGATTAGTCTATCTCGAGCAGTTAGGATAGGAGGTGGCAGGAGTCGTTGCCGATGGCCTTAGCGGGCTAAAAAACAGCCTTATACAAACTCCTTATCAGACCTGAGTTCGGGCTAAGCATTTCCTCTAAAAATAATCCCACAGACTAAGTAACTTAATCGGTGGGATACTTGTTCATGTGTCAAGAAATTCGCAACTTTATAACTGATAACCAAATAGTTACTATTCCACATGAACACTGATTACACTGCAAAGATAACGGAAATCTTTTATTCGGTCGACGAATTCTGTAAGCAAATTGAACCGCAGTTCAAGAAAAAAGCGATTGGCGAAGACGGAAAAAGAGGAGAAATCGCGCTTTTAAGATGAGCGACAGCGAAATTATCACCATTCTCATCCTCTTTCACCTTTCTGGATACCGAACACTCAAGGCTTTCTACACCCAAATGATCTGCAAAGAGTGGCGACAACACTTTCCCGTCGTGCTCTCTTACAATCGCTTTGTGGAACGTGAGCAAATGGTTTCTCTCAAACTTTATTTCTTTCTCAACAACTGTTGTTTGGGCGATTGCACCGGCATCTCGATCATTGACTCCACCCTCATTCGGGTGTGTCACGACAAGCGATCGAGAAGGCACAAAACCTTTCGGGGATTTGCCACAAGTGGCAAAGGGACTATGGGGTGGTTCTTCGGTTTCAAACTGCACATCATTATCAACGACCGCGGAGAAATCGTCCAATGGCAGTTGACACCAGCCAATACGGATGATCGCACCCCACTGAAAAACAAGAAGTTTACAGAGAAGATCTTCGGAAAACTCGTGGCGAACAAGGGATACATCTCCCGGAGTCTTTTCGAAGAATTGTTTGTCGACGACATTCACCTGATCACTCGCATACGCAAGAACATGAAGAACTCGTTGATGCATCTACGCGATAAAATTCTACTGAGAAAAAGGTCGTTGATCGAGACGGT
>JABZKU010000043.1 GCA_015257125.1 Prevotellaceae bacterium | reverse complement strand
AATGGACTTCAGCCTTATTTTATGTGGAGAGAAAAACTTTTACCGGACAGCAATAAAAGAAATCCCCGAATGCTCCGGAGAGCGTTCGGGGATTTTTCGTTTCGAGGCGGAATTTGGCGCGCAAGTTATTGTCGAGGACGCGGTTGCATGTGTCCGAAGAGTCCGAGTTTGGGCTGTTCGGGGTTGTCCTTGGGTTGTTTGATTTCGGGATAGGAGACGCGCGTGTGGTAGATGACCTGCAGGCTGTCGATGAAGGTCTGTTTCGCCTCGGAGATGTCGCGGAAGGTGATGGGGCAGTTGACAAATGCGCCGTTGGCCACCTGTCCGTCGATGATGCGGTTGACCAATTCGGTAATGGCCTCGGTGGTGTACTCTTTCAAGCTGCGCGACGAGGCTTCGACGGCGTCGGACATCATGAGAATGGCCTGTTCGCGCGTGAAAGGATTGGGGCCGGGATAAGTGAATTTGGCTTTGTCTACCTTTTCCTCCCCGTATTTGTTCACCGCTTGGACATAGAAGTAGCGCACCATCGAGGTGCCGTGGTGAGTGAGGATGAAATCTTTGATCACCTTGGGGAGTCGGTGCTTATCGGCGAGTTCAACGCCCTTGGTGACGTGAGAAATGATAATTTCGGCCGACTCTTCTTCGGTCAATTTGTCGTGGGGATTGTAGCCGGCCTGGTTTTCGGTGAAAAAGCCGGGATTGGTGAGTTTGCCGATGTCGTGATAGAGGGCGCCGGTGCGGACAAGTTGCACCTTTGCGCCGATTCTCGCCGCTACCTCCGCGGCAAGGTTGCCCACCTGAATGGAGTGGATGAATGTGCCTTGGGCTTCTTTGGCCAAACGTCGGATGATGGGCGAATTGGTGTTGTTGAGTTCGATGAGCGTCACGCTCGAAGTGAAGCCAAAGGCCTGCTCGATGAGATACAACAGGGGGTAGGTGAAGAGGAGTGCCACGCCCGAGATGACGATGTCGCGGAACCACGAACGATCGGCGCCAATGAGGCTACCGCCCTCCGAGAGTTCGAACATCACCCCGAAGACGATGGTACAGAACGTCACAATGAGCGAGGTGAGGAAGATCTGCGAGCGTTCGGTAAGATCCTTGATGCAATAGATACCCACCAAGCCCGCGATGAGTTGCGAGAGGATGAATTGGTAATGCGTGTGGAGCGGTATGGAGGCCAAGAGCACCATCGTGAGATGCGACATGAAAGCCGTGCGGGTGTCGGTGAAGACGCGCAGCACGATGGGGAGCATGGCGAAGGGGATGATGTAGACCGAGAAAAACTTATAGGTGCAAAGGAGATAAGTGAGGAGGGGGAAGATGGTGACGACGGAGAAAATGAGATAGACCGTGTGGGGTGACTGGTAAAGGTCGCGCCGGAACATGCGGAGGTAGATGACCAGCAGTGCCATGAAGGCACCAATGAGTCCAAAGCGGCCGAAAAGGATGATGCGCTCGTTGTCTACGTCCTCTTTTCGGCGCTCACTTTCGCGACGCAAGGAGTCGAGAATGGCTTTTTGGCGAAGATTCACGCGCTCACCGCGGTCGATGATGCGCTCGCCGCGGAGCACGAGGCCGGTGCTGCCCGAGATGCCCGAAAGTAACTCGGCTTTGCCCTGCTGGGTCTTGATACTATCGTAGACGAGGTTGGCTTCCAAGTATTTATGGAGCTTGAGTCGCGAGAGGAGGTCGCGCGAGTAGTGCTCGTCGTCCATGATGTGTTCATAAGCGGTGCGGGGCGAGAAAATCGTGCCCAGATCGCGCGTCACGGCGTTCGTGCCGTTCACCACACGTACGCCGCAAGTGCCCGAAGCCGTGAGCCGACTCATCGATTCGCTACTGATCACGCCGGCGGCATAGACACCTTGAAGCGTGCGCATGGCATAGGTGATGTAGGCATCGGGGACTCCTGCGAAATGTCCCGCGGCGCGGTCGGCAGCGAAGTTGCGTACTTGCTGCTGCGCCACAGCTTCGTGGCTATTATAGTAGGGATAGAACGTGCGGAGGGCGCTGTCGCGTTCGGCAGCGAGCTGTTCGGCCGATTTATAGATAGGAAATTCGAAGTCGGCGATGAGCGGCGCATAGTTCCAGGGCTTCCCCACCTCATAGTCGTAGCCGGCTTTCGAATCTCTGGGCAGGGCGAGGAGGAGGCTGACGATACTCAGTGTGCAAACGAGCAGAAGGTTGAGTCGGTCGTCGAGATGGAATTTGAGCTTCATGGGCGTTGCTGTGAAAAAAGTGTGTGAAGCAAATGTACGAATAAATCGCGGTAAAAGCAAAACTCCCACAGTTCTGACGAACCATGGGAGTGTTTTCGTTGTGCGCCGCCGCCGTGGCGGTGGCATCACTGTGAGGCTTTGGCTTATTTGCGCAGACCCAAGGCCTTGACGATGGCGCGATAGCGCTCGATGTCGCGGTCTTTGAGGTAGTTGAGCAGGGCGCGGCGCTTACCTACGAGCTTCACGAGAGCACGTTCAGTCGTATGATCTTTACGGTTGGCTCTCATGTGTTCCGTCAGGTGGGAGATACGGTATGAAAACAAGGCAACCTGGCTCTCAGCGGAACCGGTGTCCGTGTTAGACTTTCCGTATTGTCCAAAGATCTCACTCTTTTTTGCAGAGTCTAAATACATGGTGATATGAATTAGAAAGTTATTTCGCGCAGAAGTGAACGCGAATTGCCGCAAAATTACGACGTTTTTCGCTATGCACCAAGACTTTGCCTCAATTTTTGTGCCATTCTGTCTGACAACCGGCACTTTTGTGCTCGAGCGAGAACAAAAAAGCGTTCCGGCGCACAGACGACAGCAAAGAGGTGCCTTATAATATAAAAGAGGAGTGGCTCATCACCATGCGATGTGCGCACCCCGTCGGGGATGGTCGGCCGAAGCCTTTACCACGCCCCGCGCTTTTTGAGGGCAAAGTACTTGCGCACCACGTTACCCGTGAGCTGTTCGGGGCGGGTGCAGAGGGCGTGAATGCCGTTGCGGCGGAGTAGGTCGACCATCTGCTGCTTTTGCAGCGCGAGTTCGGCGGCCAAGGCATGCGACACGCGCTCGGACATGTTCGCGCGCTCGGGTAGTGCGGCGGTATAGGCGGTGAGTTCGGCGTCTTCGAAGAACACCACCACCAAAGCGTGCTTGCGGGCGATGCGTTGCAGGTGGGGCAGCTGTCGGCGGAAGGCGTCTTCGGTGAGAAAGTCGGTGAAGAGCACCATCAGTGCGTGGCGCGGCGCGCGCGCGGCGAGAACAGAGGCCAACTGCGAGAAGTCGCTTTCGGCATAGCGCGGTTCGAGGTGATAGAGCTGCTCGAGAATGAGCCCCAGTTGCTTGGCGCTTTTGCGCGGCGGCACCACCACCGGCGCGTCGTGTCCGAAGGTCACGAGGCCGGCCAAGTCATCGTTGTTCATCGCCGTGAACGAGAGTTGGAGCGCTGCGTTGACGGCGTGGTCCACCAGCGTCATATCGTCGAAGCGGCGCTGCATGTGTCGGCCGTAATCCACCACGGTGTAGACCATCTGCGAGCGTTCGTCGTCGAAATGGTTCACCATCACCTGTTGGCGGCGGGCAGTGGCTTTCCAGTTGATGCGTCGGAAATCGTCGCCGCGGATGAACTCACGAATTTCCTCAAACTCGGTCGAATTGCTCACGGTGCGAATCAGGCGTTTGCCCACCTGCACGTCGTGCTGCAAGCGATATTGCGCTTCGCGTTCACTGAGTTGTCGAAATTCCGGATAGACCTTTACCTCGGTGCTGCCACAAATGAGCAGGCGGCGCTCCCACAATCCGAGCACAGTGCGCGCAAAGACATAGAAGTTGCCGAAGGCGAAGTGCCCGCGTCGGTCGGGGCGGAGCTGATAGGTGAGTTCCACGGTTTTGCCCGGGCGCACCCTGGTGTAGTCTTCGGGAAGCATCGTGGCGGCCATGTCTTCCGGCAGTTCGTCGAGGGGAAGAATGCGCGCCGAGAGCCGCGAGGCGTTGCGCACAATGAGGCGAACGGGATTGTCCGCCCCGATGCACAGGCGCGTGTCGGCCTCTCGCCGCCCTACACATTGGAGTGAGAGCAGCGCGAGGGCAGCATCGGCCGGCAAAGCGATGGCCAAGGCGGCAAGGAGGACGAGCGCCACGGTGTAGGCCGGCGCCCAGAAGAAGCCGATGGCCGAAAGGAACGCCACGCCGGCTGAGATCACAAAGAATCGCGGGGTGAGAAACATGGAATGGGTGAGAGGCGAGAAGAAAGAGGGGTTATTGCGGGATTTCGGTCGACTCGAGCAGCGCACCGACGATGCGTGCCGCGGTGTAGCCGTTCATCTCGGCATCGGGCGTGAGGGAGAGGCGGTGGCAGAGCACAGCGGGTGCCACTTCCTTCACGTCGTCGGGAATCACGAAGTCGCGACCGGCGAGCAGCGCCACGGCCTTGGCGCAGCGCAACAGCGCAACCGAGGCGCGGGGCGATGCACCCAAATCGAGCAAAGGCGAGGTGCGTGTGCCTTCGATCAGGCCGGTGATGTAGTGCAGAATGCGCTCGTCGGCCACCACTTGGGGCAGCATCTTGCGCATCTCAAGCAGTTCTTCGGCACTGATCACGGGTTGGAGCGCGCTCACATCGCGCAGATCCACGCCCGCGTTGTAGCGACTCAGGATTTCCAGCTCCTCTTCGTGCGAGGGGTAGCCCATGTCGATCTTCAAGAGGAAGCGGTCGAGTTGTGCCTCGGGCAGACGGTACGTGCCCTCCTGCTCCACCGGGTTTTGAGTGGCGATGACCAGATAGCAGGGGTCGAGTTTTCGGGTCTTGCCGTCGAGTGTCACCTGTCGTTCTTCCATCACTTCGAAGAGCGCCGCCTGCGTTTTGGCCGGCGCGCGGTTGATTTCGTCGACCAGGAGCACCTGTGTGAAGACAGGCCCCGGGTGGAAATCAAACTGCTGTGTGCCGAGGTTGAAGATCGATGTGCCCAACACGTCGGTGGGCATGAGGTCGGGGGTGAACTGAATGCGGCGGAAGTCGGCGCGCAACAGGTGCGAGAGGGTTTTGGCCAAGAGGGTTTTGGCCACGCCGGGCACACCTTCGAGCAGCACATGGCCGTCGGCCATGAGGGCGGTGAGCAGAAGGTGCACAGGCTGGGATTGTCCCACCACGTTGTCGGCCACACGTTGGCGGAGGGTGGCGATGCGTTCGGAGAAAGCGGTGAGATCGATGCGAGAGTCGGTAGACATAGGAGGTCAGGTGTTAGGTTGCGATTGAAGAATGAGGAGCAGACGTTGGGTGAATTTCGAGATTTTCAAAAATTCGCTGCGCGTCATGTAGTAGCCTTGGTTTTCGGCGTCCAAAAGTTGGTCGAGTCTGGCCAAATTCAGTTCGAGGTCGAACGAATTGAGCAGTCCGCGGGTGTCGCGTTCGAGGAAGCGCGGGGCAAAGGCGAAGAGGGTGGAATTGTGCTGCTCAAAGCGATATTCGCGGCGCAGGATGTCGAGGAGCAAATGCAGTTCGTTGCGTGCGAGCACCGCGTAGTTTTGTTTGTCCTTGAAGAGCGTGCTCAACTGGTGCACGAAGGGCAGCGACGAATTGCGCGGGCGTGGCAGATAGCGTTCGGCGCGGAAGCGGCGGCGCGTGTTGAAAAGCAGCGCCAAGAGCCCCATGCCGATCGGAATCCACAGTGCCAGGCGCAGCGGTGGGCGTTCGACGAAGAAACTCAATACCGAGTTGTTGGTATGGGCGCTTTCTTCTTCCGCATACAGGTACTGCGCATTGACGAAACAGACCGGGCGATTGTCGAGATCGGCCAAAATCGGCCGTGAGAGTCCGCGCCATTCGGGCGCAGACAGCCCATAGTTGGTGAGCATCGCGCTGCCGGCGAGCCAAGTGATCGAGCCGCCCGAGGCAAACTCGTAGCGCAAGCCGTAGACATGGCCTTTGTTGTCGACAAGGAGGGCGCGGATGCGTTGCAGCCCGTAGTCGGTGATGCGATGAGGGGGCGCGTCTTCTTCCCGTTCGAAGCGCAGCAGGCTGCGGCGGAGGAGAATGCCGTCTTGCCCCGAGTGATCGAAATCGATATTGCGACTAAACCGTCCCGAAGCGAGGTCCAATTTGAGGAAACTCTTGCCGATCATGCAGCGAAACACACTTTCCTGTCCGCCCCGCTCGCTCAAACTGAGTCGGTGGTTCGCATCGAGAACCGGGAAGGGCAGGAGATCAATTTTGCTCGGGTCGATTTTGGGTTCATCTTTCGCTTTGAGGTCTAAACGCCAGTCGCCCCCATCGTATTCGTCGATCAAACCGAAAAAGCTGTGATCGGCTGTTGTTGTTATATATGAGGTGTAGATGATGCGTCGTCCGCTTTTGGCCAATCGCGCTATGCGGTCGAGTTGGGCAAAATTGTCTTCTTCGGCCGGGTTGTTGTCGTCGAAGCTGACAATGAGGTTCTCGCAGGTGTCTTTCCGCTGTTGTCGGAGCACTTCGCGGAGGTCATCGCTCACGCGATAGCCGTGTTGGAACGAATGGCTGAGCACATCGTGCATCACCGTTTGGGCAAAGGGCTGCTCGGTGTTGCGGTTTTGAGGCGGCAAGTCCCAGTTGAAGGTTTTGGGCGCGAGCAGCGCAAAGAGCACCGCGCAGATGATCAATCCGACGATGAGGGCGATGGCCGTGCGATTGGATTTGTTGTTCATCGCTCACCTCCTTTCTCGGCACGTCGGCTCGCTTTTTGGGGTTGCTGTTCGATTTGTGCCAGCAGTCCGCGGCATTCGCCCACAAGGGGAGCATCGGCCTCGTAGTGCCCGTAGCACACGTAGAGATAGTGGCGGGTGAGTCGGCGCATGGCCGGGGTTTCCGCTGCGTCGGCCTCTTCGAGCAGGCGCACATAGTCCGAAGGCGTGCGTGCCGGCAGCCATTCGAGGCAACCGCGGTCGCAGAGGGTGCGCAAAGCCGTGAGATAGAGCAGTTTCACCAGTTCGGGGAAATCGTCTTCTTCGGTGGCTTGTTGCAGTTCGTTGGGCAGATCGTGAGTATAGATGTCGGTGTCTACGGTCGATTCGTCCCAGGTGGGCGTTTTGCGGCGCAGGGCGAAGCGCTCTTTGAGGTAGTCGAAGAGTCCCGCTTTATAAATAATGAGCACCAAGAGCGCAAGGGCGATGGAAATCAAGACGACTCGGGTCACCACGGGGTGGTGTTCAAAATACTTTATGACATCATCCAGCCAATCCCATTTGGCATACTTATAGGGGTTGGGCGTTTCTTCCGGCTGTTTGGGCGGTTCCACCTGCAGCAGCCGCGCCAAGTCGGCGGCATAGTCGTGCGCCGGCGTGGGGACGGAATCATTGAGTTGAAAAGAAGGCATGAAGGCAGCGTTTGTAGGGGGCGTGAATCAAAAGGTGTCGAGCCGGCGGTTGAGTCCGCGATGGTCACTGCAGTCGACCACGTGGCCGAGCAGATAGGTGAAAATCGACACCACGAGTGTGCCTTGGATGAGCAGGAGACTGTAGGCACCCATCGTGGTGAGTGTCTCAACGACGCGTTGGGAAAGGGCATTGTGGATGGTTTCCAGATAGCTGTTGGGCAGAAAATCCGAAATGCTTTTCCATACGTCAAAGACCGATATCAGCACCCCCGAAGCTCCGATGGTGAGCCACCAAATGCCGAAACAAAACAGCACGGAGAGGCCGGGCAGGATGCTGTTGGTGAAGAGCATCGGCACCATGCCGAGGAGCGAACGCCCGGGCAGGGCACGCAACACGAGGAGCAGAGGGGCCATGGGGCAGAACACCAACAACCAGATACGGGTAACGAAGTTTTCGTCCTCGCTGAAGAAGAACCAAAGCACGAGCGGAACGGCCGAAAGGAGCATGCGCCCCGGGTGCAGATGACGAAAACCCGGGAGGGAGAAGCGAGATGGAATGAAAACTTCACGACTTTCGCTCGAAAACGGAGGTGTTTTCTCCATAAGCCGGGCACTTTCGGCGCGTTTGCGCGCGATTTCGCGCAGGGCTTCGGCGCCCGCTTGGTCGTCGGCCAAGATTTGTTCACTCACACTCCACCACATCCAAAGGGTGGCGAGGGCGATGCCGATCGTGCTGTGACCAAGCCAAGTGGCGATGCCCACGAGGAGGATGCTCACCGCCCAAATGTTCAACACCACTCGGCGGCGATGCTGCCAAAGCAAGAGGAGGGCGGTGGAGATGAAGGCACCTCCGGGACGTTCTTTATAGAGTGTGGCCATTTCGATGGAGTCTTTGAGGAAGGAAAATGGTGAGCCAGCTCACCAACAGGAGGCCGCCGAAGACAAAGAAGACGCGCAGGGCGAGCGGCGCCTCGGTGTGGCGGGTGATGTAGGTTTCGATCAGCGCGGCCACGAGCGTGAGGGGCAGCACCCCCATGAGCATGAGCAGTCCGCGCCGCGCGCCTTGGCGAAAAGCTTCGATACGCGAGCGCCGTCCCGGGAAGAGCCAGCCCGTGCCCAAGGCCAGTGCCGAAGCGCCCGAGAGAATGATGGTGGGAATCTCGAGCGAGCCGTGGAGGTTCACCACAAACAGGGCTTCGAGCACCGCCCCTTGTTGCATGAGAAAGGTTTCGAAGCAACCGAACATCACGCCGTTGTAGAGAATGATGAGCAGCGCGCCCGGCAGCGCCAAGAGGCCGGCGATGAAGGTGCGCGCATCGATCGAGGCATTGTTGAGAAAGATGTGCCAAAACATGGACACCGTGTCTTTATCTTTGTAGACCGCCATCGGATCGCCGTTGGCCACGTTTTGGATCGTCATGTCCACATACCGGTCGCCGAGGACGGTGCGGGCAAAGTCGGGATCCATTTGCTGCGAGAGGACGCCCACGACCATGGCAATGAGGAAGACGGTGAGCGAAACGAGGAGATCGCGCCGCGAATAGTAGAAAGCCATCGGGATGTCGTACTTGAGCGTACGCACCACCTCGCCCCAGCGGTTGGGACGTTGGCCGTAGACATGCTGATGGAAGTGGCGGGCGATGCGTTCGAGGTAGTCGGTGACGGGACTTTCGGCGAAGTGCGTTTGGGCAAAAGCCAAGTCGGCCGACACATCGAGATAGATCTTTGCCATCTCTTCGGGATTGAGCATCCCCATGTTTTGACCCCATTCCTGATAGGACTGCCATTTCTGGCGGTTGAGTCGGACAAAGGCTGATTCTCTCATGGAGGTGAGCAGAGTAAAGGGGGAAGGTTGTCGATCGCCCGGCGCGGCTTGCGCGGTGCAGCGGCTTTGAGTGGAGTTGGCGGTGCGACAACGTCTGTGATACAAGTTCGAAATGCGCCGCGGGTGCGACGATCGTTGAGCGATTTAAGTCAAGACGATGGCACAAAAGTAAGAAAGTTTTTTTCAATATAAGGGTATTTACAAGTGAAATGCGTATTTTTGTCGCGAAAAGTTCGTGAAACTTCGTTTTTCGTTCCTCGTTTTCGTACCCGCTCATCTTATATAATAGATATGCCCGAATTTGTTTCTGTCGAGAATGTCCGCATCTCGTTGCTCCCTGCCACGCTCTTCCAGCGTTTTGCCGCCATCACCATCGATATTGTCTTGGTGTTAATCGTCATGGGTCTCAGTTCTTTGGTGGTTTATTCGTTCTATACGCGCGAATTGGATCCGTTCATTCCGCTGTTTTCTCTTTTTTTCTTCTTCCTTCCCGTCCTCGAAGAAATCACCTTCAACGGGCGCACGATCGGCAAGCTCTGTCTTCGGCTGCGCGTGGTGCAAATCGACGGCAGCGCTCCGACGGTTTGGACGCTCATCCTGCGCTATTTCCTGTTGTGGATCGACGTTTTCGGCAGTTTCGGCAGCGGGTTGTTGTTGATTTTCGGCACGAAGTTGCACCGCCGTTGGGGCGATTTGGCCGCCGGCACGTTTGTGGCGCAAAGCGGTTCGAACTACGGCAACCGCTCTCCGCTGCACGCTTTCGATGACCTGCCCAACTATGAGCGCACCTTCTCGCGCATCGATCGCATCGATGCCCGCCGCGCCGCCCTCATCTCGCGTGCTTTGGGTGCCGCCGCTATGCATAGCAAAACATTCGACGCCGGCGATTTCGCCCGTCGCGTCGAGTCTGTGGTCGGCGGTCGCCTGCCCGAGGAAACTGATGTGCACTATCTCTCCGCGGTGCTCTACGCCTACCGCCACGCCGCCTGATCTTCGGCACAACTCCCCGCTCCCGCTTCGCTCCACCGTGACCGCTGTTCGTAACGAACGGCGGTCACGGTGTTTTTTGTGTGGGAAGATCTTATAATATATAGGAGTGTTCATTTCCCCTTTGACAGAAGGTAAAGGCATTCCCCCATTCCCGTGCTTGGTCGTGCGCGGCGGAAATGGTAACTTCGCAGCCACAAACAAAAACGATTCGTTCCCTTATGATGCAATTCTCTTCTACGCCCCGCGTGTCGACGCGGCGCGGATGGTTGGCGGTGAGTCCTTTGTTGTTGATGGTCGTGCTTTTCCTCGTGTTGGGGATTGCCGCCGGCGATTTCAACAAGGTGCCGCTCGTCATTGTCTTTATCGTCGCCTCGGCCTACGCCCTTTTCATCACCAATCACCCCGATGCCACGCGCCCCGCGGAACCCGAACTCCACCGCGGCCTGCTTCCCATCGCCGAACGCGTGAGTGTGTTCAGCCGCGGAGCGGGTGAGAAAAATCTGATGATGATGATTTGGATCTTCATCCTCGCCGGCGCGTTTGCCGCCTCGGCGAAACAGATGGGTGCCATCGACTCCACGGTCGCCATGACGCTGCATGCACTCCCCGTCTCGCTGCTTTTGCCCGGATTGTTCCTGGCTGCCTGCTTTGTCTCGCTGAGCATCGGCACGAGCGTGGGCACTGTCATGGCTTTGGTGCCCGTTGCCACCGGAGTGGCCTCGTCTTCCGGCCTCGCCCTCCCCATGGTGGTGGGCGCCGTGGTGGGCGGTGCGTTTTTTGGTGACAACCTTTCGTTCATTTCCGACACCACCATCGTGGCCACTCGCTCACAAGGCGTGCGACTCAGCGATAAGTTTCGCGCCAACATCCGCATCGCCCTGCCCGCTGCCGTGGTGTGCTTCGCCATTTACTGCGTCAGCGGTGCCGGCAGCCACAACGTGGCTTCGATTCCCGACTTCAGCTTGATCAAAGTCCTCCCCTATCTCGCCGTTTTGGTCGCCGCGATGGTCGGCGTCGACGTGATGTTGGTGTTACTGCTGGGCAATGTGCTCACGGGCGTCATCGGGATGAGCACCGGCGCCTTCGATGCGGCGGGATGGTTCAATGCGATGACGAAAGGTGTCGCGGGCATGAGCGAAACCATCCTCATCGCCCTCTTGGCCGGCGGTTTGATGGAAGTGATTCGCCACAACGGCGGCATCGACTTCATCATTTCGCGCCTCACGCGCCACATTCGCGGCAAACGCGGCGCCGAAGCCTCCATTTCGGCCTTGGTGGTGCTCACCAACTGCGTGACGGCCAACAATACGGTCGCCATTCTCAGCGTCGGCCGCATCTCTAACGACATTGCCGTGCGCTACGGGGTGAACAAATGCAAGAGTGCTTCGCTCCTCGACACCTTCTCGTGCGTGGCGCAGGGGCTGTTGCCCTACGGCGCACAGTTGCTCCTCGCTTCAAGCCTGGCCGCGCTCAGTCCCCTGCAAATTATTCCGCATCTGTACTACAATTTCCTCCTCGGCGTGGTGGCCGTCGGCGGGATCTTGCTGCGCTATCCGCGCAAATACAGCTGATGTCTGCCGTTTAGCGACATCCGTCAGCAGCACACAGGCGTTTCCACGTGAACTCCCGCCCGACTTCATTCGAAAGTTGGACAAATCGGGGTGAGCGATGGGAAACGCCTGTGTTTTTTTGTGCCCTGTGGCCGACGAGTAGGCGGCATCTGTGCCCGAAGGTGCAGTGCCGCTTCGCTCCCCCCGCAGCAGAGAAAAGAAAAAACGCCGTCTACTCCCACGCACAGGGAGAAAACGGCCGAAAAGGGAGAGGGAGGAATAAAACGAGGAGACAACTTTCCGCCCATTGAGGTCAGCGCAGTGCGAAAAGCGCACAACTGACGCGAAAAATCAGAGAGGGGGAAGTGGATTTAGACCAAGGGGCAAAAAAAATGGGATACCACTGTATCCCAACCTTGTTAACCTTAAATCTAATACTATGAAAAACACATTGCGAAATTAGCCATTCTCGATTTTACGTCCAAACCAAAACCCAAGAAATCACCGAATTAAATTGTTTATTAACATTGAAGACGTCTAAAGTACGCGTTTTAAGGATTTCGATTCCCTTTTTCTTGCCGTAAAATCGCGGCAATCAAAAACAACTTCCCGCTTTCGTTGCGCTTTTTCCGTCGTTTCTTTTTTATTTTCTGCCCCTTTTCTTCTTGCTCGGCGTGTTTCCGTGAGGTTGTGTCCAAAGTCCCCGCCCTCCGGTAAATTTGTTCCCATTCAAAGGGAAGAAGGTGGCGTTTGTCCTAAAAAAACTCGTTTTTTTGCTCACCATGTGGCTCAAACGCCGCAAGTCTACAAAAAAATGGCTAACTTTACGGCGCGAAAAATTCGCGTTTGCTCTTGGTCGTTGCCCGATGTCTCGCCCCCTTCTTCAGCGTGTGAGCTGCACATCACTGCCGCCCAAAGCCCCCTCTTCTCCATCTCTGCAACCTACTCCCCACCTATGGAAGTTAATCCCTGTAAGAAATGCGGTCGTCCCGTCTCGGTGCACGCCGAATACTGCCCCTATTGCGGTTGCGTGGTCGATCGTCGTCCGTTCGTACCCGCCTCTACGTCGAAACCCCTCGGCGGCGGTAGTACCCCTGCCCCCTCCGCACCGGTTTCCCGCCC
>JABZKU010000015.1 GCA_015257125.1 Prevotellaceae bacterium | reverse complement strand
CCGTGACCCCATGCGTGACAGGCATGTATTCTAACCAACTGAACTAACGCACCGTGTTCTTTGGCGGGATTGCGTGTGCAAAAGTACGCGTTTTTCTCGGCACGGCCAAAAATCACGAGAGTTTTTTTGGAAGAAATGCGCATCTCGATACACGCCTCCGAAGAAAAACCAATCGCTCAGCAAGCCGACATTGTCAAATTCCGCAGTTTCAAACAGACGCCGTGAGGCAATGTTGTCTGCAGGTACGAAAGCATATAAGTTTTGCAATGAAAGGACGTCTCGCGCATAGGTTTCGAGCAACTGCAACGCTTTTTTTCCATAACCTTGTCCACGATAGCCCGGTAACAGCAGGATGCCGACTTCAGCCCGGTGATGCTCGGGCGAAAAATCTGTCAAATCGACAAAACCAATTGCCGCCTCTTTTCCTTCATCCCCCAATTCGATGACAAAGCGCTGTTGACGCAGGGCAAAAATATCATATTGAGCCGAACGCACGATGAACTGTTTGAGCGCAGCACGCGAGAACGGCGCACGCGTGTTGGAAGTGATCCATTGTTGTGGGTCGTTTTCCAACGAAAAGAGTAAATCGAGATCCGAATATTCAGGTGCACGAAGAATCATAAGGCAGAAGTATAGACATCTCCGGAGAGAATGAGCCAATTACGGTGCGGATGAAAAATGCCCAACTGGCAACGATGCGAAGAACGCTCTACGGCTTGTAACATTTCGCTAAAACGACAAGACGAGGTGGAGAGAATGAGCGCTTCGGCGGGCGGTATCACCGAAAGATCGGAAGCGATGGTGAGTTGCAAGCCCCATGTTTCGGCCAAGGCGGAGAGTTTTGCCGCATCGGCCTCTTCTCCCACAAACACTGCCGAGAGTTCCCGGGCACGACGTCGAGGATAGAGGAAACGCCCCAAGGATTTTGCTTGTTGACGCAGCAAGGTCATGGCCGCTTGTCCGTAGATCGCGGCATAAACCGGCAGCGTGATCAGGAGGGAAGTGGCCGGAAAATGTTTTCGGAAGAAGATGAGCATGGCTTGATAGAAGACATGCACATAGCGAAAGCTGTTTTTCTGCGTACTCTCGCCCTTATAATGAAGAATAGGCGTGGGCACATAACGATTTTGAAAGCCGGCTTTCAAAAAACGGTAGGAGAGATCGATGTCTTCTCCGTACATAAAAAACGATTCGTCGAACCCGCCGCAATGCTCAAGGGCGGTTCGACTGCAAAACATGAAAGCCCCACTGACAATATCAATCGAAGCAGATTCCTCCTCAGGTAAAAAACGCAGATAATAGCGTCCGAACAGACGGCTGTGAGGGAAAAGAGTGTTGAGGCCACTCATTTTGCAGAAAGCGACCCAAGGAGTGGGTAAACCGCGGCGACTTTCGAATGCAAAGCGCCCATCGGGATACATCATTTTGACACCGATGGCTCCAAGCTGGGGACACGACTTAGCCTCGGCCAAGCAATCAACCAACGAATGCTCGCCGATTACGGTATCGGGGTTGAGAAACAGGATGTAATCTCCCGTGCACTGTCGCAAGGCTTGGTTGTTTGCGCGCCCAAATCCCGCATTGTGATGATTGGCAATGAGATGAAGACGGCAATGCCCCTCACCTTCAGCGGTGAGATAAGAAGCATATTCACGAGAGAGTAGGGCAACGCTGCCGTCCGTCGAGTGGTTGTCCACCACAAACACCTCCGTTTCGACATTGGCCACCTGCGCTGCACGCCAAACCGCGTCTAGACACTGACAAAGGTAGTGGCAAACGTTATAAGAGACAATGATGACGGAGAGTTTCATGTGCATGAAGATATGGTTGTTCGTGCAAAAATACTCAATCGAGGGTGATTTACCAAGTCCCCGGGCTTTAGATATAGGGAAGCTTTGAAAGAAATGCCCCGACAATCCGCAAGCGGTCATTCGATCTGCACCCTCTGGCTATCATGCTTCACTGTCCGTCCCGACCCATCGTGCGAAAAGTGGAAACCACCCGCAAGAGAGATTTGCAAGGTGCGATTTTGTAGGTTGATAAATTGTGCGTATTTTTGTAGCGTGTGTGCACCGGTGACAGTCGGTGCGCCGATACGAAACAGCACCTGTCTTTGAGGTGCCTCAAAACTCCCTCATGTTGCAATCTTTCTGCCACTTTCTTTTAACTCGCGTCCTGGGTTGGACAGCAGAAGTCACCGTTCCGGCGCGCGACAAGTGCTTGATTTGCGTTGCTCCCCACACGAGTAACAAAGATTTCCTACTCGGCGAACTCTATATCCGCTCCATCGGACAGAAAGCCGGTTTCTTGATGAAAAAAGAGTGGTTCTTTTGGCCGCTCGGTTCTTTTTTTCGGAGCATCGGTGGCATCCCTGTAGAACGCTCGCGCCATACTTCACTCACGGATCAACTCGGTGAGCTGGCTCAATCCGCAGATTATTTCAATCTTGCGGTCACACCGGAAGGAACACGCCAACGTGTGGAAACATGGAAGCGCGGTTTCTACTACATCGCGCTGAAAGCAGGAATTCCCATTCAACTTTTTGCCATCGATGCCAAACACAAATGCATCGTCTGCACCAAAGAGTTGTGGCCGTCGGGCGATGTGGAAGCCGACATGAAGACCATCATGGAATACTATCGTCCTTTTGAAGGATGTGCCTTCTATCCTGAAAAATTCGCCATCGAGAATAGCCTGTAACTCCACTCCCTTATGTTGAGCCCCCTCCCTCGTCTTTTTGGTTCGCTCGCCCTTTGCTTGGCACTCTCCACCACTGCGCGTGCACAAGACAGCCCCAACCTTTACACCATAGGCAATTCCACAAGCGCTCCCACCACTTGGGACGGTCTGGACTACAGCGGTATGCCGTGGGTGCGCAACGTATCGAGCCCCTACCACTTAAAATCAGGATTAGCCGGCCGACATCTCTTCGTTTGGCCGAGCCACGGACGATATTTCGACGGCGAACGCTGGAAATGGCAGCGCCCGATTCTATTTTGTACCACCGAAGATCTACTCTCTCAGAGTTTTGTGTTCCCCTACCTCATTCCGATGTTGGAAAATGCCGGAGCAGTGGTTTATACTCCACGCGAACGCGATGCACAAACAGAAGAAGCCGTCGTGGACAACGATCATCCCACCTCGGAAGGGCAGTATGTGGAACGCGACGCTACAGGCAAAGCATGGCGCACGGCGGATGCTCCGGGCTTCGGTTTGCCTCATCGGCATTTGACGGACAATGATCAACCATTTCGCAACGGAACCTCTCGTTGTGTCGCCACTTCACGCCGAAACGAACCTCGCGCCGAAGCTTCGTGGACACCCAATTTGGCACGTCGCGGACGTTATGCCGTGTATGTGAGTTATACCACTTTACCCGATGCGGTAGATGACGCCCATTACACCGTCTTTCATTCGGGAGGTAAGACAGAATTTCGTGTCAACCAACGTATGGGCGGCGGCACTTGGCTTTATTTGGGAACTTTCCTCTTCGAAGCCGGCGAAAACGAACAAGCACGCGTTGTCTTAGACAATGCCAGCACGCACAAAGGGCACGTTTCTGCCGACGCCGTACGATTTGGCGGCGGAATGGGGATCGCTTCGCGCTCCATGCCCCAAATCACGATCAGCCCGGACAGTATTTTTACCTACAACTACCCGCGTACCGGACAAACCAGCGGTTTGTCGCGCCGATTAGAAGGTGCGCGCTACTACGCACAATGGGCAGGTCTGCCCGATACGCTCTACCGTCACCGAGACGAAACGAGCGACTACAACGGAGATCTGCGTGCCCGAGCACATCTGCTCAACTATTTGGGAGGAGGTAGTCCCTTTATGCCGGATACCCTCGGCGCACGTGTTCCTTTCGAACTTTCTTTCGCACTGCATACCGACGCCGGTTTCAATCGCAACGGAAGTATTTACGGCACATTGGGACTATTCACCGGAGTCAACGAACAAGGCGACAGTCTTTACCGCACCGGCACCGCAAGACGCACCTCTCTCGACTATGCACGTCGCGTAATGACGAATCTCCACAACGACGTCACACGAACTTATGGTACGGATTGGCATCTACGCGAACTTTTCGATAAGAACTACGCAGAAACGCGCATGCCGGAGGTTCCTTCGATGATTTTGGAGTTGTTGGCGCACCAAAACTTCACGGATATGAAATTTGCGCACGACCCGAATTTCAAATTTACGGCTTCGCGCGCTATCTACAAGGCCATGCTGCAATACGTTTCGGCCATGCACGGCGAACCGCAACCCGCCATTCAGCCTTTGCCCGTCAACACTTTCTCGGCACGCTTGGTCAAAGGGCAAGATGCCGTACAACTTTCATGGCTTCCCACCGAAGATTCGCTCGAAACCTCCGCAACACCCACCGACTACATCGTATATACGCGCACACCCAACACCGATTTCGACAACGGACGGCTCACCGGCGGCCGCACAGCTGTAACCCTACCCGTCGTTCCGGGTACACATTATATATATAAGGTGGCAGCTTTGAATGCCGGCGGCAGGAGTTTCGATTCCCCGGAGTTGAGCGTCTACTGCGCACGCGGCCACCGAAATTCGACAGCTCCGGAAGTGTTAGTCGTAGACGCCTTCAATCGCCTCAGCGGTCCGGCAAGAATCGAGACTGCAGACAGTTTGGGCTTCGATCTCTCCACCGATATTGGAGTTCCCCGCGGGTATACACTCGCACTGATCGGCAAACAAACCAATTTCGACCGGCAGGCGATGGGAGGAGAAGGCCCTCGCAGTTTAGGACACGGTGGGAGTGAATGGTTGGGACGCCGTATTGCCGGCAATAACTTTGACGGTAGCGAGACCCACACGGCAGCGATTATAGAAGCGGCTCCACATGTGTCAGTCTCTTCCGCTTGTGTCGATGCATTCAATGGGTTGAGTGAGAAACAACTCTCCGCCTATCGCCTCATCGACTACGCTGCCGGTCTCGAACGCGATGCGCCCCACAATCTTCGCCCCTACAAAGCCATTCCGGTTGCCGCGCGCCGTCAACTTCAACACTTCCAATCTAACGGCGGCCACCTGCTTGTCAGCGGAAGTTTCATCGGTTCAGATCTTCGCAGCGAAGAAGAGCAGCGTTTCTTGGCACAAACCCTTCATCTCAGCTGCCCCGGTAACGTACGCAACGACAGTTTATCCGTTTTCACGGGACTCAATCTCCAACTTCCGGTATATAATACCCCGAACGCAGACCATTTTGCATGCAACATCTCGGATGTATTGGAACCCACTGAAAGTGCCTTCTCTGCTTTCGCCTATGGCAACGGCGGCTATAGTGCCGGTGTTGCACACGATGGACAGAACGGGCGCACCCTCACCCTCGGTTTCCCCTTCGAATGCATCAGCGATGCGCAAATTCGTGCACAAGCCATGAGCGCCATGCTCCAATTCCTGCTTCGTTTTCCTGCTCAATCTGCAAAATAATCACCTATGGCAACAGTAGACGATAAGAAAATTATTTTCTCTATGGTCGGTTTGACGAAATCCATTCGCCAAACCAACAAGACCATTCTCAAGAACATTTATCTCAGCTTCTTCTACGGAGCAAAAATCGGTATCATCGGTCTCAACGGTGCCGGTAAATCGACCCTCCTCAAGATCATTGCCGGTCTCGACAACGACTATCAAGGCGAAGTGGTCTTCTCTCCGGGCTATTCTGTGGGCTATCTTCCCCAAGAACCGCAACTCGATCCGGCAAAGACCGTGCGCGAAGTCGTACAAGAAGGCGTTCAGCATGTCGTAGAAGCCTTGGCCGAGTACGAAGAAATCAACCAAAAGTTCGCCCTTCCCGAATATTACGAAGATGCCGACAAGATGAACGAGCTTTTCGCCCGCCAAGGTGAACTGCAAGACATCATCGACGCCACCGATGCCTGGAATCTCGACAGCCGTCTCGACCGCGCCATGGCCGCTCTCCATTGCCCGCCCGCAGATCAAACCTGCGAGTTCCTTTCCGGCGGTGAACGTCGCCGCGTCGCCTTGTGCCGTTTGCTCATTCAGAAGCCCGACGTGTTGCTCCTCGACGAGCCCACCAACCACCTCGACGCCGAATCTATCGACTGGCTCGAACAGCACTTGAATCAATACGAAGGAACGGTTATCGCCGTGACGCACGACCGCTACTTCCTCGATGACGTAGCCGGATGGATTCTCGAACTCGATCGCGGCGAAGGTATTCCTTGGAAGGGCAACTATTCTTCATGGCTTGAGCAAAAGACGCAACGCATGGAGCAAGAAGAGAAAGTGGCTTCCAAGCGTCGCAAGACTTTGCAGCGAGAACTCGAGTGGGTGCGCATGGCACCGAAGGCACGTCAGGCCAAAGGTAAAGCACGTCTGAACTCTTACGACAAACTCCTCAACGAAGACCAAAAGGAGAAGGAACAGCACCTCGAAATTTACATTCCCAACGGTCCGCGTCTCGGCAACAAGGTGATTGAAGCCCAACATGTGCAGAAAGCCTTCGGCGAAAAGGTGCTGTTCTCCGACCTCAACTTCATGCTGCCCCCGAACGGCATCATCGGCGTAATCGGTCCCAACGGTGCCGGCAAGACCACGCTGTTCCGCGTCATCATGGGGCTCGACACGCCCGACAACGGAACGTTTGAACTCGGCGAAACCGTCAAACTCAGCTACGTCGACCAGCAACACAAGGACATCGATCCCGACAAGAGCGTCTACGAAGTCGTGTCGCAAGGCAACGAACTCATGCGCATGGGCGGTCGCGACATCAATGCCCGCGCCTACCTCTCGCGCTTCAACTTCTCGGGCGCAGACCAAGAAAAGAAATGCGGCGTCCTCTCCGGTGGTGAGCGTAACCGCCTGCACTTGGCCATTGCACTGAAACAAGAGGGCAACGTCCTCCTCCTCGACGAGCCGACCAACGACATCGACGTCAACACCCTCCGTGCCTTGGAAGAAGGCCTCGAAGGCTTCGCCGGTTGCGCTGTGGTGATCAGCCACGACCGCTGGTTCCTCGACCGCATCTGCACACATATTTTGGCCTTCGAAGGCGACGGCAATGTGTTCTTCTTTGAAGGCAGCTATTCCGACTACGAAGTGCACAAAGCCAAGCGACTGGGCATTGAAGAGCCCAAGCGCATTCGCTATCGCAAGTTCGACGAATAAATTCATTTCGTCACAGATCTCTCCGGGCGCGAACGTTCGACGGCCATCCGCCTCGTACGTTCGCGCCCATTTCTTATACACATTCCGCAGCAACTTGAGCATTTTGATTTCAAAATGCCCAATTCCGACTCAACTTATAGATTCTATCCATGTTCCAGATCCTTGCCGACAGCGGTTCGACCAAAACCGATTGGATCCTCTTGCGCCATCGTGCCGTCCCTCGTCGCTTCAAGAGCCGCGGACTCAACCCCAGTTTGATGAGCGGTGCGCAGATTCGTGAAGTTTTGCAAGCCGAAGTGCTTCCACAACTGCACGAATTCGCCCGCCTCTTCGACACCGGCTTCATACCCAACACCGATGAGAACGCAAGCACCGTACTTCCGGCCTCGACCCTCCAATTCTACGGTGCCGGCTGCCGTCCTGAACAAATCGACCGCATGAGTCGTACCCTTCGTGACGTCCTCGGTGTGGAACGCGCCAACGTCGCCTCCGATCTGCTCGGTGCCGCCCGTGCACTCTGCGACCGCTCCGAAGGGATAGTCTGCATTCTCGGCACAGGCTCGGGCAGTGCCCTCTACGACGGAACCCGCTTTGTGCAATCTACCCCCAGTCTGGGTTACATCCTCGGCGACGAGGGAAGTGGTGGTTCACTCGGCAAACATCTTTTGGCCGACATGCTCAAAGGGCTCTTCCCCCTCGAACTGCGTCAACTCTTTGAATCACAATACGAAGTAGATCTTCCCGAAGTGATTCAACGTGTCTATCGCGAACCCTCTCCCAATCGCTATTTAGCACAGTTCACTCACTTTTTATCGTCCCACCGCGACGAACCTGCTGTCCAAAAACTAATCGCCACGGAGTTCCGCTCATTTTTTGTGCGCAACATCCGCGCCTACGATCGCCGCGAATTAGACATCCACTTCGTGGGAAGCATCGCTTCCGTCTTCGAAACAGAACTTCGTGCCGCTGCTGCGGCCGAAAACTTCCGAGTGGGACGCATCCTCAAGGCACCACTCGACATGGTTACCGCCGCAGAAAGTTCGTGGGCTCGCTTCTTTGACTAAGTCCCTCGTGTTTTCGTCATTTCCCTTCTTCTATCTTTTCAAAACTCCTCTGCAATTTCCATGGAAAAGTTCGACGTACACATCCTCGGTTGCGGTAGTGCAATCCCCACCGCCAAACACTTGCCGACCTCGCAAGTCGTAGATTTGCGCGACAAGCTATTCATGATCGATTGCGCCGAAGGAGCACAGCTTCAACTGCGCCGTCAGAAGCTGAAATTCTCCCGGCTCAACCACATATTTCTCTCTCATCTTCACGGAGATCACTGCTTTGGGTTGATTGGTTTGTTCAGCACTTTCGATTTGCTCGGGCGCACTTCCAAACTCCATGTCTACAGTCCCGGTGACGACCTCGAACGACTCATGCGCCCGTGGCTCGACTATTTTTGTCGCGGCATGAGCTACGAAGTCGTCTTCCATGCCGTGAAATGGAAAGAGCACCAAGTGGTTTATGAGGACCGAACCCTTACCGTCGAAACCTTGCCGCTCAAACACCGCGTTCCCTGTTGCGGCTATCTCTTTCGCGAGAAAGCCCCGCTCCCGCACATCCGGCGCGATATGATTGATTTTCTCAAAATTCCATTTCACGCCGTGCCCAACATCAAGGCCGGCGCAGATTGGACGGACGAAAACGGCAAAGTGTGGTCGAACGCTCGCCTCGTTCTCCCCGCAGAACCGGCGCGTGCCTACGCCTACTGTTCAGACACCATCTATCTCCCGGAATTAGCCGAGCACTTGCGCGGAGTCGACCTCCTTTTTCACGAAGCCACCTTTGCCGACGACGCAGAAAAGCGCGCCCGCGAAACCTTTCACACCACAGCCCGTCAAGCCGCTACTTTGGCGCACGACGCAGCGGTCAAGCGGCTTGTCATCGGCCACTTCTCCGCGCGCTACGACGATGAGAATATCCTGCTCCACGAAGCACAAAGCGTATTTCCTCACACCACTTTAGCCAGAGAAGGCTTGAAATTATCACTTTGAGCCACTTTTATCCCAAGAAATTAGAAAGCCCGGTTACAAAAATCGGGCTTTAATTATTATCTTTGCAACAAGCTTAGCGACCTCAGGCAGCAAACACAGCGCCGATGTCCGCTCTGCTTTTGCACACGTGCATTGCGCGTGCACCTTTCATTCAAGTCAATCATCAACTACGAATAGCATGAAAGATATCGACTGGGCCAATTTGCCCTTCGGCTACATGCCCACCGACTACAACGTGCGTTGCTACTATCGCAACGGCGAATGGGGCGAAATTGAAGTGTCGTCGTCCGAAACCATCAACCTGCACATGGCCGCCACCTGTTTGCACTATGGACAAGAGGCTTTCGAAGGACAAAAAGCCTTCCGTTGCCCCGATGGTAAAATCCGCGCATTCCGACTCACCGACAATGCCGAACGCATGCAGAGCACTTGCCGCGGCATTCTGATGCCCGAACTCCCGACCGAGAAGTTTGTGGAAATGGTGCGTCGCGTGGTGAAACTCAATGAGCGTTTCATCCCGCCCTACGAGAGTGGTGCAGCACTTTACATCCGTCCGCTGCTCATCGGCACCGGCGCACAAGTGGGCGTTCGCCCCGCCGACGAATATCTGTTCATCATCTTCGTCACCCCCGTAGGTCCTTACTTCAAGGGTGGATTTGCCGCAACAAACTATGTGATCACCCGCGAGTTCGACCGCGCAGCTCCTCACGGCACCGGCCGTTTCAAGGTGGGAGGCAACTATGCCGCCAGCCTGCGCGCCAACAAATGGGCACACGACAACGGCTATTCCTGCGAATTCTATCTGGACGCCAAAGAAAAGAAATACATCGACGAATGCGGTGCCGCTAATTTCTTTGGTATCAAAGACAACACCTATATCACCCCCGCGTCTTCTTCGATTCTGCCTTCGATCACCAACAAAAGTTTGCAGCAAATCGCCAAAGACTTGGGACTCAAAGTCGAAGTGCGCCCCATCCTCGAGGAGGAGCTTTCCACCTTCGAAGAAGCCGGCGCCTGCGGCACAGCAGCTGTCATCAGTCCAATCGGCCGCATCGACGACCCCGACAACGGCACCAGCTATCAATTCTCGCAAGACGGACAGCCCGGCCCCGTATCTAAGCAACTCTACACCCGTCTGCGCAACATTCAATACGGCATCGAGCCCGATCCCCATGGTTGGGTAACGATCATCGACTGAACCGTCATACCCCGATCGTCATGAGAAAACTCTTTTTCTGTTTCTTGGCCACCGGTGCACTAAGCCTTGCCTTCTCGGCCTGCAATGGTCGCAAAGACAAAGAAGACGACAAGGACAAAGAGCTCAAAGAACTGCGACAACTGGCCGACATGGATCGCCGCGAAATGGAGAACCAGTACGAACAGTTCGCACAGCAGTACGACGAACTGAAAAAAGGGATCAAAAATGATTCTTTGCTTCGTCAACTCGGTGAAGCACAGGCACGTGCCCAATCGCTCTTGGCCGAATTGCGTCGCACCAAAGCCACCGATGCGGCAGAAATCCGCCGTTTGAAACAAGAGCTGGAAACCGTGCGCGCCGTGTTGCGCTCCTACATCATTCAAGTCGACTCCCTCACCCGCGAAAACGGCCGTTTGGCCAGTGAACGCGACGTGGCGCGCAGCCAACTTAGCGATGCGAATGTGCGCATCAACTCCTTAGACCAAGAACGCGCCAAACTGTCCGACAAAGTGGCCATCGCCGCTCAACTCAATGCCTCGGGCATCGTTCTTTCCGCTCAAAAAAAGAACGGTAAAGGAGCCAAGAAGAGTAAGGACATCGCTCGTTTTGTGGTCAGCTTCACCATCAACCGCAACGTAACGGCCGGCACCGGCGAACGTCGCATCTATGTTCGCCTCATGAGCCCCTCCGGCGCCGTGATCGGGGCAAGCGGCAACTTCACCTACGAGCAGAAATCGCTCGAAAGTTCCGCCTCGAAAACGATAGAATACACCGGCGAAGAACAACATGTGAGTGTGGTCGTCGCAGCCGGCAACGATTTCCTCGCGCCCGGACGTTATAGCGTGCATCTCTTCTGTGATGGTCAAATGATCGGCTCTTCCGCTCTCAACATTGAACAATAAATTCAAATATAAACCCGTTTCCCTATGAAATTCAAGAGTCTATTGACAGCTACGTTTGCAGCTTTACTCTTTGCAAACGCATCCGCTCAATCTCTTTCCAAGTATTCTGAGCCCGGCAACTGGCATTGGAAGGAAGGAACCATCGTAACGAAAACTCCTGAGCGCGCTCCCGGTCAACAAAACGTGCTCGGTCTCACCGTTCCCAAAATGAAAACCGTGCGCGTGGCCTTTGTTGGTCTCGGCATGCGTGGACCTTGGGCAGTCAAGCGCTTCGCACACATTCCCGGCGTACAAATCGTGGCACTCTGCGACTATGAACGTGAACGAGCAGAGAAGTGCCAGGAGGATCTCCGCAAGAAAGGTCTCGCTCCTGCCGACATTTACGATGGCCCTGAAGGCTACAAGGCCATTTGCGCTCGCCCCGACGTAGACTTGGTGTACATCGCCACCGACTGGGATCACCATTTCCCCGTAGCCAAGTGCGCACTCGAAAACGGCAAGAACACGGCCATCGAAGTGCCCTCGGCCATGAACCTCGACCAATGCTGGCAGCTGATCGACCTCTCGGAGAAATCGCGCAAACACTGCATGATTCTCGAAAACTGCTGCTACGATTACTACGAACTCAATGCACTGAATATGGCACAAAACGGCGTTTTCGGTGAAGTACTTCGTGCAGAAGGTGCTTACATTCACGACCTCGACCAGTACTGGGGCGCATATTGGCACAATCCCAACGATCCCGACTCGAAAAAATTGGGTTGGCGCATGGCTTACAACATGAAAAATCGCGGCGACCTCTATGCTACACACGGACTCGGCCCGGTTGCACAATGCCTGGACATTCACCGCGGCGATCGCTTCACGACTCTCACCGCAATGGACACAAAGTCTGTTCACGGTAAGGAATATGTGGAACGCGTAACGGGACAACCCTGTAAAGAATTCCGCAGCGGTGACCAAACCACCACACTGATGCGCACCTCGGAAGGCAAGGTCGTGGAAATTCAGCATAACGTGATGAATCCCCAGCCCTACAACCGTCTGTTTAAGCTCTCCGGCACGAAGGGATACGCCACTAAATATCCCGAAGAGCGCTTTGCCCTCAATGCTGCGCAGCTCAAAGAAAACGGAGTGGCTCCCCAAATGGACAATCTCAGCGCACACGACTTCCTTCCCGCCGCTGAAGCTAAGGCCTTGACGGAGAAATACAAAAGCCCCATCATCAAGAAGTACGGTGAACTTGGCCGCAAACTCGGTCATGGCGGTATGGACTACATGATGGATGCCCGCATGGTCTACTGCCTCCAAAACGGTCTGCCCCTCGACATGGACGTTTACGACTTGGCAGAGTGGTGTGCCCTCGCTGAGCTCAGCGCGCTCTCGCTCGACCACAACAGCGCAGCGGTGGAATTCCCCGATTTCACGCGCGGTCACTGGAACGAAGTGAAAGGCTACAAGCACGCCTACAACACCACCAACGAAGGTGCAGTAGAAGCCGCTGCCAAGGCTTCGACCGAGGCTCAAGTCGCTGCCGCCAAGAAGTTCAAGCTTTGGGATCTCTATGATGCCATTGCCAAGGCGACCGACGACGACGCGAAAGCGAAGGCTACCAAGGCCTTCCAGGCAGCGCAAGCCAAATATCTCAAAGCCATTGCTCGCGCCATCTAATTTACAGCGCAGAAACAATCTGACGTTTTCGATAAGCCGAAAAGCAGGCCGGTTTCAAGACGCAACGCGAATTGGACAGCTCAAGGCGAGAAAACGCTTGATAATCCTATGATAAGCAGCCCCGAATGCATTTTCTTGATGCATTCGGGGAACTTTTTTGTTGCAAACAACCACAGTTCGTAAACGCAGAGGAGTTGCTCCAAAGAAAGCACACGCAGCAAGAAATCGAAACTTCATGTCAGTTTTTGAGAAGGGGATTGCCACTTTGGCAAATCCTACCGAATCTCTCTCACCCGAAGACACATAACGACAGGAAATTGTTCGTTTCACAGTAAGTCAAAGATCATTTGCGCTGATTCACAAGGCATAAGCCCTTCTGAATGCACTATATAGACGCCGCAATGCGGCTGAAGGAAAAGGAAAGTTGTGTTTTATCAAACGCAAAGGTAAATCATTCATCTCAAAAAACAGAGGTTTTCGCGAAGAAAAAGTTGCGTTTTTTCATCATCTAGAAATCTTCAGCAAAAACAAGTGGACTTTTTCACGATACTACCCGTATTTGCTACGTTTTCTCTCTCCTTTTGAAGAGAAGGCGCCATGATTCTCCGCTCCCCTTAGTCAACAGCTCCTCACGCACGCAGACAGGTGCGCCTAAACGGACACGCGCCTGCTCATCACGCACTCAACGAGTTGGCGATTTCTGCCTTCACCCTTCACCTTCACCCACAACACGTTGATTATCAAAAGGAATAAGGGTGAAGATAAGCACCGATTTAACACTTCACCGGTGAAGGCAACGCAGGCTTTGCCTTCACCCTTAACCCTTTGTTCATCAAACAATTATTTCCTCTGGGTGAAGCGGTGAAGGCAAAAAACGAAAAACGGCGGACGCGCGCGTATGCGCGCGCGTTGGCCCCCATTTCAGAAGAAACAGGCAACAAATGGGCGCCTTGCATGCTTTTCAAAAAAGAAATCCGCAATGCCTACAGATGGGCATTGCGGATCTCATAAAGAAGCGGTAGGGTGGTGGCGACTTCAAGCCTCAACAAACATTTTGCGCGACGGACAAACTTCCGCCAAACCGCAGGCATTGCATTTCGGCTTGCGCGCCAAACAGGTATAACGCCCGTGCAATAACAACCAGTAGTGAGCAGAAGCCAACAAATCGGCGGGAATGTGGCGCGTGAGCTCCATCTCCACGCTGTAAGGTGTGGTACAGCTTTTGGGCACTAAGGCCAAACGATGAGCCACACGGAAAACGTGCGTATCGACCGCCATGGCCGCTTTGCGAAAAGCCACCGCTTGAATGACATTTGCTGTTTTTCGACCGACTCCCGGCAAGGAAGTCAACTCTTCGAGCGTAGACGGCACCTCACCTCCGAACCTTTCGACCAATCCTTGCGCCAATCCCTGCAAATGCTTCGCCTTGTTGTTGGGATAGCTCACCGTTTTGATGTAATCGAACAAAACTTCGGGCGAAGCCAATGCCATGGCTTCGGGAGTGGGGTAGTCGGCAAACAGGCGGGGGGTTATTTGATTGATCCGCTTGTCTGTGCATTGTGCAGAAAGTACCACGGCCACCAACAATTCGAAGTTGTTGCTGTAGTCGAGTTCCGTTTCGGTATCGCTCAACGTGCGCGATAAGTAATCGAGCACATAGTTATATCGATCTTGTTTGCGCATAGCCTACAGAAAACGCCGATCAGGCAAAATGCTGCAAGCGAGCAATGTACTTACCGATGATATCGAACTCGAGATTCACGCGGGTTCCAACCTCGATGTTGTGGAAATTCGTGTGCTCGTAAGTGTAAGGGATGATGCACACCTCGAACGTGTCATCGCCGGGATTGCAAACTGTTAGGCTCACGCCGTTGACGGTGACACTGCCCTTGTCGACGCAAAAATAGCCGCGCTGTGCCATTTCTCGATTGGCAGCATATTTGAAGGTGAAGCGGTAGCTACCGTCTTCGCTCACTTTGTTGACACAAACGGCGGTGTCATCTACGTGGCCTTGGACGATGTGCCCATCCAAACGTCCGTTCATCATCATCGATCGCTCGACGTTGACTTCGGTGCCTACGCTCCATTCTCCGAGGTTACTGCGCTCGAGCGTTTCGTTCATGGCCGTTACAACATATTCGTTGCCCGTTTGACTGACGACGGTCAGGCAAACTCCATTGTGTGCCACGCTTTGATCGATGCTCAATTCGGGTGCAAAGTCACACTCGAGTGTGAAATGCATATTTTCTTGTTCTTTTTCGATGCGCACTACGCGTGCCGTCGATTCTACAATTCCTGAAAACATAAGATAGGCTGTTGATATGTAACTACAAAGATACGAAATCTCAGCAGAACTCGGGCTCCTTCGGCGAATTAGGGGGAAGAATGCGCAGAAAAGCTGTTAATCTCGCGTCAAAAACGAGAAAAACTACTACCTTTGTTATTCCAATAGAGATGAATTCAAAGTCTTTTGCTCGCCTATCTTAGAGATTGGACTTCCTTCTCCTGCACATGAACTGTGCAAGATGGGCGATCTATCCCCAACGCTCGCCGTTATGAAACCTCGCTCCAATGCTTTGCTGTGGATGATCCACATTTTATCGTGGACCTACATCTTTCTCTCTCCTTTGCTCTTCACTCCACAGAATATTCCCATCGATTGGCGCCACATTCTGTCGCGCGAATTCTTCTCCTTGGCCCTTTTATTGACCTTCTACCTCAACTATTTTCTCCTCGTTCCCAAGTTTTTTCTGACCGACCACCACCGCACGTTCTACGGTTGCAACCTGCTGCTCATCATCGCGCTCTCGGGGCTCTATGAATTGATGCACGAGTTCATGGTTTTCAAGTTGGCCGCCCAGTCCTTGGGACTTCCGCACGATACACACGATTTTTCGCCCGGTCACAAGCACTTTGGCACTCGCGACTTCAAAGTCTTCTTTTTTTTCCGCAACATTGTCAATCTCACTTTCGCCCTCGGCTGTGCGCTTGCTGCTCGATTGAGCGGAAGATGGTATGCTGCAGAAATGGCGCGCAGCAAAGCAGAACTCGAACGCGCGGAGGCCGAACTGCAAAGTCTCAAAAGTCAGATCAGTCCGCACTTTCTACTCAACACGCTCAACAACATCTACGCCCTGACGTCGATCGACACGGAAAAAGCCCAATCCGCCATTCTCGAACTCTCGAAAATGCTCCGCTATCAACTCTACGAAGAATTGGGATCGTGTGTGAGTGTGGAACGCGAAGTGGAGTTTCTGCAAAACTATGTTGCGCTGATGCGCCTTCGTCTGAACAAGAATGTTGAAGTGACGACAGACTTCCGCTTAACACCCCACAAGGAGATGCAGGTCGCTCCTCACATCTTCATTTCCATCGTAGAAAATGCCTTCAAACACGGGGTGAGTATCACGGCTCCCAGCCATGTGCACCTTCGCCTCGACTGTGACGGCAAACGACTCAACTTCGACTGCCGAAACAGCTATTTCCCGCAGCGAACACACGAAAACCCGGATGGGGGCATCGGTCTTCGCCTCGTCAAAAGCCGGTTGGAACTCAGTTACCCGGGTACGCACACTTGGGAACACGGCATTGATAGTTCGCGTAAAGAGTATTACTCGCGCATCACACTGGACTTATAACAAAGTATCGGAGCGTGTCTCCGAAATCGCCAACACAATAACCTATGAACTTAACTTGTGCCATCATTGACGACGAACCGCTTGCGGTGAAGTTGTTAGAAAACTACGTGCAACGCACTCCTCAAACCGAATTGGTGGCCACCTATTCCGGCGCCGTTCAAGCCGTGCCCGGATTGGAGGAACATCCTGTCGATTTGATCTTCTGCGACATCGAAATGCCAGAGCTCAACGGCCTGCAATTCGCTAAAATGATAGCCGATACTCGCTCTCGCATCGTCTTTACCACCGCCTACGCCAACTATGCGCTCCAAGGGTGGAAGGCCGATGCACTGGACTATCTACTCAAACCTGTCGACTACCAAGATTTTCTTGCCGCGGTGCAAAAAGCGCGCAAATGGTTCGCCCGCGAACTGCCTCGACTGCCCGATGCTGCCGATGGCTTCTTCGTGAAAAGCGACTACAAATTGGTGCGCGTGCGCTTCTCCGACATTCTTTACGTCGAGGGGCTGAAAGACTATGTAAAGATCTACGTCACCACCGATCTGCGCCCTATCATTTCGCTGATCTCGATGCGCGCAGTTGAAGCCGCTTTGCCTGCCGATCACTTCATGCGCATCCACCGTTCGTTTATTGTCAACGTGAACCACATCGGCGTTATCGAACGTGGGCAAATCGTTTTCGGCGACAAAATGATCCCCGTCTCGGACTCGTACCGTGAACGCTTCATGGCCTACATTGCCGATCACACGCTGCAAGCCCGTTCGGCAAGTTCCTAACCTATCAATGGGCATTGGCGCCTTGATCTAAAGGCTTCGCGCCAACTTACAGAAAACAACAACCCCTCGGTGTTATCGGAACACCGAGGGGTTGTTTTATTCGTGAAGTAGGCTATGCCTTTCGCTTATTTGAGCACGCTCTTCAATTTGAGAGCGAAGCTGTCCTTGGGATCGAGTTTCAGCAACTGATCTACATACTTCAAGCACGTTGCGTCTTCGTTCTTCTTCAAGTAGTAGAACGCGAGATAGCGCAAAGCGACTTGCTTTTGCGAAACGTAATCGCTGTTGTCGCCGATGAGTTCGAGCGCCTTCGTGTAGTATTCGCGGGGCTTCTCTTCGGGCTGGCTGCTGTCGAGAATCCAGAGTTGAGCACGATAGAAAGGACCTTGGTACTTTTCGGGCTGCGCTTCCATGTACTCTGCGAAGATCTTATCGCCGGCTTCTACAAACTTCTGACGCTCAGCGGGATCCTTCGTTTGGTTTTGAGCAGCAATGTAGATATTTGCCAAACCGAAGCGCTCTGCGGCATCAGCCTTTTCACCGAGCAGCTCAAGATACTTCTTGTAGTAGGGGATAGCGTCTACAGCTTGCTTGTTCGAACGGAGCAAGATGGCCATGCGGCGATAACCGTCGGCCTTCGTCGAATCCTTTTCGAAAGCTTTCTTGTAGTACTCGATAGCTTGTGCGCGATCGTCGAGGCCATCGGCCGCAAAACTGGCTGCATAGATATAGTCACGATAGAGGAACGCCGAATCGGGATATTGGCTGTCGCTCAAGTAGGCGATGCTCTCCTTGGCGTGCTCGAAGTCCATCGTTTCTACCTGTGCATAGAAAAGCATACGGCGCAAGATGAGATCAGACGGTGCGAGGGGGAGAAGCTTGTTGGCCATCTCCTTAATCGTCGTGAAGTCAGACTGATTCATGAGCGAGAGGAGATAGTTCTCACCTGCGTGCACATCGTCGATTGTAGGATTAGGCGTGCCGTCGAAGAACTTCTTATAGGCCGCAGCTGCATCCTTATATTCACTGGCCGTGTAGGCGATGTCACCAAGCTCCTTGTAAGCCGTGAGGTTGTTGGGCTCGCGCTCAAGAATCTTCTCCAAAGCCTCTTTGGCCACGATGGGGTTCACATACTTGTAAACGCGTGCACTCAAACGCAAAGCTTCAATGTTGTCGGGCTGGATGTTCAGGATTTCATCGAACTTCTGACCGGCACCGCCCCAGTCCTTTCTCAGCATGCACACCTGTGCTTGCAACATAAGACCGGGCACATATTGAGGATCTAAGGTATAGGCTTGCTTGGCACACTGATTGGCGCAAGGATAGATCTTCTTTTCCAAGAAGAAATTGCCGACAGCCACGAGTTGTTCTTTGTCATTTTTAATTTTCTTGACGAGCTTGGAGAACGTTTTGTTGGCTTCGTCGGGGTCGTTGAGCTGATTGGCCATCACCTCGTCGGCCATTGTTTGCACGTCGGCCTGCATCGCAGGAACGTCAACGCCCTTGACCGTCTGAGCCTGAGCCGAGTTGAACCCCGCGAAAGAGCAGGCTGCGGCGAACAGGAGCGAGAGAATGAGGTTTTTCTTCATTGAACTGTATGTTATAGTGGTTGTGTGTACAATTTTGCACTCTAAGCACGAAGAAAGAGTAGGCTACCTTGTGCATAGATCTGACTGCAAATATAGCCATTTCTCGCGAAAAGTATTGCAAACGCCTCAAAAAAGTGCCCAAATGCGTTGTTTTACCGCTCAATCTGTGCAGAGCGTTTGTCAATGCAATCACTTGATTCTCAATTTGCAGACATTCTGCAAGAAAGTCCTTTTTCTCTTTATACATGTATATACCCGCTTATGATTACCTTTTTCACCTTATCCTTTTCTCTGTGTTCTCACATCAACAACTCACTTCTAAGACTCCTCAAATCTTCGTGTCTATTCTCACGCAAACTCCCATATATTTAAGTCGGACAAAGGCTCTCGAGCTGCAAAAAGTTCGTACCTTTGCCAAAACGACAATATTGTCGAACAGATATTTTCCCAATAATCTCCCCGAAACGACTATGGCAGAATGGTTTGAATGCAAAATTAAGTACGAACGCACAATGGACAACGGTTTGGTGAAGAAAGTCAACGAACCCTACCTCGTGGATGCGTTGAACTTCACGGAAGCCGAGCGACGCATCATTAAAGAAGTCGCCCCGTTCATGAGTGGAGAATTTCAAGTGAGCGACATCAAACGCGCCCGCTTCGCAGAAATCTTTGAAACGAGCGATGATGCCGCCGATCGTTGGTACAAAGCCAAACTGTCGTTCATCACCCTCGATGAGAAAAGCGGAAAAGAAAAAAAGACCTCGCACAACATGCTGGTACAAGCCGGTGATCTGCGCGACGCAGTGAAGCGTTTGGACGAGGGAATGAAGGGGTCGATGATGGACTACGAAATCGCTGCCGTCTCCGAAACCTCAATTATGGACGTTTTCCACTACAAGGCAGACGACGTTCCCGAAAAGGGCGAAGAATAAGCACTCCACAACGCCCGATCTACTATCAACGATCTGCTCAGCGGCACCGCCTGATATCCCCCTCAAGTCGTGTCCCCTTCGGCTTCTTTTCCCATACTCCACAACTCTCGTCTTCATGTCGATCCAACACCAAATTCACGCACTACATAAAGCGCTCCCGGCAGATGCGCAACTCGTCGCCGTTTCGAAGTTTCATCCCGTCGAAGCGCTGCGCGAAGCCTATGATGCAGGACAACGCATATTTGGAGAGAGCAGGGTACAAGAACTCATGGAGAAACAACAAGTTATGCCACAAGATATAGAGTGGCACTTCATCGGACATCTTCAGCATAACAAGGTAAAATACATTGCTCCATTCGTTGCACTCATCCATGGCGTGGACAGCGAAAAACTACTGATCGAGATCGACAAACAAGGCCGTCGCTTCGATCGGCGCGTACCCTGCCTGGTGCAACTACATGTGGCGCGCGAAGAAAGCAAATTCGGTTTCACACCGAACAAAGCACGCGAATATTTAACGTCTGGAGTTTGGCGCGATTTGTCCCATGTAGAATTACGCGGCATCATGTGCATGGCGAGTTTCACGGATGAACAGCAAATCATTCGCCAAGAATTCGCCATCGCGCACGAGTTTTTCAAATGGGCGAAACACGAATTCTTCGCAGACTCCCCCAACTTTAACATCTGCTCTTGGGGAATGAGCGAAGACTATCCCATCGCCCTCGAATGTGGCAGTAATATGGTACGCGTCGGCACCAAAATTTTCGGAGAGCGCGAGTATTGACCCACTTGAGAATGCCCCATTTGCGAACGCCGCCTTGCAATATATTAACGTGCGCGACAAAAAAAGGCCGCTTTTGATGCCCTATATTCTCCACAAAAGTGTACTTTTGCAATATCATGAATAAGGCAAACTATATCAAACAGCTGATAGACAAACAGCAACTGGAGGAAGCCGAAGCCGCCCTCCGCGATGCCGCTCCCGAAGAACTGACCTCGGGCGATCGATATTATGTTGAAGGTTTGCTCGCAGCGAAACGCGGCGATTGGAAAACAGCGAAAAACTGCTTTCTCGAAGCACAGAAGGTCGATCCCGACAGCCCCGCCGCCGAAATGCTCGGCATGATCACGGACATATACGACTTCTATTACAAAGACAATTTAAATCCTTAAAGACACAACGATATGGCGAAAATCAGAGGCGCCGTTGTCATTGACACAGAAGCGTGCAAAGGTTGCAATCTTTGCGTAGTGGCTTGCCCCACGCAGACGCTTGCACTCAGCACCACCGCCGTCAATCACCACGGCTATGCATTCAGCCAGGACGTAAACCCCGAATCCTGCATCGGTTGTACCGCTTGCGCCACGGTTTGTCCGGATGCCTGCATCGTAGTCTACAAACTCCGAGAGCAATAAGCCATACTGCTTTGCTTTTGAAAGAGCAATAGGCTTTTCTCTTCTATCATCCCAACCTCTTTTGATTCCACACCACATGGAAAAAGAAATATATCTCATGAAGGGCAACGAAGCGCTCGCGCACGCTGCCGTTCGCTGTGGGTGCGATGCCTATTTTGGTTATCCCATCACGCCGCAAAGTGAGGTGCTTGAGACCTTCGCAGAAATCAAGCCTTGGGAAACAACCGGTATGGTTGTGCTCCAAGCCGAAAGCGAAGTGGCCAGTATCAACATGCTTTACGGTGCCGGCGGCTGCGGTAAACGCGTCATGACGTCATCGGCCAGCGTAGGTATTGCCCTCATGCAAGAAGGCATTAGTTATATGGTCGGCGCCGAAGTCCCTTCGCTCATCGTCAACGTACAACGCGGTGGACCGGGTTTGGGCACGATCCAACCTTCTCAAAGTGACTATAACCAAGCTACCCGCGGTGGTGGTAACGGTGACTACGAAACGATTGTACTTGCCCCCAACAGCGTACAAGAAATGGCCGACTTCGTCGACCTCGGTTTCGAGCTGGCTTTCCGCTATCGCAATCCCGTCATCATGCTTTCCGATGGTGTCATCGGACAAATGATGGAAAAGGTAGAGCTCCAACCCCAAAAAGCACGCCTCACCACCGAAGAAGTGGCTGAACGCTATCCTTGGGCCACCACAGGTTGCAAAGGCCGCAAGCCCAACGTCATCACCTCCGTGGAACTACGCTCCGAAATCATGGAGCAACACAACCTCCACCTTCAAGCCAAATATCGTGAGATCGAGAAAAATGAAGTTCGCTATGAAGTGAGCGGTTCTGAAAAGCCGGTACTCGGCATCGTGGCTTTCGGTTCAGCAGCCCGCATCTCTCAGAAAGTCATCGAGTTGGCTCGCGAAGAAGGTATCGAAGTACAACTACTTCGTCCCATCACCCTTTGGCCCTTCCCGAAAGAGGCCGTTCTCGAATTGGCTTCTAAAGTCAAAGGCATTCTTACCGTCGAAATCAATGCCGGACAAATGGTCTACGACGTGCGCTACCATGTAGAAGGTCGCGTGCCGGTTGAGCATTACGGTCGCTTAGGTGGTATCGTACCCAGCCCGGGCGAGATTCTCGACAAGCTCAAAACCATGCTATGAACACACCCGGCCCAACCGAAAAAGACGAACTGCAGGCCATGCGCCGCGAACGTCGGAATCTCATCATACGCAATTGGCTCAACGGCCTGTTCATTGTCCTCGCGCTCATCGCCATCGTCGGTGTGTTGTATTTCCGAGCCGGTGAACGCGGATTGACCCTCAGCTATGGTATTGCGATTCTCGCCATCATCGTCAAAATGGTGGAAGCCATCTTCCGCCTCCCCGGGGTCTTCAACAAACTATAGTCATGACGAAAGAAGAAATCATCCAAAAAGGCGCCGTGGCCTACGAACGGCCGCGTCTGCTGAATACCAATACGATGCACTACTGCCCGGGATGCTCCCACGGCGTTGTGCACAAGCTCATCGCCGAAGTCGTGGAAGAGATGGGAATGGCCGAAAAATCGGTGGGCGTCAGCCCGGTCGGTTGCGGAGTCTTTGCCTACAATTATCTCGATATCGACTTCCAAGAAGCTGCTCACGGCCGTGCCGCAGCAGTTGCTTCCGGCATTAAGCGCGTGCTGCCCGATCATTTGGTCTTCACCTACCAAGGTGATGGTGATGCCGCAGGTATCGGTACCAACGAGACACTGCACGCCCTCAATCGTGGAGAAGGCATTACCATTATCTTCATCAACAACGCGATTTACGGTATGACCGGTGGCCAAATGGCACCGACCACACTTATGGGACAGGTCACTTCCACCAGCCCCTACGGACGCGATGCCGCCTTGCACGGTTATCCCTTGAAACTCGGAGAAATTGCGGCATTGCTCGACGGAACAGCTTTCGTCACCCGCCAAAGCGTAGAAACCATGGGCGCCATTGCCAAAGCCAAAAAAGCGATTCGCAAAGCCTTCGACATCTCCATGCAGCACAAAGGATCGTGCTTGGTCGAAATTGTTTCTACCTGCTCTTCGGGTTGGAAACTTTCTCCGGTCAACTCCAATAAGTGGATGCAAGACAACATGTTCCCTTACTATCCGAAAGGGGATATTAAAGACAACACCAAAGCCCCGAAAGCATGACACAAGAAATAATCATCTCCGGTTTCGGCGGACAAGGCGTGCTCTCGATGGGTAAAATCTTGGCCTATGCCGCACTGATGGAAGGGCGCGAAGTGAGTTGGATGCCGGCTTATGGTCCCGAACAACGAGGAGGTACGGCCAACGTCACCGTCATTGTGAGCGATAAGAGCATCTCCTCGCCCATTCTCTCCAGCTACGACACCGCCATTCTCCTCAACCAACCCTCTGTCGATAAGTTCCAACCGAAAGTGAAAAACGGCGGAACCCTTATTTACGACGGATTTGGTGTGATTCAACCGCCCACGCGCGAAGACATCAATGTCTTTTGCATCCCCGCGATGATCACAGCCACCGAAATGAAGTTGGCCAAGTGCTTCAACATGTTCATTCTCGGCAGTTACCTGAAAGTACATCCCATCGTAGAAGTGGAAAGTGTGATGAAAGCCCTGCGCAAGACCCTGCCGGAACGCCATCACCACCTGCTTCCCGCCAACGAGCAGGCTATCCTCAAAGGCATGGAGCTCGTACAACGCTAAGTTCTCACCCTTCAATCTCAAAACAATGGCAAGTCGAAAACGTCTCAAAAAGAATGTGCACCAAATCTGTGGTGAAATGCTCTACGTTTGCGGACTTTCTTACGCAGAAAAAGGCAGTCTGACGCCCGAAATCCAAGCCGCTGTACAAGAAGTGTTTCGCTTGCAGGCAGAAATTGTCAGCCGCATCAGCCACACAGAGCAGGGTAGTGTAAAACGCTTCTACCGCCAACTGCGCGAAGACTTCTCCAAAGGCATCGAACAAGCTTACTCCACACTGGTGCAGGCTTAAGCCACCGCCCTCTACCAACAAGCTGTATACAAGTGCACTCCGTGTACTTGCATGCAGCTTGTTGTGTTTTGTGAGAAGCCACCCGACATAAAAAAGCAAGAACCAAAGCCAAGTACTTAACGCTAAAAGCGAGCTTCTCCCCTTTTATTTTCCCATAGAAAAGCACCTGCCACGAACAGGCAGAGTGCCGTGTCGCGCAATCTTCGCAACAAACGCCTCATCCACAAAAACAAACTTCACCCTATGCTCACCAATGATCTCCCCGAACAGCAAACGGCATCGGGGATGACCGTGCTCCCCATCCAAAGCACAGCGCACCTATCGTTGCCCTATGCCGACGATGGCGTACACGCTGGTTTTCCGGCACCGGCTCAGTCCACGATGGAATCCGCCATCGATTTGAACAAAGACCTCATTGACAACCCGGAAAGCACCTTCTACGCCCGCGTTGAGGGAGATTCGATGATCGGAGCCAACATCCACGAAGGCGACATTCTAATCATCGACCGATCGCTTACCCCCACAAACGGCGATATCGCCCTCTGCATCATCGATGGCGAATTTACCGTCAAATACCTCGAGATCAACAAAGATTTTGCCCTTCTTCGCCCGGCCAATCCCGACTATCCGGTGCTTCGTGTCGACCACAACGATGATTTTTCTGTTTGGGGCATCGTGACTTACGTCATCCACGCAGTAAAACACACGCGCCGCCGGTTCTAACAGCCCTTCTCCATGATAGGAATCGTTGACTGCAATAATTTCTTCGTTTCTTGCGAACGCGTTTTCGCTCCCAAGCTCATCGGTCGCCCCACGGTGGTTCTTTCCAGCAACGACGGATGTGTCATCGCTCGCTCCAACGAAGCCAAAGCCATGGGCATCGCCATGGGCGTCCCCTTCTTCAAGGTGAAGGGATTGGTCGAAAGCGGTCAACTGATGGCACTCTCGAGCAATTATGGCCTCTACGTCGATATGTCCCGCCGGGTGATGTCCGTGATTCGTCGCCATGTGCCCCAAATCGAACAATACAGCATCGACGAATGCTTCATCCTCCTCCCCGAAACTGAAGACTATGCCGCCTTCGGCCGTCACCTCTCACAAATCGTTGAGCGCTGGACCGGTATCCCCGTCAGCATTGGTATTGCCCCGACCAAGACGCTGGCCAAACTTGCAAGTCGCTTTGCCAAAAAGCACAAAGGATACCAAGGCTGTTGCCTCATCGACACACCCGAAAAACGAAAACGCGCGCTAGAGCTCACCGCCCTACGCGATGTGTGGGGTATCGGGAGAAAAAGTGCGGCAAAGCTCGAGCAGATGGGCCTCCACACCGCATGGCAATTCGCCCGATCGGGACGGCAACAAATCAAGCAGCTCATGGGCGTTGCGGGTGAAGAAACTTGGCGCGAACTCAACGGCGAATCCGTACTAAGTTTTGCCGTCCCGACACCGCGCAAATCGATTCAATCCACACGCTCTTTCAGCCGTCCCATCTGCACGGCACGCGAACTGCACACCGCATTGGCCGATTTCTGCGCTCAAGTGGCTGAAAAGTTGCGCAAAGAACGTTCTTCTGCACGAAGTATCGGCATTTTCTTTTCCACCGATCGCTTCAACCCCAATGTCCCGTTCATCCAGCGCACGGCCGTTCACTCGTTTGAAGTCGCAACAGCCGATCCACGTGAATTCTCAGCCGCAACACGCCGCCTACTTTCTACGGTTTATGTCGACGGCACCCCCACCAAACGCGCCGGCGTATGGGTGGACGGCATCGAACACGCCGCCATTCAGCGCGGATTGTTTGACAGTGTCGATCGCGATCGCCAAAAGCGACTGTTGCAAGCCCTCGATTCCGTAACCCACAAGATGGGACGAGACAGTCTTCGACTGGCCTCTCAAGAACACGTAGAAAGCATCGTTTCCAGCAAATTACGATCCCCGAGTTATAGCACTAAGTTGAGTGATATTCTTCGAGTCAAATAGGTCGGTTGGGAAAGAATACGCCCTTCTTCTTTCGATACACCGGAGGCGACGAAAAAACAAAGCCTTCAAGCACCAATCGCGATACTTCCCACTGCAAAGTATCGTTTTTTTCAGCAAGCCAAAGATCATCTGCGCTAACTCATTGGAAAAAGTTCCCCAATTCGCGCTATATAGACGCCGCCAAGCGGTGGAAAAAAGGGATGTTGTGTTTTATCAAGCACAAAAGTAAGATTTTAGTTTCGAATTTCTGCGATTTTCGAAAAGAAAAAGTTGCGAAAAGAGGAAATACTATCTCATTCCACAAAAACAAGTGGACTTTTCTACGAATCTCATCTTGTTTCGTCCATTTTCTCCCTCGTTTTTTCAGAATCGCAGCTCCTACTTCGTGGTTGGTGTTTCTCACGCTCGCGTAGGTACGCTTAAACAGACACACGCCCACGCATCGCGCACTCAGCGAGTTTCCTTTTTGTGCCTTCACCCTTCACCTTCACACCTAACACTCTGATTAACAAACTATTTACAGGTGAACTTCTCCTTCATTTTAACACTTCACGGGTGAAGGTACCCACCCCGTTGCCTTCACACTTAGAATCCTGTTCATCAACCGTTTACCCGCTACAGGTGAAGAGGTGAAGGCAAAAATCAAAAAACGGCGGACGCGCGCGTACGCACGTGCGTTGGGCACCGATGAACGCTCCCGACCGGCACTCAGGACACAGCAACATGGCAGTCAGTCCCCCAACAACAATGATCCCCCTAATCGCTCATGCGGTTAGGGGGATCATCATCGAAAAGCAGTGCTCTCAGTTATGCACCGCAAAGCAACTTCACACCTGGCGGTAGGCTTCCAAGTCCTCGGGCGAAAGCTCGTTCACAAAAGCCAAATGCTTTTCCACTTCGGCTGCAGCATAACGAGCATAAACGCGTGCTGACTTACTGAAAAGTTCCGGCGCATGCGTGGCATTGTAGGTGAGCAAATGCAGCATCAGGGTGTCGGCTGCCATCTCCACCAAGTGACGTGCGCAGAGATCTTGATACTCTTGTACACCGGTAGCCCTCACGCGCTCTACAGCGACTTCAAACGCGTCGGCCATTTTAGCGGCACGCGCTTGGAGTTCTTTCATTTCGGCGCTCACTTCTTGCTGTTCCAACTCACGCAAGTGGCTCAAATACGCCCCGTTCATGACGAAACGAATCGCGGCCACCACTTGCAACTGCGTCGTGCCTTCGTAAATCGAAGTAATGCGAGCATCACGCGCATATCGCTGGATGGGGTAGTCCATCATAAAGCCCGATCCGCCGTGAATCTGCAACGCATCATACGTGTTTTGGTTGCAATACTCCGAATTCATGCCCTTGGCCAGCGGCGTCAGCGAGTCGGCCAATTTATTGTAGGCCTTCATTTCAGCGCGCTCCTCGGCGGTGAGTTTTCGTTCACGGGAGATGTCTTCGAGCACTTTATAAACGTCTACCGCACGGGCACAATGATAGAGCAGCGCACGGCCGGCATCGAGTTTCGCTTTGATTGTGGCCAGCATGTCGTAGACCGCAGGCATTTCGATAATGGCTTTGCCAAATTGCCCACGATCGCGCGCATAAGCCAGCCCCTCGTTGTAAGCCGCTTGCGACAGACCGACAGATTGTGCGGCGATGCCCAAACGTGCACCGTTCATCAAGGCCATGACATACTTGATCAACCCCATGCGGGTGCTGCCACAGAGTTCTGCTTTGGCATTTTTGTAGACCAATTCGCAGGTGGGACTGCCGTGAATGCCCAATTTGTTTTCGATGCGGCGCACATTGACGCCGCCGTCGCGCTTGTCGTAGATGAACATCGACAATCCGCGTCCGTCCGTTGTGCCTTCTTCCGAACGAGCCAGTACCAAATGAATATCGGCATCGCCGTTGGTGATGAAACGCTTCACGCCGTTCAGACGCCATGTGCCGTCTTCTTCGCAATAGGTGGCTTTCAACATCACGCTTTGCAGATCCGAACCAGCATCAGGTTCGGTGAGGTCCATCGACATGGTCTGCCCAGCGCAAACACGGGGAATGAAACGAGCATGCTGTTCCGGAGTGCCGAATTCATAGAGCGTTTCGATGCAATCTTGAAGCGACCAAATGTTGCCAAAACCGGCATCGGAAGCGGCCACCAATTCGGCGCACATCGTGTAGGGCATGATCGGGAAGTTCAAACCGTCGTAGCGGCGCGGCATCGTCATGCCGTTCAAGCCGGCAGCCACCATGGCGTCAAGGTTGCGCTGCGTGCCCGAGGCATAACGCACACGATCGCCTTCGTGGTGCGGGCCTTCGAGATCGACGCCTTCGGCATTGTCGGCAATGATAGTGCCGGCAATGTCGCCCACGATGTCGAGCGTGCGGTGGTAATTGTCCATGGCGTCTTCGAAGTCCAAAGGTGCCGTGTCGTAAGTGTCCTTTTCGCTAAAATCGCGTTCCTTCAATTCCACAATGCGCTTCATCAAGGGATGGCGCAATTCAAACTGAAGTTCAGGATGATCAGTATAATGATTTGCCATTTGTCTGTCTGAATGAGAATTATTTACTGTGCGCTTTGTAGAATTTGATGAGTTTGGGCACGACTTCTTCCACCTTGCCTTCGATCACGTAGTCGGCCAACTCATTGATAGGCGCTTTCGCATCGGTGTTGATAGAAATAATGATGCCGCTCTCCTTCATGCCGGCCACGTGCTGAATGGCGCCGGAGATACCACACGCAATAAAAACTTTGGGGCGCACCGTCACGCCGGTTTGTCCAATCTGCAAATCGTGATCGCAGAAACCGGCATCGACCGCCGCACGACTGGCACCGACCTCACCGTGAAGTTCCTCGGCAAGTTGACGCAGCAAGTCGAAATTCTCTTTCGAACCCACACCATAACCGCCGGCTACCACTATGGGAGCGCCTTTCAAATTATTTTTTGCCTTTTCGACGTGACGTTCAAGGACTTGAACCACATAGTCTTCGGGCTTCACAAAAGCGTCAACGTCCTCATAAACCACTTGCCCCGCGTAGTTCTCATCGAGCACCTCGGCTTTCATCACTCCGGAACGCACCGTGGCCATCTGCGGACGGTGATCGGGGTTGATGATCGTGGCAACGATGTTTCCACCGAAGGCCGGACGGATTTGATAGAGGAGATTTTCGTAACTCTTCTTGTTCTTCTTGTCCTCATAATCTCCGATTTCCAAGGCGGTGCAATCGGCGGTGAGCCCGCTGGTGAGCGTGGAACTGACCCGAGGGCCAAGATCGCGACCGATCGCCGTCGCACCCATCAGACAGATTTGCGGTTGTTCGCGTTCAAACAAACCAACCAAAACGGCCGTATGCGGACGCGTGGTATAGGGAGAGAGACCGGGCGCGTCGAAAACATGGAGTACGTCAACACCATAGGGAAGGATCTGCGATTCGACCTTACCTTTCACACCGTGTCCGGCCACGACGGCTTCCAATTTCACGCCCAGTTCAGAGGCTAATTTGCGTCCTTTGGTGAGGAGCTCGAAACTCACTTCCTCGATTTGCGTACCTTCCAGTTCGCAATATACAAAAACACTGTTCATGAGCTTATCCAATTGTGTGGCTATCCAGCAGTTCAACAATCAATTGTTCGACATCGGCATCACTACCCGTCAAGCGGCGACTCTCTTTGGTGGCAAACACTACATTTTGCACCGTCTTCACCTTCGTGGGCGAACCGGCCAAACCACATTGTTCGATGTCGGCATCGATGTCTACCGCGCCCCATTGCGGAATGGTCAGATAAGCTTTCCGCGCATATTCTTCGGCATAAGGCAAATCGGCGCGTTGCTCGGCCGGAGCCAGCGCGCGCTTGTACTTCATGACCAACTTGGCATTGCGCGGTCTGCAAGGTGCCGCCGAACCGGTCACCGTCAACAAGACTGGGAGCGGCGCTTTGACGCGCTCCACACCTCCGTCGATGCGGCGCATCACGGTTACGCTCGATTCGTCGAGAGCCTCAACAGCTTCCACATACGTCACTTGATCGATATCCAACTTCTGCGCCACCTGCGGGCCGACTTGCGCCGTATCTCCGTCGATGGCTTGTCGTCCACCGATCACCAAATCCACGTGACCCATCTTTTGGATTGTCTGCGCCAGTACATAAGAGGTGGCCAAGGTGTCGGCACCGGCCAGCGCACGATCGGTCACCAACACACCACCGTCGGCACCACGGAACAAGCCCTCGCGGATGACCTCCGCGGCCTTGGGCAATCCCATCGTCACGACTTGGATCGTGGTGCCGGGGTGCGCATCTTTTATGCGCAAAGCCAACTCGAGCGCATTCAGATCCTCCGGATTAAAAATCGCAGGCAGCGCTGCACGGTTCACCGTGCCCTGTGGCGTCATGGCATCCTTCCCCACGTTGCGGGTGTCGGGCACCTGTTTAGCCAAAACTACAATGTTGAAACTCATTTTGCGTGCTTCAATAAAACGATAATAGGTATAGAAAAACACTTCCTCGCCACAGCTCACAGAGCATGCGGCGAGGAAGTTTTAGGTTCAGAGGTCGTTGCGCTTGATCTCGCCGTTCTGCATCACAAACGTGAGTTGCTGATCGGCGTCAAACATAATGATGTCGGCATCATATCCGTCCTTTATGAAGCCCTTTCGGTCGTCGATGCCCATGAACTTTGCGGGCATCTCACCAATCATGCGGCAAGCGGCTTCCATCGGGATACCGGCTTGCTGTACCGCCGTGCGCACAAGACGATCCATCGTAGAGATCGAACCGGCCAGTGCACTGCGATCCTTGAGTTTGCAAACACCGTCTTCGATGATGGTACGCGGGTCGATAATGCCGGGATCGACATCGCTGCCGGGCTCAATCGCACTCACAGCCAACGAGTCGGTGATGAAGCACATGTGATCGATACCTTTCGCGTTGTAGATCTCACGCATCAGGACGGGGGGCACGTGAATGCCGTCCGCGATCACTTCGACATTGAAGTCTTCGAGCGCAAACACGCTTTCTACAACACCGACTTTCTTAAATTCACGATCCTTGCGCAACATGCTCATGGCATTGGTAAAGTGCGTAGCGAGACGAACGCCGGCTTTGTAAGCGCGGAGCACATCTTCCCAATCGCCATCCGTGTGTGCGATCGAGGGAACGCAATCGTTCTTTACGCAGCATTTGAAGAACTCTTCTGCACCGGGCAGTTCGGGAGCGGCATCCCAACGCTTAATGCAACGCGTGGAAGCAAAAATGCTCTCATATTCCTTCGGATCGGGGTTACGAATGATATCGGGCATTTGGGCACCTGCCTTTTTCAAGTTGAAATAGGGTCCTTCGAGGTGCAAACCCATGATGGGGCTGCCGGGTTCTGCCATCAGTTTCTCGCAAGTCTCGATCGCTTTGTCGATCCACTCGCGATAGCTGGAAGAGAGGGTGGGGAAGATGGCCGTTGTGCCGTGCTTCATGTGGGCATCCACAGCCGTGCGGAAAGCTTCTTCCGTACCTTCCATGAAGTCGCGACCGCCACCGCCGTGAATGTGCAACTCAATACCACCGGGCACGATGTCGCATCCCTTGGCGTCGATTTGCTGCGCGCCTTCAACCGGCAGGGCATTGTTCGAAACTGCTAAAATTTTACCTCCTTCAACGATGACGCTGCCACCGTTGAGCCAGCCTTCCGACGTGAGAATACGTCCATTGGAAATCTGCTGTAACATGATTATGATTTGTGGGTATTAAACAAAAAGAATACGCTCGTCACACCATTTTCGGTGGGACGAACCCACCGCCTTGACTGGAAAACTTGATTTCGGAATCAAGGTCGTTTCTTATATAAAAGGAGAAATCGCGTGACTGCAAGGCAAAATTAGTACTTTCTTTCCTAAAACAACCGCGATCGTTGCACAAAATGCAGATCCTGCACAATATTCCGCGCGCGTTCGCGTTATAAGGAGCGTATGAACGTTCATTTCTCCTCACTCAGCCTGCTTGGGGTAGCACTTTGGTTTTGTGCTTCCTGCGACAGCGCTGAGAAAAGTCTACATCGGGCCGAGCAAGCCCTGCGAATCGGCGAATATGCCGAAGCAGCCGACGCTTACAAAACGGCCTATCGCCTTACCCCCGCCACGAATAAAACGGAGCGGGGGCGTATTGCGTTTCTCATGGGCGAATGCTACCGCCGCTACGGTTATTCGGCGCGTGCGCTGGCTGCCTACCGCAATGCTGTACGCTTCAAATATGCTGACAGCACCTTGTTGCGCGAGGCCGGCGCCATGATGCTCCTCAACGGCGACTACAAAAATGCCACCACTGCATTCAAAGACTATCTGGCCGCGCACCCGGAGGATCAAATTGCACAGCGTGCCTTAGAAGGCGCTCAAAACGCATCGGCACTCCGCACCAAAGGTTCGCTTTATACCGTCAAACCGGCCACACTCTTCAACAACAATCGCTCCGACTACGCACCGGTGCTCCTCAATGAGGGAAAAGACCGTCAACTCTACTTTACGACTACCCGAACCGCTACGCAAGGCAATCAGCTTTCGGGCATAACGGGGCTGAAAAATGGAGATATCTATGTGGCCAACGTCGACGAAAAAGGAAATTGGAAACGCCCAGAAGCCATTTCCGCCGTGAATACGGCAGATGACGAAGGGGCAGTTTGCTTTTCGCCCGACGGCAAGACCATGTACCTCACCGTTTGCCCCACTCATCCACAATATCCTCGACCTGCGCGCATCTATACTTCTGCGCGCGCCGACGCTTCGTGGAGCAAGCCACAACCCTTGGAACTCCTCTCCGACACACTTTCCAACATGGCACACCCCGCCATCTCACCGGACGGTCGTTGGCTTTATTTTGTTTCCGACATGCCGGGTGGGGAAGGGGAGACCGATTTGTGGCGCGCCGAACTCAAGGAGAACAAAGCCGGACGCATCGTCGAAAACCTCGGACCGCAAATCAATACGCCGGGACGCGAAATGTTTCCCACCTTTCGTCCGGACGGCACACTCTACTTCTCTTCCGACGGCCGCGGAGGCATGGGCGGTTTAGACCTCTTTCGTGCCACCCAAGACACGATTTCCGGTCGATGGACGGTCGAAACCTTGCCACCGCCTATCAACTCACAGGGAAATGACTTCGGCATGACCTTCGACGGACTTCACAATCGAGGCTATTTCGCCTCTTCGCGCAGTACCGGTGGGCGCGGTTGGGATAAAATCTACGAATTTTCTTATCCAGAAAACCTCCTTACCGTCAAAGGTTGGGTGTACGAGCAAGACGGCTACGAACTCCCGGCTGCCCAAGTGCAAATGATCGGCAGCGACGGCACAAATCTCAAACTACCCGTCAAGCCTGATGGCTCCTTCGAGCAGGCTGTTTCCCCGGGAGTGGACTACGTTTTTCTCGCTTCGTGCCGCGGCTACCTCAATGCCCCCAACCGCCTGCACGCAGACTCCATCGACGAGGCACATCAATACGTGCTGCAATTTCCGCTCCCCTCGATGAACATTCCGGTACTCGTGCGCAATGTATTTTATGCCTTCGACAGCGCCGAAATCAGCCCCGAATCTTCGACCGCCCTCGACCGTTTGGCCAATTTGCTCAAAGAAAATCCGCACATCACCATCGAGTTGGCAGCTCACACCGACTATCGCGGTGCAGATGCCTACAACTTGCAGCTTTCGCAGCGCCGCGCCGAAAGTGTGGTGCGCTATCTCACCGCCAAAGGCATTGCCGCAGATCGTCTCTCCCCCAAAGGCTACGGAGAAGCCGCTCCCAAAATTGTGAACAAGAAGTTGCTCGAAACGCATCCCTATCTCCACGAGGGCGATACGCTGTCTGAAGCCTACATTCTGCGTCTCACACCTGAACAGCAAGACGCCTGCAATGCCTTGAACCGCAGAACAGAATTTCGCGTACTGCGCACGACATACGGCCTCTACGACAAAAAAGGCAACCCCGCCCCGACTCCGAAAACGACTCCTGCATCGCCTGCTCAAAAGCGAGATGCAGAAGATTTGGAATACGTAGACTGAACGCAGTCACACCTTATTATAAATAATCCTTGTGCGTCCCACACCGAGTTACCCCAACTCCGCGTGGGGCGCACTCCTTATTTATTATTATAGTCTGCAAACCTCCACAGAACTCTCCACTTCCCAACAGGACTACCATACATGGCTCACCCACTTGACTGCTGGAACGAATAGAAAGTCCACCGATAAACAGAAAAAGCAGTGCATTTTTCGCGAAAACAAGAGGTGTTTTGTCCAATAGTCGTGGGGTTTATATCCACCTCTTGGCAACCGAGAATTAAGATCTACCGATGTTTTTACACAAACATGTCATTTTACGGTTTGTGGCTTGCGATATTTCAAACTTGAATCGTCGCATTGTTGGGGAAGAACAAGGCATTACATACCGAGTCCACTTGCTTTTTCCAAATGTAAAACACCTAAAATTCTCCCTTCGAGAGCGTTACGCCAAAAGCTGTGTCCTCTTATCGAATCAAAGCATATTTTCTTTTCAGGCCCCAACGAAAAAGATCGTCAACGAGGCTTTCCACGGCGCATATTTCACCTCCCGAACCTCAAGATGGGCATCAATAAAAGGAACTCGCAAAACAAATGAGAAGCGGGAAAGATTATTCTGTAAAAACACTTTGTTTATCGCTCACGAAGCCGTAACTTTGCAGTAATGAACGAGCTCTCACCCTATCTTCGCAAACTGTTGCTGGAACATGATTGTGCAATCATTCCGGATTTCGGTGGTTTCGTGATGCAACGTCACCCGGCGCATCGCGCAACTGCGAACGAACAACTGCTCCCGCCGTCCAAAACGGTGGGATTCAACGCGTTGCTCCGTGCTGAAGATGGGTTATTGGCACACGAAGTGTGCAAGGCTCGGCGCATTCCCTATGCGCAAGCTGCAGATTTTGTGCAACAATGCGTGAGAGACATGAAACGCGATTTGATGCGCGGCATCGAAGTGGAATTTGATGGGGTAGGGACACTCAGTCCTACCACGAATGGCCATTTTGACTTCCGCCCTTCGGAACAAACCACCTTTGCGCCGGAAAATTATTTCCTCACACCGCTCACACTGAGCGCACTTCCTGTGACAGTTCCCCAAAAGGCGACCGACGTTATCGCAACCTCCCCGACCGAAAGCCCCTCTTCCGCCCCCGAAGTCAAAGCCGAAGTGGGCGAAGGAGTTGAGCATCCTACCACGGCGGCCGACTCTCCTTTCTTTTCGCGCAACGCCTATCGCGCCTTTGCGGCCATGTTTGTCATCGCCCTTTGTTTCTTTTGGTCCATTCCTCTAAATCGGAATAGCCATCTCCCTGATAACAAAATCAATACGGAGATGTTTGCTCAACTTCCTCAGATGAAAGTCGTAGGCGAAGTGCTTTCTTCCATTTCAGGCGAAGAAACACCGGTACCCACCACACGTCTCGGTGCAGAAGCGCTACTCGACGAACAAGAAGCCGACAGCCTCAAGAAACAGGCTCAAGCCTCTACCGCAACACCCGAGCAAACTACCGAATCAACAGCAACAACAAAGGCGAAGGCAACGGAAGAACCCGCTGAAAAGGGATTTGCCCTGGTGCTCGCCAGCCAAACCACACGCGAAGGAGCTGATCGCTTGGTGAATCGCCTCCAAAAACAGGGCTTCAAGAGTGCTCGCGCACAAAGACACAACGGCTCCTCAAGAGTGCTCGTTGGCCACTTTTTCACCCGTCAAGCCGCGAAGGCTGCACTGACAGCCGGCCGCAATCAGAGTCTCGACTTTGACGAAGCGTGGATCACAGAAGAATAACAACCGAGCCCTGTGCAGCCTTTTGGCTTTTCGCTCGGCTTCTCTCATTGCTCATAGCCCATGAAAAAAATACGTTGTCCGAAATGCGACGAACCCATATTGTTCGACGACTCGCTGTACACTCCCGGACGCACCCTCGTGTTTGAATGCCCTTCCTGCCGCAAACAATTTAAGATCCGCGTAGGAGGAAAAGCACTCACCAGCCAATACTCTGATTCCTTCGGCACCGATCCCGAACCGGAAGAGAAACCGGCAGTGGGCTATCTTGTCGTTTTGGAAAACGCTTTCCACCTCCGCCAGATCGTCCCCCTCAGAGAAGGCGAAAACCGCATCGGTCGCCATGTAAAAGGCACGAAAGCCGAAGCCGCTTTCAAGACGGTCGACCCCAGTGTCGACGAAACACACTGCGCCATCAAAGTGAGTCGTACCAAAGCCGGACGCTTGCTTTTCGTCTTACGCGACGGGCCTTCGGGAACAGGCACTTTCCACATGAATGAATTGGTGGGCGTGAAAGAACGCGTCAATCTTTCAGAAGGGGCTATCGTAACGATCGGTGCAACAACGATGATTCTCCACGAAGGTACACCACCTGAAGAAGAATAATCCTCATTTATAGGCTTATGAAAAAACTCTTTTTTCTCTTCCTTCTCTCATTGACTCCCTTTGTACGGAGCCATGCGCAAGCCGTGGATATCAACGACACCACTCGCGCCACCTTTTATTGTGAAGCAGAAGGCATTCGCATTTGTCTTGACATGGGGAAAGAAAGCCTGACCGTGCCCGGTATGTCTTTCCTCGGACAAGTACATGCCTACATGAACGGAAAAATCTACGGTGTGTGGATGCTCACCAAGCGTGAGCGCAAGGGAGGAACTGCTATTCTCCGCTTTACCAACGATATAGGTTCAGATTCGCAAACCATTGAATTAAAACCTCTTCCCGATGGCACCTATCAGTACACAGCGCTCGAGGGCAACAATGTTCGCCGCGTGAAAGGACGTAAACTGGTCAAGGTACCCGACACAATGATAATGAAACGTTCGCGACTCTAAATGTTCGAACGTTTTCATCGTTTTATTTCCAGAATATCAGGGTATGCCGAGCGCACACCCCATATGCTTTATATCTTAGCCCATGACTAACGGCTTTTTGCGCGTGGCTGCAGCCGTACCTAAGGTACGCGTGGCCGACACGACCGCCAACACTCAAGAAATAGAGAACCTGATGGTGGCTGCAGATGGCAAGAAAATTGACATTCTGTGCTTCCCGGAACTCAGCATCACAGCCTATACGTGTCAAGACCTCTTCTCTCAACAATTGTTGCTCGAAGAGGCGGAACACGCGCTGATGAAAATACTCGAACTGAGCCGTAACTTACAAGTAACCACACTCGTTGGACTTCCTTTCTACCACCGGGGCATGCTGTTAAACTGCGCCGCGGTTGTACACAATGGGAAGTTGCACGGATTGGTGCCGAAGACTTACATTCCCAACTACAAAGAATTTTACGAACGGCGTTGGTTCACCTCTGCCACGGACTTACACGAAAACGAACTCATACGTTTTTGCGGACAATCCGTGCCTTTGGGATCAAAGCAGTTGTTTAAGCATCAAGACACGACCTTCGGCATTGAGATCTGCGAAGACCTTTGGGCGCCCATCCCGCCAAGCAATCGCGCGGTGCTGGAAGGTGCTGAACTGATCTTCAACCTCAGCGCCTCCAACGAGTTGGTTGGCAAAAATGACTACGTGCGCAATCTCGTAGTGGGACAAAGTGCGCGTTGCCACTGCGCCTATATCTATGCAAGCAGTGGGTATGGCGAAAGCACGCAAGACGTAGTGTTCGGAGGCAAAGCGTTCATCGCCGAAAATGGGCACTTATTGACAGAAGCGCAACCATTTGCCACGGAAAGTCAACTGGTCGTCACAGAAATTGACCTTGACATTCTGCGCAGTGAACGACAAACCAATACCTCCTTCGCACAATGCGCAGGCCGTTTCGCGAAGGATTCTCCTTACGATGTACGAGAATTGGAGCAAGGGCAGATAAAACGTGAGCATATCAAGCTCACTCGTCCCATTTCCGCCCTGCCTTTCGTTCCCGCCCCCCAAAATTTCGAAGTTCGTTGCCGCGAAATCCTCAGTATCCAAACATTTGGGTTGGCTCGTCGCATCGAACACACGCATTGCAAACACGTTGTGATCGGAGTCAGCGGTGGTTTGGATTCAACTTTAGCACTCTTGATTTGCGCAAGTGCATTTGATCTCCTCGGCATAGAGCGTCGCGGCATAATCGGCGTAACTATGCCCGGATTCGGCACAACGGGACGCACCTACGACAATGCGATTCAACTGATGAAGGCACTTGGCATCACAATGCGCGAAGTGAATATCGGAAAGTCCGTAATGCAGCATTTTGCTGACATAGATCACGACGCAGAAGTGCGCGATGTCACTTATGAAAACGCACAAGCCAGAGAGCGCACGCAGATTTTGATGGACATTGCCAATCAAACCAACGGTTTTGTGGTGGGTACCGGCGATTTGTCGGAATTGGCGCTTGGATGGGCGACTTATAATGGCGACCACATGTCGATGTATGCCGTCAACGTCTCCATTCCGAAGACCCTCATCCGCCCTTTGGTACGCCACTTGGCCGAGCAAATCAAGCAACAAGACCCTGTTTGTACAGCAACGCTCCTCGATATCATCGATACGCCCATCAGCCCGGAACTCCTTCCCGCAGATGAGCAAGGCAACATCGCACAAATCACAGAAGACCTCGTAGGCCCCTACGAACTTCACGACTTCTTCCTTTATTACACGTTGCGTTTTGGTTTCCGCCCCACAAAGATTTTCCTTTTGGCCTCACAGGCTTTCGACGGACGGCAGGGCATCACTTATTCACCCGAAACCATCGCACAATGGTTGCGCACTTTCTTCCGCCGCTTCTTCACGCAACAATTCAAACGTAGCTGTCTGCCCGACGGACCGAAGGTAGGTAGTTGTTCACTCTCGCCGCGTGGCGACTGGCGCATGCCGTCTGACGCCTGTGCCGACGAGTGGTTGCGCGAATGTGACAGCTTACTTGACAAAAACGAATGAACAATGAGCACACTCTCCACAAGATTTCGCTGGCTCCTGGCTTTATTCCTCCTCTTCGGCACATTTTCTGCCGGAGCGCAGAAAGCAAAACCACAATGCTACGCCAAAATCGAGTTGTCTCACACTCCTAAATTTGTAGGCGACAGCTGTTTGGTCAACATTGTCCTCTATGCCAACCTTCCTTTCGTGGAGTTCAAGTCCAAAGATACAGCCAAACAGAAAATCAAAGGCGGCACCTTGCGACATACAGCCGATGGGGCAGTGGACCACCAACAACAAGTGAGAGACAACGGACAAACAATGTTTGCTTTCATTGCACGTCAATACGTTCTCCGCTGTGAATCAGCAGGAAAGATAGAACTTCCTGCACAAAATTTTGAAGTCCAGTTGGGAACCTATGTGATTGAAGAAAATCCGTATGACTTTTTCTCTCCTTCCCGCCTGCGCCTTGTAGGGCGTCACCGCCTCAAAGCCAAAAGTTCCCAACAAACGCTCGAAATCGAAGAGCGTCCCAAACGCACCACGCGAGAAGTGATGCGTTCAGGCCAACAAGTGATATAAACCACTCAGAACCATAAAGAAATGATCATTGCAGTAGATTTTGACGGCACAGTCGTCGAACATAGATACCCGGCTATCGGCAAAGAACTTCCATTTGCCACCGCAACCCTTCGTCAACTCATGGAAGACGGCCACCGACTCATTCTGTGGTCCGTGCGCGAAGGCGATCTCCTCCAAGAAGCTGTAGATTTTTGCGAACAGCGTGGCGTGACCTTCTTTGCCGTCAACCGCGACTTCGAAGAGGAAGACGGCACCGGCAAGCACTATTCGCGCAAAATCAAAGCCGATCTTTTCATCGATGACCGCAATGTCGGCGGTCTCCCCGATTGGCCGACAATCTATGCCCTCATCAAACGAAAAATGAACCTGCGCGATTTCCTTATTTCAGAAGAAATCATCGAACCTCCCGTAAAGAAAAAAGGGTGGTGGCCTTTCTAAACTTTACGCCCACAACTTTGGCGTAAATCCCACCGCCTACGCCACAATAGGCCGTGTATGGACGCAGGAAACCGACCCAAACACGCCAAAACAAGACAACGATCACCAAAAAAGTCGGGCAGTGCTTTGTGTACTCCCGACTTTGCTGTACTTTCGCGACCATACATTATATATATTGCATATGTCACACCCCAAAAAAAGCATTTGGTCTAAACTTTTCGCACCGATCATTTGGATTGTCTGTGCGCCGGTGCGCTTGTGGCGTTGGTATAAATCTCTTTACCGTGGAGCGCCTTGGTGGAAGAAACTGCTTATCGGTTTCTCCTCCTTTATTTTCTTCATCATCTTCACCTGTTTTGCCATTCAGGTCAACCTCTTTTGGCTGTTCGGACGCTCTCCTTCGCTGTCCAGCATCATGCATCCGAAAAATGCTACCGCCTCTGAGATTTACAGTTCCGACCATAAACTCTTAGGCAAGTTCTTCAGCGAAAATCGCACCCCCGTTCCTTACGATTCCATTTCCCCCGCTTTCGTCCATGCCTTGATTTCGACCGAGGACGAACGCTTCTACAGCCACCACGGGGTAGACTTTGTCGGAGCAGCGGGCGCTATGAAAGACGCCCTCCGCGGTCATGCACGAGGCGCCTCAACCATCAGCCAGCAATTGGTGAAAAACATGTTCCGCGTGCGCACAGAATACTCCACCGGCCTCTTGGGTTACATTCCCGGTGTGAAGATTCTGATCATGAAGCTCAAGGAAATGATCATTGCCACCGAGTTGGAACTGTTTTGCACGAAGGACGAGATTCTCACCATGTACGCCAACACCGTAGACTTCGGCTCTAACGCGTTTGGCATCAAGACGGCTGCGAAAACCTACTTCAATACGACTCCGGCTCAACTAAAAACAGAAGAAGCAGCCGTACTTGTAGGTTTGCTCAAAGCCACTTCGGCCTACAACCCCAAGAGCAATCCGCGCAATGCTTTGCAACGTCGCAACGTCGTGCTGCACAATATGTACACCCACGGCAGCCTTTCGAGAGAAGCATACGACCACCTCAAAGCCAAGCCCATCGAACTCAAATTCAGTGTCGAGAGCGCTTATGACGGCAATGCCCTCTACTTCCGCCAAGCAGTGGCAGAAGAAATGAAATCGCTCACCCCCGACCTCGATCCCTACAAAGACGGCCTCAAAATCTACACCACCGTAGACAGCCGCATGCAAAAGTATGCCGAAGAAGCCGTGCGCGAACAAATGCGCAATGTGCAGAAGAACTTCGAATCGCACTGGGGAAGCCTGGATCCTTGGGTGAATGAAAAGAATCAGCCCCTCCCGAATTTCCTACAAGAGAAACTCAAGCAAACCGATGCCTACAAAATGTTGTCGGCCCGCCATCCCGATAATCCGCAGCGCGTGCTTGAAATTCTCAATACGCCCCATCCGGTGAAACTCTTCACCTACGACGGTCCCATTGAGCGCGTCATGTCATCTGTCGACTCTCTGCGCTTCATGCTGCGCTACATGCACGCCGGATTCGTGGCCGTAGAACCGCAAACCGGCGAAGTCAAGGCCTACGTCGGCGACATTGACTTCAACACCTGGCAACACGACAACGTAAGCGCTACCCATCAACCGGGGTCCACCTTCAAATTGTTCGTTTACGCTACTGCCATCAAAATGGGTTGGCTCCCTTCCGACGCACGTCTCCAAGATTCATACATTCGCATGAATGTGACAGACGAAAACGGCAAGCCCACGGTCTGGACCCCCCACAATGCCAACGGACGCTTCTCCGGCGCCAAACTTTCCCTGCGAAGTGCATTCGCACAGAGCGTGAACACCATCGCCGTTAAGCTCGGACAAGAAGTAGGCATCAACAATGTGATCAGAACAGCGCAAGATATGGGCATCAAAACCGAGTTGCGCGAAGCCCCTTCGCTCCCGCTTGGTCCCAGCGACGTAAACCTCACCGAACTTGTCGGTGCCTATGCCAGTGTGGCCAACTGCGGTGAACACAATGCCCCCTACACGATCGAAAAGATCGTAGATGCCGACGGAAAAGTGGTCTATGAGCACCACCGCGACGTGCACACCGTGCTCAATCCCACAGAAGCTTACTACGTGCAAGCCCTTTTAGCGGCAAGCGTAAGTGACGCAGGCGGTACCTCCCAAAGTTTGGTCAGCCCCTCTTACATCGGCCAATGGTATTGGAACAAGAGCATCGATGCCGGCGGCAAAACCGGTACTTCCAACTCGCATGCCGACGCATGGTTCGTGGGCGTCACCCCGAAACTCGTAGGCGGTGCATGGGTAGGTGGCGAATACCGTCAGATTCACTTCCGTTCTGGCGCGCTCGGACAAGGTTCTCGCACCGCACTGCCCATCTTCGGTCTCTTCATGCGCAAAGTTCTTTCCGATCCGTCGCTCTCACCGAAGTATTTGGCTAAATATCCGATTCCGGAAGGGGTGAATCCGGCCGACATTGCCAAGCGCGACGAACCGGTACAAAGGGCATCGGAAGAAGCCGACTCCACAGATTTTACAGATCTGGACGCGCCTTACCAAGAGTTGGAAAATCAAGCCAACCAAGCAGATCGAGGCGAGAATTCCTCCGGCGAGGCCACGCATTCACCGTCTCAACCCGCGCAACCGGCCAACAACACTCCCTCGCAACCACAACAACCGGCGAATGGAACACCGCGAAAGGAGACACAAAACAACAGTCAAACCACGTCACCTAAGCCCAAGGCCAAAGCGAACGGCAACGACGTCTTCAATTGACAGCAACGACTTTGCATACACTTTCCCCCATTTCTCGATCACGAGAAATGGGGTTTTTCTTTTCTTCTCACCGAACAACACACACAACTGCAGCAAGTTGCGCGAATAGCCGCCGGCAGGCAGATGAATAGCTTCAGGCCGCGCACCAAAACCTCACGATTTTCTCCGAAAAGTTCCCCGTTTTTAGAAAAAAACGCGCTACTTTTTCTCGAAAGGAGAAGGAAAAAAGGCGCTCCCTGCAATTTTCTCCTTTTACACCCCCATTTTTAGTTGAGTATGTCGCTCAAATCCACTATATTTGCAAACTAATCAACGTACCCCCATGGGCACAAACTTCTATAGAATCCAACCATTATGTACAAGAAGATTTTTCTCCTCTCGGCGCTGCTGCTCACCACAGTCGTAGCCTGCAAGAATAAACCCAACAATGCAGAAGCGCAAGCAACTGCCGAGACCACAGAACAGACATCGGCCACTGCCGACGGTGAAAACGGTGCACAAGCCGTGATCCGCCAAGTAGATCCCAACCTCAGCGGGGCGGAGGCGCTCGAAACGATCAAGAAGAATTACACCGGCAAAGTGGCTTTCTTCGATTTTTGGGCCACTTGGTGTCCGCCCTGCCGCGCCGCGATGCGCGACGTCGATCAAATCAAACCGGAACTCCAAAAGCAAGGTGCAGTCTTCGTTTACATCACCGGAGAAACCTCGCCCGAAGACGAATGGAAGAACAGTTTGACCGATATCCACGGCGACCACTACCGCCTCACAGACAAGCAGTGGAACGAAATCAACAACAACCTGCACGTGCCCGGCATTCCGGCTTACTTCCTCCTCGACCGTAAGGGCGAAATCGCTTTCGAGAATCTCACAGAAGGCGGCTATCCCGGCAATGAAGTAGTGAAAGAAATGATCACCAAAGCGCTCAACAAGAAATAAGTCGCATGTTGCTGATCAAAATGCTCCAAACTTTTGGAGAATACCTAATGCTTATGGGGCGCGTCTTCTCGCGCCCCGAGCGTTTTCGCATGTTTTGGAAACGCTATGTGAAAGAGATGGCAGCCCTCGGCGTAGATTCGATCATCATCGTCTTGCTCATCTCCTTTTTTATCGGCGCCGTCATCTGCATCCAGATCAAACTCAACATCGAAAGCGCTTGGATGCCCAAATGGGTGAGCGGTTACGTCACGCGCGAGATCATGTTGCTGGAATTCTCCTCATCGATCATGTGTTTGATCTTAGCCGGTAAAGTAGGTTCGAACATTGCGTCCGAAATTGGCACGATGCGCGTCACACAACAGATCGATGCGCTCGAGATCATGGGCGTTAATTCCGCCTCCTACGTCATTTTGCCCAAAATCGCCGGTATGCTCACCATGATTCCCTTGCTCGTGGTGTTTTCAACCACCAGCGGTATCGTCGGAGCCTACGCCACGGCATTCATCGGGCACATTATTACGCCGGCTCACCTCACCGAAGGCATACAATATGACTTCAACCAGTGGTATTTTTGGATGGGTGTCATCAAGAGCTTCTTCTTTGCCTTCATCATTGCCACGGTTTCTGCTTTCTATGGTTATCGCGTTGAAGGCGGTTCCGTCGAAGTGGGTAAAGCCTCTACCGATGCCGTGGTAAGTTCCTCCATGCTCGTTCTCTTTTCCGACCTCTTTCTCACACAGCTGCTCTCATGATTCAACTCGTAGACCTTTGCAAATCATTCGAAGATAAAGAGGTGCTCAAACACATCGACTCTACCTTCGAAGCCGGCAAGACCAATCTCATCATTGGGCAGTCCGGTTCCGGAAAAACAGTGCTGATGAAGTGCATCGTGGGACTCTTTTCTCCCTCTTCGGGACAGATCCTTTATGATGGACGCGACTTTGTGAGCATGAAAAAGCGCGAACGCGTGATGCTCCGTCGTGAGATGGGAATGGTATTCCAATATTCTGCGCTCTTTGACAGCCTGACGGTGGAAGAAAATGTAATGTTTCCGCTCGATATGTTTTCGGACGAAAGTTACAAAGAGCGCCGACGTCGTGCTAAATACTGCCTCGACCGCGTCAATCTCTCCGAAGCCGGCAACAAATTCCCGGGTGAAATTTCAGGAGGTATGCAAAAGCGTGTGGCCATTGCTCGTGCCATCGCCTTGAAGCCCAAGTATCTCTTCTGCGACGAGCCGAACTCCGGACTAGACCCCAAGACCTCGTTGGTGATCGACGAACTCATTCACTCCATCACTCAAGAGTATGGTACGACAACCATTATCAACACCCACGACATGAACTCGGTTATGGGCATAGGCGAGCATATTCTCTACATTTATGAGGGACGCCGCGAATGGGAAGGCAGCAAAGATGAGGTGATGAATGCAGACAATGAGCGATTAAACAGCTTCATCTTCGCATCCGATCTCTTCCGTCAAATCAAAGACAATCAACCACCGGGCGAAAAGTGACAGACTTAAGGCTTGCCACCTCGCCTGTTTTGCTTTAATCTGCCAAGACCCGCAGGAAATTGCCCGTTTGAGACAATGTATACTGTGATTACAGATACAGAAAAGCCCAAAACTCCCTTCTTTTCTCTCCTTATCGTCGTTCTTAGAGAACGATCAAGAGAAAAAGAAGGGAGTTTTGGGCTTTATGCTTTGATATTTCTACCGACTTCGCTTCAACTTAGTGACGCTTCACATAGCGAATGCCCTGATACAAGTGCCGGAGCATCGGAAAAAAGTGGCAAAGCCGACGCCGCGCCGAGTTAAATGCGAAAGCAAAGCAGCGCATCCATGCCGAACTGCCGTATTTGTAATAACACAAGGCACCTTTTGATCGCTGCACCCCGGCATCGACATAAATCATCGATCGTTTGAGCATAGTGCTGGTTTCGACGATTCGCTCGGGGAAGTATTTGATCTTCAAACCCGCTCTTAGGGCGTCAATCAACCATATTTCTTCTTCACCGCAGGTCAAAAACTTCGTCCCGAGGCCAAATCTTTCGTCAAACAAGAGTTGATTCTGCACCTTTTCGCGGCGAAAGACCATTTCAATCGTAGAAACATCGTAATCGGTGGGGACTTCCTTAAATTGGCGCTCAATTTCCGGATATTGCTTGAGCATCTTTCCGGTATAAGTACTCGCTCTGAAAAACGCAACGTCCAAGTCCGGATCTTCCGAAAAGATCTTTTCGATGATAGCCGGTGCCTCGTCACTCAAACGCGAGTCGTCATCTGCAAAAATCACAAGATCTGCCTTGGCCAACTCCAGCGCATGATTCCGATTGTTGGACAATCCCTGTCCCTTGTAAACACTAAGCACTACATCCTTCCGCTGTTTCAACACGTCCGGCACCAATTCTAAATAACGCTCGTCCGTGTATTGATAAGAAACCACATAGCGCACGCCCTCTTGCTCAGGGCGCAACAGATCGTCGATGCGAACAATGCCTTTGTTGAGCGAACAAATTAATATGTCTAATGTCATAGTTCTAGTTGATTGAGTGTTTGGACAACAAGTTCTGCTTCTTTTTCTCCCATAACGGGACTAATCGGTAAACTCAGTTCCTCGGCTGCCCAGGCTTCCGCTTGTTCGAAATGCAAATTGGCAGGTATCCGACCAAAGAAGCACTCTTGCCAATGCACCGGCACTGGATAATGGATCAAAGTTTCGATTCCCGCCTGTGACAAGTGGCTTTGAAGTTCCGTTCTTTGCGGACTTCTCAACGGAAAGATATGAAAAACATGATCTTCTCCAATTAGTTGAGCATCAGAGTAGGGGAGTGCAAAGCGATCTTTACGAATATTTTCCGTATAGTAGCGAGCGATCACTCTGCGGCGCGCATTATCTTCATCTAGTCTCGTCAATTTTCGCGACAGAAAAGCGGCCTGCAGCTCGTCTAAGCGGCTGTTCGTTCCTAACCACGTGTGTTTGTATTTTTCGGGGGCTCCATAATTTCCCAAGCAGCGTATTCTTTCTGCCAATTCAGGACAATTCGTCGTAACAGCCCCTCCGTCTCCGAGCGCACCAAGGTTCTTTCCGGGGTAAAAGCTGAAGGCTGCAGCATCGCCCCACGCACCTGCCTTTCGACCATCTCGCTGTGCGCCATGTGCCTGTGCAGCATCTTCCAAAACGAATAGAGCTTGCTTTTTCGCAAGAGCTGTTATTTCCTCCATCGCGGCAAGTTTACCGTATAAATGCACAGGTATCACGGCTCGAGTACGAGGATTGATTGCCCTTTCTGCCGCTTTCGGAGCAATGAGGCCATCTTCAAGTACATCCACGAGAACTGGTTGCAAACCCGCCCGCACTACAGCCTGAGCAGTAGCGACAAAAGTATGCGCCGGTACAATAACTTCCGCCGAATCCGACCAACCTGCAAGGTCTTTTTGGGCTAATAAAGTGAGGGTTAGCGCATCTAATCCGTTGGCAACGCCCACACAATGCTCAACACCGCAATACTTAGCGAAAGATTGCTCAAATTGTGCAGTGGCCTCTCCGCGCAAATACCATCCACTCTTCAAGACTCTTGATAAATCCTCGTGGAAATCATCAGAAAAGCGCGCATTGATTTTCCTCAAGTCCAAAAAAGACACTTTATTGCTCATACGATATTCAGAATATATTCATCATAGTTCACAGTATATCCCCCGAAACGTTCTTTCTGTTCGATGAGTCCCTCATTAAGTACGTTCCCATGAGATTCTGTTGAGATGCCGAAATCAAAATAAGCCGGGGTGTAACCGGAAATTCCCTCCTTCTGTATGGCTTCTATAAGCGTTACGAATAAAAAATCAAGTGCTCGTAATGCTCTTCCACGAGGAGAGGCCGCAATATACTGTGCATGAGTCACTTGTTGAGTCAAAAAGAGTAGGGTGCCGCACAACATTTCTCCTTCAGCAGAAGAAACAGTCACTAAGCGAATATTTTTCGGGAAAGCACCACACAAACGCTCAATTTCCTCGAAACTATGCGTCGGAGTAACTCCATATTGCTCCTTTAAAGTCGCTTCTAAAAGAGTCCAAAAGGTGCGAAGTGATCCTTCAAACTGAAGTTCCCAACCAGATCGCAGCAATTTATTTCGATTATTCCGACGAGAAGACGAGAAGTGCAAAGGCTTTTGCAAGTTCACAGCCGTTGAAGCGGAGCGAGAAGTCAACTTTGCGCCTAAACGAAAGAACCAATATAATTCTTCTTCGGAGGGAAATTCGTGGTAGATATGCGGAATCGGTCGTACTCTGAGTTTTTCGACAGCGAGTTGAGAATAATAACTCATTATCGCCGATAACATGTTCCCAACTTCAGCGGTATGTCCATGTTTTCCCAAAAGTAATCCACCATAAGTCAAACCTCCGTGGCTTCTCACTTCATATTCTGCTTCATGCAGGCTTGCCGGGAACAAAGCACGCAGCGTATTTTTTTCGTCGAACAGCAATAATGATGCATCTACGAAACGATCGCGATGATAGTCCATAAATGCTCGCCGGAACAAAAAAGTGGCGTTGCGAGAACTGCGTACAAATTCATCCCATGTCTCACAGAATGATTCATTGTACGGACGAACGAAAATACGCATCAGACTTTATGTTTAGTAGTATTCACTTCTTTGAGGAAATCATCCCATTCGCGTAGATAACCTTCGGCTTGGTAGGGTTCCGACGCAAAGCAAAGTCCAACGAAATCAGAAGAGAAGTCATAGAGTCGACACCAAACCATCGAAGGTATTATGACTCCGGTGTTTGCTTGAGACAACTCAATAGTCGTTTCTCGGTTTCCGTCAGAGAGATCGATTTTTACCTTTCCTGCAAGCGCATAAAGCACTTCAGCACAGGTTCGATGTGCGTGACCTCCACGTTCTGCAGTCGTAGGCACGTGGGTAATCCAAAAAAACCTCCTTGGCTCAAAAGGAAGGTTTGAGTTTTCGGCCACGACAAGCTCACCCCGTTCATCAACATGCGTGGGAAGCTCCACCAATTCAACTCCTTGGGGTAAAAGATCAGCTTGCACAACTACATGCTTAGGCATAGTTCAATATGGTAGTAGGGGAAATCTAGAACCTCTATTAATCATAATACCTATTCTTGATGTTTTAGGCGATAGCAGAAAACAATGAAGATAAAGGCACGAGTTTGTTCCTAACAAGTCAAGATCAAGAGATTAAAGAACAGATGATTAAGCAGAAAAACAAGAGGACTTTATGAGAAAACTTGAGAAGTTTGAGTAGAAACCTCACGGCTTTTTCCAAGAACTTTCATTCTCGGATGATTAGCTGAAGGTATCCTGAAAAACTCAAGAGAAGAATGAAGTTCAACCGCGCTTGCAGCGCTTTAATCTTCGCCATCAAAGGTTCGCTCCAACGTCACACGATATCTCAAAGCGGAGCCTTCGTACTTAGCAGATCCTTGACGAGCGGGGAAATTCTCGGTAAAAGATTGTCCTTTACCCACTCCCGCCACTTCGTACGAGGCTACCAGAACAACATTGTATCGTCCTGATTCGCTGAAAGTTATCGTATCTGTCGGCATCGGTGTGTTCTCATTATAAATGGCCGACTTTCTATAGCGCTGAATCGCCTCACCGGGACCGGTAACCGTCCATTTATAATTCACTTCATATAGATGCTGGCCAACCTTCTTTTGACGTACTGCGACCACAACAGCCTTCCCGACTTTCGGATTAGTACCGGTGGTCGTTTTTACTTCTAAGGGTTCGAATTCTGGGAACTCAGCAGTGTATTTTTTTGCGTCATCTACGCAAGCCACTAACATTGGCAGGAGCAGAAAAGAGAGTATTTTCGGTTTCATACTAATCATAATGTTCTTATCGTAGAATAATTCTATTTGGATCACAGTTTGCTCAACGCTTCATATAGCTGCTGTGTGGGCAAACCCACCACGTTTGAATAAGATCCGTTGATCGATTCGACAGCCGCAAGTCCAATCCATTCTTGAATGCCGTAAGCGCCGGCTTTGTCGAAAGGAAGAAAACGACGAATGTAATATTCAATCATCTCGTCGGTGAGCGGTGCGAATTTGACTACCGTAGTCACCGCCTGGCTGACGTGGCATTCCGTGGTATTCAGAGTGAAAGCCGTTGTCACGGTGTGTTCTCGACCGGAAATCAAGCGCAACATATCCCGTGCGGCTTGCTCATCTTGGGGTTTCCCCAAGACTCCTTCCGCCGTGGAGACGATCGTGTCGGCAGTTATGATCAATCGATTGTCGCGAATGTGCTCTTTATAGGCAGCCGCTTTCTTTTCTGCGACGAAAAGAGCCACCTCTTCGCCTTTCAAATCTGAAGGATAACTTTCATCGATTCCGAAAATCACGAAAGGTGAAAAAGTTATGCCTAAATTAGTAAGCAACTCACGTCTACGAGGTGAATTACTTGCAAGAATGATTTCGTACTTCTGTAAGTTATCCTGCATTTTCGCTCTATCTCAATAAT
>JABZKU010000042.1 GCA_015257125.1 Prevotellaceae bacterium | reverse complement strand
GAAATAGGGTGGGGAAGGGAGTGACTGAAAAGGGGGAATATGAAACGCGCACCGCCGAGGAGGTGCGAGTCGGGGGCGCAAAGAAGGCGACGGCCGGAGCGGAGGGAAATCAAACTATCCTACAAAATGAAAAAACCTCCGTCCGCGCCGTCGTCCTACTCAGCGCGCTGTGGCCTCGCCGGAGCTGAAGGCCAAGCGTATGCGTTCAAAGGTGGCGACAAAAAGCAGCGTGAGCACAAAACTGCCGCCGATGTTCAAACCCAGCGCAGCCGGGTGGAAAAACGAAAAACTCTCCAATACGTGAAACACCGACACCGTCACGAACGAAAGCGTGGCCGCGAATTTCAAAAAGCCGTTCCACGTCATCGTGCGCACCCCCGGCAGAAAGGCTTCTTCCAACTTGTCGTCGGGAGCGAAAAACTGCAGCACGCCCGGCGTCAACAGTCCCGCGAAGGTCAGCGCACCGGCCGCCACACCCGGCGTGGTGCTCACCGCGTCGATGCAAAGACCCGTCACGAAGCCCGTCAGCACATAAACCCAACGCGGCGTGCCGTGACGAAGGATCAGCAGCACAAAAACATAGGGCATCGGAGTGGCGTAGCCGAACAGGTGGATGTGGTTGAAAACCAGCGCTTGCGCGATGACCAACACGATGAACCAGAGGCTGCGAGCCAGAGAGGAGTGAAACATAGAGGGAGTTTGTAGGTTGGAGGCAGAGCGAGGAGAAAAACGTGGGGGCGGGTGAGCCGCTCACGGCGAAGAGGCGTTGGGACTACTGCCCGATTTACCTCCCGCACTCCCGATTTTTACCTCCATGTCGGGCGACGCCGAAAGGCTGAAAAACGGGTCTCGGACGCCGCCCTCCAAAGATAAAAACAGATCACCTCGATGAACCAAATCGAGGATAAACGCAAAATTCGGCAAATCTCCTCAATCGGCCAAATTTTCGCGCCGGAAATTACGCGAACAATCTCTTATATACGCGCGAGCGCCGCGCGAAAGCATCCGTCACCACTGCCGCGCCGAAAAACTAACGCCGGGTCGGTGCACCGAAAAAAACGGCGCAGGAACGAATTCCGTGCGCCGAACAACTAAATCATGGTAGACCTTCGGGAAAAAACTCCCGAGTCCAAGGCAAAAGTGGAAAAAATCACTCAATCGGCCAAATTTTTCTGCCGAAAAACGCCGGGGCGATCGCGTACTCGGGCGAGCCGTGCGCGTCCGCGGCTCAACAACTGGCGCACCGAAGGCGCACTCAGCCCCATCGCCTCGGCGATTTCGGCCGAACTCCACCCGTCGGCGTGCAGCAGCACCACACTTCGCGACTCCGTGCCCAAAGCTGAGAGCGCACGCGACCACCGCGCATCCAGCACCCGCGCATAGTCGAAGGCCGAACCCGCTTGTCGTGCCCTGCGCCGCATTGCCGTCCACAGCCGCCCCGCCTTCGTGCGGTGAAAACCGGGACGCGAAAGCCCCGTGTGCCAACTTTCCAGACACGTGTCGTGCGTGGCGATCGCCCTTTCGCGGCGCGCCCAGCGTTTCGGTGCGTCTTGCGCCGGTTTCGGGGCGAAGGGGGCGAAAGGTTCGGCCGCCGCGGCGCTGTCGTTCACGAGGGAATCGGGGAGGCACCCGGCGTTCGTTCCCTCCGCGAGGGCTTCGTTCGCCCCCTCCTCCTCGTCCGCTCTCGGGCGGCCGGCGGGGGTGAGATGCGTGGCGCGATGCCGCTGCGCGCGGCGGTTGAGCGTCGATAGCGCGTGGAGCGTCACGGTCGAAATCCACGGCCGCGGATCGAACTGCGCCGCACCGCCGAGCGCGCCCTGCGCCAGCGCGCCCAACTCTTCCAGGTGTTCGAGCAGGACGAGCACCACACTCTGAAAATTATCGGCCGTTTCGCTCGCCGGATACGAGTGCCGGCGCACAATGCCGCGCACCATCTCAAGGTGCGGGGCGAGGTATTGATCGTAATGGGTTGTCATGGTTGATGGTTGTTGTGTAGACCGGGGGAGACTTCGTAAACGGAGTAAACCGGTACACAGCGTAAACGCGTGATGCGGTCGAGTGACTCACGCGTCTACATGTTTACCCGTCTACCTGTTCACAGGTGGACTTCGTTGACGAAGTGAACTGGTACACAGCGTAAACGCGTGATTCGCCGCTTCGAGTGCTCCTCTCGTTTCCCCGTCTACTCATTTACGAGTAAACGCGTGATTCGCCGCTTTGACTGCCTCTCGTGTCTACTCGTTTACAGCTGTCTACTCGTCTACTTATTCATCTCTTCCTCCAGCCAAAACCGCTGTTTCAGCAGTTCGCGGGCCGCCTGTTCGTCGCCGTTCGTGCGCTGCAAAGCCAGAGCGCGCAGCTCCAAATAGCGTTCGCGCGTGCAACAGTGTTTCGCGTGCTCCGCCGCCTCCCGAGCCCGCGCAGCATCTTCCAGCATACGCTCATAGCGACCCCGCTCGCGGTTGCGTTCCTTCATAAATTCCGGCAAGTTCGACACCATCGCGTCCACCGTCAGCGCACCGAAAGCCACCTTGCCGTAGCGACCCGCCAACAAGTAGCACAAATAGAGCATCACCTCGCCCAAATTCAGTTCGCCGTACGCCACCGCGATGGCTGCGGCCGCCGCCTGCAACTGATCGCTCGTCAGCCCGTCGGCGCTCCCCCACGACTTCGCCGTGTGGTTCAGTTGCAGACACAGCCAAGCGTTCGCCGAATCCGCGCCCAACTGTTCGCGAAAGCGCTTGAGGGTGAGCAATTTGTCGTTGCAATAGCACCATCCCGGGTTCTCGGCCACGGTGGCTTGCAGCGAGGGGTTGTAAAAGTGGAAGATCCGCTGTCGCCAGTAGACGCGTTCCGCCTCGCTCATCTCAGAAGGGCACGCAGCCGGCGCGATATTCGTGCAGGCACGCGGTGCATTCGCGCCGTTCGGCGGCACTGCGACGCCGTTCGGCGGCATCGTCGGTCGGCGACGGCTCGTCGGCGAGCGGAAGAGGGTGGACATGGCCCCGGCCATCGGGGCGTGGAGCGCGTTTTCCGCCGTGTGCGACGGGGAAGGGCTCGAGTGATTTTCGTGATACATGAGGGGGTGTGTTGAAGGTGAACAAAAGGGTGTTTTCGTGGGCGGAAACGCCGCCCGTCTCGGGTAGTGCTTCCGTGTCAAGTATGTTGTTTTCAGTGGATTGTCGATCTGAGGTCTCGCCCATGAGGCGAACTTTCGCTTCGCCCTTCGCTCCTTCCTGCGCATTGTTGTGTGCAGGCTCGGCCACGTGGGCGGAAAGCGCGTCGTCGGGTGCGGTGCTTTCGCCGGCAAAGGCTTGGTGCTCAGTGGTATCCTCGTCGGCGTAGGCGAACGAACGCCCGCTTTCGTTCGCACCGAGGAGCAGTTGCGGCGAAGTGCCCGCCGAAGTCTCGGAAGACGCGGCGAGATCGGGCGATGAGGGGGCGGCAAACGACGTACTTCCCGCGCTGAGCGCGTCGGGCGTCACGCCCAGCAGGGTGCTCGCCCACCGGGCCAAATCGTCCTCCCGCCGTTGTTGCACTGAGGTGGTGCGCGTCGGCTGACGAACGCCGGCGGCCGAGGGGAGCGAAGGCGAAGTTTTGCTGCCGTCGGTCGATGAAATCGGCGATTTTGGCGCATTCCGACCCGAAAAGCCGCTCGTTTGTGCGGCGTAGGCGGTCTGCGGTTCGCCCTGCGCCCCACGGCGTTGCACATCGCCGCGCACCAACCAGAGTTTCACCAAGCTGCGCCAATCGGCCACGGCCAGTCCGCCCTGCAATAGCCAACCGCGCGACTCGTAGTAGAGCACAAACTGCAGCGCGTTGAACCGCGGCCGCCCCAAAAAGTGCGCATAGGCCGCCACCTCCCTCGCATTCGGCGCGACAAACCGCTCACGCGTCCAATGCGCCGGGCGGCGATTCCGCTCCGTCCGCTCGTCGTCCTCTTTCACATCGAGCGAATTTTCCATCCCTTGCGGCGTGGTTTCGCCGGCCGTGTTCGATAGGGCGCTCACAAGGGGAAATTTTCCCTCGCTTTCGGGGGTGTATCCCTCGCCTTTGGTCGAATTTTCCACTATTTGCGGGGCGGTTTCGCTCGCCGTGTTCGCCGGGGTGCTCATTGCGGGCAGGTCGCCCGCGGTCGTGGCCGTGGTGGGCTGGGCGGTTGCGGGCATTTCGTCCGAAGGGGTGGGGCGCTCAGCGTTCGTTTCCGCCTTCGCGCTCATTGCGGGCAACTTGCTTTCGTCACCCCGCACGGACGGTGGCGGCAACGACACGGCGACAGCCGAAAAACGCGATTGCGCTTCCTCCTCCCGCCGTGCGTTTTGGGGCGTTTCGCCCTTCCCACTCACCCCTTGGGGGAGGGGGACTATAGGGGGAGAGGGTTTTTTATTTTCTTCTTTTCTTTCCGCGACGGGTCGATCGTTTTTCGGCTGCGCGCTGTCGTAAACGGCTTCTGTGTCGGCGGTGAGTGCGTCGTCTTGCGCCGTTGCGTCGGAGAGCGCGTCGGCGGTGTCGGCTTCCTCCTCCGTTTCGTTGGGGAACAGGTCGGCGGTGTCGTCGGCTGCCGCCGCTGTTTTCTCGCCGGAGCCCGTGTCGTCATTGTCGGCCTCCTCCGTCGTTTCTTCGGGACACGTGTCGGCGGTGTCGGTCGTTCGGCGCGAACTTTTTCTCTCGCGGCGGTGCCGTTCTGCGTTGTTGCGCTTCGATCGAGTGCGCGGACGAGCGGCGGCGGCCACCTCTCGCAGGGCTTCGGCGGTGAAAGTGCCGTGCTCGCGGTCGAGGAGGAAGAGCCCGAAGTCTTCCACCACGCGGCGGACGAGGGCGGGGTCTTCGTGCAGTTCGTAGCCCAGCGCGTCGTAGTCGAGTTCGGTCGTGCAGTCGGGACAGTCGCGCAGGTGAGAGAGCACCATCACATAGAGGCCGAAACCCGCGGTGCCCATTTGGCGGCGCAACTGTCCGCTCTTGCCGACGCGGTAGGCGTTGGATTCGAGGGGGAAATAGGGACTGAATAGGGGCATAACTTCGATGATTTAAGGGAAATGCAATGGGCGAGGCGGTGTTTTCGTGGTTTTTGCGCCTCGCTGTGCTGCAAAGGTATAAACTTTTTCGAACTCACTGCCGTATTTTCTTCCTTTTCTTGCGCTTGGTTTGGGTAAGTGTTTGAGATTGACGAGCTTTCTTACGCTCAGTTCCTCTCCCTTGTCACGCCATGAAACGCTTTCTGCTTCGATGAAATCGCCTATTTTGGGGCATTTCCCTGCGTTGTATTGGCGGGGTTCGCAACTTTTCGTTGTATTGGTGAGAATGAACACAAACTCCACACCTTTTCGTGAGAATGTGCGGAGAAATGACAAAACATTGTGGACTTTTTTCGCCTCTTTTTCGGCTTTCGAACGCATTGATTTTGAGCGATGAAACATTTTTTATACGAATTTTCTGCCCTCTCCCTGTCACATTTGGCCCCTCTCGATTGTATTGGAGAGTGAAGGGAGGTGATGCTCACGATGACGCGACGGCACTCGTCTACTCGTTCACCTGTCTACAAGTTTACTCGTCTACTTGTTTACCCGTTTGCTCGTCCACCATCTCCCTTCTCCTTTCATTAACCCCTTAAATTTCAACCTTATGTTAACCTACCACGTTATTCGCCGCAAGAACATCAAGACCGGCGACATCCTCTACTACCCGCAACTCGTCACCGCAGCGGCTGACGACCGCGCCAAAATCATCGAGCGCATCGAAAAGAAATGTACCCTCGCTTCGGCCGACGTCAAGGCCGTGGTCGATGCCCTCGAGGTCGAGATCATCGACTGCCTCCAGCAGGGACGCAGCATCCGCCTCGGCGATCTCGGTTCGTTCCGCCCCTCGTTGCGCTGCGGAAAAGGAGTGAAGGAGGAACAGAGCGTCAGTCCCGCGATGATCAAGCGCGTGCACATCGTTTTTCATCCCTCCTCGCGCATTCGCCGCGCCCTCTCGGTCAAAGACCACGCGGTGAGCTTCTACCGGCGCGACAAAAAGAAGAAGGGTGACGGCACGAACCAACCCGGTACCACGCCTCCCGGCACGAACCCCGCAGGCACGGGTGGCGCTCCTTCGGGCACGGGTGGTAATCCCTCGGGTACGGGTGGTAGCCCCTCGGGCACGCCCACACCGGGCGGCACTCCCGTTGCCACGGGCGGCACGGCTGTTCCCGCTCCCGTCGGCACGGGCGGCACGGCTGTTCCCGCTCCCGTCGGCACGGGCGGCGTTCCTTCGGGCACGGGCGGTAACCCCTCGGGTACGCCCACGCCGGGCGGTACCCCCGTTGCCACGGGTGGCACTCCTTCGGGCACGGGCGGTAATCCCTCGGGCACGCCCACTCCGGGCGGCACGGCTGTTCCCGCTCCGGGCGGAATGCCCACGGTGGCACCCGCCGGTCATTAAGCCCTCGGCCGTCGCGACTCGTTCCTTCGCGGATAGCGCAGGCGCAATCGGTGGTCGCTCCTCCTCAAGGTGGGGGAGCGCCACCCCTTGGCCGCCGATCGCCTAAAAATACAACCGATTCACTTACTTAATTCGCTGTCGTTCTTTGGTTTCTGTCGATAGAGTGAAAATGAAATATCGATAGATAGAGATAAACACCTAAAATAGATAGTACTACAACTTTCTATTTTGAGTAAATAGACGAGAAAAAGAAGTGAAATTGGCGTATAAAAAGAAGATAGAAGGAACTTTCAGATTGATACTATCACAAAACATCATTAAACCACTATATATAAAATGAATAAGCAAAAAGAACGAGATATCCATCTAATAGGATTGGCACTCTTTCTCGCCCTATCGGCTGCCGTGCAGCCCCATTCCGATGTTCAACCTCATACGCTTTCCGATGAAGCACTACAAACTACAAGAAATCACCGCCGTCGCGCTGCTCGCCGCCGGCGTGGCCTTTGCCCTGATGGGCTTGCTCCTGCCCCCGATGGGCACGATTCACGACAGCGTCCTCTGGGTCTTCGCCCAGTGTCTGATCTATGCCGGCAGCGTGCTGGGCGTCACCGGCTTTTTGAAATCGAGTAGAGGAGTAGGCAAGTAAACAAGTAAACCGGTAGACGGGTAAACGCGAGAGCAACTCGTTTGACTGCACCCCGCGTTCGCTTGTTGCGCATGAGCGGATTTGCCGAACCACTTGCTTACTCTCGCGTTTACGGGTCTACTTGTTTGCCTGTTTACTTTCCTTGTAGCCGATTAAACGCGAGAGCAACTCGTTCGACTGCACCCCGCGTTCGCTTGTTGCGCATGAGCGGATTTGCCGAACCACTTGCTTACTCTCGCGTTTACGGGTCTACTTGTTTACCGGTTTACTTTCCTTGTAGACAAGCAAACGCGTGATTTGCTAATTCGAGCGTTCCTCTCGTCTACTTGTTTACTGGTTTACTCGTCTACTTATTTACTCGTTTACCCGTTTACTCCCTTCTTGTTTACCCTAAATCACAACCCCATGTCCTCATTACTTCGTCTTTGCCGCACAGCAATCCTTCCCGGCGGAACAGAAGGCATCCTCTTGTTGCCGACCGAAGTCGGTCTGCGCTCCGTCGCCACCCTCGAACCCCCGATGTCGGGAGCGCATCCCGCCATTCCCGCGGGCGAATACGATCTCCGTCTCGATGTTCCCTCGCCCCGCTTTCTGCGTTCGCCCCGTCAGTGGTCGAAAGTGTGGTGCGCACGCCTGCCGCGTTTGGAGGGCGTCCCCGGTCGTGCCGGCATTCTCATTCATCCCGGCAATCGCCCCTCCGACTCCTCGGGCTGCCTCCTTGTCGGTCGTGCCGCCGGCGTCCTCCGTCTTGCCGACAGTGTCGACACCTTCCACCGCCTGATGCAGACGCTCCACGCCCTTCCCGCACCCCTCCGCCTTCGGGTGGAGTAGGGCGGCCACGTTCCGCTCACTTCTTTCCCACCACGCCGACGCCCCTCGCGTCGGCGTGCTTTTGTTTGGGGCTAAATGTGTGTTTTGTGCCTCGAAAAAAGTTACATTCGTTTGTCTAAACGCGTTGTTTTTCATACATTTGCAGTGTAAACTGTTTCGAACGTTGTCCATCTTGCACCAACTTCTTTTGCGTGCTGCGCTCGATCGTCAAAACCTTTCTCCCCACTCGTTCGTATCGCCGTGAAACATCGGCCAAAAACGTTTCTTCTCTTATGAAAATTGAAAGCTTTTCCATTCAAAATTATAAGTGTATCAAAGACTTAGCCGTGGATTGCCGTGGTGCGGACGGCGAGATAAAGCAGTGGACGGTGTTGCTCGGCGAGAATAATACGGGCAAGACGAATGTACTGCGGGCGTTGTCCTATTTGGTCGTTTCTAAATTAGATTTTAAAGTAGAAATCGGAGAGGAAAGGGAGGTAATTGAAGAAGGTACAACGTTCATAGCACGAGGTTATGAAGGCTTCTTTAGGGAAGTTAAACCACAACAGTGCGTAAAGTCAATTCTAAGCAACGGGGATCATTGGAATTCTGATTCAAGAATCGAATGCGCGAAGGGAACAGTTTCTTATCTTGATCTCTTTCCCTATGGCGTAAATCGAGTTCCGGCGCGAGCAGTACTTAGTCAGCGGGTGACTTTTCCCTATTACACTTTGTTTTCGTCCGATGCTCGCTTGTTGGATCTTCAAGAATGGCTGTTGCAGTTGGATTATTCGCAGAAGAGCGGCAGCGAGAAGTCCCAAAAGCGGTTGGAAAAGATGCACGATTTGGTGAGAAGTGACTTGTTCCCCGGCGTGACAGATTTTTCTTTTAAGAAAGATGATGATAACGAACATGTTGTCGTTGTTTTTTCTGCCGGAAAAGATGGCGATGTGCGTTTTGAAGAACTGGGCTTCGGCTATCAAACCACCTTGACTTGGCTCACAGATTTCTGTAAACGGATGTTTGAATTGTATCCCGACGCAGAAAATCCCTTGCACGAAGAGGCCGTTGTGCTGGTGGACGAGATTGATTTGCACCTGCATCCCAAGTGGCAGCGCGATCTTGTGCCCACACTCTCGAAGATCTTTCCCAAGGTGCAGTTTATCGTCACGACCCACAGCCCACATGTGCTCCAATCGATGGAGGACGTGAACCTCTATGTGCTGCGTCGCAATGCGGAAAGCGGGGAGATAGAGGCGGAGCGTTCTAATGTGACGAATTTCACGGGCTGGACGGTTGAGGAAATTCTCGGTGTGACCATGGAGTTGGGAGATGACGTCTTGTCCGTAGCTTACAATGCTGTAAAAAAAGATTTTGAAGAGGCGCTACGAAATAAGGATCGCGCGGCAGCACAGCGGTATTACGAACGTTTAGACGAAATGATGCGTCCCGGTAACCCGATGCGGAGTATTTACCGAATTAGGCTCGAAGAAATGGCGTAAACAGCATATGATCAAGTTAGACCTGCCCCAAGAACCGGCGAAGTTGACCGACAAGAAGGAGGAACTCACCCGTCGATATGTCGAAGCCTCAAGTAGAGGCCAAGAGATACGAGTGTGGGCTCAGCCTTATATTAAGGAAGCTTTATTGAAGATGACGCATGGAAAGTGCGCTTATGCCGAGGTTAAACTTGGAGTAAATGGACATCGTTGGGATGTAGAGCATTTCAAATGCAAAAGTAAGCACAAAGCATGCGTGGTGGAATGGGGAAATCTGTTGCCTTCGTGTGCCTTTTGCAACACGAGTAAGGGGGATTACGATGTGGAAGCAAATGAACCTATTGTGCATCCTGTGTTTGATTGTCCGAATGATTACCTTTTTATGCGCAATGGCTACCTTTTTGCGAAAAATAAAAAGGGAGCTGCTACAATCAGTGTGCTCGGACTTAATGATAGGGTGATGTTTGCCAAACCTCGAGCAGAGCTTTGCACCAGCCTCAATGCAGACATTGCTGACTGTCTTCGTTTGATAGAGCGTTGTCAAACGGAGACGGATCGTTACGAAGTACGCAATAAATGTAGGGCGTTGCTTCACGGAGGTCTCCCCGAACGGGAATATTCGGCCACGGTGGCCACCTTCTTGATGTGCGAGCAGCGAGATTTGGTGCAGGAGATCGAGCAGCAGTTGAAAGCGTGGAAACTCTGGGACGAGGAAATGGAAAGCACGAAGGCCATACTCTTGAAAAATGCGTTGCCCAAATGAGCAATCGGGCGACTCTATACGATCTCAAAAAGTTACTAAAGATTTGATGCGGTTGCCCTGCATATCAAGAATTATTCTGATATTTGTGAAGTCATAAGAGATGGTGTTTGGAGTTGCATCCTCAGAATAGGAACTTGTCTGCTTAGAATTGTAGAATGTTGGGGGTGGTTAGTATATAAATATAACGAGTAGTGATAAGACTTAGAAGAATAGTTTGCCTTTTGATGCTCCTCATGACGATGAGTGTCGGGGCTCAGGTTTTTGATGAGCAAGAGCCTCAAGCCCTTGAAGCTCTTGCTCACAAAGGATTTGAAGTGGAGGATTGGGGCGATAAGCAAGTAAGGCTCTCACTTAACGACTCAGATGAGAATAAAGGCATAGAGGCACCGTCGCAATATCCCATTCTTTCTCAGAAGTCGAAACGTCATAGCATTGGTTTGAAATTTATGGGACTCAGCTTCCACCCTCTTAGTGGAAAGCCTAATGCAGAGCTGATGCCCAATCGCTTAGACGAACAGGCTTATTTTGTTTTGGACTTGGGTGCTCTCCTTACGTATGAATACTTTATTGTACCTGATATCCTTTCTGTCAAGTTTATACAAGGCCTATATGCGGATTGTGCTGCCCAGTTTGCAGGTGTGACGAGTATTGGGCTACGAGCTCGTATTTTTCAAATTGGTCGGCATAGCCTCCTCGGGGGAATGGGTCCAACGTGGATTTATCGACATAATTGGTTTCTTATCCCTAACTATGTAGATACGAAATACTACAAAGGAACACCGACAGATAAATGGCAGTACAAGTTTTTATGGTACGGAGGGGAGTTAGAGTACAAGTTTGCGATTAGCTCAAAGCTGGATTTTGCTACGATTTTTGTGCCGGGTTATCCTGACCTTATGGCATTTGCTGTTGGGCTTAATTATAAGTTGTAAGCTGCTAACTAGAGCTTAAGAGATACAGACTTTTCCCGATATAATGTGTCTTTCAATATAGAAGTGCAACACGCTTCCCCTCTCTCCTTTGGAGCGTAGCGAAAAAGGGGAGAAGGGCGACTTTTTTGCCCGAATGCCCTAAAAACTCGTGGGCTTTTTGCTCACTCTGAGAAAAAGTTGTACCTTTGCGCCCGTATAGAGTCCGACGAGGCCCAAGAAGTCGCGTCGCCCCGTGCGTGTCGTGCCGTTTCGAAAGAAAAGGTGCGGGCGGAAGGAGCGAAGCGCGCCCCCCGGAAAAAACCGTTTTATCACACAAATCACACATCTCATGTACGCAATCGTAGAGATCAACGGTCATCAGTTTAAGGTCGAGCAAGGCCGCAAGCTTTTCGTAGACCGCGTCCGCAATGCTGAAAGCGGACAAACTGTTGAATTCGACAAGGTGCTCCTCATTGACGCCGACGGCGCAGTGAAAGTGGGTGCTCCCACCGTCGCAGGTGCTAAAGTCGTGGCAGAAGTTACCACGCCCCTCGTCAAGGGCGACAAGGTGCTCGTTTTCCACAAGAAGCGCCGCAAGGGCTATCGTAAACTCAACGGCTATCGCCACCAGTTTACCGAAGTCACTATTAAAGAAGTAATCGCATAACCACTTAACACACACAACACAATGGCACACAAAAAAGGTGTAGGTAGTTCGAAGAACGGCCGTGAATCAGCATCACAACGTCTGGGTGTTAAGATCTGGGGCGGACAGGCTTGCGTAGCCGGTAACATTATCGTTCGCCAACGCGGCACCGCTCACTACCCCGGCAAGAACGTGGGTATGGGTTCCGATCACACCCTCTACGCGCTCGCAGACGGCACTGTAGTCTTCAAGCGTGGCGCACGCGACCGCAGCGTCGTAAGCGTTGAGCCCAAGGCTGAAGCCTAAGCTCGTTTTGGTCCGCTCCCTCGGGTAGAGCGGCGGAGGCTTGCCCTCTTTTTTCAACCCGCCCGAACAGTCGGCGCACTTCTCTCGCAGAGGTGCGCCGATTTCTTTTTTCTTTCGTAAAGGAGGGAGGAGTAGACGTGTAAACGCGTAGACCGAGTAAACGCGTGAGATGGTAGCTTCGCGTGTTCCTCTCGTTTACGGGTTTACTTGTTACCCGTTTACTTCCCTTGTAGACCAGTCGACTCGTAGACGAGTAAACGTGTGAGAGGGTTGCTTCGCGTGTTCCTCTCGTTTACGGGTTTACTCGTTTACGTTTCCTTGTAGACCAGGTTTACTTGTTCACCCGTTTACTTTCCCTGCAGCTGTGCGCAAAAGGAGCAAGAACGCGGTATAACGGCTGGGAAGATGGTGCGCAAGGAGTAGAAGTCGCGGGCGAGTGGGTGAATGCGCGCGTGGCCGTGAGGGGCGTGCGGGCGATGAGTTGTGCCATTGAAGCGAACGGGGTGGGGAGCAAAGGGAAAATGCGCCGGCGGTCGGGGAAATTGCTCGTGCGAGGTTTATTATAGATAGAAGAGGCGCAGGTGCGGCGAGTTATCGGCGCGAAACTGCTGTGCGCTGACGACCGCTAAGCCCCGCCCTGGGCATTTCCGCTGCCGGCGCGTTTCTTCTGCTGCCAACCGCGTTGCTTCGTCCGTCAGCACCCCCGGTCTGCCGCTTTAGTTCTCGCATTTCTGTGCCCTCCGCCTTTCTTCTGCTACCAACCGCGTTGCTTCGTCCGTCAGCACCCCCGGTCTGCCGCTTTAGTCCTCGCATTTCTGCGCTCTCCGTGTTTCTTCTGCTGTGCAACTGTGTTTCTTTTGCTGTGCAACCGCGTTGTCGGTTCGCTATCACCCCCTTTCGCGTTTATTTTTCCTCATTGGTCGCCGCGAAAGGCTTTGTTTTGCTAAATATCCGTGCCCGCCGGCTGGCGCCCCTCGTCGTTATCGTGCGAGGGGCGCAACTGTTTTTGGCTTTTCTCTCGCTCGTTTCCGGCTCGCTACGCCCTTTTTTGTTGACAAGCACTGTGTTTTTGCGGTCGGATGCTGAGTTTCCGTGCCGGTGTGCGGGCTTTTCCGTTCGCAGGGGCTGCGCTTCTCTCGCTTTAATGCAAGTTTTCGCCACCTCGTGTGGGGCTTTGGGGCTTCGCGCAGCGCTTTCGCGGTTTAGCGCCCCGCTGCTCGGGCACCGTTCGCCGCTTTGAATCCGTTCGTTGCGGAGCGGTGGAAAAAGCGCGCCGATTTTCCACTTATCCACAATTTGTTTTCCACAGTCTTTTCCACGGTGTGGAGAAAATGTCCACCTTCCCGTGCGTTTCTCCCCGCCTTTCCGTTTTTCCTCCGCAGGGCGCACCGATCCCCTCCCGCCGAGGGGAGGAAAAGTCCCCTTCACGCGCGCGTATATATAATATAGGAGCGGAGAAAGGCGAAAAGGGCAGTGCGCCGTTCGCCGCCTTTCGTGGTGGAAGAGGGTTGCTCGGTGCGAGGGGTGCCGAGCGGTAGCCCCGCCCCGCGGGGAAAGGCCTCACGGTCGGGTGGGG
>JABZKU010000001.1 GCA_015257125.1 Prevotellaceae bacterium | reverse complement strand
ATCCTGAGCCAGGATCAAACTCTTCATTGTAAATATGATATTTGTTTGTTTTCTGATTCAGAATGTCGTATCCATTGAATCGTAGATTGACGTTAGCAAAAACAATCTCTTAAAGAGACTATTCATTACCCGAGCACCTACTTAAGTAGATGCTTCGTTGTTCTTATATCTTCCTTGATTCGTTTATGTAAGTAAGTCAATTATCGCTGCAATCTTGTTGTTCAGCGTTGCGATTAGCGTTGCTTCCCGATTGCGAGTGCAAAAGTACGGTGTTTCTTTCAAAGCTCCAAGCGTTTCGAGGAAAAATCCTCAACTTTTTCTCCAATGTAGTGATTTTGCAAACTCATCACTTTGCAGAAACACATATTCTGGGCGATTATTCGCAAAAGGAATGTGGGACGTGCTTCTCAGCGATAAGCACGTCCCACAGGCAAAAAATCAATCAAAATCGGCCAAAGCGACGAATTTTCCTCGTTTCCGTCGTTCGGCAACAAGCGCATTGAGCTCTTCTCGGCGTCTTTTTGCAATCCAACGGCGAACAAAGATATTCGGTGTGGCTACTCCTATCGAAAGACACAGGACAATCAGCCCCGCATTGAGCAAGTTGCTGAAAGCCGCCATGAACTCTGCGACGTCGGTTCCGAGATGCACGAAACCAAAAATGCCGCGATACATCAATATTCCCGGTACCATCGGAATCACCCCGGGAATCGTTAGGACGTGATTCGGACTTCTCGCCGCGTGTACAAAGCGCACTGCCAACAAAGAAATGAGTGTCGCACCGGCCAAAGAACCCAAAATGAGCCCTTGACCGAGGTCGAATGCAATGAAATTACGCAGACACATCCCGAGAAAACCTAATAAGGCGACAATCGGCAAAGAGCGGCGCGGCACATTGAAGATCATTCCAAAGCCCGTGGCCGAAATACCGGTCACCACCGCCGCTTCCCAATAGGAAATGATGGGTTGCATGCTCAGGTTACCCAAGAAATTGGTCACCCCGCAGACACTAACGGCCAAAACGATGCCGAAAGTCATCGACGCGATCTGCAAAGCCGCATTACCCAATCGAGCCAAGCCGACCAACAAATAATTGTCGAGCATGTCGTCAAGGAAGTTGATCAGGGCCACCCCGGGCACAAGAAAGAGCGCACAACAGAGGAAGGAGTGATAAGGACATTGTGTGAAGCCTTCCGGCAAAATGAGGAACATGAGCCAAGCCGTCAGCGTCGCGAGAAAGGCCGTGAGCGCGGTGACCATATAGAAATTGAAGCGGTTGGACAACAAGAAGTAGCGCACCGAGAAGCCCACGAAACCGGAAATCGCCGCCGGAATGAAAGAAGGCCAATCGCCGCCGAACAATACCGAGAACCCACCACTGCCCATGGCTGCCCCGAGAATGACCATCCATACCGGGTAGTCCGGTTTCACCAAGGTCGGATCGTCTAATTTACGCTCAAAAGACTTGATGGACTCATCCTCCCGAATCGCTTTCCACGAAAGTTGACTCACATCGGCCAAGACTTTCATGTTAATTGTATACTTGTCTGAGTGAGCAAAACGACTGAACGAGTGCGACTCGTCACAATAGCTCACCTTGACTGTACCATAAAGAATATCGATGTGTAAGTTGTCATTGTCTAAGCCCAGAAAAGCCGCCACTCGACGCATGTTGCGAACGATGCGGTTACTGTCTCCGGCACTTTCCATCAACAGTATGCCGACTTTTACTATGATATTGAGTTTTCGGTGTAAATGTCGGGGATGATTTTTTATTGTACTATCTGCCATAAACTAAACTGGTTGTCGTGCATTGGCAAAGTTACGAATTCGGTTTTGAACCTCCGCACGTTAGGCCATAAAAGACCATTTGCTCCAATCTGCCATGGCAAATTGGAGCAAATCAAAGTCTGTATCCGGAAGTTATTTCTTGGCTTCCTTCGCTGCATCGCTTTCGCGATACACTTCTTTCAGCGAATCGCGGCGTTCGTAGAGTTCCTTTGACTCCGTCTGACCGTCTTGCGTCACCGTCGTTTCACCGTGACGACTGTCAGTGAGAATCAAATGCCACTTTCCATTGCGAAAAACGGGAGTGAAGAACATCTTTGTTGTCGCATCGGGAGCACCGTTCTGCCCTTTCATGAGTACAACATTACAAGCCACTTCGTTGTTTTCGGCTGAAAAAAACTTGACATAGTCGATGCTGTAGGAATCGAAATCGAAATTCTTCCAGAAGCCGACGTAGTCATCCATTTCTTTATTCGACAGCAGTTGCATTTCACTACCCTCCCCCGTGGGGCGAATGTAGAGCATTTGCGCTGCATCGTAGTACTTCTTGTTTTTCAAGAAACCAAAGAACTGCGCGACAGTCTTCTGCACGTCGGCAGTATCTTTTTTGGTCATGCTCTGTTCAAATTCCGTCGGTTGCGGTCCTTGTTGTTTATCAGACTTGCAACCGGTGCATGCTGCAAAGAGCATTCCCACGCCCAAGAGGGCCAAAGAAAGGAATTGTTTCATATTCATGTCCTTCAATAAAAAGCAAAGAGCAGGCAGGCAAGCCTGCACTGCTCTTCGCATTATTCATTACGTCTTGTAATCGAGAGATTACTTGCGACGCGTGTTGTTCGTGTCGTTGTTGAGCGTACCCTTGATGGTCACAGTGATGTGATCATTGAAAGTACCCCAAGAGTAACCTACCTTAACCGGTACGCGTACTTGGTAATCCTTGAACGCCTTCTGCTGCGTGGTGTAAGTGAACGAGGGCAGATGATTTACATCATAAGCCGTGAAGCCTGCGATAGGAGCAGCAGCACTGGGAGTACCACCGGTCATGTGGAGACCGCGGTCGCCGTAGTTCATAACGAGCTTCGTCGTAGCGATGTTGTCACCATTGAGGTTCGTCGTCCACTCAGCTTCGTTAGCCACATAGATCGTGGTCACACCGTAGAGGGTTTCCATCGTTACATGGTCGTTAGCGAGAACTTGAGCAGCGTTACGATCACGCCAGTCAGTGAACTTCACGATGTTAGTGAAGTCGAGCGTCTTGGTCGTAGTACCGATGTTAGCGTCGAGGAATTCAACAGCACCGTCGAAGTTGAGGTCGAGCGGACGGAGGAACTTCACGTCGAACTCGTTTTCACCCTTCGTAGTGAGCGTCTTCACGTTGCCTTCAGCACATACCGTGGTAACGTAACCTACGCGAGCCGTGAGGGTCTCAAGCGCCTTGAGTTGCTTGTGACCGGCGTTGTTCAAGAGAACTTGCGTGGTGGGGTTGTTGAGCAATTCGATCGTACCTTCTTGATCGTTCGTGATCTTAGCGATCACCACATTGTTAGCAAGAAGTTCGAGACCATTCTGGCTCACCTTGAGGGTGTACTGCTTACCATCGTTTCCAGGAACCACAGTTTCCTTCGGCGTAACGAAGCGCCAGCCGGAGTGTACCGAAGTCAAGACAGCCTGAGAGTAGCCTGCGAGAGGAGCAATCTTCACCGTGCCGTTCTTGTAGCTCTCATTGATCGAGTACATGAACTTGTCGAAGCGGTTGAACTGCGTGTTGTTGGGTTCGATGTAGAAGTGCATGCGCAATTCCTTCTCATCCGTGCGGATGTTGTTCTTGAACCAGTCGTTGCTGATGCGTTCACCAGCGAAGGTAGCCACAGGAGCAGCTTGTTCGCTTGCGGGGTTGTAAGTCAACTTCACATAGAAGCGAACGTTAGGATCGCTCTTCTTCTGTACCTTAACGTAAGTAGCAACGCTTGCACCGGGCCTGAGGGTAGCTACCTGCTCCTTCGTGATGTTGTCCCAAACGAGGTTCTTACCATCAGCAGAGAGGGTTACCTTACCGAGCTTCTTGGCAGCTTGCTTAGCTACGTTGTTGTCGAAGGTGTACTGCGTGAGTTCACCGCCGGTCTTAACGAATTCCCAAGCATTAGCTTCGAGTTCAGCCTTAGCCTTGAGTTCAGCAGCGAGGTCAACTACCTTAGCTTCGTACTTGTCAGCAGCATTTTCCTTGTTGTCGCAAGTGAACTTGAGTTCGTTCTTGCTGGTGAATTCCTTGATCACTGCATCCTTCTGCGAGATGTGTACAGTGAAGAAACCAAGGGTTGCGACTTCGTCCTTACCTTGAACGAGGGTTACACGAACAGTAGCCGTCTTACCAACGTTAACGAAAGGCTTCTTCTCGTCGTACTTCGACTTGATGAGACCCGTCTTGCTGTCGAGCGTGAAGGCTTCGAAAGACTTGTCGTTAGCATCCGTCTTCACGAGGTGGTATTCGTAGTGGAAACCATTCTTCGTGAGGCGGCTTACAGCTTCAGCAGCGTTCTGATCCATAGCGATGGTCGTACCATCCTTCTGAACACCGTTGGTACGTACCTTCTTAGCGATAGCCAAAGAATCGCCTTCGTTGTTGATATCCCAACCGGAAGTCGTGCTGTTCTTGTTTACACCGGCAACAAGCTGCTTGTCGAGATCAAAGAGTTGGAGCTTCGAGAACTCGTTCGTGTAAATCGCGTCGTAAGCCGAAGTGATGATACGAGGCGTTTCACCGGGAGCCTTGTACTGAAGAGCAGCGGTGGTTACCTCCTTATTAACATCGATATCCTTCGTAGCGCCCTTGATATCCAAGACGAGCTTAAGGAGACCGTTTTCAACCGTAGCCTTCTTCACCGTGATCACAGCAGCGCTGTTCGTAGCGCGGTAAGCGCGATCGATGGGGAGGTAAGTGAAGTTAGCAGCAGCCGTATCGATCTTAGCACCTGCGGGGTTGAGGTGATAAACCGCCTCAGCGTAACGGCTGGTGAGCTTAGTAGCAGTAGCCTGCGTGGGGTTCACCTGGTAGTCTACAACACCGTTCACGAGCTTGTTCACCGTCCAAGTGTTGTAGGCGAACTGGTTGCTTTCGATGGCTTCGATACCGCGATAGTAGCTATCGGGGATGAGTTCGAGACCTACGAGGAGGTTGTACTGAAGGAAGTTCAGACGTTCATTGATCTTGGCGATCTGGTCCTTGAGGGGATTCACCTTAGCATCGATGAGAGCCTCAACTTCTTCCTTCGTGGGACGCTTAGCGAGTTCTTCTTTTACTTTTCCAAGATCAACATTCACCTGATCGAGAGCAGTTTGAAGATTCGTGATCTTCGTCTTGTTCTCGCCGATAGCGGTCTTGTTTTCGCCGATAGCAGTCTTGTTGTCAGCAGCAGCCTTCTTGTTGTCAGCAACACCTTGTTCGAGCGTAGCGATCTTCTTCAATGCTTCGATTTGCTCTGCGCTGAGGAAGTTCTTCGTCTCAACAGCCTTAAGGCGTTCTTCAAATTTCTCAATGGCAGTTTTCTGCGCATCGATGCGATCGCTGAGTGCCTTGTCAGCCTTAACGAGATTTTCAGCCTTTTCGTTGCAAGCCTTTTCAAGTGCATCCACGTTACCCTGAACAGCCTTGATCTTGCTAAGGATGTCAGCAACCGTGTCGTTGAATTCCTTCTTGTCAACCTTGCCGTCGATGAGCGTCTGCAACGTAGCCTTAGCCTCTTCGAGCTTCGTCACTTTCGTTTCGAGCGCTGCGATGTTGGCGAGAGCGTTCTGAAGCTGAGTAGCCTGTGCTTGAACCGTTGCGTTGGTTGCATCGAGATCAGCCTTCTTAGCGTAGGCATCGAGATCCGACTTCTTAGCGTAGTCAGCGAGCTTGGCTTCAATCTCAGCCGCCTTCTTGTTGGCCGCTTCGAGTTGTCCCTTCAAGGTGGTGATTTGTCCATTCAGGTCGTTCTTGACCGCCACGAGATCAGCCTTGTCAGCATTGATCTCTTTGCGAATGGAAGCAAAATCATCATCGTAGTCCTTGCAGGACACGAAAGAGCATGCGGGGGCTGCCACAACGAGCAGACCGAGCAATGCGCCGTTAATGATTTTCTTGTTCATTAGAATATGAATTGAGTTTATAATTTGCTGTATCCGTATCTTATCGTTTGAATTTCATCAAGTTACAAAACCCGATGCAACAACCGATCGAGAATGGAAACGGGCACTGAGAGTTCTTTTCGGGCGACTGACGTGTCGCAGTAACGGTTCGCGAGAAGGTACTTCACTCCTACACTCACGCTGCAAATTTAGGAATAAAATGCGACGTGCCAAACGTTTTGCGTAGGAACTTGCAATTTTTTCAAGCAGCGAGCGGCTTGATCGTCCTCTCGCTTGGACTGTTCTTCACTCCACAACCGCCGCTTTTGCAGCGCGCTTCTCACCACGAAACATGGGCAAGCGACTGAAGTTGAATCCCACATAGAGATTGATATAATGAATGGAGTTGCGCAGTTTGAAGTGGGTGTATCCGTAGTCGTACAAGTAGCTCACGGTCGAAAGTCCGGCGTAATAGCGCCCATTGGTGCGCACGATGCCGAAACGAAAGATGCAATCGAAGTTGAAGTTCTCGATGTTTCGCCAGAGGGTTTGCGTGGAGAAGGTTTCTCCGCGCTGATATTTATACCCCAAGGCCGGGGCGGCACTGCCCGAAAAGAGCCAACCGCGCCACGGCACCCAGTTATAAGCATAGCCGAGCGAGACGCCCAACTGACGATAGTTGATTTTGTCGACGCGCAAGGCCTCGATGAGTTCGGCCTTGGGCGAAAGGCTCTTGATGAAAGACTCGGTGCGCTGCGCATCGAAGTGCAGGGCTTGATCGTCATAGCGTGCGCCCAAGAGCCACGAACCGGCGCTGCGCAACTGCACCGTGCTGAGCGAGAAAGCCGCGGGATAGGAGAAATGCCGATAGTTGAACACATAATAGGCATTGACGGCGAGCGTGTGTGTGCGCATCGCCGGGAAGCGCACTTCTTTGATTTGCGCATTGTCCACCCCCTCGATGCCCGAAACCCGCAGCAGATTGAAGTTGCCACGGCTGGCCACGTAACTGAAATCGAAACCCACCTTCGAATTGTAGGCCGCCACCGTCCATTCCGTGGCACTGCTACCGTAACGATCGGGCACCACGCCGAAAGCATAGCCCAACGACACGCCGTGCCAAGTGACATAGGGGCCAATTTTGACCGTGTGCGCCGGCGAGAACACCAACGAGTGGGCGTGCCCCTCGGCGTCGCTTCCGGTCAAGCGAATGAGTTGGAGGAAATGGGTATTATATAATTGTACCTGCGCGGCATACCGATCGCGCTGCACATAAGTGGTGTCGAAGGTGTTGAAGAAGGTGGCCACATCCATCAGGAAATCCCAGACGGGGCGTTCGCGTTTTCGCCGCCAATCGATGCGACAATCCTCGGGAATGTTGCGCCATCGGTTCTCCACCTTCTGTCGTCGCGGAAACAGTCCGTAGGCCGAAAAATCGACCTTCCACAATCCGTCGAGTGCCTTGGGCTTTTTGCAAGAAGAGAGGGTGTCGACAGGAAGTAGCACCCGAATTTCGTTTGCTCGCGGCAAACGCCCTTCCGGAGTCGGCTGCGAATCGCTCCCCATCGGCAAAGCACAGCGCAGCGTATCTCCCCGCTCTCCCAAGCTCCACTCGCCCACCCCACGCGCAAACAGCGTAGGGCAGGCGAGCAGAAAAAGAATGAGGGCTCCGAAGAGTTTGCGCATCAAAGATTCTGTGATAAAATGCGATGGAATCACTTCACCGAACTCGGTCAACCGATCTTCTTCAGCGTGCGAAGATAGGCGATGAACGAATCGGTGGAAGTCGGCATCTTGTGAGGCAGTTCGTCTTGCTTGGGGAAGAGGCGAACGGGATAACCGTCGCCGCCCGTCGTCATGTAATCATCGGCCACAAGCACGAGTTTCGTATTCGGACGAATGGGCACGATACGGCCGGTGGGGAGTTGCAGGGAGATTGACGTCACGCGGCCGCGCTTGTCGAGTACCGGAATCACGCCGGAAGTTTGGACAAAGCCCAGTTTGCACTCCGTGTAGCCGAAGTTCATCAAATCGAGCAACTGGCGACCGGTGTAGTTATACGCGTTGAGTTTGTTGGCAAAGGGCAGCACCTCGCCCACATTGAGCACGGTGATGTCGCCTTTCGGGAATCCCGACCGAATGCTGCCCAAATGGCTCACGCCCACCACCAGTGCGTCGTCGGGCAAGTGGCGGTCGCGACGATAGGCGGCGGCGTAACTCTCGCACACCAAGCGCCCGATGGGGCTTTGCTGACGTGCCACACGGCGATCGTGCTCAATGGCCTTTTCAGCTTCGGTGAGTTTCTGACTGAGCGGAATGCCACGGAAGAGCGTGGTGTGATATTGCTCCTCGATCTGCGCTTGGAGTCGCGCCGCCGTGGGGTTGAGTCGCGCTTTGGGGTTGACGCGCACCAATTCGGGGGTGACCTTCACGACCTGATTGGTCACGGTGTCGACTTCGCATTTGAGCATCGACACGTAGATGCCGTGCCACAGCCCCTGCACCACGGGAATGGGTCGCTTGCTGTCGGTCTCACCGATCACGGCCAAATGGGTATGTCCGGAAAGTACTCCGCAGAAGTCGGGATTGTCCATGGCTTGGAGGTTCTTCTCGTCGCGATCCTCCCACAGGGCACGTCCGTTTTTCATCTCCGTGCCGATGTGGCAAAGAATCAAGCGCACGGGCGCTTCTTCCACCTCCTTGTAGTTGGGCAAACGGCGCAGGGAGTCGAGCACCCCGGTGTAGTTGCCGTCGAACGACAAGCCCACCACGCGACGCGCCGAGGTTTGCCACGGTGTGTTGCTGGTGCTGAGTCCCACGAAAGCCACATTGACCGTGCGGTGGTCGTTGATGCGCACCGGCACCACCGCCCAAGGCTGCACATAGTCGGGCTGTCGGCCGGTCGCGGTCTCACGCACGTTAGCCCCCACATAGGTGATTTCCCACGAGCGGGGTTTGTTCTCCACGTCATTCCATTTGCGTGCCAGCACCTCCTGCCCTTCGTCGAACTCGTGGTTGCCGAGCACGCTCACGCGGATGCCCATGTCTTTGAACAGCTGCGGCATGAGGCTTGTTTTGCGCGTGGCATTGTAGAAGAAGCTACCGCCGAAATTGTCGCCCGCCGAAACGGTGACGTTATAGGGGTAGACGCTTTTGAGCGAATCGAGGGTTTGCACCACCCACGCCGCCCCGGGCACTTGCTGGGCAGGATTGGGGAGGAGTCCGGCGTGGAAATCGTTGAGCGAGATGACCGCCACCGTGACGGTGTTGCGGTCGGCTGCACGGAGCGCACCGCCGGTCGAAGCGAAGCCGGACAGGAGGAGCGCAGTGGCCAAAAGGGAGTGTTTCATGTTTATCGATGAGTTAGCGCAACACCGGCGGCGGATGCGCAGCCGTGGCGTTGCATGGGCAAAGTTACGCATTTTTGGTAGGTTGCCCCCCTTGATGGGACGAAAAAAGCGAGATAACCGCTCATCTGAAGGGCAACTGCCCCCCAAAGCGAAGGAGAGATCCGAAAGGCCGCCGCCGTCGATCGCAGGTTCCGACGAGCCGGCAGAAGTCCTTCATCCGACTCATTTTTAGGCAGATGGACTTCTCCACACTCACAAAAACCGACTTCGCGGCACTGCATTGTTTCAGCAAATCAAAGAGCATTTGCGCTGACGCATCGGCCGAAAGCCGGGCGATTCACGCTATATGGACACCGCAGAACGGCGGAAAAAGGGGAGGTTGTGTTTTATCGAGGGCAAAACTACTGATTTTATTTCGAACAGACGCAATTTTACGAAAGAAAATTTTCAACGCAATCGAAAAAAGAAAACATTGAAGCAAAACAAGTGGACTTTCTTTCGAACTCTCCCTATTTTTCGCCCAAACCACGCTCCTTTTCGGGAAAAGCCGATATTCGGCGGCCTCCTTTCCTCTTCTCCCGCTTTCCCACGTGCACAGACAGGCCCGAACGGACACGCGCCCACGCACATCGCGCACTCAGCGAGTTTGCATTTCTTGCCTTCACCCTTCACCTTCACCCACAACACCCTGATTATCAAAAGGAATAAGGGTGAAGACAAGCACCGATTTAACACTTCACCGGTGAAGGCAATGCAGGCTTTGCCTTCACCCTTAACCCTTTCAGCACCAATTTTTTACGCCCACGAGGTGAAGAGGTGAAGGCAAAAAACGAAAAACGCCGGACGCGCGTACGCGTGCGCGCGTTGGGACAAAAAACTCCCTCACGACCGAAAACTTTCGGGCAGGAGGGAGCATTGTGATTTTCTTCGCGCTGCGAAGACTGAAAAAAGGGGATCAGTGGTGCAAACGATCGGCTTTCTCAAATTGTCGACGCGCATAGTCCACCGTCACCGTGAATTCCTTGCGATTGTCGGAGGGCGCTTCGAACATGGCTTCGGTCATGATCGATTCGACAATCGAACGGAGTCCGCGCGCACCAAGTTTGTATTCCACCGCGCGATCGACCACATAGTCGAGCACCTCGGGCGCGAAGGTGAGTTTGATCCCATCGAGCGCGAAGAGTTTGGTGTACTGCTTCGTGATGGAGTTTTTCGGCTCGGTGAGGATGTTGCGCAGGGCTTCGCGATCGAGGGGATTCAGGTAGGTGAGCACCGGCAGACGACCGATGATTTCGGGAATCAAGCCGAAGGATTTGAGATCCTGCGGTTCGACGTACTGCATGAGGTCGGAAGTGTCGATCTTCTTTTTGTTTTGCACCGAATCGTAGCCCACGGTGTGGGTGTTGAGTCGCTGGGCGATCTTCTTCTCGATGCCGTCGAAGGCACCGCCGCAGATGAAGAGGATGTTGTGGGTATCGACCTGAATGTAGTCCTGATCGGGGTGCTTGCGTCCGCCCTTGGGGGGCACGTTGACGATGGAGCCTTCGAGCAATTTGAGCATGCTCTGTTGCACTCCTTCTCCGCTGACGTCGCGGGTGATGGAGGGATTGTCGCCTTTGCGGGCGATCTTGTCAATTTCGTCGATGAAGACGATACCGCGCTCTGCGCGAGCCACATCGTAGTCGGCCACTTGCAGCAGACGGCTGAGGATGCTTTCCACGTCTTCGCCGACATAACCGGCCTGCGTGAACACCGTGGCGTCGACAATGGTGAAGGGCACTTTGAGGAGTTTGGCGATGGTGCGCGCCAAGAGGGTTTTGCCGGTACCGGTCGAACCGACCATGACGATGTTGCTCTTTTCGATCTCCACATTGTCATCGTCGCCTTTGGCGTTGTGGCTGAGCAGACGCTTGTAGTGGTTGTAGACCGCTACGGCGAGGTATTTTTTGGCATCGTCCTGCCCGATGATGTACTGGTCGAGATAGGCTTTGATCTCCTTGGGTTTGGGCAGTTCGCCGAAATCGGCTTCGATACTCTCGGCCTGCGCGGTGCGCATGCTGTTGTCGACGATTTCTTTGGCGCGCTCGGCGCAATCGCTGCAGATGCAGGCATCTGTGCCGTGGATGAGCATATCGACTTGCGTAGCCGGACGACCGCAAAAGGCGCAATGCTCTTCGTGTGAATTATGTTTGGACATAAAATGATTTTGTCAGGGTGATGGGGACGAACGACTTAGGCTTTTCGAGCCAGTACGCGGTCGATCATGCCGTATTCTTTGGCTTCTTCCGCGGTCATCCAGTAGTCGCGATCGCTGTCTGCCCAAACCTTGTCGAAATCGGTGTGGCTGTGCTCGGAAATGATGGTGTAGAGTTCCTTTTTGAGCTTCATGATTTCGCGCGCGGTGATCTCGATGTCCGAGGCCTGACCTTGTGCGCCGCCGAGGGGCTGATGGATCATGACGCGGCTGTGGGGCAAAGCCGAACGCTTGCCTTCAGCACCGGCCACGAGGAGCACAGCGGCCATGGAAGCGGCCATACCGGTGCAAATGGTGGCGACGGGACTCTGGATGAACTGCATCGTGTCGTAGATGCCGAGACCGGCATAGACGCTACCACCGGGCGAATTGACATAGATGGAGATGTCTTTGCCCGAATCGGTGGAGTCGAGATAGAGCAACTGGGCCTGAAGGACATTGGCGGTGGTGTCATCGATGGGGGTACCGAGGAAGATGATGCGGTCCATCATCAAGCGGCTGAACACGTCCATTTGGGTGACGTTGAGTTGACGTTCTTCGAGGATATAGGGGTTGAGATATTGGTTTTGGACGGCGACCACGTCGTCGAACACCATCGAGTTGATACCGGCCTTTTGGGTGGCAAACTTACGGAAATCGGGATTCATGCGATGCTTCTGGATAAGGATGAATAAATTCGAGCTTCCGGCGACGGAAGGCACGATAGAAAAAGGCGAATGAGGGCAACGGATGATTATCACCCGTTCACCCTCATCCGATTATGTTGCAAATAGTGTGCCTAAGCCACTATCTGTCGGTGTGCGATGTGCTTTTATTCAGCATTTTCGGCTTCGAAGAACTTGGCGAAGTCTTCGAACGAGATGCTCTTGTGCTCGAGTTTCACCACTTCCTTGAGTGCTGCGGCGAGCTTGGTGTTCACGCTGCGATCAACGAAAGCGTTCATTTGGTTGCGATCCTTGAGCATTTCGTTGGCGTAGTTTTCGAGGTATTCCTCGGGCACGTTGGTCAGACCATACTGTGCAAACTGGATGCGTGCCGTTTGGAGGGCAGCTTCCTTGACGTCCTTCTGGTCGATGGTCACCTTGTTGGCCTCAACGAGTTGTTCCTTGATGAGGTGCCAGCGGAGTTCCTCGAGGCTCTTTTCGAAGTTCTTTTCAACGAACTCTTCGCCCTTGTCGGCGTTTTGGAGCTTCATGAAGCGCTTGAGCAGTGCTTCGGGGAATTCGAGTTTACCCACTTTCTCCTCGGTGTACTTGCGCACATCGATGAGGAATTTCATATCGGCGTCTTGGTTGTATTGGTTTTGGATGAGTTCCTTGACCTTGGCGCGCATTTCCTCTTCGGTCTTCACGGTGCCGGGTTCGAACACGCGATCGAAGAGTTCCTGATCGTAGGCGGCGGGCACGAAGCGGCTGATGCTGCTCACTTGGAAAGTGAACTTGCCGGTGTGCTTAGCGGCTTCTTCCTTGTCGAGCTTGAGGAGAGCGGCCAATTCAGCTTCGCCGTGTGCTTCGGAGGGGTTGAACGTGATGACGTCGTTCACCTTGGCGCCTTCGAAAAGCTTCTTCTGATCTTCGCTGACGAAGTAGCTGGGCATGAGGCTCACGCTGTCGAGGCTGACACCGCCTTCGAGCAAGTTGCCTTCTGCGTCTTGTTCGGCGAGGGCACCGCGCAAGATGTCGCGATCGGCGTATTCCTGCACTTCTTCGGGGTGACCGGCTTGCTGTGCGAAAGCCTTCACTTGCTCGTCGACCTGCTCTTCCGAAACTTCTACGTCGTAGTAGGTGAGCTGATCTTTGTCGGTGAGTTCGACTTTGAACTCGGGAGCGAGGGCGATGTCGAACTTGAATTCGAAATCGTCTTGGTTCTCGATGTCTTGTGCTTGTTGCTGTTCAGACATCATGGGCTCGCCGAGCACGCTGAGCTTCTTTTCTTCGATGAACTTCTGGAGGTTTTCACCCACGAGGCGGTTGATTTCGTTCATCTTCACCTCCGTGCCAAAACGCTTATTGACCAGGCCGGCGGGTACTTTGCCCTTGCGGAAACCGGGCATTTCGGCTTTCGCCGCGATATTCTTGAGTTCCTTCTTGACAGCGTCCTGATAGTCGGCCTTCTCCATCTTCAGCGAGACGAGGGCGCTCACTCCGGACTGTTCGAGAGTAATGTTCATGAGGTGTGGTGTTTATGCTTTATTTATTTTGAATACGAATGATGAGGGCTTTTTCGCGCCACAAGTCGACCAACGGCAACGCGCTGTGCGAACTTCTACTCATTGTGCAGGAGTAGCACCGGAAAGCGCTCGCCGCACGTTGCGAACACCTATATATAAAAGAGGTATCCGATCACGCGAAAGCACCGTAAACGCAGACTTTACCGAGTCGAGTCTATACATTTAGCTCAGCAAAGGTACTCTTTTTTCGGCGAAAAAGGCGTATCTTCGCACAAAATAATGCAGTTACGGTCATTTATCCCGCAATGATCTGCTGAAACCATACATTTCTCTACGATGAACCGACAAGATTTCCGTATCGTCTTCATGGGTACTCCCGACTTCGCCGTCGGTAGTCTGCGCGCCCTCGTCGAAGGCGGATATAACGTGGTGGCCGTGGTCACCATGCCCGACAAACCCGTGGGTCGCCACCAAAGCGAGCTGTCACAAAGTGCTGTGAAACAATATGCTGTGGCGCACAATATCCCCGTTCTCCAGCCGGAGAAACTGAAAGATCCCGACTTCTTGGAAGAACTGCGCAGCTATCGCGCCGATCTGCAAGTGATCGTCGCCTTCCGCATGCTGCCCGAAGCGGTTTGGGACATGCCGCCTCACGGCACGTTCAACCTCCACGCTTCATTGCTTCCCCAATACCGCGGTGCCGCCCCCATCAACTGGGCGATTATCAACGGCGACACCGAAACGGGCGTCACCACCTTCTTGCTCGACCACGAAATTGACACCGGTCGCATCATCCACCAAGCGCGCACCCCCATCACGGAGGAGGACAACGTCGAAACCGTCCACGACCGTCTGCGCGACATCGGCGCAGGGGTGGTAACGCAAACCGTCGATGACATCATTGCGGGTAACATTCGTCCCATCGACCAAGATACGCTCACGGCCGACACCGAAATTCGCCACGCACCCAAGATTTTCAAAGACACTTGTCGTTTGGCGTTCGATCTCCCGGTGAAATGCGCCTTTGATTTCGTGCGCGGCATGTCGCCCTACCCCGCTGCATGGACAGAACTGGTGGAGGAAAACGGCAAACGCACGATGCTTAAGATCTATGCGACCACACGCGAAGAAACAACAGTGGCAGAAGCCCCGGGCACGGTACTCACCGACGGCAAGACCTATTTCAAAATTGCCTTCCCCGACGGCTACCTTGCGCTGACGCAACTTCAACTCGCCGGCAAGAAGCGAATGACCGTCAGCGATTTCCTTCGCGGCTACCACCCCGAAGGTGCACTCCGCGCAGAATAACCAAGGCTTCCGGCCTATCACCCTTTCAGCGACTCCACCATGGCATTAGAAGCTCTCCCTCCCCAACCCGGTCTCGGCCGCACCGCCGAACTGCACCTCGAAGACGTGCAGCGCGCCGCCGATGTCGAACGTCAAGAACCCCGTCCCCAGCGTGTGCTCCCCGCAGAGTGGGCGCCCCAAAGCGCCGTGCAACTTACCTGGCCGCACGCCGACACCGATTGGCACTACATGCTCGCTGAGGTCACCGACACCTTCGTTCGCCTCGCCTACGAAATAGCGGTTCGCCAACCCCTCTTGATCGTTACGCCCGAGCCGGACGAAGTACAAACCTTGCTCTCGCGCCGACTTCCCTCCGCCGTTTTGCAAAACGTGCATTTCGTCAGTGCACCCACCAACGACACTTGGGCGCGTGATCACGGCTTTCTCACCGTGCTCTCCGACAACGGGGCCGAATTGCTCGACTTCCGCTTCAACGGCTGGGGCGGAAAATTCGCCGCCGACCGCGACAACGCCATCAATCGCCGACTTTTCGACACCGGTTGGCTCCGCGGACACTATGTTTCGGCCCTCGATTTCGAACTCGAAGGTGGCGCGATTGAAAGTGACGGTGCGGGCACACTCCTCACCACCGCGGCCTGTCTGCTCAACGCCAACCGTCGCAACGCCGACGACATGGTGCCGACGCCCGATCGCGAACAAGTGGAAATGCTGCTCCGCGAACGGCTCGGTGCCGAGCGCGTGCTTTGGTTGAACCACGGCTATCTGGCCGGCGACGACACCGATTCGCACATCGACACCCTCGCTCGCCTTTGCCCGAATCAGACCATTGTCTACGTCAAGTGCGACGATCCCGCCGACGAACACTACGCCGAACTCCAAGCCATGGAGACAGAATTGCAAGCCTTCCGCACGGCCGACGACCGTCCCTATCGACTTATTCCCGTGCCGATGCCCGATGCCGTTCACGACGAAGACAGCGAGCGCCTCCCCGCCACCTACGCCAACTTCCTCATCATGGATCGCGCGGTGCTCCTTCCCACCTACGCCCAGCCCGACCACGACGAAACTGCGCGCCTTGCCCTCCAAAAGGCCTTCCCCCACCACGAGATTGTCGGTGTCGACTGCCGCAGCCTCATCCGTCAGCACGGTTCGCTTCATTGCGTCACGATGCAATATCCCCGTGGAGTCGTTTGCTTCGACTAAACCGTCGAACGCACTCTGTCTCCCATTCTTTCTCCCCCTCGAAACACCCTTCGCACAATGAAAGTTGCCCTCATTCAAATGCCTTGTGTGTCCGATCCCACACAAAACCGCAACCGACTCGCCGAACACATCGCCACCGCCGCGCAAGGCGGAGCCGAACTCGTGGTGCTGCAAGAACTGCACAACACCCCCTATTTCTGTCAAACAGAAAACACCGAACTTTTCGACCTCGCCGAACCCATTCCCGGTCCTTCGACCGAGTTTTTCGGCGAACTCGCACGCCGCCACGCCGTAGTGCTCGTTACTTCCCTCTTCGAGCGTCGCGCACCGGGGCTCTACCACAACACCGCCGTGGTCTTTGAGCGCGACGGATCGATCGCCGGCAAATACCGCAAGATGCACATCCCCGACGATCCCGCCTACTACGAAAAGTTCTACTTCACCCCGGGCGACCTCGGTTTCGACCCCATCGACACCAGCGTCGGCCGTCTCGGCGTACAAGTCTGCTGGGATCAGTGGTATCCCGAGGGCGCTCGCCTCATGGCACTCCGTGGTGCAGAACTCCTCATCTACCCCACCGCCATCGGTTATGAGAGTAGCGACGTCCCCGCCGAACAGGAGCGTCAACGCGAAGCGTGGACGACAGTGCAGCGCGGTCACGCCGTCGCCAACGGTCTGCCCGTCATCGCCGTCAACCGCGTCGGGCACGAACCCGACCCCAGCGGACAAACCAACGGCATCCAATTTTGGGGTAGCTCCTTTGTGGCCGGTCCGCAAGGCGAACTCCTCTTCCGCGCCGACACCGAGAGCGAAGGCGTGTACCTGGTCGACATCGACCTGCAACGCAGCGAGAATGTACGCCGCTGGTGGCCTTTCCTCCGCGACCGCCGCGTCGACGAATTTGCGCCCCTCACCCGCCGCTTCATCGACTGATCACCATAACGGAACGCAGACAGCGAAAACATTATAAAATAATCCCCCACTCGGCACATGGCTGTGCTGAGTGGGGGATTGTCTTTCTCCTTTTACTGCTGTCCGCTAAACTTCAACGCGTAGAGTCAATCGGCAAGTGCAACAAGCTACGGCATAGCGCGCCCGAAAAGTCCTCTACTTTTTCGGCAAACTTCTCCACTTTCGTTTCGCACCCGCAAGTCTCCCGCTCGCCGTGCTCCATCGCGAACGAGACAACGCCGCAGTTCACCACATATGGGTATTCCTCCGACACGAAATCCCGAAAAAGGAGAAAAAATGCCCCTCATGCATACCAAAAAGGGCTCAGCATATACCCTAAAATGGGTATTGCGGTACTTTACAAAAGCCTTTAACTTTGCAAGTTGAAACCTACATGGCATGAAACCTACAAAATATCTTCTCCCCCTTCTCCTGGCGGGTGTCGTTCCTTGCGCCGGCGCTCCGCTTTCGCCCGCCGCCGGTGCGGATTCTCCCCCGGCACCGGCCGGCACAGTCACCGACAGCACCGTGGTGTCGCCTTCGCGCCGGCTGAACGAGGCCACCGTCACCGCACATGCCGAAGCCACGCGCCTCAAATACGCCCCGCAGGCCTTGACCCTCCTCTCTACGCGCCAAATAGACGGTTCAGCCTCCTCGCTCAACGAGGTGCTCGGACGCGTGGCCGGCGTGACCATCCGCTCCATGGGCGGAGTCGGCAGCAGTTCGCGCATCTCGGTGCGCGGTCTCGAGGGCAAGCGCATGGGACTCTACATCGACGGCGCCGCCGTCAGCCAGATGAGCAATTTTGTCACCCTCGACGACGTGCCCACCGACATGATCGAGCGCGTGGAAGTCTACAAAGGCATCGTGCCCTACCGTTTCGGCGGCACTGCCATGGGCGGCGCGGTGAACGTCGTGCTCAAAGACTATCCGCCGCGCTATCTCGATGCGTCCTACGAGGTGGGGAGCTACAACACCCACCGCGCCAACTCCGTCTTCAAACGTAGTTTTGCCGACCTCGGGCTCGAACTGGGCATAGGCGGCTTGTTTGTCGCGTCGGACAACGACTATGAAATGACACTCCACAACCTAAACGACCTGCGTGTGCGCCGCGGCAACGATGCGTTCCGCAAAGCGGTGCTCGGCGGCTCTATCAAGGAAACCAAGTGGTGGTTCGACGAACTCAAATCGGAATTTGTCCTCACCTCCACGCGCCAAGGCATCCAAGGCATCGACTGGGACTATCGCAGCGCCCACAACCACGCTTCGTCCTTCCTCGTATCGCTCGAGGCCAAGCGCAAGCACTTCTTCGTCGAGGGGCTGGATTTCGATTTCTCCACGGCCTACAACATCGGGGGCTACGGCCTTTGCGACACCGCTCGCGTGCGCCACGCCTGGGACGGCCGCACCTATCCCACCCTCTCGCCCTTGGGCGGCGAAACGGGTCCCTTCGCTTCGGATGGTCACCATCGTTCGCACGATTGGATCGGCAAGTTGAATTTGGAATACACCCTCCGACCGGATCACGCCCTCAACCTGAACCTCTACGGCACCGGCACTTGGCAGCAGCCCCACAACGCACTGATGGATCGCTCGCTGGGCTATCCGGCCAACTTCGACAGTCGGCTCACGGCGCTCACCACCGGCTTGTCCTACGAGGCGTTCTTCTTCAATCGCCGGCTGCAGACCGCCGTGACGGCGAAACACTTTCTCATCGGTTCGCGCGCCAAAATGCTGCACAACTTCTATTTACGCGACATCAAGACCATTCACATCGACCGCAGCGAATGGGGCGCTAACTTCGCCGCTTGCTATCGCATCACCCCCCTCTGGACAGTCAAAGGCTCGGTGGCTTCGGAAGTGCGCATCCCCACGAGCGAAGAACTCCTCGGCAACAGCTTCAACATTCTCCCTTCGCCCGACCTGCTCCCCGAACGCAACAAGAGTGTGAACGCCGGTGTGCTCTATCGGCGGTCCTTTTCCGACGATCGGGTGTGGGAAGCCGAGGTCAATGTCTATATGAGCGAACTCACCGACATGGTGCGTTTCACTCCCGACCTGTTGCCCACGATGGCGCGCTACACCAATTTCGGACAAGTGCGCACGATGGGACTCGAAGCAGAAGTCAAAGCCGACGTGACGCGCTGGTGCTACCTCTACGCCAACGGCACTTGGCAGGATTTGCGCGACCGCCGGCGCACCTTCCCCAACTCGAAGGCGCCCAACCCCACTTACGACCTGCGCATCCCGAACATTCCCTACCTCATGGCCAATTTCGGCGGCGAACTGCACTGGGCCGATCTCTTCGGCCGCAGACAGAACACACGCCTGCTGCTCGATGCCTCGTATGTGCACCGCTATTCGTACGACTTCGAGATGGGCGCTTATCTCGAAAAGCTGATTCCCACCTCACTCACCTTCGATGCGGCCATCGAACAGAGTTTTGCCAACCGACGCTGGACGCTCACGCTGAAAGTGAAGAACCTCGCCGACCGCGAAACGGTGTCGGAGTTCAATCGCCCGCTGCCCGGTCGCACCTGCTCGGTGAAACTGCGCTATTTGCTGCGCTGATCCCAATTGTATTTCATTTTCTACTCAAAATACCTATTACCTATGTTCAAGAAGATGCTGTTTTGTGCAGCGGCCGGCGTGATGCTGCTGGCTCAGACTGCGTGCGACAATGACGAACCCAAGCCCAACACCGGTTCGCTGCAAGGTTCGACACTGATCACCACCACGGTGGTGAACCCCGACGGGGCGAGCGGCGTATGCTACATGCAACTCGTCGACGGGCTGAAGGGACACTACGACAACGCCAAGGCCGTTCCGGCCGGTTTCGGTGCTCCTCCCGTAGTGCAGGGGCGCGATATCTTTGTGCTGCCCGACTATATGGGCAACAACAAGGCGGAGATGCGCCACTATGTCTATGAAACCAACGGTACACTGCAACTGCGCGGCACACTCGCGCTGCCGGCCGGCGCGGGGGCAGCCAATGTGTGCAAGGTGAGCGACACAAAGGCTTACGTCTCGTTCCAAAACACGGGACAGGTCTGGGCTTTCAACCCCACAACGATGACCAAAACTGCCGAAATCGATATGAACGCCTTGGCACAGAAGGACATGCGCGTGGCACCTGCCGCCATGGTGGAACGCGACGGACTCCTTTTCGTGGGTCTCAACCAGTTTGATGCGCAATGGATGCCGACTGCGAAGCAAGCCGACATGGCCGTTGTGGACACGAAGACCGACAAAGTGGTGAAAAAGATCAGCGACACGAAGCATGAACTGAGCTTTGCCACGCGCCCCATCGATCCGCATTCTATTTTCGTGGATGCCCAAGGCGACATCTACGTCAACTGCATGGGCAGCTTCGGCTACAAACCGGGCTTTGCCGGCGGTCTGCTGCGCATTCGCAAGGGACAGACGGATTTCGACCCCGACTTTGTGATCAACTACCAAACGGCGAAGGTGCAAGGCTTCGACGGAGCGATCGACTATGTGGGTACTGTCCGCCTCGCCTCCGACGGAAAAGTCTATGCCATGGCCGCCAACTTTGCCCTCGATCCCAACAATAAGAACCCCTATCTGGCCAAGGTGATGTTCCCCGTGGTGATCGATCTGCAACAACGCAGCGTGCAGAAGATCGACGGCATCCCCTATTCGAACGGCCACGCCGTGGCCATCGGCGAACGCGACGGCAAACTCTATTTCGGCAGCGGCAACGACGAGGCTTACGGCTTCTATGCCTACAACCTGAAAACGAAAAAGAGCGAAGGCTTGGCCTTCTCGGTGGTAGGTATGCCCGCCCAATTCGAAACGCTCAAATAAGCACGCACTTTCGGAAGTTTTCTTCCTCTTCACCCCGGCTCTAAAGCTGTGGAGCACAAAAAACGGCACCGCCTCACTTGAAAAAGTGGGCGGTGCCGTGTGTTGTGTGGAAAGGTAGGTCGGTGCGCACCGGAAGGTGCGCGGTGGGAGACAATTAGTACTTCTCGGCGTAGTTGGAAACGCTGAGATCGGAGATGCGGCCCACAAAGTTGCCGGTGCGCGCAAGAGGGAAGACGAGCGTGCGCTGGTAGTACATCTTGGAGGCTGCGTAGGGATCGGCGCTCGCTCCGGCGAGACCGGCGTCGGTCGACGCACTGCCGAGCGTCAAGGGGTAGAGGGCTTGACGGAAACGGCCGTCGACAAAGAGCAGCGTTTCACGATTGGTGCCCACAAAGGTGAGGCGCACTTTGCGACCGGCGGGCACCACATAGTCGAACTCGTTGAGATAGCCTTCGCGCTCAAAGGCGAGTTTGCCGTTCTTGGGCGAAGCGAGATACACGGTGGCATCGGACGAGGAGAAGAGGACATCGCCGCGGCGCACGGAGTCGGCTTGCAAATCGAAGCTGACGGTGTAATCATACCCCACGGCATCGCCCACCCAATCGACGGGGGCATTGGGCAGCAACACGGGGCGCGGACAGCGCAAGGTGGCACGCCCTTCGGCAATGCCGGGCAGACGGCCGAGGAGGTTGACGCCGGGGGCTTCGCTGAGCGCGGCTCCGCGACGGGCAAACTCAGCATACGGTACGCTCACGGCCGCCCCTGTCCACGTCTTGGCGGAGATGGTGCGGAGAGCGGGCATGACGCGGTGGTGGATGTCGCGCACGGTGATGCCGTTGCCGGCGTGGTCGTTCCAAACGGCGAACATACCGCCGAGAATGGCGGGATCGCCCTCTTCGAACTTCTGATTGCCGATCTGCGCCGGTGTCCATTTCTCATAGAGCATCGGGCAGTTGAGATAATCGTAGTAGTAACCGGCGGCGGGGACGATGTAAACATAGCCGTCGGGGATGGAGATGAGTTGATAGCCCTGGGCTTTCATCTTCGCGGGGTCAGCATAGCCATTATACCACGCTTCGAGAATCACATTTTTGCTCTTGACGGGCGTCTGGCCGTCGGCATGCGTGAGCGCGCCCCAGGCCACGGCCTGCTTGCCATAGCGTTCGACGTGGCGAATGAGGTGATCGGTGAGCGAACGGAAGAGTTCGACCACGGCTTTGTCCTTGTTGCTGTATTCGTCTGTGCCAATATGTACGCGCGAGCCGACAAATACGGGGTCGGGGCCGGCACAATACTCCGTGAACAGGCTGTCGAGGAAGGGAATGACGGCGGGATTGCGGAGATTGAGGTGGTCGGCTCCGAATTCTTCCGAGCCGAGTGAGGGACGATAGTGCGTAAACGCCAGAGAGTGGGCGGGTACATCGATTTCGGGGAGGATTTCCACACCTTGCGCGGCGGCTTCGCGCTGGAAAGCACGGAATTCTTTCTTCGTGTAGCTGCCGTCGCGCGCAGTAAGGCCAGGGAAGAAGTCGCTTTCGAGACGGAAAGCGGCGGGGGTCTTCGCCCAATCGTTGCCGAAGTACTGCTTGAAGCCGTTGTCGTTGAGATGCACCTGCAACATGTTCATCTTATAATAGGCCATCACTTTGACCAACTGGCGCAAATAGTCCATGGGGATGTATTTGCGACCGACATCGATCATGAAACCGCGCACGGGATAGGCGGGACGGTCGGTGGCGACACCACACGGCAGGGCATGCGAGCGGGTCTGTTCGCTGATTTGCAAAACGGTGCGTGTACCCCAAAACGCGCCTTGGGGCGTGGTGGCAGTGATCGTTGCGGTTTCTCCCACCGTGAGGCGATAACCTTCGGCACCGAGGGTGTCACGACGATCAGCACGTGCCAAAACGAGGTCACCGGCGCGGCCTTTGCCTTGCACGACGGTGAGACGACGCGAAAAGAGTTCGGCGTAGTCGGCGGCAAAGCGTTCGGCCACAGGCAAGAAGGCACGATCGGTCACCACGACGCGCCCGGCGGGATGGAATTCCCCACGCGCGCCTTGCCAAGAAGTGAGTTCGGGCACGACGAAGGGACGAGGGTTGTCGACTGCCGCGGCAGCATTTGCGCCAACGGTAACAAACAGCGCCACGAAGGTCAGCGCCCAAAATTGAATGCGTTGATAAAGGTGCATGATGTATGGATATTAAGGATTTGACGATGGGGAAGCCTCATCGGGAAATTCGCCGCGCGCACTGTCGAGCAGGGCATCCGGAGAGGCAAAAGGATAGACTTGGGTGAAAATTTGTCGCGTGAGTTGAGGCTCTTCGCGCAAAGCGATTTCTAACCAGCGGAGATAGAACGCGCCCTGCTTCAATCTCCGAGCGGCGTATGCGATGTAGGGGGCGGCCGGTGCGGAATCTTCGGGGCGCGAATTGAACAGTGCCCGCCAGATGCCACCCGAACCGGCATCGTCGAAACAATCGTTTTCGCAAAGGGCATGGGCGATGCGGCGCCGTGCATCGGGGGTGAAGCCGTACATCTGTGCCATGTGCGCGATGACATCGGCCCCAAAATCGGGTTGGCTGTGAGCGACGGCGAGTTCGAAGGTGCGCAAATGAATTTCGGCTTGCTCGACTCCGAGCGAAGAGGTGGAGGCCAACATGCTATAGGCGGTGCGCATATCGCCTTCTGCCGCATAGGTAAGGGCGAGGTCGCCCGCTATGCGAATTTTGTCGGGGTTCTCGTTCGGACAGTTCTGCGCGGCAACCTCAAGCACCTCGCGGGCTTGTGCAAACTCGCGACGGTTGACGAGAATTTCGCCGGCCGAGAGCGCCATGCTGTAGTCGTTGGGAAAGAGGGCGTGATAGGTTTCGTAGACTTTGAGCACTTCGTCCCAATGCTCCAGCCCCAATTCGCCAATGGCTTTGAAGCGGAGGGCTTTTTCGTTCTGCGGTTCGATGGCAATGGCGAAGTCGGCGGCCTCCACACACTTCTCAAATTGCTTTTGTTCGTTGGAAATATCGGCCAAAAAGAGCCAAGCATCGAGATTATACGGGTCGACGTCGAGCACTTTCTCGGCCATTTCACGTGCAGGTTCATAGGCTCCCCACTGTGCCAAGACTTCGCCTTGGAGCAACTGCGCACGCGGAAACTCGGTTGCTTGCTCGGGAATGCGCAATAAATACTTTCGCGCATAAGCCGGATGACCGTAGTCCAAAAAGAGTTCGCCGATTTCGAGCAAAAGATCGTTGATGCCCATCGGGGTTTCGCCTTCTTCGGCCTGCAAACGCGAGTCGAGATCGGTTTCGTCGGCGAGTACTTTTTCATAAATAGTGTCCGCCGCGTCGAACTCCATACGACTGAGGGCGCGTTCGGCGTAGTAGAACTGGACATCGAGGTGCTGCTGATCGGACATTTTGCGCACAACTTCATCGGCTTCCGCCCAACGGCCTTCATTTTTGAACCGATAGGCACGACGAATCTGCACTTCCGGATCATCGGGGTGCAGACGAAGGGCAAGGCGGATGCAGGTTTCGGCCTCGAAGTATTGATTGTTCTGCTCGTAGTAGTCGAGTATATCCAAAAGATCAGGGGCGTCCATCCACAAAGGAACGGACGCCTCCGACATTTTTTGTTCGTACTCGCTCACCAGGGCTTTGAGATCTGTGGGTTCTCGCTTCATAGGTGGGCAAATTGTGCGCGCGTTGCTGCGAAAACTGTGGCCGCCCCGCACAAAATGGGTGGCGCGGTTGCAACAATAGGGACGTGCGCGAAACTTTTATTTGTGTTTGTCTTCTTTGAGCGAAACGGTGCTGTTGAAGATCAAATGTTCGGGCGTGGAATCGGGGTCTATATTGTAATAGCCCGTACGCGTGAACTGTAAATAGTGGAGCGGCTGAAGGGTCTGCACATATTTTTCCACATAGGCATTACGGTTGATGCGAATGCTATCGGGATTGAGGAAGGGGCGCATGGCATCGATACCGCGCACGCCGTGTTCGTCTTCATATTGCTTAATCGCGTCGCGCGGATTCTCACAAGTCCACAGACAAGCGTAGTTGCGCACCTCGGCGGGCAGGCAGTGATCGCAGCTTACCCAGTGGATCGTGCCTTTGACCTTGCGGTTGGCGCCTTCGGTACCGGCCTTGGAGGTGGGATCGTAGGTGCAGTAGATTTCTTCAACGAGACCGGTTTCTTCGTTCTTCTTGAAACCGGTGCAGTTGACAATGTAGGCGCCTTTGAGACGCGTCTCCTTGTCCGGCGTCATGCGGAAGAACTTCTTATCGGCTTCTTCTTTGAAGTCGGCACGCTCGATCCACAATTCGCGGCTGAACTCAATGGTGTGCGTTCCTTCCTCGGGACGTTCGGGGTTGTTCACCACTTCGAGTTCTTCAACCTGTCCTTCGGGATAGTTCGTGATGACGAGTTTCACCGGATCGAGGACAGCCGAAACACGGGTAGCACGTTCGTTGAGGTCGGCACGCACTGCGCTTTCGAGCAACTTCACATCGTTGAGTGCATCGAAGGTGGTGTAACCGATCTTATCGATGAACTTGCGAATGCTTTCGGGACTGTAACCGCGACGACGAATGCCACAAATGGTCGGCATACGGGGATCATCCCATCCGTTGACCACACCTTCTTTCGTCAAAATCAGGAGATTTCGCTTAGACATCAGCGTGTAGTTGAGATTGAGTTTGTTGAACTCAAACTGACGCGGACGATTATCCGAAAGATCCTCTCCACGCGTTTCCTTATACCAGTCTACAAAGAGGTCATAAAGCGGACGGTGGGGAACAAATTCGAGGGTACAAATGGAGTGCGTCACACCTTCGAGATAGTCGCTCTGCCCGTGTGTGAAGTCATACATGGGATAGGCGTTCCACTTGTTGCCGGTGCGAATGTGAGGCAGGTTGAGCACGCGGTACATAATGGGATCGCGGAAGTGCATGTTGTCGCTGGCCATATCAATCTTGGCGCGCAACACCATTTTGCCGGGCTCAATGCGTCCACTGTTCATTTCTTCGAACAGGCGCAAGGATTCTTCCACCGGACGGTCGCGGTATGGGCTGGGCGTTCCGGGACGTGTGGGCGTGCCCTTCTGTGCCGCGATCTCCTCGCTGCTTTGTTCGTCGACATAGGCGCGACCTTGTTTGATCAAGGCCACAGCAAACTCCCAAAGATCCTCAAAGTAGTCGGAGGCATAGAGGATTTTTCCCCAATGATAGCCCAGCCACTCAATATCTCGCTTGATGGCTTCCACATATTCGTGGTCTTCCTTCTGCGGATTGGTATCGTCCATGCGGAGGTTGCAGACGCCGCCAAACTTTTGCGCCACTCCGAAGTCCAGAGCGATGGCTTTGGCGTGTCCGATGTGCAGGTAGCCGTTGGGTTCCGGCGGGAAACGCGTTTGAAGGCGCCCGCCGTTCTTACCGGCGGCGAGATCATCTTTCACGATTTGCTCGATAAAGTTGAGCGTTTCCTTTTTGTCTTGAATTTCTTCGGGAGTGGTGGACATATTGGGTAAGGGTTGTTAGTTGGCCATTTCGGAGAGGAACTTGATCCGCACCAAGCGAATCTCGTCTTCTGTATAATCATCGCCGAGTTCGTCGTAAGCACTGTCGAGACAGTCCGTATCGCTCTCGCGGAAATAGTCGAAGATGTCGGCGATGCTGTCTTCGTCCATGATATCGTCCAAGAAGTAGTCGATGTTGATCTTTGTTCCGCTGTAGACAATGGCGTCAATATGATCGAGCAAGTCTGCAAAATCGAGTCCTTTGGACTTGGCCAATTCGTCGAGGGGAATTTTGCGGTCAATCGCGCGGATAATATCTACTTTGAGTTGCGATTTTTTAGGTACCGTGCGGAAGCGGAACTCTTCGGGACGCTCAATCTCATTGTCCTCGCAGTGGCGCCGGATGAGTTCACAGAAACGGGTACCGTAGCGTTTCGCCTTTCCGGATCCGACTCCGGGGATATTTTGCAATTCCTCGACGGTTTGCGGATAAGTCGATGCCATGGCTTCGAGCGAAGTATCTTGAAAGATCACATAAGGCGGAACGTCCAACTCCTTCGCCATGTTTTTGCGAAGATCTTTGAGGTGGCGATACAACTGCGGGTCAAGTGCCGCGGCGGCTCCGCTCTGTTGCAAAGCAGCACCGGCGATGGCTTCGTCGTCGAAATCATTATCTTCGACCACAGGGAAGCTTTCAGGCTTCTTGAAAAACTTTTTTCCTGCAGGAGTAACCTTCAATACGCCATAATTGTCCACATCTTTACTGAGATAGTTGGCAATGAGCGCTTGTTTAATGACGGCGTTCCACACGCGGTCGTCTTCCACATCTTCGGCGATGCCGAAGCATTCCAATTCATCATGATGATGAGCCACCACCTCATCGGTGGCGTTACCCATCAATACGTCTTTAATATAGTCATCGCGGAAGTTCTCTTTCGTTTCGAGAACAGTCTCGATGACCTTGCATAAGTGATCTTTTCCTTCCACTTGTTTCTTTGGGTTTTTACAGTTGTCACAGTTGCCACAATTGTCCGGCTCATACTGCTCTCCGAAATAGTGCAGCAAGAGCCTCCGACGGCATACAGCCGACTCGGCATAGGCAGCGGTCTCCTTGAGTAGTTGGCGACCGATGTCCTGCTCGCTCACGGGTTTACCTTCCATGAACTTTTCGAGCTTCTGCAAGTCTTTGTGCGAATAGAACGCAACGCACAAGCCTTCACCGCCGTCTCGTCCGGCGCGTCCCGTCTCTTGGTAATAGCCTTCGAGACTTTTGGGGATATCGTAATGTATCACGAATCTAACGTCGGGCTTGTCAATCCCCATGCCAAAGGCAATGGTAGCCACGATCACGTCAATATTTTCTTTCAAGAACGCATCTTGTGTGTCGGAGCGCACTTGTGCATCCAGACCGGCGTGATAAGCACTGGCCTTGATATCATTGGCGAGCAAAATGCGGGTGAGTTCTTCCACGCGCTTGCGCGAAAGACAATAGATAATGCCGCTCACACCCGGACGGCTCTTGATGAAACGAATCACGTCATAGTCGACTTTCTCGCTTTTGGGACGTACTTCGTAATAAAGATTCGGGCGGTTGAACGAGCTTTTGAACTCCACGGCATCGGGCATGCCGAGACTTTTCTTGATGTCGGTGCGCACTTTTGCCGTCGCCGTCGCCGTGAGTGCAATCACAGGGGCGGGACTGATTTTGTTGATGAGCGGGCGGATCTTCCGATATTCGGGTCGAAAATCATGCCCCCACTCGGAGATACAGTGCGCTTCGTCGATGGCATAGAACGAGATTTTGACCGATTGGAGAAAAGCGATATTGTCCTCCTTGGTCAATTGCTCGGGGGCCACATAGAGTAGTTTAGTGTGTCCGTTTAGAATGTCGGCTTTCACCGCTTCGATCGTGGCTTTGGGCAACGACGAATTGATGAAATGCGCCACACGGTTGTCTTCACCCGTCTGCCTCATCGCGTCGACCTGATTTTTCATCAAGGCAATCAACGGCGAGACCACGATAGCCACCCCCTCCATGAGCAGTGCAGGCAGTTGGTAGCAAAGTGACTTGCCACCGCCTGTGGGCATCAGCACGAACACATCCTGCCCGGAAAGCAGTGTGCGGATGATGGCTTCCTGATTGTCTTTGAAGCACTCAAAACCAAAGTATTCTTTGAGTGGCTCGCGCAGATTTATTTCAGTCGTCATGGGGGATAGACATAAATAAAGGTGAGTTCCTCTCGCAAAGTTATAAACAACTTTTGATTCTACGCCCTCCGCGTCTTGATTTTTTTTCGTCACATCGAAAAAAGCCGAGCACAAACGGTAAAGGCATCGCGCCCGATTCTTTTTCCGGTGCCACACCTTATAATAAGGAGTTCCTCCGTTCGCAAGCGCGGCCGCTCGCCACGGCAAAAAAAGCACTGCGCGGCACTCAGCGTGTCGCGCAGGGAGATCGCCTTCGGCCAAGGGGCCGGCAGATCCATCGCAAAAAAGAAGCAAACCTTAGTTTGCTTTTTCGCGCTTCTTGAGACTGTCGATGAGTTCGTCGAGCAGGGGGAGGATTTCCGAGATGGATGACTCTTGAACTCCGTGCCCACAAAGGATATCAAGCATACAATCGGGGATGCCCACCGACTGTTCGCGCAATTCCTTACCGTGTGCCGTCAGGCTCACGATGGTTTGGCGCGTATCCACCTTACCTTTCGTACGATTGACGATGCCCTCGCGTTCCATTCGCTGAATAAGGGGCGTCACCGTGTTGGTTTCCAATGCCAAGCGCTTAGCAATGTCGTTGACCGGCAGCTCATCCGTTTCCCAAAGCACCATCAGCACCAGATATTGCGGATAGGTCACGCCCAACTTGTCCAAATACGGACGATAAGCTTGCGTGATGAGGCGGCTTGCGGCGTAGAGCCGAAAGCAAAGCTGCTTGTCGAGTTTCAATTTTTCGTAGTCCATGTTCGTCTGTTTTTAGCCTAAGCGCATACAACCGACAGGCAATGCATCACGCACCGCCGGTCGGTCATACGATAGGAGTTTAGTGTTTGATAGTCAGCTTAGAAGAGCTGCTCAATTTGCTGTTCTATGTCTTTAATGTCGTGCGTGGGTTCGAAGCGAGCCACCACGTTTCCTTCACGATCCACGAGGAATTTAGTAAAGTTCCACTTGATGTCGTTGCTCTTGCGCCAATCGGGATTGGCCTTGTCGAGCATACCTTCAAGAATGGGCGTCAACTTGTGAGCGGCATCGAAACCGGCGAAACCTTTCTGCTGCTTGAGGAAGGTGTAGAGGGGCAATTCGCCTTCGCCGTTGACCTCAGCCTTTTTGAATTGGGGGAATTCCACGCCAAACTTCATCGTGCAGAATTCATGAATCTCCTCATCCGTACCGGGAGCTTGACCGCCGAACTGATTGCAGGGAATGTCGAGAATCTCGAGTCCCTGAGCGCGATGCGCCTTGTAGAGCGCTTCGAGTTCGTCATATTGAGGAGTGAAACCACACTCGGTAGCCGTGTTCACAATGAGGAGAACTTTGCCCTTATAGTCGGAAAGGCTTACTTCGTTACCCTTTTTATCGTTGAGTTTGAAATCGTATACGGTAGCCATAGTTTGTCGCTTTTTGGCAAAGTGACGGCTTAGGTTTAGCGTCGACACCTCTTGAGGCGGGAGCTGACAGTTGGAAACCATTGCCATACGTTGCGCGTTTTGAGAATTTATTTTGTTGTCTATGTGTCCGAAAGAGGGCTGTTCAGCACCGAGGTTCGGTTATCTGTTTGCAAAGGTAGAAAAAAGCGTCATATATCGCAAGCGACAATCTAAGTTTTTTGGAGATTTCGGCACGTTATTAAGTTTTTTCGGCTTTCCATCGTCTTGTTTTTCGCTTTAACTGCGGACTTTTTTACCCTTGTGGGCTGGAAAAGGCAGCGATTGTCCGCGTTTCCCTTGGCAGGTGGGAAGCTTTCGTGTAACTTCGCCACAAGAAATAATATTTCACGATGCAACCACTTGTTTTCTCCCCGGCCACTGCCGACGATGCGCGCTTTGTGGCGCGCCATGTGCTCGAAGCCTTGCATTGGCACATGTACGACGAGCCGCTCAATGCCGAACAACGCCAATCATGGGACGAACTCACGGCCGTATGTCGCCGCGACGACGTGCTCTACAGCTACAAACACGCCCTTTTGGCCAAGATTGGCGGTGAGCCCGTTGGCCTCATTTTGGCCTACGACGGCGCCAACTATCACCCCCTCCGCACGCGCACCTTCGCCCTTCTGCCGGCCTTTGCCGGAATGGACGTCGACAGTATGGAAGATGAGGCCGTGGCCGGCGAATACTACATCGATTCGCTCGCCGTCACCCCGTCGCAGCGCGGAAAAGGCGTGGGCGCCGCCCTCCTTGCCCAAGCCGTGGCGCAAGCCGCACAACTCGGACTGCGCCCCACCCTGTTGGTCGATCCCGACAACCCCGCTGCGCGCCGACTCTACGAGGCCGGCGGCTTCCGCGAGAGCGGAGCCGTCACCGCTTTCGGGCAAACCTATCTGCGCATGCAGGCCTAAGTGTTCCTCTCTCTTCAAGAAAAAACCACGCGCCTTCATTCCGACGACGGAGTGAAGGCGCGTTCGCATAGGAGGTTCACCACTTTTGGGAAAGCATAGTCCGCCAATGCAGTGAGCGGCACCCGCAACCAATCGGCTGCCGGCGGCACAGCGGCGCGCACCACATAGGCATCGACATGCAAGCGCCGGTGTGTGAGTTCGTGTTTGAGATCGCGCACCAACATCTCGAACGGCGCTTTGCCCACCCCACAGGCCTTCCAATCCGGATGTGCCTCCACCTCTTCGACCGTTATCGGTGAGGGCGTTTCGATGAGCAGCGGTTCGTACAATCCCTGCCAAATATCGCCCGAAGGTCGGCGCCGTATGAGCAATGCCGGCTCCTCCGCCGAAGTGTCGACGAGCAGAATGTAAGTAAAATAACGGTGCGTGACGGCCACCTTCTTGCTCTTCACGGGATAGTCCTCCACCTGCCCCGTCTGTCGGGCGGCACACGTTTCTACCAACGGACAAATTAAACAGCGTGGTGCCCGCGGCGTGCACTGTACCGCCCCGAAATCCATGATCGCCTGGTTATAGTCCGCCGCACGCGCGGGCACCATCAGCGAATCGGCCAGTTGAGCAAACTCTTTCTTGCCGGCGGCCACATCGATGGGCGTGTCGATGGCAAAATAACGTGCCAACACGCGATAGACATTCCCATCCACCACCGCCGTGGGCAGGCCGTAGGCAAACGAACAGATGGCCGCAGCCGTATAGTCGCCCACCCCTTTGAGTGCCCGCACGCCGGCATAATCGCGTGGAAATTCGCCCTGCGCCACTATTTGTTGTGCCGCTGCGTGCAGATTGCGCGCTCGCGAATAGTAGCCCAGCCCTTCCCAACGGTGCAACACCTCGTCTTCCGTTGCGGCAGCGAGCACTTCGACCGTGGGAAAGCGCTCCACGAAGCGCAAATAGTAGTCGTAGCCCTGCGCCACGCGCGTCTGTTGGAGAATGATCTCCGAAATCCAAATACGATAAGGGTCAGCGGTTTCTCGCCACGGCAACTCGCGTCCGTGCGTGGCGTACCAATCCAGCAGCGTCTGGGAAAAAGGATGCGTCATGCCGTGATAAAGTGGAAATGAAGTGTGAGCGCACTCATTATTATATAGAGGACACTCATTATATATATAGGAACCGTGAGCAGCCGATCAGCGGCAGAGCATTTCAAGCTCGGCAATGTTGCCGGCCACGCCCACCTGTCGGCGCTCGTCGGCGCTATAAAGTCCGGCTTCTACCAAGCGATCGAGCAATGCGATGAGCGGTTGCCAGCAACCGTCCACATCATAGAGAATCACCCGCTTGTGGGTTTCGTTCGCCGTGCGGCCGGCCAGCAGGGTGAAGACCTCATCGAGCGTGCCGACGCCGCCGGGCAGCGCCACCAACACATCACTGCGGTCGATGATCACCGTTTTGCGGTCACTCAGCGCGGCGGTGCGAATTTCCACGTCGAGCGTTTCGCTCACATGGTTACGATCCACCACAAACTGCGGCACGATGCCGAACACCCGGGCGCCGGCTTCCTTGGCTGCGCGCGCCAACACCTCCATCAGGCCCATACTCGAACCTCCGTAGAGCAAGGTGCGTCGTGTTTCGCCGATCCATTGTCCCACTTGTCGAGCCGCTTCGTGATAAGCGGCCGGCACATCACTGTGCGAAGAGAGAAAAACACCGATATTTTGCATAAGGCTGTATGATTTATATGCGTTTCTCGTCCTTCCGTCGCCCTTCGGTCTTGCGACTGCCGCGGCTGCGAACCCAAACTCGGCCGTTTTGTCCTAATTGAGGTGGCATAGCACGCAAAAATAGGGAGCGATTCGGAAGAGGCGTTCGGCAAAATTGCGAATAAATATCGGGAATCCCAACCTCAGCCCGCGCGATTTTGCCCCCAAACCTACAAAATTGCCATATCAAACCGCCGAAAACGACAAACTACGTTGAGTTTTGCATCTTTTTATCGCCCATGCTATTTGCCACATGAGGGAAATACATAACTTTGCCCCCGAAACAAACAACTCATTCATCACATTCACATGAAAAAGATTCTCTTTCTCGTTGCAGCAAGCGCACTGATGGTGGCTTGCGGCCAAAAAGGTCAAACGTCTGACGCTGCCAAAGGTGGCGACAGCGCAGTAGCAGCTTCCTCTGACTCGCTCGTATTCGAAGGCGAACTCCCCGGCGGTGACGCTACGTTCAACACTCGTCTTGCACTCGCTCAGGACAGCACGAACGGTTTCTCGCTCAGCGAACAGAACACGAAGGACAACGCTACGCAAAACTTCAGCGGTAAGTTCGAAGCCGTTCAGAGCAAGGATGCTAAGGGCTTCAAGCTCACGGTAGCTCAGGACGACGTTCGTTACTTCCTCCAGAAGAACGACAGCACGCTCAGCCTCGTTGGCGACAGCACGCTCACTCCCGCTGCTTCCGGCATGAACTACGACCTCAAGCTGAAGAAATAAGCAGCTTTGCCTGTGGTCAGCGCAATAGCGCAGCCGCACAAGCAACACAAAACTCCCTCTCTTGAAAGCAATTTCGGGAGAGGGAGTTCACGTATAGGTACACTCCTTCCTTTTCCCCTCCACAGCATTCTCGCTTCGCCCATGCGTCTCCGCCCTTACCGCCACTCCCTCCTCGGTCTGCTCGTCAGTCTGCTCATCGTTCTGCTCCTAGCCCTCTACGGCACAGCCGAATTCATGCTCCGCACCGCCATTTGTCCCGATCCGAGCCCATATCGCCGCGAAGCCACAGCGCGCGACACCATGATTCGCTACGTTCCCGCCCTGCGACCGTGGCTCGACAGCCTCGATCGTGCCCAAGCCCTGCACGACACCACGATCATCGCCCCCGACGGCACGCCCCTCCACGCCCGCTACGTGCGCTCCGCCCGGCACACACGGCGAGTAGCCCTCTTGGTACACGGCTACGGCGATGCCGCGGGACGCATGTATCACATCGGGCGCATGTATGCCCGCTCGATGAACGCCCACCTCCTCTTGCCCGACCTGCGCTACCACGGCCGCACGCCCGGCACGCACATCGGCATGGGATGGAACGACCGTCTCGACGTGCTCCGCTGGGCAAAGCTCGCCCCGCACCTCTTCCGCCTCTCACCCGACAGCCTCCGCCTCGTGGTGCACGGCGTCTCCATGGGCGCAGCCACCACGATGATGCTCAGCGGCACCGATGGGCAGCCCAATTACCTGCGCGCCTTCGTCGAAGACTGTGGCTACACCTCCGTGCGCGACATCTTTGCCTCCGAACTCCGCGTGCGCTACGGCCTCCCGGCCTTCCCCATCATTCCCGCCACCTCCGCCTTGTGCAAATGGCGCTACGGTTGGTCGTTCGACGAGGCCTCGGCACTCGAAGCCGTGCGCCGCTGCCGGAAACCGATGCTCTTTATCCACGGCGGCAACGACACCTTTGTGCCCACCGCCATGGTGCACCCGCTCTATGCCGCCAAACCGGGCATCAAAGCCCTGTGGATCGCGCCCCACTCGGCACACGCCATGAGCTACATCGACCACCCCGAAGAATACGAGCGTCGCGTGCGCCAATTTCTCGACCGCTACGCGTGGTAAGCCCATCGCCGTCACACCGTGTGCGCCACTCGGTCCGCTCCCTTTGCTCCACCGCCTCCTTTTCCCTCTCTATGTCCTCCTCTTCCACCGCCCCAAGCGCCATGCCTTCCACCGCTTCGCCCGATGCACTCGCAGCTCAAAACGAACTGCCCATCGAGTCGCACCCCTTCACCCCCTTCCTGCCAGAAAACGGACGCATGCTCTTTCTCGGCAGTTTCCCTCCTACCGAAAATCGTTGGTGCATGCACTTCTATTACCCCAACTTCATCAACGATTTCTGGCGCATCATGGGCCACCTCTTCTTCGACGACCGCCAACATTTCGTGATCGCCGACGAAAAACGTTTCGACGAAGCCGCCATTCGTCGCTTTGCCGCCGAAGAAGGATTGGCCTTTTTCGACACCGCCCGACGCATTCGACGCCTCAAGGGCAATGCTTCCGACGCCTTCCTCGAGGTGGTCGAAGCCACTGACATCTCTTCGCTGCTCGCCCCCATGCCCCACTGCAACCGCATCGTCACCACGGGCGGACTGGCGGGCAAGGTGCTCTGCGACACCCTCGGCGTGAAGCAACTTCCCAAGATCGGCACCTTCGTGCACTGCCCGGCCGACACACACGCGCTGGGTCGCGACATCGACTTCTGGCGCATGCCCTCCTCATCGCGAGCCTATCCCTTGGCTCTCGACAAGAAAGCGGAATTCTATCGCTTGCTCTTCGACTAAAATCTGCAACTCGCCCACACCGCTTCTCCTCATCAATTCTCCCCTTGCACTGCCCTTCCTGGCATCACCCTCACACGCCCCCTGCTTACCCCATGACCCCGACGCTTCCCTATACCGATTTGTTCATCGATTTCGACGACACACTCTATGACACGCACGGCAATTCGTCGCTGGCCCTGCGCGAACTCTACGACCACTACGATTTGGCGCAACACTTCCCCTCGTTCGAAACGTTTTCGCGCTCCTATTGGAGCACCAACGAAGCACTTTGGATGCAATACTCGCACGGTGAAATCGATCGCGACACCCTGATCGTCGAACGCTTCCGCCTGCCGCTCGCCGAGGGCGACAACTGCGACACTTCGACACACTATTGCCTGAAAATGAGCGACGCGTTTCTCGAACTCTGCAGCACCAAGCCCGGCGTCGTGGACGGCGCGCACGAACTGCTCGACCATCTGCGCACGCGCGGCTACCGCCTGCACATTTGCAGCAACGGCTTCGCCGAAGTGCAGCACCGCAAAATCGAAGCCGCGGGCATGCGCCATCATTTCGACACGGTGGTGCTGAGCGATGAGGCCGGTGCGAACAAACCCTCGCAGCGATTTTTCGATTTCGCCTTCGCGCAGACGAAAGCCAACCGCGCCCACACGCTGATGATCGGCGACAATTTCTCGACCGATATCGTCGGCGCGATGAATGTAGGCATCGACACGGCCTTTTTCAACCGCCATCCCGAAAGCTTCACCGCCCCCACGGCACCCACCCGCGAGGTGCACCGCCTCGACGAACTGCGCGAGTGGCTTTGAGCCGATCTTACGGCACCCACTCTCGTTCTTCACCCACAGGCTCCGCCCTCTCGCCCACTTCTCGCACATTTCGGGAAACGACACCGCTCATTTCGGCCAACTGCCGCGCCCTTTCCCCTCAACTTTCCTCCATGGGTGAACACGCTCGGCGCACCATGAAGAAAAAGCGGCCGCCTTGCCGAGAAAACAAGGGGACTTTCGCGCATTTCTTCCCAACTTTTCGCGAAAAGAAGTCCATTTTTCCGCCCTTCTTCTACTCGACCATACGAAAAAAGCGTTTCGCCACTCTGGAACGAGTGGCGAAACGCTTTTCTTTTGTGTTCGCTTTTTTGGGGAGGGGGGCGCAGGAAAGAGCGCCCCTGCGCAAGATGCCGCTAAACGTTGAGCACCCACTGCTCGACGGCGTGTCCAACGCCGTCTTCGTCGTTGGACAGCGTGACAAAATCGGCCACCGCCTTCACTTCCTCGGCAGCATTGGCCATCGCCACGCCCATGCCGGCGAAACGCAACATGGTGAGATCGTTGAAACCGTCGCCAAAGGCGATGAGTTGTTCGCGCGACAGATCGAGCTGCGCCAACAAGCGCGCCAAAGAGTGGTCTTTGCCCACACCGGGCGCCATGATTTCGAGGAAGAACGGCGCGGAGCGCGAAATAGACAACGTATCGCCGAAGATCGTCTTCATCTTTTCTTCCAACTCTACCAGCAATTCGGGATCGCCGGGGATCAAGCACTTCGGCGCACCGCCTTCGAGACGCGAAGCCTCGGCGATGAAATCGGTCGTGACCTCAACGGGCATTTGATTGATGCGAGCTTCCTCGTCGAGATAGACCGAATCATTGCGCGTGGCGAGGATACAGTCATCACGATAGGTGAGTAACGGCAAGCCGTGGGCTTCGGCCAACTCCAACAACTGCGGCAGGAATCGCGCCTCAAGGGGTTGACAGAAAAGGAGTTCGCCGGTGGTCCAATCGATGATGTTGGCCCCGTTACACGAGAGCACGAAACCGCCGTTCTCTTCGAGTTTCAGCTGACGGGCGAGGGCGGCGATGCCATAGGTGGGGCGTCCGGAACAGAGCACGAGGCGCACGCCGGCGGCTTGGGCGCGCATCAGCACTTCGAAGGTGTGGGGCGTGATGACTTTGTCGGAATTCGTGAGCGTGCCGTCGAGATCTAAGGCGATCAGGCGGAAGGGGGAAATAAGCGTCTGTGACATTAGGCGTGGGGGAGTTGATAACTGTCGAGCAAGGTGCCGTCGAGCTGCCAAAGGCTCACGAGACCATCGTCGTAGGTGGCAAAAGTGGGGGGATTTCCGCCTTTGGGGAAGGTGGGACTGCCGGTGTTGAGCGCGGCGGTGCCGTCGGGGTGGCGCGTGATGTGGGGCAGGTGCGTATGGCCTTGACACAAGAGATCAATACGCCCACGCGGCGGACATTGCTCCCCATAGACGTGGCCGTGGGTGAGAACGATGTGCCGACCGTTGTCGATGAGATGCGCGCAGGTCTCGGTGATGGAGAAATCGAGGAGCATTTGATCGACTTCGCTGTCGCAATTACCGCGCACACACACAATGTGGTCGGCCATGGCGTTGAGTCGCGCCGCCACGCTGGGAGCATCGAGACCGGGGGCGAGACCGTTGCGAGGGCCGTAGTTGAGCAAATCGCCGAGCAAGAGGAGCATGTCGCAGCCCATCTGCTCATAATGCGCCAAAACGGCATCGAGCGCAGTGATCGAGCCGTGTATGTCGGAAACAATGAGGTATTTCATAAACTGCTGTGGGGGAAAACGATGGAAAACATCGCGGAAATGTGAGCACGAAAATACGAAAAAAAAGCGAGTCGCGCTCACTTGCGCGAAAACTCCACACGAAATGCCGTGTCGCCCCCTTATCTTCGGGATGTCGACACGGCATTTCAGTCTACTACGGAGGAAGCACCGACAGCCGTTGCCGTTGCGCACTTCAATCTTCGGTCGACAGCACCGAAACTTCACCCGCTCGCAGCCAATTCGCCATCAGTTCGCGCCCAGTTGGGGTCAGGATGCTCTCGGGATGAAACTGCACGCCGCGCACATCCAACGTGCGATGACGCAAAGCCATGATTTCGCCGTCGGGCGACTGCGCGGTGATTTCCAAACAAGCGGGCAGACCGGTGCGATCGACCACCCACGAATGATAACGCCCCACGACAAAGGGATTTTCCAAGCCGGAGAAAAGTTCGTCATCGGCCGTGATCCAGCACGGGGAGGCGATGCCGTGGTACACTTCGGCGAGTTGGCGCAAGCGTCCGCCGAAGACTTCGGCAATGGCTTGCAGGCCGAGACACACACCGAGCATGGGGATGCGCCCCGAAGCCCGCCGCACAACGTCGAACAACCGACCGGCTTCGCAGGGAAGTCCCGGGCCGGGCGACAACAAGACGCGGTCGTAGCGATCGACACTTGCGACTTCCACTTCGTCGCACGACACCAAATGCGGCACAGCGCCGCACTCACGCACGAGTTGTACCAAATTGTAGACAAAAGAGTCGTGACAATCGACGATCAGCACGTCCTGTGCGGCACTCCGTGCCCGCGATGATGAAACGACCAAGTCCTCGTTTTTCAATGCCGCTGCACTCATTCGCCCAAAATTTCTGCTTTGTGCGACAAATAGGTTTCGAGATCCTTGTCGCCGCGGCCGCTCACGGTGAGTACCACGACTTCATCGGGACGAAACGTGAGTTTGGAGAGCACGGCCAGCGCATGACTGCTCTCAAGCGCGGGGATGATGCCTTCGGAGCGCGAGAGTTCGAAGGCCGCTGTGAGTGCTTCGCGGTCGGTGATGGCCTCGACTTGTATGCGCCCTTCGGTGATGAGATGGGCAAAGAGGGGGCCGATGCCGGGGTAGTCCAAACCGGCCGAAATGGAATAGGGTTCGGCCACTTCGCCTTGCTCGTCTTTGATCACAAGGGTGCGACTGCCGTGCAGTACATCGGGGCTACCGACGGTGAGGGTGGCGGCAGTTTTGCCGGTTTGTGCGCCTTCGCCACCGGCTTCTGCGAGGACAATGCCTACGCGCTCGTCGTCCAGATAATGATAGATGGTGCCGGCGGCATTGGAGCCGCCGCCGATGCAGGCAATGAGGTGGTCGGGGTAGTCGCGTCCCTCTTTTTCGAGCAACTGCGCTTTGATCTCGGCGCTGATTACGCTTTGCAAACGCGCCACCATGTCGGGGTAGGGATGCGGGCCGACGGCCGAACCGAGGAGATAGAACGTGTCGTCGGCAGAGGCGCTCCAATAAGCCAAGGCTTCGTTCACGGCATCGGTGAGGGTTTGACTGCCGGACTGCGCGGCACGGACTTCTGCGCCGAGCATGCGCATGCGTTCCACATTGACGCGCTGGCGTTCGATGTCGAGCGCGCCCATAAAGACAATGCACTCCATGCCCATCAAGGCACAAGCCGTGGCGGTGGCCACACCGTGCTGGCCGGCGCCGGTCTCGGCCACGATGCGCCGCTTGCCCATGTGGCGGGCGATGAGAATCTGCCCGAGGGCGTTGTTGATTTTGTGCGCACCGGTGTGGTTGAGGTCTTCACGTTTGAGGTAGAGTTTGCACCCGTATTTTTCGCTCAAGCGGCGAGCATGATACAAAGGACTCGGGCGACCGACGTAATCGCGCAACAAGGTGTGGAACTCTCGCTGGAATGCGGGACTTTCGATGATGTCACGATACTGCGACTGCAGTTCTTGCAATACGGCATGGAGTTGTTCGGGCACATAGGCGCCGCCAAACGCGCCGTAAAAACCATTTTGATCTATCTGATACGGATTCATAAGTCGGAAATGTTGAGGGGAGCGCCGAAATGCACTCTTCGGGGACCAAGAATGGGGAGTACGTTGCCGGTTGCCGGCCGTGAATCTGCACAAACCGACTGATCTACAGCCACCTACGCCGAACGAGTGGGAGAAAATTGGATTGTACAACCCCTTTCTCGCTGCCGACACGCGGAAAATGCTTGCGCAACAAGCAACTACGCCGAACAACGGGTAGAAAACGGCCACCTTTTTCGCCCCAACTCAAGCACCTCGCAGTGGTACCGGCCGCAAAAAGCGCCTTGTCGTAGGGATACGAAAAAAAGAGACCTGCCGTGAGTCACGACAGGTCTCTTATACTCCTTATGGTCTTCAATAAACGTACACGAGATGTCAACCCACGATTAAAAATCCTGAGTTGTGCCACCAACGATTTGCGCTTACCAAATGAACCATTGAAATCTGAATTGAAATTGGTTGCTGCAAATATAGACTATTCCGTTCATTCTGCCAAGAAAGAATAGCATTTTTCGCACCTAAGACATAAGTTATAAGGATTTTAAGGCGAATATCGAGCTCTGCTCCTGGTTTTTAAGCATTAGGCGTCACCACTAATTGCCCGCCCAAGTAATCGACCAAGAACAATTTGGAGGGATCTGAATAGCCCATCTTCGCCAATTCTGCGCGCAACCACGCTTCGTCTTTGTCGATGGCTTCCAATACCGTGGTTTTCACGGAGCCGTCGGTGAGCAAGGGGTATTTCAAATTCTCCTCACCGGCCATCACCACGAGCAACTGTCCATTCTGCTCCACCACGGCGCGTTTCACCTTGCGGATGTTGAAGATGTTGTGCATACGCAACTTAAAGGTCAATTCGTGCGCCGTGATTTTGGCCTTCTTGCACGCCGCGACATCCACTTCGCCATTGACGATCACCACCGTCGGGCTGCCGTCAAGAATGCGCTGCATAAAGTGACTTCGTGCCTTCAGGCGGCGTAACATATAGACGAGCGAAAACCAAATAAACAACACAATGGCAAACTGCCAAAGGTGCAAATCGCGACTATAAATCACACCACCGATGATTCCACCGAGCACGTAATTCATGATCTGTTCCATCGCACTCGTGGGAGCAAGGTTACCTTTTCCCGTGAAATTGATGACCATCACCATCGAAAGGAGACCGAGCAAAAACTTGAGCGCTATCTCCGCATAATCTATTGGCGTCATTGTAATAAATAGTTAGAAAAAGTCTCTCAATCGAAGTCCATTCTGATCAGTGACTTCACTTGCGAGACAAGAATAAAAGGAATTTTCAATAGGGTGCGCTTACTTCACGCTGTGCAAAGCGACTTTGAAGACCAAGGCAGACGCAGGGGGAATGTTGCTTCCCGACCCATTTTCGCCATAAGCCAAGTAGGCCGGAATGTAAAGTTCCCATTCGTCGCCGGGCTTCATCGCTTTGAGGGCAATTTGCCAGCCTTGAATCACGCCATTGACGGGAAACTCTGCCGACTCTCCGCGGCGATAACTGCTGTCAAACACCGTGCCGTCGATCAGTCGTCCTTCATAATCCACCACCACGGTGCTCGAAGCCGTGGGCGATTGTCCGCTACCGGATTTCAGCACTTTGTAGAGCAAACCGCCTCCCAGCGTTTGTACGCCCGATTCTTTCGCCTTCTGCGCCAAGAAAGCCTCACCGGCCTCTCGGTTTTTCGCAACGAGAGAATCTTCGGAAGTTGTCGAAGCAGGAATTTCTTCAGTGTGACGATATTGCCAATAGCTACCTGCTGCCACTACAACGACAGCCAAGGCGGCAAAAAAGACGAACAAACCACGGCGAGCGGGCTTTTGGGGGGAATTAGAGGGCGATTTCTGATTGTCCGACATGATGAATTAGGATAAATGGGGAAAGAAACAGCGCGCCGTAGCAACCTTACATCAAAGCGATGATAGCTGTCACACCACCAAAGACAATACCTGGGGCGTTGGCGATAGCAACGGGCCAGTCACGGCGCTCCTTAAACAGACCATAGGCGACCCAGATGCAGCAGTTGATGCAGGCCATGGCCGGCTGCAACCAGTCTTTCTGCGTGCCGGGGGCAGCGTTCAGGTAATTGTTGATCGTGTTGATGTAAAACACATACATCAGTACGGCTGTGATGGTGCCAATGATGCCCATCACGCGTTCGAATTTCGCTTTGTCCATCTTTTGTTAGTTTTCTGTGTTGACGCCGCTGCCGCCGAACGGCTTCAGCGCGTTTGTTTTATGTAATTAATCGGGGGCAAAATTAGAATGAAGTTTCGAGAAAATCAAACATTCAGCTCGAAAAATACGTATCCCTCACTTACAAAATAGATCAACCAACCTCAACCACCCTCTCTTCTACGCGCCAACTGCCCAGAAAACCAACGCCCTATATATATTATTATACCAACTCCTCAAAACGCGGGATCTCACGGAGGAAAATCACCCGATCTCCTTCATAATCCATGCGACAACAATAATGCAGCAGCCCATTACTCACGATCAAGTAATCAGCCTTCAGCACGCTATTGTAACTCTGGATCTGATTGAACACCTCCTGCGTGATGGGCACCTGCGGTGCCTTGTACTCCACGATGACTCTCGGGCGAGCCCCTTCGCGCGCAAAGAGCACCGTGTCACAGCGCCTGCGCACTCCGCCGACATCGAGAGCAATTTCATTCGCCAACAAACCGGCAGGGTAGCCACACTCCGCAATCAAATAATGCACGAAGTGTTGCCGCACCCACTCTTCGGCGGTGAGCGTCACATACCTCCGGCGAAGCACATCCCACACCGTCGGCCGACCGTTGGCACCGGGACGCGTTCGCAACGTGATCGGCGGTAAATTCAAATTAGGAAAACTCATACAAACAAAAACCTTTCGTCGGTTCGCCTCGTAACGAAGAACCGACTTTATTCTCATGGAACGTTCGAGACAAATTATGTTTCATAGCCGCTCAAACTTCTCACCTCATTACAGCGGATTCGTTCATTTGTTCGCCGGCGCAAAAACTTCGAAAGTACCGTCATCATAAAACACGCGAATTTCCTTAACTCGACGAGACTGTTTGTCAAAATTATTCGCGTTAGTATGAAACACCGACTCAACCGGCTGCGCAGTGGTTCGGTTTGGAGTACGGTGTGCAGCGGTAGTACGAGCGGGCTGGGGTTGTACCGGCTGGGGAGCCGGCGGCACTTGTGGGGTTTCGTCTGCAAAGAACATAGGCATCTCGCCTCCCAAAGGGGGGAAAGGAGAAGCAGGCTGCGTTTCGTGAGAAACGACATTTTGCACAATCTCTTCTTGTTCAGAAGAAGCCGGAAAAGTCGTCGACGGCAAGCGCATCTCGCCTTCTTCAAAAAGCAACCAGTTGGTGTTGATTTCCGGAAACTCGCGATGAATTGCTTGCACCAGATTATTCGACGGTTTTGTGCGCCCGGTGTAGATGCTGGAGATCGTAGCCGGCGAAACACCCAGCTTCTTTGCGAAGGCTTGTTGCTGTAAACCGTAACTCTCCATTACTTTTTTAATGCGGAGATACATCGTTTCGCTGGGGTCTGTCATAGAGGCCATAATAATAAGCGTGGATTAAAACGAGAAACTTCACAGACGCCCCTTGAGGAGGGAGTCAAAAAGAGAGAAAAACGTAGCCGTAAAAAAGAAAACTCGACGTTTCGCCAACGTTTTTACTGAACGGTTGCGTCCAAATCGTGAAAAGGCGAGCAGGAGCAGGGGGGCAAATTGTAGGGCAAAAATGCGCTTCCGAGCAAGATCAACCTCAATATGCAGTTCATACAACGGATATACAACTCACTTTATCCGCTTTTTTACGAACGTAGCGAAGAAAATCGAGGAATCTGCCTCGCCGAGCATTCTTCTGGTACCTACTTTTGAAAAAGTGGAGCGACTGCATCCGAAGAGGCTAATTTAGTTATTCACAAAGACGAACTCACACTCGCGATTTCATCTACAAAAGTAGAGATTAAAACCGAGACATCCAAAATCCAAAGGAGGAAAAATCAACATTTCTACACTACTACCATATTTACACAAGTAAAACACAAAGTATATCGTCTGCGTCGTTTCGCCACAAAACTCTACATATTCAAATTCATATCTGCAAAGAATAGGGGTAAAACTACTCAGACAAAATAAGGTAAAAGACTGAGTTTCACAGAACATAAACTGAAAAAGAGCAAGTTATACACATCAAAACAGGGGTATACACGCGAAAAAGGCATATTTTTCAAGATAAACACCTCAACAAAACTGCGGAAAAATCTGGTTTACAAATTGATACAACCGAAAAGACAAATCGCATATTTACAAATTTAGACTTGCTCGGTTTAGCGTTTTACATTTACACATCAACACGAATGAAGAATACAAAACCAAATTACACGCGCTAATATTTAGTCTTTCGCATCACTCGGCAGATTTTGATTTTGAAATCTGATGTATGTCACCTTACTTTGTTTTTGTCAATTCACCGAGAGAGAAGGCTCGATTCACAGCAAATCAATCAAAAATCGCGCCAACGTCCCCTCCTCCGTCTCCAAGAACCTAAAAACGCTGTTTTTCGCATTAGCAGAGCGAAAAACAACACACAACCAATTCGTATTCAACAGATTGAGAAAGAAAAACAGGTTTAGCAAGCTGCATGCAAATAAATCAGTCTTTGCTCTCTATTGCCGCCGCTCACGAGCAAAATTCCCCTCTTTCCCTTCCTATTTCGCTCCGCTTAGCCCTTATTTCTCGCCCTAAACGGGACAATTTACATCAAACGCCCCCACTCCGCTCCACCATACGCCCGGTGGGACGCTTCGTCCCCTTCTCACGAGCGGCAAAGGCAAGGAAGCACTGCCCCACCCTCTTCTTATATATAATAGGTGTCTGTTGTTCTCCCTTCCTCCTCGCAAAAAATCGACGAAGCGAGTATGCAATGAAAAAAAGCGGCGATGAGCCGCTTTTTCCGCTTCTATTTTGCCCCAAAATCCGAACAAGAATGAGCGGCGTCGAAAAATGGACGCCTAACGGGCACAAATAGAGCAGCCGAAATCTCCTCAAAAAATGGTACGCGCCTATTTTTCAAAGTCTTCTCGGCCGGCCTTCTTCTTGCACATTCGGCAAACCGATTTACGCGCTGCATCTCCCCACTTTCTCTTCCTCCCATCACCCTCCTCACCCCATGCGTTAGCCGTTGATTTTGTCCGTGCCCCCCGGCAGCAAGTCCCGGGCAAGAGTACCCATTGCACTGCCCCACCGAGTCGGGCAACTCCCCCCACCCTCCGCTCGACCACGAAGCAGAAAAAAATCCCCGAGTCTTCTTTCAAAAAGAAAACTCGGGGAAAAATAGTGCTAAGCAATCAAGGTCGAAATACTCAGTGCAAAATAAAAAAGAACAGCTCCTTCATCAAATCTTCCGATGAGATGGCGGGGTTGTCGACTCCTTTGCTCCGTGCATCGGTTCTGCGAATTTGCGCAATGATATCCATCACTTTTCGGCCGGTATAGTTCTGCATGGCCGGCATGATATTGCGTTCCGCCTGCCAATCAGAAACTCCCACAAAAAAAGCAATTCCGCTGCGCGATTTGTCGGGTGCATAATAGGCCAACATCAGTTGCGAGAAGAAGCGAAACAAAGCAGGCATCACCATTTGAATGGGATTCTGCTTTGGATTTTTATAAAAGTAGTTCGCTATTCTATTGACCTTTGCGATGTCTTTTCGTCCCAGCGCATCCGTCAGTTCGAAGATATTGAACTCTTTGCTCACGCCGATGTGCGATTGCACCAGCGCCAAGGTGATGCCCGTCGGCGCTCCATTGGCCGCGACAGTGAGTTTATCCAACTCTCCGGCCAAACGGCTCAGGTCTGCCCCCACATCCTCGGCCAACAATTCCGCGGCCGGTTGCTCGATCGGCACTTTTTTACGCCTGGCGTAATCCGTCACCCATTTTGACAGCTGCCACTCACGGAGTTTGGCACTCTCGAAGAGCACGCCCACCTTTTCCACCAACTTTGCGGTCGGTTTTCGGCGGTCGAGCGTGCCGTTCATGTGGCAGAGGATCAAAACCGACGTAGGTTGCGCATTGGGCGAGTCGAGCGATTTGAGGTAAGTGTCCAGCGGCGCCGTGTCTTTGAGGTTTTGCGCCTCACGCACCACAACCACCAGTTTTTCGGCTCCCATGGGGAAGCCCATGGCGGCGTGCACCACCGACTGCATATCTGTTTCCGCGCCGAAGAAGGTGATCAGATTGAAATCTCGATCCTGCGGCTGCAAAAGACTGTCTACCAAGAAATCGACGAGGTGGTCGATGTAATACCCCTCCTCGCCCATCAGATAATAGACCGGCCGCACATTCCCGGCTCGCACGTCACGCACGATCATTTCGTGCGTGACGACGTTGGTCGTCTTCTTGGCCATTACCAGTCGAACTTCAAGTGTCTCACGGTCTTTCGGTCGCCTTGCAAGAGTCGCAAGGACTCAATACCGATGCGTACGTGGGTAGCAGCGAAATTAGAAGTCACATGATTGTCAGAGCGCTCCGTCTTCACACCTTCGGGCGTCATGGGGTTGTCGCTCACCAGCAAGAGGGCGCCGGTCGGAATGTGGTTGTAGAAACCGCAGGAGAAGAGTGTCGCCGTTTCCATATCGACGGCCATAGCGCGCGTACGGCGCAAATAGGCTTTGAACTCTTCGTCGTGCTCCCAAACGCGGCGGTTGGTGGTGTAGACCGTGCCGGTCCAATAGTCCAACGAAGCATCGCGGAGCGCCGTCGAGATGGCGCGTTGCAGCATGAAGGCAGGCAAAGCCGGCACCTCGGGGGGAAAATAGTCGTTGGACGTACCCTCACCGCGAATGCCGGCAAGCGGCAGCACATAGTCGCCCAACTGGGTCTTGTTGGAAATGCCGCCGGTCTTGCCCAAGAACAAGACCGCACGGGGATTGACGCTCGAAAGCAAGTCCATGATCAGCGCAGCATTGGGCGATCCCATGCCAAAATTGATCATCGTGATTCCGTCGGCGGTGGCGGCGCGCATGTTCGCGTCGAAACCTACGGGCTCCACGTTCATCTGCTCGCAGAACATATCGACGTAATTGTTGAAGTTGGTCAACAATATCAAATCTCCGAACTTACTGAGTTCCAGTTTAGTGTATCTCTGCAACCAGTTGCCGCAGATCTCTTGTTTACTCGTCATCATACGATATCGAATTAAATTATTTTTCAACAGAAGTCGTTGTGTGTAATAAGGGCAAAGTTAGGGAAAATAATTTGTTTGCAGCCTTTTTCTGCGTGGCAAAAAGAGCTTGATTTTCAAGCGAGGAAAAATTGCGTGCATTCCCTTCCCGGTCGAAGGGAGACGGGGTCATGAAGTTTAGTCTCTGCGCTCCGACTGTCCGGCGCCTTCGTTCCGCGGTCGGCGGTGGCGAAAGAATCCGGCCGGCGACCGACAGTTCGCCTGTTGGCAGATAGCCCCCTCTTCTCCCTTTTGCCCGCTTCGACGCGCAGAGGGACTCTTTCCTCTCAGGACACGTAACGCTCATTTTTTTCGAAACAGCTGAGCCAAAAACAAGTCCGGTTTCGAAAAAAAGAAGAGGATTTTCCACACAAAGTCGGGAGTTTTATCCCACGAATCGCCTTGTTTCTAAAATCAAAAACAAAGTTTAATCACAAGACAACAAATCAAAACCAGAAAAGGCATACGCGCGTATACGCGCACTCAGTAAATTTCGTTTTTTGCCTTCACGCCTTCACCTCCCTCTTTATCCGTTTATATTTCAACACTTTAAGTGTGAACAAAAAGGGCGTTTTTGCCTTCACATCAGCTTCACTGAGAAACTGGAAGCGGGTAGGTGTTTTACGTTAGTTTCACACAGAAAAGAGCACCAAACAGCGCTCCGTGTTTCTAAGGTGAACACAAATTCACTTTGCCTTCACACTCAACACTCTATTATTCAATCACTTGTCCCACAAAGGTGAAGAGGTGAAGGCAAAATATCGAAAACAGCAGTGCGCGCATTATGCGCGCGAGGCCATTCGGCACCATGAAAGTTCACCCCATGGTGCGCTTTTCTCCCCTCCCTTTCCTCCGGGAAAAAACGTCTCGCGCTGCCGGCGAAAAAAGAGTTCGGGTTTTCTCACTGCGTGACGCGCCTCCCTCCCCTTTCTTGCGCGGGTTTGCACAGCGCACCTTGCGTTTTGTGTAGAAAAAACTTCGACTAAACTTGTTCGACACAGAATTATTCGTATATTTGCAGCAAACTACCCATAGTCCACAGACGATGAAACACAGATTTTTCGTATATAGCTTGTTGTGCGCCTTCTTTCTCGCTCTCGGTCTTCCGGTGATGGCCGACAAGAAACGCGGAAAGAACGACGGCCCGGAATCGCCGAGCATACAAGACAGCAAACTCTATTTTTCCGATCGAGTATTCGCCGCTCCCTCGCGCCCGTTCATGCAACGCATCAAGACCGATCCCGCCGATGCGCCGATCGTGGTGACCGGATTGCCCGAAGGGCTGCATTGGAACGCGGATTTACGCCGCGTGGAAGGTCGTGTGACGGCTCCCGGCACTTATCACTATAGCGTGAATTTGATTCTGACCGACCGCGCCGACAGCGCGTTGGTTCCGCACGACGTGACCCTCACCGTCGACGAGCGCTATGCCGCTTCCCGTCCGGTGATGGGCTGGATTTCTTGGAACGTGTTCGAAGGCGACATCTCTGATAAGGTGGTGCGCGCCACGGCCGATCAATTGGATCAGCTCGGACTGAAAGAAGCCGGCTACAACCACCTCATCATCGACGACCTTTGGCACGCTCCGGCGCGCAACAGTGATGGAACACCGAAAGAAGATCCCGCCAAATTCCCCCAGGGCATGAAAGCCGCGGTGGACTATGTGCACAGCAAAGGCTTGAAGTTTGGTATCTACTCCGACGCTGCAGAAAAGACGTGCGCCGGGGCTTTCGGTTCGTATGGCTACGAAAAGACTGACGCCACGCAGTATGCACTTTGGGGCGTCGACTTGCTGAAATATGACTACTGCCACGCGCCCACCGAAGTGGGCGAAGCCCTTTCGCGCTACCGCACGATGGGGGAGGCGCTGCAGAGCTCCGGCCGTGACATCATGCTCTACATTTGTGAGTGGGGTGTGCGCGAACCCTGGAAATGGGGTTCGGAAACCGGTGCGCCGCTGTGGCGTTGCACCTACGACACGCGCGACTGCTGGAAGGGGAAACCCGGCGGCATCGGTGTGGTGCAAAGCATCGACCTGATGAAAGACTTGTGGCCGTACGGCGGTGTGCATCGCTATAACGATGCCGACATGATGTGCGTGGGCATTCACGGCAAAGGCAAATCCAGCTCGGATCTCTGTGCCACCGGTCCCGGCATGACGCAAGACGAATACCGCACCCAGTTTGCGCTGTGGTGCATGTGGTCATCGCCTTTGCTCATTTCCTTCGACCTCAGCCAACCGATTTCGGAGGACGATCGCGCGATGATCACCAACAAGGAACTCATCGACCTGAACCAAGACGAACTGGCTCAACCCGCTGAGTTTGTCGGTCAATACGGCAACCTCTACTACTTCCAAAAGCCTTTGAGCAACGGTGATGTGGCCATTGCCGTGACTAATGTGGGCGACAAGGAAGAGCAATTCCGTTTGGAGTTCGACCGCTTCTCACTGGCCAAGGGGTTGCGTGCCTTCAAGGTGCGCGACTGTCAACAGCGCACCGACGTGGGAGCTGTGAAGGGTGGTTTCGACACGAAGGTGCGCAGCCATGCCACCCTCGTTTTCCGCCTCTCTGAAAACATTGAGATCGCCAACATCGTGCGCCGCAACTTGAAAAAGACGCTCGGCATCGATGAATCGGAGAAAGGCGTTTCTACCATGTCGTCGAGCGTGCGCAAGCGCAAGCAAAAATAACGACAGATCAAGACTGCATAACCATAGAACGGCATCCAGAGATGCTGTTCTATGCCATTTATTACAACCTTCTCATACCTCTAAATGAACAAAATTCTACTCACGAGTCTCCTCGCGATGTCGCTGTCCGCCACGCCTGCGTTGGCCGACCATTTCACGCTTCCCACCGGTAGCGCCACCGAAAAAGTAGTCGCACTCAGCACAATCGACCTCAAAAATGCCACCAACGGCAACAACAACATGGCGATTCAACTCAATAAGAGTGTGCGCGGTGGTACGCTGACCATTGCCGGCGATACGTTTGAATCCGGTTTGGGTGTTCATGCCCCGGGTAAGATTGTGGTTCGCCTAAATGAGGGCGTGCGCCGCTTCAAAGCCACTTTCGGCGTAGACGATGGTGCAGACAACAAACCCAATCACGCCGTTGTGGGCTACAACGTGGTGCTCGTCAAGCAAGACGGCACGCGCGAAGTGAAAGCCTCGGGCGTGATGAAGCGCGGCGACAAAGGGCAGACGCTTGATGTAGATTTGACCAACGGCAAATTTCTCCTCCTTGAAACCACACTCGGCAACAATAACGACTGGGCCGACCATTTCGACTGGGCCAACGCGCATTTTCTCTGCACGCCCGACGCCCAACAACCGGAAGTGGTGCCTGCAACCGCTTTGAGCGCGGCCAGCTTTGTGAAACTCCCGATCAGCCAAGAGCCCGGAACAGAATTTATTCCGCTCAGTTCGATGGACTTGAAAAACATCACAAACGGCTGGGGCACGGTTCGCCCGAACAAGAGCATCGACAACAACCCACTGGTGATTAACGACACGGCCTACGAAAGCGGGGTCGGCGTGCACGCTAAATCACGTATTGTGGTGAAACTCAACGGCGCCGTGTCGCATTTCCGCGCTATGGCCGGTATTGATGCCGAAACCAACAAAGACGCTTCCGACCGCTCAGCGATTGTGGGCTATCGCGTCATTCTACGCGGTGAAGATGGCCGCGAAGAGGTAAAACTGGAAGGCACTGCCCGCCGTCACGAGCAACCCGTAGCGGTGGATGTAGAACTCGAAGGTTGGAAATACCTGATTCTGGAAGCCAACGAAGGCAACGGGGTAGACTGGGCAGACCACTTCGACTGGGCTAATGCCTACTTCGTGTATCGCGAGCAGAATTCGACCCGTCCGGTCATCGTTTCTGAAGCCGAACTGACGCCTTCGCTGGCCTGCGCCACCGAATTGTTCAGTTTGCCCAACACGCGTTTCCTCCACAAGATCGTTCCTTCTGCTCCTTCGTCGACGGTGAGCGTCACGGATCTGCCCGAAGGTTTGTATTGGAACGCGCAACGCCATGCTGTAGAAGGTAAAATCACCACCGAAGGCCGCTACGAATACAAGATTTTAGTGACGACCGATGGGAATACGCAGACTTTCCCCGCTTCTGTGACGGTGAGCGGAAATCTGGTACAGCCTAAACCGATGATGGGCTGGATTTCTTGGAATGTGGTACAGGACAAGATTTCGACCCAAGTGGTGAAAACTGTGGCTGACAACATGGTGAATTTGGGACTGCGCGATGCCGGTTACGACTTCATCATCATCGATGACCTTTGGCACGCTCCGGCGCGCAACGGCGACGACACGCCGAAGGAAGATCCTGCGAAATTCCCCATTGGCATGGGTGCCACGGTGAAATATGTACACGACAAGGGGCTGAAGTTCGGTATCTATTCGGATGCTGCTCCCAAAACGTGCGCCGGTGCCTACGGTTCGTATGGCTACGAAACGATCGATGCCAAACAGTACGCCAAATGGGGTGTCGACCTCTTGAAATATGACTATTGCGGTGCACCCGGCGATGCCATTTCGGCTCAACAACGCTACAAAGCGATGGGAGATGCTCTCAAAGCTTCGGGTCGCGACATCCTCTTCTATATGTGCGAGTGGGGTGTGCGCGAACCTTGGAAATGGGGTTCGACGACGGGTGCCACTACTTGGCGCGCCACCTACGACACGCGCGACTGCTGGCAAGGAAAAGGCGGCGGTATCGGTGTGATCCAAAGCATTGCCGCCATGAAAGACCTTTGGGCTTACTCGGGCGTGAACCGCTTCAACGATGCCGACATGATGTGCGTAGCGATCCACGGCACGGGTAAATCCAGCTCAGATCTTTGCCTCACCGGCCCGGGCATGACGCAAGACGAATATCGCACGCAGTTTGCGTTGTGGTGCATGTGGTCTTCACCGCTCACCTTGTCTTTCGACTTGACGAAGCCCCTCTCTGCCGATGACAAAGCCATCATTACCAACGCCGATCTCATAGCCATCGACCAAGATGCGATGGGACAACAAGCCGAATTCGTCGGTCAGGAAGGTAACATCTACTACTTCATGAAGGATTTGGAAAACGGCGATGTGGCAATTTCAGCTACCAACGTGGGTGCCACGCAACAGCAGGTGAAGTTTGACTTCGCGAAGTTCTCTGCGCTCAACGTCAAAGGACACTATCAGGCGCGCGATTGCCAAGCCCAAAAGACTTTGGAGAACGAGGTGGAAACTGGCTTCACGACCACCGTACGCTCGCACGCCACCGCGGTATTCAGACTGACGTTGAAGGGCACCGGCGTTTCGCAGGCTCACACTTCGACCGCTTCGCAATCCAATGCGCTCTACGATCTTTCGGGACGTCGCACCAACGGCGTAGACCCTCACGGGGTCTACATCCGCGACGGCAAGCGCGTTGTGCTGCCTTGATGCTTCGACGGGGCTCGGTGCTTTCGTACCGGCTGCTGCGTCTACAATCCAATAGATGGGGTGATTTCCTTTGCGGGAAATCACCCTTTTTCTTCCCACATCGTTGCGTTCTTGCCCTCAGTTCGTTGAGAATCAGCGCAAGGATTTGTTTTTTCCGGGAGAAAGTTGTATTTTTGCCCGTGCGATTCGGCATTTCCGCCGTGTCCATTTATAGCGCACCAGCTTATGCAGATTCAAGAAATCGCACGCGCCCTTGAAAATTTCGCTCCGCTGCCCCTGCAGGAAGGCTACGACAATGCCGGCTTGCAGATAGGAATAACAGGGAACGAGTGTTCAGGGGCATTATTGTGTTTAGACGTGACGGAAGCCGTGATCGAAGAGGCTTCTCGCTTAGGCTTTAACCTCATCGTTGCGCACCACCCACTGCTGTTTCGCGGCGTGAAGTGCGTGAGCGACAGCACGCAGGTGCAACGTTGCATCCGCCTGGCCGTGCAACGCGACATCGCGATCTATGCGGCGCACACGAACCTCGACAATGCGCGCGGCGGAGTGAATTTCGAAATCGCAGCGCGACTCGGACTCCAAAAACTCGACTGGCTTTCGCCCATCCCCTGCAAGGATGCGGGTAGCGGACTGGTCGGCGAACTCCCACAACCCGTTGATGCTCAACACTGGTTGGCTACGGTGAAGCAACAATTTGGCGTCGACGCGCTCCTCTACACGCCGGGACCGAAACGTCAGATTCAGCGCATTGCGCTCTGCGGCGGCGCGGGCGAATTTCTCATCGACAGAGCAGCGGAAGTGGGCGCTGACCTCTATCTCACGGGCGAGATCGGCTATCACCACTTTTTCGGGCACGAAAACGAACTGTGGCTCGCGGCTTTGGGGCACTATCAGAGCGAACGCTTCACGATTGATTTACTCGAACGCCTCCTTCGCGACAATTTTCCGGATTTGCCCACGGCGCAAACGACCATTTGCACCAACCCGATCCATTATCTCTAAACACGACACACCGCCCCTCCCCTTTTTGCTCGCTCCGACGACAACGGAAAGCGGAAGACGGGCGAGGCGCGTCCCTACGATTAAACTCCACTATATATATGGCAAGCAAAAAAGAAAATCCCGCCGATTTGTCTGTGGAACAGAAGTTGAAAAACCTCTACCAACTGCAGACTAAACTTTCGGAAATCGACAAGATCAAGACCTTGCGCGGCGAACTTCCGCTCGAAGTGCAAGATTTGGAAGACGAGATCGAAGGACTGACCCACCGTCTCAAGAAGTACGAAGAAGAAATCGAGACGATCAAGGCGGACATCGCTCGCAAGCACGAAGACATCAGCACCGCTCAGGAAATGGTGACGCGCTACGAGAAGCAACTCGACAATGTGAGCAACAACCGCGAATACGATAACCTCACGAAGGAGATCGAATTCCAAGGCTTGGAGATCGAACTGCTGAAAAAGAAGATTCGCGAGGCCGAACGTCTCATCGAACTCAAGCAGGGCGACCTGAACCGCGGCAACGAAACGCTCCACATCCGTCAACAAGACCTCGATTTGAAGCGCACGGAGCTTGACGAAATTGTGTCGGAAACGAAGGCGGAGGAAGAAAAGCTCCGCGAAAAAGCGAAGTCGCTCGAAACGAACATCGAACCGCGCTTGCTCACGGCTTTCAAACGCATCCGCAAGAGTTCGCGCAACGGTTTGGGCATCGTCTATGTGCAGCGTGATGCCTGCGGTGGTTGCTTCAACAAGATTCCGCCCCAGCGTCAGCTCGATATCCGCATGCGCAAGAAGATCATCGTCTGCGAATACTGCGGCCGCATCATGATCGACCCCGAATTGGCCGGTGTGAAAATCGAGGCTCCCGCCGAAGAAAAGCCCAAGCGCCGCACCACACGTCGGAAAAAGACCGAAGAATAAATTGCGTTCGCCGGTATCGGTGGTGTGTGCTCAACAGTTCACGGCACCGAAGCCCGACAACTCGCCCTCTTCGCCCGGCGCAACCGCGCAATCGCCCTTCTGCTCGAACTCGTTCGCATTTCGAGCAGGAGGGCTTTCTGTTTCGGGTAGGCCTTCTTCTGTTGAACACTTAGGCTGTGCCTTGGTTGACAAGGGCTTCGAACAGCGCTGTATCACGGCTATTACCCTCTCTACCCGCTCATCGAAAAATCTCTCTTCTCCCTATGAAATTGCTCCTTTTGGTCGTCGGTCGCACCGTCGACAAGCATCTTTCGACCCTCATCGACGATTACACCGGCCGGATTAAACACTATATGCCGTTTGAGCTCGAGGTGATTCCCGAATTGAAGAATGCGAAATCACTCTCTTTCGAACAACAGAAAGAACGCGAGGGCGAATTGCTCTTGCGCTCGATGAAAGACGGTGATGCTGTTTGGCTGCTCGACGAAGGTGGGCGCGAGTTTCGCTCCATAGAGTTCGCCGCTTTCCTCGATCGTCAGCACAGCAGCGGCGCGCGCCGCTTGGTTTTCGTCGTCGGCGGTCCCTATGGGTTCTCTCCGGCCGTCTATGCGCGCGCCAACGGCAAAATTTCGCTCTCGCGCCTCACCTTTTCCCACCAAATGGTGCGCCTGTTTTTCACCGAGCAACTGTATCGTGCCATGACGATCCTCCGCGGCGAACCTTATCACCACGAATGATTCCCCGGCGCATCTCGTTCCGCCGATAAGTGGTCGGCGTTGCTCTTTTTTCTGTCCCATGAAACACCAAATACGCCTTCATTTTGCCGGTTCTTTGCTGCTATTTCGTGCTTTTCTACTCGGCATTTTCCTTTGTCTCTTATCGTGTTGCGGTGTGCTCTCCAGCTTTGCACAACGGCAGACGGGGCTTTTCCACACTCCACAAAAGCGCGCCGTGCGATTCCGCGCGATGGAGTGGAACGTCGAAAACCTCTACGACACGCTGCACGATGAGGGCTTCGCCGATGAGGAGTTTCTCCCCACTGCCGAACGACGCTGGAACACACCGCGCTACCTCCACAAACAAGCATCGCTCGCCAAAACGATTCTTGCCGCCGGCGGACTGCAACCGGTGGACTTGGTGGCGCTTTGTGAAGTGGAAAATGACAGTGTGGTGCATTTTCTCTGCCACCGTACCCGGCTTGCGCGCCTCGGCTACCACTACGTAGTCACGCACAGCGCAGATCGGCGCGGCATCGACGTCGCTCTCCTTTATCAGCCCGAGACTTTTGCGTATTTGCATAGCGAAACGCGCCGCGTGCCCTACGACGCTGCGCGAGAACGTCCGACGCGCGACCTGCTGCACGTGGCGGGACGGCTGCCTCATGGCGACACCCTCGATGTTTTTGTCGTGCATTTCCCGTCGCGTCGCGGAGGGGCTACGGCCTCCGAGCCTTATCGGTTGCGCGCAGCACAGCTGCTGCGTGAAATGGCCGACAGCATCGCGCATCTGCGCCATCGTCCGCTGCTACTGGCTATGGGCGACTTCAACGACGAACCGCAAAACCGTTCTATCCGCGAAGTGCTTTCGCCCACCTTCATTGCGCTCACTCCACATGCCACACCGCTGCCGGCTGAGGGGCACGAAGACATCGCCGGCACGTATTATTTTCGCGGTGAATGGAGTCGGATCGATCAAATGCTCGTTTCGCCGGCGCTACTCTCCTCGGAAATGCCTTTCCACACGTCCATACGGTCTGTTTTCCTCCTCACTTTCCCACCTTTGTTGGAGCCCTTGGGACGCGGCACGCTCACGAAACCTTTCCGCAGTTACCTCGGTCCTTTCTATCATGGTGGAATCAGTGACCATTTACCGCTTGTGTCGGACTTTTTCTACTAAGACGGGGAGAAACGTGGCCGGACGAAAAAAACGGCTACGCAACAAGGAAATGGGCACAAACGAGTACTTTAAGTCTATGACGTGAAACCACCGTGCACTTCCCGGAGTCTACGGCGTTCCACACAAAAATTAATGGGACATCCGTCATTACGGTGCCCCATTAACCAACACAAAAACTAAACTAGACTTAACTAAACTATTTTCTCGTTATCATCGCGACAACTACATAGTGCAAATATAGACCTTTTGCAAACATACAGCAAGCAAAAGACGATAAAAACCTCCATTCGCGCCCTATTTTAACTCAAAAGTTGCCGTACAACACAAAAAAAGGCCGAAAAACAGTACAAGATGCTCCGAGCTGCCTCATTTCACGACAATAATTCGCGCTCAATACAGAGATCTGCCGAGAAAAGAGGGCAATCCATCGAGAAATAAGTGGCAATCGTCTGACAAACAAAGCGCGCTTGCTGCAAAATCCGCCGTCTGTTGAGTTACCCAAGAACGGTTAGTCGATTTCCGATGCGACAGTGCGCTGCTGCAAATAGGCATCGGCCAAAACCATGGCCGCCATCGCCTCAACAATCGGCACGGCGCGTGGCAACACACAAGGGTCGTGACGGCCTTTGGCATGCACCACCGTCGATTCGCCGGTCTTGGTTATCGTTTGCTGGTCGCGCAGGAGGGTCGCCACGGGTTTGAAAGCCACTCGGAAAACAATGTCTTGGCCGTTGGAGATGCCGCCTTGAATACCGCCACTGTGGTTGGTCACCGTGGCGAATCCGGGAACAAATATATCGTTGAGTTGCGATCCTCTCAGGGCGCAACCGGCAAATCCCGCTCCACATTCGAAGCCCTTGGCTGCATTGATGCTCAACATCGCCGCGCCTAACTGCGCGTGGAGTTTGTCGAAGACGGGCGCGCCCCACCCCGGCGGACAGCCGCGCACCACGCATTCCACCACTCCACCGATGGTGTCACCCTCGGCACGTACTTCCAAGATCAAACGCTCCATTTCTGCCGCCACTTCGACATCGGGACAGCGCACGGCGTTCGCTTCAATCTGATCGAGGCGTAATTCGCGATAATCTCGATCGAGCACCACATTCCCCACTTGTCGCGTCCAAGCCTTGATGTCCACGCCCAAATCGGCCAAGAGGAGTTTCGCAAAGGCGCCTCCCACCACACGACTAATGGTTTCGCGTGCCGAACTTCGGCCACCTCCGCGGTGGTCGCGCACCCCATATTTCATTTGATAGGTGAAATCGGCATGCGACGGACGAAACACATCGCGCAAATTATCGTAGTCTGCGGAATGTTGTTGCTCGTTGCGCACCACAAATCCAATGGGACAACCGGTTGTACGCCCTTCAAACACGCCCGAAAGCAACTCTACGCGGTCGCCTTCGCTGCGCGGGGTCGTGATCCGGCTCTGCCCGGGTCGACGACGATCCAATTCGCGCTGAATGTAGTCCACATCCACCTCCACACCGGGAGGCATGCCGTCGATCACGCCGCCCACGGCTGTACCGTGGCTCTCGCCGAAGGTCGTCAGTCGAAAATAATGACCAAACGTATTCATAATCTTCTTTTTTGCTGATCATAAACGATGAGAGCCTTCGCCCTTTTGGTGCGAAAGCTCTCATTTATTTTGCGCAGACTCCTCTCATTCATCAAGTTTGACGTCTTTTCTCTATAGGACGGTGTCAACAGCTGAACGCACCTTGACAACTCCTGCAGAGTTGGACGAAAACAGATTCGGGCTTGCCACGATATTTTCATCTCAGGCGCGCCGCCGATCAATACGAAAAGAGCTGTTTTCACAGGCAGTCCTCAGCGACCGCCGCAAGCGCAACCGCCTTCGCCATGACCATGATCGTGGTCGTGGTGATGGTGTCCATGTCCGCCGCAGCACTCGTGGTCGTCGCCATGGTGGTGATGACCGTGACCGCCGCAGCACTCGTGGTCGTCGCCATGGTGATGATGGCCGTGTCCACCGCAGCATTCGTGGTCGTCGCCGTGGTCGTGACCACAACCGCAACCTTCGCCCGACATCATGTTGATCATACCCTGAATTTCTTCGGGCGTCGCGTCGCGGGCTGTCACTACCTTACCCACATAGTGCAAGTCGCGACCGGCCAAGGGGTGGTTCAAATCGAGTTTAACGGTGCTTTCCTTCACATCGAGCACCAATCCCTCGAAGCGCATTCCCTCCTCGTTCACGAGGGGCAAAATGGCGCCGGGATAAATTTGCGTTTTGTCGAAACGTCCGTCCACGTGGAACATCTCTTTCGGTACCTCGATCACGTGTTCTTCCTCATAGGGGCCGAAAGCCTCTTCCACGCTCAGCGTGAAGTCGAAACTGTCGCCTTCGTTGAGATCAGCCACCTGCGCTTCGAAAGCGGGGAGGGCGGCCGAAAGACCGGTGATGAATTGGAAAGGATGTGCTTCGGGAGCTTCCTCAAAAATCTCGTGGATACCCTGTTCGTTGTCCGAATAGAGTTTGTAAGCCACGGTGATATAGCGATTCTTTTTGTCTGCCATGTCAGGAGTATAATAAATGAGTATTTTAGAATGAACTATCGAGCATGATCCGTGTGGATCAATGTAATTCGAGTTGGAGTTCCACCGCCAAGCGCTGGAACGCCTCGTTGTTTTCGACCATCTGGCGGAAAATGTCACGCGGCGAATACACGCGCTTCTTCTCGGGAGTAGCCGTACTCACCACAAAAGTCACCACCACATTGTCGTTGCGCAGTTCGCGACGAAGGAAAGCCGTCATCGCCGGCAAGATTTTGTTCAGATGCGCCGCGGCCGCCTCATTTTCCACCACGCCCACCACACGTTGTCCGTCTGCCAACTGCGGCCGAATCATTTTCAAGCGACCGGCATCGGCCAGTTGCACCGGGGGGAGTTCGTTGGCGAAGCGCATCCACTGGTATTCCAGCGCTTCCACGTTGAATGGCTCGTTGCGCGTCACTGTTGTCGGCTGTCCGCCGGCCGTTTCCGGCGCAGCAGCGGGCAATTCCGTGCCGGCGGTTGGCTGTGGTCGTCGAGTGAGCGAAATGGTTTGGAGTTTCGTCGTCGCCAACTGCTGATGAGCCGTGCGCGGCGTGGGTGTTTGTCGCGGCGCTGCAGGAGCCGGCGTCGTCGGAGGGGTCATTGCCGGGTGAACTGCCGCGGCATTCGCAGAGGGAGGCGCACTCGTTTTCTGAAGAGGCGCACCGGCCGTCGGTACCTGGACCGCTGCCGGCTTAAAGATGGGGAGAAGTCGCAGCGTAGGGCGACGCCCGGAAGGGGGCACGTCCTCTTGTTGCAAGAGTTGTGCCACTTGGATCAGTGTCAGTTCCACCAACAAGCGCTTGTTGGGTGCGGTGCGGTAGTTGATGTCACAATCGTTGCACAATTTCAGCGCGGCATAAAGGAAGCGCGGTGTACAACGTGCCGCCTGTTCGGCATAGCGCGCCCTTACACTCTCCGCCACCTCGAGGAGGGGGAGCGTTTGCGCGTCGCGGCTCACCAACAGGTCGCGGAAGTGCCCCGCCAAACCACCGATGAAATGCCCCGCCTCGAAACCTTTGCTCAGCACCCCGTCGAGCGTGAGCATCACCTGCGGAATATCCACGGCCAAGATGCGGTCGGTCACATCGAAATAGTAATCATAGTCCAGCACATTGAGGTTCTCAATCGTCTGGGCGTAGGTAATATTTCCGTTCGTGAACGAAGCCACCTGATCGAAGATCGAAAGCGCATCGCGCATACCGCCGTCGGCTTTTCGCGCGATGACATTGAGCGCCTCCTCTTCATATTTTATCCCCTCGCTCTCCGCCACGTGCTTGAGGTGCGCCACCGTTTCGGGCACTTCCATGCGGTTGAAGTCATAGATCTGACAACGCGACAGGATGGTGGGCAGAATCTTGTGTTTCTCGGTCGTAGCCAAGATAAAGATGGCATGCGCGGGCGGCTCCTCGAGCGTTTTGAGAAACGCGTTGAAGGCCGCTTGCGAGAGCATGTGCACCTCGTCGATGATGAACACCTTATAGCGCCCCACCTGCGGCGGGATCTGCACTTGCTCGATGAGTTCGCGAATATCGTCGACCGAGTTGTTCGACGCCGCGTCCAATTCATGAATGTTGTACGAGCGTCCTTCGTTGAACGCCACACAACTTTCGCAGCTGTCACAAGCCTCCCCCGCCGAAGTGGGCGTAAGGCAGTTGATTGTCTTGGCAAAAATGCGCGCCGAAGTCGTTTTACCCACCCCACGAGGGCCGCAAAACAGATAGGCGTGCGCCAATTTTCCGCCGGCAATGGCGTTTTTGAGTGTAGTGGTCAGGGCCTTCTGTCCCACCACCGAGTCGAAACTCGTGGGGCGATATTTGCGGGCCGAAACAATGTAGTCTGACATACTGGTTGTAGGTTTGGAGCAAAGATACAATTATTTTTGCAAATGCGGCGCGCCCATTGCGCCTGTTCACACAAAAAATCGTAGTTTTGCGCCACACCTCGTTCATTGTTTCACCCCGTTTTCTTGACGCGGGCGCGCTCCACTTCCGCCAACTCTCCTCCCTTACTCGCGCCGGCACACAGAAAACCCTCATTCTTCGCTCATGGAAGCTCTCGACATGCTACTCACACGGCGCAGCGTCAAGCGTTTTGCGCCCGACTCCCTTCCCTCCGTTGCCGATCTGCAACGCATTGCCGACGCCGGTGCCAACGCCCCGACAGGCCGCGGCCGCCAGTCGCCCTTCATTGTTGTCGTCACCGACCGCACGGTGCGCGACCAACTCTCGCGCCTCAACGCCGAAATCCTTGGTCGCGACGGCGATCCCTTTTACGGCGCCCCTGTTGTCATGGTGGTTTTGGCCGATCGCGCCCACCCCACCTATCTCTACGACGGTTCACTCGTGATGGGCAATCTCCTCAACGCCGCCCACGCCCTCGGTTGGGGTGCATGCTGGATCCACCGTGCCCACGAGATGTTCGACCGCCCCGAGGGGAAAGCCCTCCTCGCCCAATGGGGCATCGACGCCGACGTCGAAGGCATCGGCCTTTGTGTGGTCGGCCACGCCGAACACTTCCCCTCGCACACCCCACCGCGCAAAGAAGACTACATCCGTTTCGTCTGACTACACCCTCTTCCACTCCACTTCCCCACATAGGTTGCCGACCGCGCAGCTCACGTCAGTACACGAATGTGGAGGCGACCACGCTCCCCCTCCCCCCTCCGCACACAAAGTCTGTTCTCCGACAACAGCACGCGGTAGTTTTCGACAACACGTAGCGAATATTTCAAGCACCATGCGCGACGGCTCTCCTTGAGTCGTCGCGCATTCTTTTGTCTGTCGGCATGCCGCCGGAAGCGTACACAAAGGCAGGGGCTTCATTCGAGCCGTCAGTCGGCAAAGGGGAGTTCTCTCCGCGCCCTCTCAATCGAAAGGCACAAACTGACGGAGCGCCTCCACATAGGCTTCGAAAGCCGCGCGGCCGCGGGGCGTCATGCGACAAAGGGTGCGAGGGCGTTTGGCCGATTGGAGTTTGAGCACCTCTATGTAACCGGCCGTCGCCAACTTGTCGAGCTGCACACTCAGGTTGCCCGCTGTGGCGGCGGTGCGCTCACGGAGGAAGGTGAAATCGGCCTCCTCCACGTTCATGAGTACCGACACCACCGCCAGCCGCAACCGAGAGTGGAGCAAAGGATCGAGATCAGGCAGTGGATTAGGCATCGCCGGCAGTTTTGTTTTGCGCACGACGTCGCGTGTCGGCGTAGATGAGATGACCGGGAATCACAAACATGGCCGCTTGGCTCGCAATGAACAGTGGCATCGCACACACCTCGAGCAACGGACTCTCGGCGATGGTCGCCGTGAGGACGAAGGCACCGGCCAAAATGGAAAAGCCGCCGCCGTAGAGCATCGACCGGTAATCGAGCAGCAGACCGACCACGGCAGTGCCCATGCCCACCACCAAGAAACTGTAAAAGAACATCAGCATCCACACTTGCGGATGACCTCCGAAGGAGAAAAGCAGACAAATGAGCGCAAAGGCGAAGGAAAGAAAGCCCACATAGCGCCACATGCTCGAGATCATGCGGTCGGTATAGCTGAGCGCGTACCCTTTAGATCCGCTTTTCCGCGAGAGCAAGCGGCTCACGGGGATGCCCACCACGGGGATGAGCCACCACAACAAGTTAGCCCAAGCACTGTGTGTGAAGTAGGCCACGCCCCACACCAACAGGGCAACAGCGATGTCGAGGTAACCCCAAAACAGATGGAGGCGACCATCCTCAAAGTGATAGCGCCGACGCGTGTCGACAATCATGGCAGAGATGAGTTCCAAACTCTCCCGCCCCGTCATGGGTTGTTCATTTTTCATGGAGTTGTTTTTTATGTTTTGCCAAATCTCGCCTTCTGCTTGTTTGATGTTGCGAAGAACGAATCGACAAATGGTTTACAATATAAACTATACAACGAAAGAAAAATGGGATTATCGCGAACTTTCCCACTTTCTGAATGCAAATGTAATTAGGTTTACGACATAAACCAAATATAAACACAACTTTTTTCAAGCGCCGACGACAAAATTCATCTTAAAGTGCTTATTTTTGCACCGGAAACAACCCATCACGAACTAAACAGAATCAATGAAACGACTACTCTACCTCTTCCTACTCTTACTGGCTCCTACAACGCTCTATGCCCAGATGCTTTTTTCGGAAAACATGACGATGAGGCTCGACAGCACGAAGACCCTACAAGGCATGATCACCCCCTCGCTCAACTTCCAAACCGATAAGGAAAATGTGCTCACGTTCAAGAACAGTGCAAACCTCAACATCCTCATCCACCGCAACCGCGTGGTCAACATCCTCAATAAGTTTGAGTTCTCCTCTTACGGCAAGAATGTAGCCCTAAGCGGAGGCTATCTACACGGCGAATTTCGCTATTTACTGGATCGCTCCTTTGAAATCTATCCTTACGCCGAATCGCAGTGGGCAGCCAGCAGAGGCATGGCGTTCAAGTTCTCTTCGGGACTTCAGTCGCGCTACCGATTGGTCAACACCCGCTCCACCCTCCTTTGGGCCACCGCCGGTTTATTCTACGAACACGAAGAGTGGGAGCAGCCCGAAACGGCTCCCGATGCCAAGACCTACGTCCTTAGCAACCGCATCAAGAGCCATCTCTCACTCAGTGTGCGACACAAGATCGGCGACCAATGGGAACTCACCACCACGGCCATACACCAAGCCACGCCCGACACCTACTTGAAGAAAGCCCGCTTCGGCGCCGCCGTCGATCTCAAGTACAACATCACGCCCACTATCGGCATCAGAGGCACCTATCGCCTGATCTACGACACCGCCCCGATCGTCAAAATGCGGAAGGACTACAATGTCGTCGACGCCGGTCTGGACATCTCGTTCTGACGACTCCCCTTTCTCTTCCCCCCAAAATACGCCCCGAGCAGCTGTTCAGTTGCTCGGGGCGTTTTGCCTGAAGGCGAAAGTCAAAGTTGCGCGACGGCTGCTGCCAATCGCTCCATCGCCTGTTCCAGCACGGCACGAGGCGTGCCGACATTCAGCCGCATGAAACCGGCACCACCCGTGCCGAACATCTCGCCGTCGTTGAGCGCAAGTCGCGCCTTGTCCACAAACAAATCGAGCAGATCGTCGTGTGCCAAGCCCAATTCACGACAATCGAGCCACACCAAGAAACTGGCTTCGGGACGAATGGGGCGCACCGCCGGGAGATGCTCACGACAGTAGGCCTCGACGAAACGAATGTTGTCTTCCACATAAGCCAACATCTCGCAGCGCCACTTTTCGCCTTGACGAAAAGCCGCCACCGTGGCAATCGGTGCGAAAACGGTGGGCTCGTTCAACTCACGCGCCTGCAACCAGTCGAAAAACCGTTGGCGCAACCCGTCGTCGGGCACAATGGCATAGGAACTCACCACCCCGGCGAGATTGAACGTCTTCGTCGGCGCTCCGAGCGTGATACTGTTGGCCGCCGCACAGGCAGAAACATCGGCAAAGGGACAATGCCGCGCACCGAACAAGGCCATATCGGCGTGAATCTCATCGCTCACCACCAAAATCTTGCGCTCTGCACAGAACTCGGCCAAACGGGCGAGTGTAGCCCGATCCCAACAGCGTCCTCCCGGGTTGTGAGGGTTGCACAAGACGAGCACCTTACCCCCCTCGGCCACCGCAGCCAGTTGGTCAAAGTCCATTTCATACTGCCCGTCCTCGCGCATGCGCAGCGGATTGTCCACCACCGTTCGGCCGGTGCGCTCGATCGTCAGGCGAAACAAGTGATAGACCGGCGGTTGGATGAGGATTTTATCGCCGGGCTGCGTGAAGGCATCCAGCACAAAAGCAATGCCTTTCACCACACCGGGCACGAAACTGATCCACTCCGGCGCAATGCGCCAATCGTGGTGCGCCGCCATCCAGTCGACAATGGCGGGGCGGTAGTCGGCCGGTTCGGCCGTGTAGCCCAGAATGGGATGCGCCAAACGATCGCGCAGGGCATCGAGAATGAAATCGGGGGTGGGAAAATCCATATCGGCCACCCAAAGCGGGAGCAAGTCGGTGCGTCCCCAGCGCGGGCCGAGAGCGTCGATTTTGAGCGCGCCCGTACCGGTACGGTCAATGTACGTGTCGAAATTGTAGGAAGACATGGTAGGGAAAAATCGTTAGGAGTCCATTAAAAAAGCAAGGAGCGGAACCGATCGATCAGGCTTGAGCCGCAACCGACACGGCTGCCGCAAGCGCTTGGGCAAAATCCTCGCGCAGATCGTCGACGTCTTCCAAACCGATGCTAAGGCGCACGGTCGTTTCGCGCACCTGCATGGCGGCGCGCTGCTCGGGGGTGAAGAGGCCGAAGATGGTGCTTGCCGGATGGATGGCCAAGGTGCGATTGTCGAAGAGATTGGTGGCGCGATGCACCAAGCGCAGGGCGTCGAGGAAGCGAAAGGCCGTGGCGCGATCGGCGAAATCGAGGGTGAGCATCGCGCCGAACGTCCCGCCGTATTGTCGTGCAAAGAGGGTATGGGCAGGATGCGAGGGCAAACCGGCATAAGTGACGCGCTCCACCTCCGAACGCTCCGCAAACCACTGTGCCAAAGCCCAGGCCGTGTCGGCTTGCCGGCGATAGCGCACTTCGAGTGTTTCGAGTCCGAGGGTTTGCAGGTGAGCCACCTGCGGTGTCATGTAGGCTCCCAAATTGAAAAGCGCTTCGTGGGTGATGCGCTCGGTGAATCGCGGAAAATGCCCGTAGTCGATGACCACGCCGCCCAACGAGGTGGCGCCCCCGCTCACATATTTGGTGCTCGACACCACTTCCACATCGATGCCCAGTGCCTGCCCGTCGAACTCCGTGAAAGGGATCATCGTCGTGTCGGCCACCAACGGCACCCCGCGGCGGTGCGCCACCGCAGCCAGTGCACTCACATCGGCCACCTCCAACTGCGGATTGGTGAGGATTTCGAAGAAGAGACAGGCCGTGCGCTCATCGATAGCCGTTTCGAGTTGTTCGGGGCGCGTGAGGTCGCAAAAGCGCACTTCGACCCCAAAGCGCGCCAGGGTTTCGGTGAGCAGCGCATAGGTGTTGCCGAAAAGGTGGCGCGAGGTGACCACATTGGCGCCGGCCGCAGTGAGCGAAAGGAGGGCGGAGCTGATGGCTGCCATGCCCGAATTGAAGGCCACGACGCGGCGCGCCCCGGTGATGACCGCCACGCGGTCTTCGAAGTGGGTGACGGTGGGATTGGCCACGCGCGAATAGTCGGGAGCCGTGATGCGTTCGCAAAAGACATCGGCCATGGTCGCCGCGTTTTCGAATTCATACGCCACACTTTCATAGACGGGCATACTCAAGGCGTCGTAAGCATCGCGGCGCGGATAGGCGCAGTGAATGGAACGGGTGTTTTTTTTCATGTGTCTTGTTTTGTTTTGATGTGCCGGGGGCAACGGTGGGTCGGGCAAAATGGCGAACCACGCGCCCTAAGCCCCTACGCCCCACGGCAAAAATACAAATTTTCCACACGCGGTGGCGTCTAAAAAGAGTTATCGGTGAGCGAAACGCCACGACGCCCCCAACCAAGGGCAAAAAGGCGCGCCGGTATTGCCCACTCATTGGTCTTTCTCCTCCGCGCCACAGCTCACCGCCCTCCCCACCCCGATTGTGAGCCCTGCGCCGACCAACGCGCACGCGTAGGCGCGCGTCCGCCGTTTTTCGTTTTTTGCCTTCACCTCTTCACCTGAAAGGCACAAAACACTGACGGACAAAACCTTACGGGTGAAGGCAAGGGGGCATTTTCCTTCACCGGTGAAGTGTTAAAACCGTCCGAAAGTCCACGCGTATCTCTCCCATTTTCAACACATTGCGGGTGAAGGTGAAGGGTGAAGGCAAGAAATGCGAACTGCGGTGAGTGCGCGATGCGCAGGGGCGTGTCCGCTTAGGCGCACCTACACACGCGAGGAGCAAGCGCCGGCGGAGCGAGAAGAAAAAGGCGCGCGGCTTTCCACCAAAAGAAGCCAAGAAAGACACAAAACAAGAGAGCATTCGAAAGAAAGTCCACTTGTTTTTATCATTCATCACCACAGCGCGAAGAAAATCTGAAAATTGTTTCGCAAAAACGCCTTCTATTCGAAACAAAAGATTTATCTTTGCGCTTGAATAAACACAACTTTCCCTTTTCCCGCCGCACTGCGGCGTCCATATAGCGCAAAACGGACGAACTGTCGTCCTCACAATCAGCGCACACGCTCTTTGACAGACTGAAAAATCCCGACATTCCACCAACGGAGGAATATCGGGAGGAGAAGGTGCCGGAGCAGCCCCACAAAAAACAGGATTAGCCCCAAAACGAATGTCCACTCGAAAAGCGAGCATAATTACCGTTCATGTTGAGCCTGCGTCGCCAAACCTCTTCGCCATCGGCGTTGTACGCCTCCGTTGGCGTGCCCAGCTGGTCGGTAGCAATGCTGCACACCTTGCCGTTGAGCAGCAGTGCCATCGGCACAAAGCTCTCCTCCTCAACGACCCAAGTCCTGCGGTCAAGCCCGTAGTGTTGCCGGCCGTCGTCCTTCCATTCCCTGCCGGAGTTCCACTCGTGCAACGGCACATGGCCGTTCCAAACCCAGTGGGAGTATTCACCGGCGAGCATTCTGAAACGATGCCCCAAGGCATAAAAACTATCAATCTACTTTGATGGGGGAGAAACTGATTCCGCTCATTCGTGCCTTTTTCAACGCCTTTTTGACTCTGTCAGAGATTGCTATTCTCGTTGGGAAGAAAAACGCCTCAGAGGAACCAACAATTGGGACAATCGAGTATTTTTTTATTTTCTCCGTAGAGAGTACTGCTTTAATCAATATGCTCTTATTCACCCCATAAAGAGAACTGTCTTCATTAAGTATATCAAGAGTCCTAGTGAATTTGGGAGCAAAATAACGATACTGATTTCTTGACTGAACTACGGGCACTTCGTACCATTCAATTCCTTCCTCGCCTGTCATTAATTCATCTATGATATTTCGAACTTTTTCTGAGAATAATGGTACACCCAAGTCATCGGCGATATAGTCGTCCAATGACATTTTGGGGGATAGTCTGTATTGGAATGGAAATCTTCTGTTAGATTCGATTGCCTCTATCCAGTCTATAAGAGTTTTTTTTTCATCTGGAGAGATAGCTAGGGGTGTTGAGGGAGTTTCCTCTTCGGGGAATTGTATTTGCCACCATTTCATTTTATATCCATCCTGTTTTTCGTAATAAGTCGGGGGTGTTTCTTATGGGGTCCACTCTCCCGGCTTCTCGATACACCCCCTTTCGATGTACTCGCGTTCGGGGGCATCGAAGAGGTTACCCACCTTGTCTGACAGGCGATACTCTTCTCTGCCATCAGCATAGGTTGCCTTCTGTAGAAGTACCGTAGGGTTATATACGTACGAGGTCGTGACATGTTAAGCAGACTTAAATATTTATACTTTCTAAGCAATAGGTAGAAAGATTCTCCTTGATGTAGTATTCATACGCCTCTCTTTTCAATATATTAAAATCCTCCTCCCGCCCTAGGTGATGTAAAATCGCTAAGGCAGATAAGTAATTATGATTTTCTTTTGCCGTCCATGCAATTAGACTATCCCAAGAGGCGTGTTTTCTGACCCACTGCTCTCCAAACATAAAAAGAGATAATAGCTGCTGATCGTAGCCGGGAAGTTCTGATAGATCACTTAGGATACACTGATAAACCCAATAACTTGCATCTTTGTATTCCTCCTGTATATTTGTAAACTGATACAACCCCGTAATAGCCTTGCCTTTCTTAAGGTCTCTAATCAATCTTTTTTGTTGTGCTTCTGTTAAAGAATTGTCTCTATCAAAGCATTTGATTTTAGCCTCATTGTAAATTCTACGTATTCCCTCATGCATAACCTGAAGGGATATATCCATATATGCATATCCGCCTTTCTTCCGAATCCTAAAGAAATAGCCATAATTCACATTTTCAAGCCCCTCCCAAGTTTTCGAATATGAGCTAGTTGCTTCATCATACACAAAACCTTTTTGAAGTAGCGGTTCATCTAAGACCTCTCTTATTTGCTGCATTATAGTTTCCATAATGGCACATGAGTTACACTTGTTACCGTATTGCTTGTTGTTCTACCTATTAATACTGTTATGCTCATCAAATGTTCATACCGACTGCTCCGTCTTGAGCAGTTGGTCAGCCTTGCCCCAATGGCGAGCAAATGCTTAACACGACTGATGAGAGAAGAGGGTCCACCTCCTTTATCTGATTTAAGATTTAGGGAGTCTCCTCTGCCATCAAATTTGCCCATTCAAGACCTGCAAGTTGAGCACTATTGTCTATGCTAATTGCCTCTTTAATTCCGAGATTATCATCAAAGGTACTTTGCCATGTTGCTCCAAAATTAGTACAAATGAGTGCTTATCACTAAATCGACATCCTCCTTATTGGTTTTCATCCAGTCTTTCAGGTGAGTAAAACCTAGTGGTTCATCAGGATTTATCTCTTCTTCCTGCTCTCCGATCTCTAATGCAATTTCTTGATGTCTGGAGCGAACAATCTTAAGAAACTCGATTAGTCTATCTAGCTCCATTTTTGATAAATGGAGTGTAACCTCCCTCAGAGTTAGGAGTTTTCGTCCATTGTTACTATATCCAAATGCTTCCATTCATCTAACTATTTGCCAGGTATGGTGAAATTATCTCGTCTATCACAAGTATTCCTCTATACTCATTAAGAATTGGCTTGATATTTACATTGGCCTTGTTGATTACCACATACATAATATAATCATAGCCAAAATGGATCTCCATGCTATCATTGACTAACTTGCACCAAAACTTATCTCTGAGGATAGATTTAGCTACAAAAGGGAGTTTTTCCAAGCTAATATTTTGCCCATCCTTAAGAGGCGACGAATCATAATTCTCAAATTCTGCTATAACAAAGAACGCAACGTCAATCTCACGAGCAATCTCTAACAATAAATCTATGTATAGACTTTCTATATAGAGATATTCATTTTCAGATGCCAGCGTCCCAATATCAAAGAAACTATTCCATATAGCTCCATTCTGAATGCGAACCGAATACATAACTAATAATCTAAATTAGTCTCCAAGAAGGAAAAGACTCATGTCCGAGGAAATATTTGCGAACCTTTTCCACAAAGAAAGAAGGGTCGCATAATCTCTGTCATAACAGTATGCTTTCTCTTTGTCTATTATCCTTTGAGTGAGAAAATCCTGCATTGCTAGGATATGACATGGATACAAAAACGTTTTACCATAATCGTCAATTCGGCATCCAAATAAGGGGTAAAGACACTCTTCTGAAAGCAAAAAGACTTCCTTATCTGACAAGCAAAACAATTCATGTTTCCCTCGCCGATCTTCCATAGGGTACACACAAACAGCCATACTATGAGGTTATAAATTGTTCTTCGGGGAATGAAGTTATAATCTTATTCTTGACAGGACTTCCCAACCCTTGTCGCTAGCGAGATTGAGCGAATCAAGAATGACCCGAACCTAAAGGGGCTGATTAAGGAGTCTTTATATTAGAAAAGGGCGAATTCTGAGTACCTGAAATATCTGAGACATTTTAATGTATCAGCTTCTCTTATATACCATACTGTGATTAGACTATCAGCTTTCTCTCTCCAAGTGAATTCTAGAATCCATGTCTTATGTGCCTTTCGTTGCTCCATTGGGAATAGCCTCTCTGTTGGATTCCTAAATTCATCGTGCAATTCTTGTAATATGAAGCTATCTCGAGAAAGAGGCTGATAGAGAGTATCGAGCTCACCTGGTAGGTAGCTTATTGGGACTTTTGACCGAAACTTTTGCATTGATGTCTTTTTATTTCCTTCGCGACTATGGCATGAGATGAACCCCAGCAATAGCCATACAGTGATGAGAAATCTTATGAAAGTATTCATATCTATACTTATTAAGAATTGGCTTGATATTTACATTGGCCTTATTGATTACCACTAGGAAATGATATCTCAATATGCTCCTTCATAACTTTTTTATTTAGGGTTTCTTTCCCTTGTATCCTACTTGATATTTTATCTCTTTCTCGGTTATGTGGTAGGCTAAGTCCCTTCTTACGTAACTTACGTACTAACTGAAAACAGGCTTACTACACTCAACTCTAACTTAGTGCTTACACTATCAAAATAGCCTCGATCGGGGGTACTGCAACCACGGGGCATAAGCGAACGTGAGGAGAGGTTCGTATAGACTATGATGACTTCTACGAGAGGACACAAATCTATTTAAAACTAAACCTATTAAGTCCAGCTTCTTCTGAAGGGGAGAATTCTATTCCTATGAGTTTCATTCCCTTGCATCTTTGACGAAATTCCTCAGAAACAAACAAAGTGAACGATATAGGACTAGGTGATATGACAAAGGCTTCCCAAGTGACATCTTCTCTAATGCAGAGACGTTCTATACGCTTTACCCACCCAGTCTTCTCTAGCTGTAGTACAGACTTTTCTTTGTCAATAAGGTCGTCTGTCTTGAGGTAGAACTTTATGAAGTAGTATTTACTCTCAATAATAGACTGCTTCTTCTTGTTTACTATGAATACCTCCCTGTAAACGAAAGGTTGAACCTCCATTGAGAGCAAAAGAGAAAGAAATCGTTCAGAGACAACGAACCAATCATAGTACTCTCTTAAATCAAACTTATACTTCCTGTCAGGACTAATCAACCAAAGCTCTTCGGGGAATTCCACTCGTTCCCATTTTCCTCTTCTCCAAGGGCCATGATCAGTTGGACGTAGGCTCCAAGGATCTTTTTCGTAGAATGCTGTATGTAAAACACACTCATAAATAGAGACAGGTGCACATCTCTCTGTTATCTCTTTTAACGCCCAGTATTTATTCAAGTCTGCCATTATATGTTTTAGTTTTAATCTTACCTTTCCGTATCTTTTTTCGAAGGCTCCTTTGGAGAGCTTTTACCTGCATTACAGCCTCCTCTTGAGATATTTTCCCTGTATCAAATCTCTCCTTTATATGATTGAGTTTTCCTATAACCATATCTGTATATTTTTTATGTACAGATTACCCACCTTGTCGGAGAGACGATACTCCTTCGTGCCATCGGCATAAGTCGCCATCGTCAGCTCACCCGAGGGGCTGTAGCTATACTGAGTAAGTCCGTAGCGGTCATCCTCTATAGAGAGAAGCCTATCGGCACTGCCCCAGTTGTAGTGGCGAGAGCGTCGTTGCTCCGCAGAGCGTCGGGTCTTGCTATTGACCAAACGTCCGATGTTGTCATAGGCAAAGCTCTGACTAACACCTCCCGGTAAGAGACGCTCCAGCTCAAAGCCTAGACTATCATACCGGTGCTCACTTGTGAATCGTGCATTCGTCTCTGCTTCGTTTGCTTTGAAACAAATAAGCTCACCATACTCATTGCTTCATAGCTCAGCTGTGCTCCTAGGCTACTCTGAAGTGAGCGAATGGAACATCGGCTAAGTCAGGATTACTATAACGAACCATCGTCATCTACGAAAGTACACACTTCTCCTGATATGACCCAATCTTCCCCGAGATTTCATCGATATTCCTCACGGGAAGACGTCACAGATAAAGTGTGAGCAGTTGCTCCTTGTGCTCTGTAAAATTGGCGTATAGACTAAAGAAGACGTTATACTCACTTGGGATAGGACGACCAAACATCAAATCCTTGATAGGATCAACATAATGTTGAGCCTTATAGTTCAGATATAATCTTTCATTCAGTAGAGGGAAAGAGTACATCATGGGGACTTCACATCGAGCATACCGATTATAATCCTCTATTGGGATATTGTACAGAAGCACATCATCACAAATACCATAATATCCTTTTCTGATAGGTTCCTGCATTGTTGGTTGCCACCAAGGGTCTATCTCTAAAAGCATTCCTCCAGGTTCCCTCCCTGTTATTTGAAAAGTCAATTCTATATTTTCGCCCTCAAAAAGCCTTACCACTCGAAATCCGTCAAGACTTCTAATCCACAGCTTGGAATCTATTTCTCTTCTATCAGGATCTATATCCTTGCGATAAATAAAATTTCCCAGCCTTAAGACCCTGGATAAGGCCTCAACAGTAAATAGAATATTTTTATTCCTAAGTTCACCGGATAACGGTGCTTGAGGATCATCTGTAAACTCCTCATAGAACCGGATATAGGGGAAGTTCAACAACTGTCCCAAGATGAAAATGCCCTTTCTCGTCTCCATATAGAAGACCGCATATTTCAACCATTTTTTCAACTGTTTCATTTATTCAGAATATGCATGTAAAGCAATATTTGAGCTATTAAGTTCTATCGGATCCTCAGAGATGTATCTGCCCAGCCCAGGGTCGTAGTACCGGAATCTGTTGTAGGCCAGCCCCGTTTCGTAGTCGTAGTACTGACCCTAATAGAGGAAGGGTATCGACACATAGCCCTCAAGAGTCAGCCCTCGTACTAAAAGTTAGAGTTTAAGCTATGAAGCTACCAAGAATAGGCTCAGTTGCAGATTTCAACCCCCAATAACATTCTTCCCATATCTACTTTTTACCTTTATATCTAACTTTCCCAAGTATAATAAAACACCAAAATATTATCCTCGGAATGATAGAACAAGCTATCACGAGCATTAAGCCCGACCTGCAACAAGTAATCCAGCAGCATAGGCTCGTTTAATCGGTCTCTTATTCGCCGTTTGGCGTACATATCACTTTGTTCCCATGCAAGCCTTTCGCCTTTTTCATAGAAAATCCATTTAGTATCCTTCATCAGATAGACAACACGTTCTTTGCCTTGCTGATAAGACTGAAAGCAATAAAAATCATCCCTACCACTTGATGCAGATATTCTGTAAGATTCTACTGCCAACTCCAAAGATAGTACATTGAAGAGCGTCTGCCAACCATCTTCAAGGGGTGTTCTCATACATACAAAATCAGGAGCATTCAGAGGTCTATAGAAGAATGCTGTATAGCTATTGGGAGAGACATACTCTTTACGTGATAATAGTGACTGTAAATTAGAAAGAGATAGCTCCTCACATCGAGGATCAAGAGATAGCATCCTTTGACATCCATTAGAATGGTCTGTCTTACTCATCACACCCAACAAGGCTTTCTGGATAGCATCTATAGTGCATCTAAAGGCTGTGATATACATTGTACTTTTATGGATTATATGTTCGTTTTGAATGCCTGTAATTCCAGCTGTGGCGAACTCTATATGTATTAGCAGAAAGACCCAAGTCCTGAGGTCAAGCTCGTAGTGCTGCCCCTGAAAGAGGAAGGGGATGATGCAATCTCCTAAAACGACTAAGCCCCTCTCTCCGTTTCTTGCAATGAAACCTACAAGAGATAATCCCTAAACCAAAAATTAAGAGCTTCAATATTAACTCCATCTCGACCTTTCCAAAAATCTGCAGGGTAGTTCCAGTCTGATGAATGGCTGGTGCGAGGAGCATTATTAAGGCGGACATAGTGACTATAGGGAGAAGTATGTTCAAGGGGGCACAATACGCCACAATACCCTAAGGTTTCTAAAAGTAGGCGTCGTTCTTCTACATTGCTCTTGAATTTTGGAATATTTTTCAGTTCCCTTTGCACGGTACGGATACTACCTGAAGAGTGCTTGAGACAAGCTATGATTTTGTGGAAAATCCCTATATCAACCTCCTGCGGAGAGGAAGAGGGTAGGCTGTTTATTGCTTTCAATCCGTAATAGTAGTCTCCGATAGAATGAGCTAGCACTCCACCACCATCAAGAAACTCACAGATATCTTCTTCAGTCTCATAAAGACATTGAAAATCTCCACAAACTTGACAAGGTGAGATGTTAGAGGAGACTGAGTTGTTGGCAACACAAAATAGATGATTTGGGAATGTTCTCATAATGGCAATAATAGGTAATCCTATTCGCCATAACAGTTTCCGAGTAGATAAACTGGATAAGAATAATTCTACGACACGCTTTTTTGATACTTTATCGTACTCGGCAAATAAGTTAGAAATTATTTCATCGTGAGTCATTATTGCTTTTTATATCCTTTATCATTAAACTTTATTTCATCCAAAGTTGGTAGATTTATAACCTTGCCAACTCTATTACTTGTTAATAGTGCATTTGCTGAATTTAATCCGATGCCCACCACATGTTACACCTTTGGTAAAAAGTAGAATTAGTGCTTTTGTCGCTGCGTCAACAACGTAGTCCTCTATTGTATTATAACTTGAGTAATCTACCTCTTCTACAAAATAAAAGTGCCTATTGTCTGATATCGGATTCCATAAAGACCACTCTACTTTTCGAAGTCCCCATCTAGTTTGTTTATGACTAGGAATGGGGATTGAGATAAATAAGCGATACCGCTCTCCCCAGCGAAAAGAGCGTTTAGTAACCCCAACCCTATCCGAGGCTCTAGTCATAACGGCAATAATCAAAGATCTTCCTCCCATATCAAGTTCTTCCGCAAGTTTATCTACTATCTCGCTCAACCTAACTCCTACAGCCTGCAGATTAATTTCTAGGTTTGTTAGGTTTGATATTTCACTAGGAAATAATATAATATGCTCCTTCATATTTTTTTTAATTAGGGCTTCTTTCCTTTGTATCCTACTTGATATTTTATCTCTTTCTCGGTTATGTGGTAGGCTAAGTCCTTTCTTACGCAACTTACGTACTAACAGAAAACGGACTTACTACATTCAGCATCCAACAAAGTGCTTACGCTATCAAAATAGCCTCGATCAGGGGTACTGCAACCACGGGGCATAAGCGAACGTGAGGAGAGGTTCGTATAGACTATGATGACTTCTACGAGAGGACACAAATCTATTTAAAACTAAACCTATTAAGTCCAGCTTCTTCTGAAGGGGAGAATTCTATTCCTATGAGTTTCATTCCCTTGCATCTTTGACGAAATTCCTCAGAAACAAACAAAGTGAACGATATAGGACTAGGTGATATGACAAAGGCTTCCCAAGTGACATCTTCTCTAATGCAGAGACGTTCTATACGCTTTACCCACCCAGTCTTCTCTAGCTGTAGTACAGACTTTTCTTTGTCAATAAGGTCGTCTGTCTTGAGGTAGAACTTTATGAAGTAGTATTTACTCTCAATAATAGACTGCTTCTTCTTGTTTACTATGAATACCTCCCTGTAAACGAAAGGTTGAACCTCCATTGAGAGCAAAAGAGAAAGAAATCGTTCAGAGACAACGAACCAATCATAGTACTCTCTTAAATCAAACTTATACTTCCTGTCAGGACTAATCAACCAAAGCTCTTCGGGGAATTCCACTCGTTCCCATTTTCCTCTTCTCCAAGGGCCATGATCAGTTGGACGTAGGCTCCAAGGATCTTTTTCGTAGAATGCTGTATGTAAAACACACTCATAAATAGAGACAGGTGCACATCTCTCTGTTATCTCTTTTAACGCCCAGTATTTATTCAAGTCTGCCATTATATGTTTTAGTTTTAATCTTACCTTTCCGTATCTTTTCTCGAAGGCTCCTTTGGAGAGCTTTTACATGCATCCCCATATTCTTTCAGGGATCAGATGATGAGCCTTCTTTGGGTCTCCTTGCCCTCCTCGTCATACGCCTCTGTGGGCGTACCGAGTTGGTCGCAGACGATGCGGTATGACTTGTCCACCTTATCGGACAGCCTTACCCTTTGCTCAGCACCACCATTCTATTAGGGATATAAGCATGAACAACCTCACCCATACTAATAGGGACCCATACGGACCAGTTCTTACAGTACCAAAAGTGACGCTTTATCTTCCTGATGATAGCACTATATTCCTTCCTAAATTCAGGAAAGGCTTTCTCTCCAAAATATGCTAGTCTCCCTGGCACATATAAACCATCATCTCTCACTATGGGATGGATATATTCTATGACTGGGCTATCTCTAAATTCAAGAATCTTTTCTTCATCTTCCACTATAAGATCTTTATACTCAGACTTAGTTATGTAAATAGAGAAACCAGGATCCTCTAAAGTCCAAACTCCTTGCATAGTCCCTTCCATATTGGGGAGTAAATCTCTGTAGTATATAGATTCCCATTGAGATAGGAATATGGAGTGAACAATATGCTCTGCCTCTTTGTTGGCAATAAACTCAAAATACATCATAATTCATTGTTTTAGGATATAATGATTTCCTATGCCCTGCGCTCCTCCTTTGGGTGGTCTGCATCATAGTGGATGAATATGAGCAATCGACTTCTCTACAAACCCGTGCATATACAAAGTTGGGTAATCGCTCGCTAAGTACACTTGTGGCTTATATAAGTGTTGCTTAACCCACTGATAGCCCTCTTCTGTAAGAAACATCACATCGCTGTAACCCAGTTCATCAAAGAAAAAAACAGGTTTGCTGGGTTGTGACTTACGCGTGCTTATACTGGGGAAGAAAAAGATATCGGCATCTTCTATATGTTTAATCTTTTCCTTCTCGTGACGATTGAGCAATCGATTATCAAAGCGGTATGCTCGCATCACGTAATAAGTTCGAGTACTCTCGTAGCGGATGGAATTGAACACTCTACATCTTGTCACCTCTGCCTGATGTTCTATATAAGGTTTGAGATAAGAGTAAAACAACTCAGAGATGACCCACGTATTTCTACCCCAGTAGAGATAATCAAAGACAGGCTCTTTCCTCTTTGTCTCAACGAATAGATACATCTCAGAGGGTAAAATAGGCTTGTCACTTATCCAATCACTAAATGTACAAGATATAGTCGCATCTCTATCTTTTTCCACATAGACATCAGATAGTGTGATGTGCATCCTATTAGGAATATCTCTTGGTATACGAACGAAAGGTGTATACAAAACAAACAACTGACTCATATTCATTTATCTCTATATCCTACTCTTTTAAGTTCATTGAGGGAGAATACTAATCTAGGTACTCCCCGAAGCCTCGTAGCATCTCCTCTATACATAGGGGGTCTGCACAAGCCTCCTTGAATGACTGCGCAAAGAGCCTAAGATCAGACTCATTCGAAGAGTAGATGCAGAACATACTACTCTCCGAATCAAAATGCACTTCATCAGTCATTGCCACTCGCCCTGTCTGCAAGTAGCACTTAACCAAAGCATCCCAGTAATAGCCATCTAACTCGAAGTCTTCCTCTAGTTCCAACTCGTCTGGATTGACGGAGAATAGCCTCTGTGCATCGTCATCCATCTTTAGGATAAGACTCCAACTATTGTCATCGTGGTGAACCATCTCAAATGGTTCTAGTCCTTCTTTTCTCATAGGTTACTTATTCTGAAATCACATTACTCCTGGCAGTCATTAGTCGAGCGAATAGATCATCCGCAGACTCTTTGATGCCAGCCCGGTACTTGGCGGTATCTTCTTCTCGGTGAGTTGCTTATCCGAAGCGAAGAGAGAGTGCTTTTAGAAGAAGTATCAACCCATCTTGTAGTCTATTTGTACTTAGGCAATCGGGAGAGTACTTCTACGGGTAGATTTAAGCATTCCGTCTGCGCCATGTAGAGATTTGAGTCTTTGAATCTCTTCTATGAGCATCTCAGAAAAGCTATTCCATTCTTTGAGTGGAGTAATGTCCCATCTTGGGCAATAAAACACCTTCTGCGATCCAGACCTCATATATAAATTCGAAGCATCATAGCTATATCCTCCAATGAAAAAGCAACTAGCATCTGCATTAGAAGGACGCTCGTAGACATTTGGAATTGACAAATCAAAAGGACCTTGAGCGCCAAGTTTCCTATTTATTTCTCCTTGGAGTCCGAGGAGACTAAGACAGCGATGGAATATATGCATCCCATTACTAACATGGGTAAGAAATGTCCTATATTGACAAGGGATTTCTCTTCCAATATTTTGTTCCACCAGTGCAAGTCGCCCTTCTGTAAGGGGTGCAAATGTATAGATATTATATGCCTCTGGAGCTATCTGAGGAATATGTCCATATCTCGAACCCCTCTCCTCTTCTACAGCCCCTAGGGCTTTTTGCTCTTTTATCAGAGCTTGTATGTGACTTATATACTCCATAATTACATGTTATAAAATAGTCCTACTTACGAACTGCCCCTGCGTTGGGTGAAGGTAGTTACCTCCATGGGCATCTAAATGCGCTATAGCGTCTACAAATCTAATGTTGTCAGGGACATCGCCAATTCGGGATGAGTACCAAGACGATTGAAGTGGTTCATCCGACATTTGGAAATTTGCCGCGAATCTCATGGCAGCCATTGCCGCATATAGTTTCTCTCCCCAAAAGCCTTCGCTTAATATCGAAATCATCGAAAGAAAAAGGAGAATGGCTTAGACCGAACTCCGGTCGATAAGCTAAAGGTGATGAAGAGAGTGGCCTACGGTTTTAGGGATGAAAGGTGTTTTCATCTAAGCTGATACGCACTGCACCATTGCCGCATCACTCCCAATGTCGGATGAACCTGATATCCTTTACTTTTGCTTCTTCATGTTGTACCAAGCCACATCGCGGCGATAGGTTTGGAAGGCAGCAAACGTAGTGTCGTAGTTTTCGAAGAATGCGAAGGCGGCATTGCAGACCTCGCGGAGATCATAGGCGATGAAGTCCACATAGACGTGGAAGCGTCCCACGGCACGGCCGATGAAATCGACACAGTTGCCCTCGGCGTGGGTGCGGATGTGGTTTTCGAGGGCCGTGCAAGCCTCATCGATAGCTGCCTCGCGCTCGGCTTCGGGCATTTCGTTCAGGCCGGGCACGTCGAAGGCAAAGAAACCGCCCACGCAGCCGAAACGGTGGAGGAGATCTTCGAGTCCCGATTCGCCGCGCGCAAATTCGCCCACGAGGCGCGGCATCGAGGTGGTGCCGCTGATAATGTCTAAACGGAGATCTTCGGGTTCGATGTCGTCTCGTTCTTTGAAACGATAGTTCATCGTGCCTTGCAAAATGACATCGATATTCTCCCATCGGGGATCCTCGCCGAAGCGTTGGGCGAGCACCTGACGCAGCTCGGAGAGTTTGATGGTCGTTTCGGCCGCCGGCGCTTCTTCCGGCGCGTTGATCTTCGAAATGAACTCGGTGTTGACCAGTTCGCCCACAGCATTGTCCACCAAAATTTCGGCGCGCCACCAAGCGGGGCTTTGGCCGGCGTGCAACAAGGGGTGGTAGACTTCGACGCTCACGCTCTCTCCACCCTCGTCTTCGGTGATGAGCACCTGCACTTCTTCGGCCGAAATCTTGCCTTCGCCGAAATCGATGCTAAGATCGGGGTTGGCGTTGCGACCGATGGAGAACTTCCAGTGCTCACGCACCGATTCGGGCATGCGGCTCAGGAAATAGCGGAACAGCAAATAGAGTATCCACGTGCCGCCGGCCGAAAGGATGATATGGTAGTTTTGTGTGCCGATTTCGAACGAGAGATCGGGGAAGGCCGGTTCGAGACAAGAGAAAGCCAGCTGTTGGATTTCTTCGCCGGGTGCGCCCTCATCGACGAGGCGACGCAATTCGGCTTCATGCTCGGCAAAGGCCGCCCAGGCTTTCTCGACGCGTTCGGCAAACGAGCCTTTGGCGTAGCGGGGGAAGGCGAGGAACTTGTAGCAATCGTCGAGCAACTCTTTCGTATCGTCGCGCAACGAATCGTAGGGATTGCCGTTGAGGGTGCGAAGGAAATATTCGGCGGCTTCGCCTTCGCGGTCGAGATGATAGAGCGCAAAACCCATGCGGTGGTTCCAGAGTTCGTCTTTCTCACTCTCTTCGTCGCGTATGCTCTCGAGCACACGAATGGCCGTTTCGTAGTGTTCGGGGTTCTCCTCGTTGGAGGCTAAGTTGTTGTAGGCTCGCGCCAACCAGCCCATGCGCTCATGATTGAGCGCGGATTGCGGCAGGGATTCGAGCAACTCGATGATTTTGGCAGGCTCATTGTTTTCATGCCATTCGGCCACTTGCTTATCGATGTTTTGTACCATTGTTTTTTGGTGTTTGAATACAGTTCTGTTCTATAACGATTTGGCAAATATACGAATAAACTTCAAACACCGATAAGAAAGTGGCTCTTTCTCATGGGCATCATTCACTCAGCGGCGCAAAAGAAAACACAAGGAGAAGAGATAAAAACAAGGTGCGCCTTTGTGTGATTGTTGAGATTTGTTACCTTTGTATGCGAGAAGCGGCAAGCGCCTTGAGCGGAACAGCGCTTTTCTCGGTTTCGAGAAAGGAAAGTTCCCTACACCTAATATATATAAAGTGTTCGCTCCGCTTCCGCCATCCTCAGTGTGCATCACACCATTCTCTTGACTTATGCAGCAAAACGACAGCATTGTTATTATTCCTACCTATAACGAGAAGGAAAATATTGAAGCCATCATTCGCGCGGTGACAGGTTTGCAAGAACACGCATTCGACATTTTGATCATCGACGACGGCAGCCCCGACGGCACAGCCGACATCGTGAAAGGATTGATGGCCGAAGAGTTCAAAGACCGCGTTTTCCTCGTGGAACGCCAAGGCAAACTCGGTTTGGGTACGGCCTACATCGCGGGCTTCAAATGGGCACTCGAACACCACTATGAATATGTGTTCGAGATGGACGCCGATTTCAGCCACGACCCGAAAGACCTGCCGCGCCTCTACAAGGCTTGCGCCGAGGAAGGCAACGACGTGGCGATCGGCAGCCGCTATGTGTCGGGCGTCAATGTGGTGAACTGGCCGATGGGACGCGTGCTGATGAGCTATTTCGCCTCGAAATATGTGCGCTGCGTCACCGGCTTCCCCATCAACGACACGACGGCGGGTTTCAAATGCTACCGCCGCCGCGTGCTCGAGACCATCGATCTCGACGCCATTCGCTTCAAAGGCTATGCGTTCCAAATCGAGATGAAGTTCACGGCTTACAAACTCGGTTTCCGCATCAAAGAAGTGCCGGTGGTCTTTGTCAACCGCCAACTGGGCACCAGCAAAATGAGCGGTGGCATCTTCGGCGAAGCCCTTTTCGGCGTGATTCGCCTGCGCTGGGCTGCGCTCACCGGGAAAATCAAGCCCCGCACCGCCTAACCTTTCGCGCCGCGTGCGCACAACCGCCGAATGCTCAGGATTTATGCATAGAAGAACGCTCATTAAAAACGCCATCCTCGTCAACGAAGGCAGCAGTCAAGTCGGAAGTGTCGTCATTGAAGACGATCGCATCGAGGAAATACTCATCGGTCGCGATGTCGACCCGACATTGCCCACCGATTCGGTGATCGACGCCGACGGTTGCTACCTTCTACCGGGAGTCATCGACGAACACGTGCATTTCCGCGATCCGGGATTGACCCACAAAGCGGATTTCGACAGCGAAAGTCGCGCTGCCGCTGCGGGCGGTGTGACCACCGTGCTCGACATGCCCAACACGATCCCCGCCACCGTAACGGCCGAAGCCCTGCAAGAGAAAATCGCACGGGCGCAAAACCAATGTCACGTGAATTTCGGGTTCTTTGTCGGCGCCACCGCCGACAACGCTCAACGCTTGCGCCAAATCAACCCGCGATTGGTGGCCGGTGTGAAACTGTTCATGGGCAGCAGCACCGGTTCGCTCCATGTGGCCGACCCTCAAGCGCTCTTCACGGTGTTCGAACAAAGTCGACTGCCGATCATGGTGCACTGCGAAGACACGCCGATGATCGTGGAGGCGATGAAGGAGCACCAAGCGCGCTACGGTGCGGATCCGCATGTGCGACATCACGCCAAAATTCGTTCGGCCGAAGCCTGCCTGAAGAGCACAAAATACGCCATCGAATTGGCCAAAGCCACCCAAGCGCGCCTGCATGTGGCGCACCTCACGACGGCTTGCGAACTCGAACTCTTCACTCCCAACGATCCGCTCATCACGGCCGAAGCCTGTTTGCCGCATCTGCTCTTCACCGAGGCCGACTACGAACGACTCGGCACACGCATCAAATGCAACCCTTCGATCAAGACGGCGGCCGACCGCGATGCCTTGCGCGCCGCGCTCACCGACGGACGCATTCGCTGCATCGGCACCGACCACGCGCCGCACACAATCGCCGACAAGGAAGGCGGCGCCGCTCGCGCTGCGAGCGGTATGCCGATGGTGCAGTTCTCGCTCGTTTCGATGTTAGGACTGGTCGATGAAGGAGTCTTGAGCATTGAACGTACGGTCGAACTCATGTCGCACAATCCGGCACGCACTTTCGGCATCGAAAATCGTGGTTTCCTCCGCGAAGGCTACATGGCCGACCTCGTACTCGTGAAGCCCCACAGTCCGTGGACGCTCACCCCGAACCAAATTTTCTCAAAGTGTAATTGGAGTCCGCTCGAAGGGAAGACCTTCAACTGGCGAGTGATGCGCACCTTTGTCAACGGCGCACTGGTCTACAACAAGGGGAGCATCACCAATGAGAACTACTGCGGCCGCCCCGTCACGTACATGCCTCGTCGCTACGGCCGTAACTAAACGACCGACTGACCGATCGCCACTTTTTTGCAACCGACGCGCTGTTCGCCTTTACCCTGACTCGTCATGCAATTCCTTTATCGCTTCTATCAACTCTTCTTCTATTTTCCGATATTCATCCTCCTCACGATTCTCACCGCGCTGGTGACGGCCTTAGGTTGCACCGTGGGGCTGTCGCGCTGGTTTGCTTTCACGCCCAGCCGAATATGGGGATGGCTCACAATTCGTTTGCTCTTCCTCCCGGTCAAAGTCGAAGGGCGCGAACACCTGCAACGCCATCAGAGCTACGTCTTTGTGGCCAATCACCAAGGGGCGTTCGACATTTTTCTCCTTTCGGGCTTCCTCGGCCGTGAGTTCAAATGGATGATGAAAGCCTCGTTGCGCAAACTCCCCTTCGTGGGTTATGCCTGCGAAAAAGCCGGTTTCATATTCGTAGACAAGTCGAGTCGTCGCGCCATTGCCGAAACGATGGCAACCGCGCGCCAACGCTTGGTCGGCGGTACTTCGCTCGCCGTCTTCCCGGAAGGTGCTCGCTCCTTCACCGGCCACATGGGACTGTTCCGCCGTGGCGCGTTCCAACTGGCTGACGAACTGCAACTTCCGGTCGTACCGATTACGATCGACGGTAGTTTTGACATCATGCCGCGTATGCGCGATTTTCATTTCGCACACTATGCTCCGCTGCGGCTGACCATCCATGCGCCGATCCATCCCACCACACAAGGATCGGAGAACGTCAAACGTTTGCTGGAAGAAAGTTACCAAACCATCATGGACGGACTGCCCGAAGCACGTCGCGGCTATGTAAAAAATGACGATCAATGAGTGCTCCTTTTGCATCGTCTTCCTCTCCCCTATTGCGTCTCCTGCTGCCCCTCGCCGCAGGAATCGCAGTGGGGGATTTCTTTTATCCCCACCTCACACTGCCTACCCTCTTCTTTTTCTTGGGTACGCTCGCCGTCGGCCTGTTCACAGCCTCCTCCCTTTTTCTTCGGCGCCTTTCCTCCCCGACTTTACAAGCGATCGGACTCTATCTCACCGCCTTTCTCCTCGGCGTCACCCTCCTGCATCACGACCGATCGCGCCTTTCATCGCTCGACGAACGACAAGCGCAGGTGCATCACGCGGTGGTGAGCGATGCACCACGACTTTATCCCGGACAGTGGCGCGTAAAATGCCGACTCATTGCACCCGATCCGCAGGCCGGCCACTTCATCGACCTTTCGTTGACCGATACGACGCAAAAACTCGCGCCGCTCGCTCCACCGCACACGGCTCTTCACGTCGGTACGCACCTTTTGCTGCACACCCGCATCACTTCGCCGAGTACGGCACGCAATCCCGGTGAACCCGATCGCGCGGCTTATCTGCGGCGACAAGACATCAGTGGAAGCGCCCACTGCTATGCCGGCGATTGGCAACGCTCGCAGCTCCCCGTCGCGCTCACGCTGCGCGAACGCCTCCTCATTGTTCGCGCGCATCTCATCTCTCAATACCGAGCGCACCTCGATCGGCACACCGCCGCCCTGCTTGCGGCCATGACGCTCGGCGATCGCACCGATGTCGACGCTTCCACACGCCAACTCTTCAGCCAAAGCGGCGCCGGCCACCTCCTGGCGCTCTCCGGTCTGCATCTTGCCATCCTTTACTCCCTCTACACGCTCGTGGTCGTCGTCCCCGCTCGCCGCGCCGGCCGAAAATGGTACGTCCTCTCCACCCTTCTCTCCCTCGTTGGCATTTGGCTCTTCGCCCTTGTGGCCGGTTTGCCAATTTCGCTCATCCGTGCGGCGCTCATGTTCAGCATCTCCGCCGTTCTCGCCCTCTTTTCGCGCAACGGGCACGGCCTCCACAGCCTGCAACTCACGCTGCTCTTCATTCTCCTCCTCTTTCCCCAGTGGCTTTTCGACCTCGGGTTTCAACTCTCGTGCCTTGCCGTCGCCGGCATCCTCCTCATCGCCCCCCTCCTCCCCTTGCCGTCAGCGCTTGAAATCCTCACTCCGCGCGGCGCCGAACTTGCGCAACGCCCACCCGACTCTCGCAGCATGTGCCTGCTCAAACAGGGGCTTCAAGCCGTTTGGAATCTCCTCGTCGTCTCCTTTTCCGCGCAACTTGCCACGGCTCCCCTCGTCGCTTACACCTTTGCGCGCTTTCCGTGGGCAGGTTTGCTCTCCTCCCTCTTCGTCATTCCCCTCGCCTACCTCCTTCTCGGGGGAAGCCTCCTCTTTCTGTTCCTCGTTCCCCTCCGCGCTCTTCTCGCCGCCTTCCTCACGGGCACACTCTCCCTGCTCGAACAGATTCTTGCCTATTTTTCGCAAGGATTCTTCGCCCCGTTCTCCCTTCATCCCTCCTTGCTCACCACCGCCGCCGCTTATCTGCTGCTCGGCGCCGCACTCTATAGGGGCTACCACCGCGAGCAACTCCACCCCTCACGACGCCTCACTCTCCTCTTCCTTCCCCTCCTTTTTCTCGGTCTCTCTGTGCTCGCCGACGACTATCGACAGCGGCAACACGCCGACCGACTCCTCATCTACCACACCTATCCTTGCACCGCAGTCCACCTATTTTGTCGCGACGGCCGCTCCTACGTGCTCTGCACCGATACCCTCCGTGCTCGTACCGCGCTGCGCACCACAGCCCTCCACCGTTGGGAAACCTACGACACATCTCCCATCTTTCTTCCCCTCGCGCCGCTGCGCCATATCGAAGGTTGCGATACCCTCACACGGCGCACCGCACTTTCGGCCTTCGCTCCCGGCGTTCTGCTCTATTGCGGCGCGCGCATCGCCGTTGTCGACCATCCACTTTCCTATGCATTCCCAGAAAAGCCCCTCCGCGTCGACTACCTCCTCGTCACACACGAAGTGCACCGTCCTCTCTCCCACCTGCTGCGTTTCTATCATCCGCACACCCTCGTACTCTCGGCCGATCTCAGCCCCTACTACCGCGAACAATTCACACGCGAAGCCCGTCGTCGTCGACTCGAAGTCTACGATATCGCCGACAAAGGCTATTTCGAGTTGAAAGGCCACTTATAAATTACTCACTATCTCTCAAGATGTGCAGAAATGCACAATTCTCCCACCCATTTCACTATAAAATCGCCATCTCCACCTGACAATCTGCCGAAACAAGCGAAAAAACGCCCCATTCTTCGCACAGTTTTCTTGTTTGTGTGCATAGTCGTCGTAACTTTGCGCTCGCAATCCAAACCAACCACAACATTTTTCCACTACACATGAAGAAAATTGTCTTGTCGGCCGTGCTGTTCGGCAGCACCCTGAGCATGATGGCCGGTGGCTATCTCACCAACACCAACCAAAGCGTCACCTTCCTGCGCAATCCCGCTCAGGACGCCAATATCACGCTGAACGGCGTCTACTCCAACCCCGCCGGTGTCAACTTCCTCCAGCCGGGCTTCCACTTCGGCGTGAACCTCCAGTCCGCCTATCAGACTCGCGAGATTCAATCCGCCTTCCATGCCTTCAAATACGGCATCGACAACAATTCTTCAAGCGACAAGCTCTTCAAGGCCGAAGCCAAAGCGCCCGTCATTCCCTCGCTCCAAGCCGCTTGGGTCAACGGTCCCCTCAGCCTTCAGCTCAACCTCGCTCTCGTCGGTGGTGGGGGTAAAGCCACTTACGAGCACGGTCTCGGCAGCTTCGAAAGCAAAGTTGCCCTCCTCGGCGCCCTCGGTAACGCCAATCGCGCCCTCGGTTTCGACCGCTACGACGTCGACGCCTATATGCACGGCCGCCAATACTTCTACGGTCTCACCCTCGGTGCCGGTTACCGCATCGGCGAACACTTCTCCGTCTATGGTGGTGTGCGCGGCGTACTCTCTTCCGCTCACTATGACGGTTATCTCCGCAACATCCAGGTAAATGGTGGCGATCGCGGCGGCAACAAAATGGTAGCCGCCCCCGAATACTTCGGCAAATTGAGCGCCGACAGCAAGGGACTCGCCGAAGCCAACGGTCGTCTCGCTCTCGTCGCACAAAGGAACGCGCAGACCGCTGCCGCCGAAGCCCAAGCCGCCAGCGAAGCCGGCAACATCGCTTTGGCACAAACCAAGGGTCTGGAAGCCAAAGAACAAGGCAAACTCGCACAAGGCTATGCCGAAAGCCTCAACAACTACCGCAAGCTCGCCTACACCACCGGTGCTCTTGCCCAAGCCACGCAAGACGTGAGCATCGACGTGCACCAACGTGCAGTCGGCCTCGCCCCCATCTTCGGCGCGCACTTCCACAGCCGCTATGTCGACGTGGCCGCCAAATATGAATTCCGCACCCGCATCGCCTTCGCCAACGAGTCGAAGAACAGCGCCACCACCGCAGCCGCCGGCGATCAATTTGCCGCCTTCGCCGACAAGACCGAAGTGCGCAGCGACATCCCCGCCCTCCTCACCGTCGGTCTTCGCGTTCGTCCCGTCGAAAGTCTCCGTCTCAACCTCGGCTACCACTACTATTTCGACAAACAGGCCAAGTCCGGTGTCAAGAACGCCTACAAGAACGACCTCCTCGATCGTGGCACGCAAGAGTTCCTCGCCGGTGCCGAATACGACCTCACTCGTCAGTGGGAAATCAGTGCCGGTATGCAGCGCACCCTCTATCCCAACAACGACCGCATGATGAACGACGTTTCCTTCAACGTCAACTCCTACAGCGTCGGTGTCGGTGTCGGCTTCCGTCTCAACGACCACGTCAAGCTCAACGCGGCCTACTTCCGCACCTTCTACGAGAACTACCTCAAGAACTCCGCCGACTACCACCAGACCCTCGCCACCGCCACCAAGATTGCTGCCGTCGGCAATGGGCTGCTCGCCACGCAGGATCCCAACGAGCAAGCTGCCATCCTCCAAAAATCGGCTCAAGAAGTGGGCACTTTGGTACAAAATGCCCGCCTCAATCCCAAAGGTGCCGATCTCTTCACCCGCACCAACCAAGTCTTCGGCATCAGCGCCGAATTCCGCTTCTGATTCCTATCGTTTCTTCATACTCCGGTTCCCCGATCGTCTCGCACGGTCGGGGAACTTTGTTAAAAAACAAGCCTCGTATTGCAGCATTCAAATAAAAGATTAAATTTGCAGCAAATCACCTTTATACAACAACATCATGAACAAACCTATTCTTTTCCTTCTCGGTTTGCTCTTTGTCGTAAGTTGCACAGAGCAAAATGATGAACCGACACATCAGTCCACCCATCCTGAAAGTCTACACAACTCACAGACTCGCACTCCCCAAGAAGCACAGAACGAAGTCGCAGATTTCCTTGCCGCCATGGGAAAAAAGACGCGCAGCGCAACACGTCACACCATTGCCAATGTCGAAACCTTGCGCAGTCGCCAATTCGCCACACGCGCCGCAGTCGATTCCCTATCCATCGACACGCTCCTCTACTTCGTCAACTTCGCCGACAATCAAGGCTTCGCCGTCGTCGCCGCCGACAAGCGTACCAGCCCCATCCTCGCTTTGATCGACAAAGGCAACTATAAAGCGGGAAATCTCGCCCAAGAAGACAATCCGGGGTTTCTCTCTTTTCTTGATTACGCGGTAAAACACGAAATAGAAAACACTCATGACAACAACGAATACTCTAAAAATGTTCGTTCATTCAAATACGAGGGATGGCAAATATCCGAAATAGCCTACCCTCTTCTCAAAGTGAATTGGGGACAAGGATATCCATATAATATATTCTGCCCCGGATACAAGAAAGAGCCACACGCCAACACCGGCTGCGTCATTACAGCCTTTGCGCAAATTTGCTCTTTTTACAAAGTCCCCAAAGAACTTTCTTGGAACAGCTACGGAACTTGGGTACATTGGACTTACAATTGGGACAGAATAATCAGTGATTGCGAAAACAACAATGGGAAAATCCGCAATAGATACACTTATAGAGATACTGCCGAGGAAGTCGCCAGTTTAATGAACTATTTGGGGCTCGCCTTCAAAGCAAAATACGAAAGAGAGACAGGAGCATCAGTAAATGACGCTGTAAACTTTGTAAACGGAAGTAATTGGTTCCACGCGACCCCGGTACAAGATTACAACGAACACAACATTTTCGTCAATATCAGAAATGGAAATTTGGTATTAGGCAGAGGCCATGCCGAAAAAGGGAAAACATGGATATTCTTCAACAAATACTCTCATGGACACGCATGGATCTACGATGGTTTTATCAACGGAATTTCTCCCGAGGGCAAAGAGTTCAATCTACTCCACTGCAATTGGGGTTGGGATGGATATAAGAATGGCTATTATTATTGTCGCGTCTTCAACACCAATGATGACCCCGTTTTTGATAAAGTACCCACTCGAAGCAACCAAGCCCCATATTTCAGATACAATCTTCAGTACTCATTGATAACTCCCACACAAAATCCGTCATGATCAGAAAAATTCTTTCCCTGCCTACATTGGCATTTTGTTTTACGTTGGGCAGCGCGTTCTTTGCCGGTTGCAATGAGGATTACATCAAGGATACCAAAGTGCGTTGGTCCAATGTCAAGAACCCCGAATATGGTGATCCTATCAACATCACGCTCAAAGCTGAGGGAGAAACTTTCACCACCATGGGTGATTATCCCTGGATTTCCTTCCGCAGCGATGTCTCGACCTTAGATACCTTTACTAGCCATAGTTTTTCCGAAGCGGACAAGGACACGGCTTACTACAAGGACATCGTCATCTACCTGACCCGCAACAAACGCGAGCGAACAACAACCCTCAAATTGGTCGCTCCTCCCAATCGCACACAACAACCCAAGCAGTTCGATTTTAGTATTGGGGTAACCCCTCTCGGCACCTACATTTTCAAAGTCCGCCAACCGGCACTGCCTGCCAAGGCGCAGTAAACAGCGGTCATGCGTAGATCATTGCCCCGACACGGCGGCAATGGTGCACCTCCTCTTCCGCGCGTTCCCCCTTTCAGGAGCGCGCGCTTTTTTGTCTCACTCTCAACCCAATGCCGAGCAAATGAAAAGAAATTCGTATTTTTGCACGGAATAGTCCCCTATAAGTAACTCAGAATCCATCGATATACATGTTCGACAATCTTAGCGAAAGACTTGAACGCTCGTTCAAAATACTGAAAGGTGAAGGCAAGATCACCGAGATCAACGTAGCCGAAACCCTCAAAGACGTGCGCCGCGCCCTGCTCGACGCCGACGTGAACTACAAGGTGGCCAAAACCTTCACCGACACCGTGAAGCAAAAGGCCCTCGGCCAGAATGTGCTCACCGCCGTGAAGCCCTCGCAGCTCATGGTCAAGATCGTTCACGACGAACTCGCCACCCTCATGGGCAGCGAGAGCGTGGATCTCAAACTCGAGCACCGCCCCTCCGTCATCCTCATGGCCGGTCTCAACGGTGCCGGTAAGACCACCCTCGCCGGTAAACTCGCCCTCTTCCTCAAAACGAAGAAAAACCGCCGTCCGCTCCTCGCCGCCTGCGACACCTATCGCCCCGCCGCCATCGAGCAGCTCCGCGTCCTCGCCGAGCAAATCGAAGTGCCCATCTTCATGAATCTCGAAGAGAAAGATCCCGTCAAGATTGCCCTCGCCGCCATTCAGGAAGCCAAGGCCAAGAGCTACGACACGGTGATTGTCGACACCGCCGGCCGCCTCGCCATCGACGAAGCCCTCATGAACGAAATCGCCGCCGTGAAGGCCGCCACCTCGCCTGACGAAACCCTCTTCGTGGTCGACGCCATGACCGGTCAAGACGCGGTGAACACCGCCAAGGAGTTCAACTCCCGCCTCGACTTCGACGGCGTGGTGCTCACCAAGCTCGACGGTGACACCCGCGGTGGTGCCGCCCTCTCCATCCGCGCCGTGGTGGACAAACCCATCAAGTTTGTCGGCACCGGCGAAAAGATGGAAGCCCTCGACGTCTTCCACCCCGACCGCATGGCCGATCGTATCCTCGGCATGGGCGACATCATCTCGCTCGTCGAACGCGCACAGGAGCAATACGACGAAGCCGAAGCCCGCAAACTCCAACGCAAGATCCAAAAGAACCAGTTCGACTTCAACGACTTCCTGGCACAGTTGCAGCAAATCAAGAAGATGGGCAACATCAAGGATCTCGCCGCCATGATTCCCGGTGTGGGCAAGGCCATCAAAGACGTCGATGTCGACGACAGCGCCCTGCTCGGTGTCGAAGCCATCATCCTCTCCATGACCCCCTACGAGCGTCGCCACCCCGAGGTGCTCAACGCCAGCCGCAAGACGCGCATCGCCAAGGGATCGGGCAAGACGGTGCAAGACGTCAACCGCCTGCTCAAACAGTTTGACCAAACGCGCAAAATGATGAAGATGGTGAGCGGCAACGGTCTTCGCCAAATGATGAGCCGCATGCCCGGCATGCCGGGAATGCCCAAAGCATGACACCGCACCACACCCCGCTGCTCATCGACGGCAACGCTGTGGCCGCACAGATCAAAGCCGACATCGCCCTCACCGTGCGCCGCCACGTGGCCGAGGGGTATCGGCCGCCCTGTCTCGCCACCCTCTTGGTGGGACACGACGGCGGGAGCGAACTCTATGTGCGCAACAAGATTCGCGCCTGCCGAAGCTGCGGCATCACCTCGATCGAGCTTCAGTTTGACGCCGATATCACCGAAGGCGAATTGCTCCGCGAAATCGAACGCCTCAACGCCGACGAAAGCGTCGACGGCTTCATCGTGCAACTCCCCCTCCCCTCGCACATCGACGAGCACCGCGTGGTCGAAGCCATCGACCCACGCAAAGATGTCGACGGCTTTCACCCCATGAACGTGGGGCGCATGGCGCTCGGCCTGCCCGCCTTCGTGAGCGCCACGCCGCTGGGCATCCTCACCCTCCTGCGCCACTACAGCATCCCCACAGCCGGCAAAAAGTGTGTCGTGATGGGGCGCAGCAACATCGTGGGGAAACCCACCGCGCAACTCATGCTGCAAAAAGAGGGTGCCGACTGCACCGTGACCTGTGTGCACAGCCGCACCGCCGATCTCGCCGCCGAATGCCGAACCGCCGACATCCTCATTGTCGCTCTCGGCAGCCCCGGTTTTGTCACGCCCGACATGGTCAAGCCCGGCGCCACGGTGATCGATGTGGGCACCACCCGCATGCCCGATGCGTCGCGCCCCTCGGGCTTCCGCGTGGTGGGCGATGTCGATTTCGATGCCGTCGCCCCCATTGCCGGCGCCATCACACCCGTTCCCGGCGGGGTGGGTCCCATGACAGTTTGCTCGCTGCTGCAAAACACCCTCGCCGCCGCGCTCCACACCTACTACCCTTGATCGGTCGCTCACCGCACCGGCCGCACCACCCACGCTCGCGCCGCACACCGGCCTCAAAGCGCGACCGATGGCCACCGGCAGACAATGCCTCCGCGCCAAGGCACACAATCTCCCACGCGGGCACAACGGCAGACAGCACAAATGATACGATATTTTCGTGTTTTTCGGCTTCAAAGGTAAGCATTCTCATTCACCCTCGCAACAAGTTTCGCAAAATATTTTCGCGATTCGAGTTGCGAGGGTGATCATTTCGAAAAAACAAGTCTACTTTTCTCCAACACCTCCCCACTTTCCGCAAAAACATCTCTTCTTTTTTTTCCAACTCGCCACTCACCGCCCACGCCCCCACTCGCCACCGATTTCCTCCCTCGAAAGTGCGCCCATCCCTCGCACGCACGTACGCGTACACGCCCACATCACCGAGTTTCGCACTTTTTGCCTTCACCCTTCACCCCCTCTCACAAGCCACTATCTACCAAGTTCTTACAACCCAAAAACAGGGTGAACATAAGGCCCAAAAAGCCTTCACACCATCTGCACCAAACGACAAGCCGTGTGTCGGCTCATGACAGAGGGTGAACACAGGGTGAAGGAAAATAAGGGTGAAGCCTTCACACCTAATATGCTATTTTTCAACGAAATATAGCCCAAAGGTGAAGAGGTGAACACAAAAACATGAAAACACTGGACGCGCGCATGACGCGCGCACGCGAGCTTGGCGTTTTGTACATGGATTTTCGGCTCACCTCCCCCTTTTCCGAAATTCGCTTCTTCGACTCCTTCCGACTTCCCTTCCTTTCGTTTTTCGCCTGAGCGCAGACGCAGAAAAAATGTGTCCTCTTCAAAAAGAGCGAGCACGAAGTTGCGTTTCCAAGAAAGATGGCGTAACTTCGCTCTCACAACTTATCACTCCCCCCTCCCAATCTATGGAAAAAGTCATCCTCCTCACCGGTGCGAGCAGCGGCATTGGCTACGCAACGGCCGAACTGTTGGCACGACAAGGGCACAAAGTTTATGGTGCTGCGCGCCGGGTCGAGCAGATCGAGCCCTTGGCCGCAATCGGCGTGAAAGCCTTGCAGCTGGACGTGATCTCAAACGAAAGCATCGAGGCCGCTGTGGCCGAAATCGTCCTCACCGAAGGGCGCATCGACGTGCTGGTGAACAATGCCGGCTACGGTTCGTACGGCGCGGTGGAAGATGTGCCCATCGACGAAGCGCGCCGGCAGTTTGAAGTCAACCTCTTCGGGTTGGCGCGCTTGGTGCAGTGCGTCCTGCCCCACATGCGCCGCCGGCAAAGCGGCACAATCGTGAACGTGGCTTCGATGGGTGGGCATTTCACAGTCTGTTTCGGCGCGTGGTATCACGCCACAAAATATGCGCTCGAAGCCTTCAGCGACGCGCTGCGCATGGAGACGCGCCCCTTCGGCATCCAAGTGGCCATCATCGAGCCCGGCGCGATCAAAACGCCGTGGGGCGACATCGCGGCCGACCACCTCGAAGAGAGTGCCCGCGGCGGGGCTTACGCCACGCAGGCCGGTGCGGCGGCCGCTGCACTGCGCCGCCTCTATCACGGCGCGAGACTGAGCGACCCCGCGGTGGTGGCCAAGGCCATCGGCCGCGCGGTGAACGCCCGACGACCGAAGGCGCGCTACCGCGTGGGCTTCGGCGCCAAACCGCTCGTGCTGCTCCACACCCTTTTGCCCACGCGGTGGTTTGACTACTTCATGACCCATGCCTTCCGCTGATTCCCGACGCAACACGTGCAATAAAAGCTGTTGCTGCCCGGTAAACTTCAAAACGGCACAAAATCCAGCCTGAGGTCAATTAAAAGGCATTATGAGAAACTCACGATCAGACTGTGTGGCTCTTGTAAGCAATTAAACAGGACGTTAGCTTATGGTGCAAAAGTAGACACTCCGGGAACAAGAAAAAGGACAGCAATTAGACTAAGGTGGATTGGTGGAACTCTTGGTTAAGGGTTGGGGATTAATTTCAAAGATGCGACAAAATGAAGAAGAACGTCTCATTACAATTATGCGTTTGGATTTTTCTCACTATATTGTTTTCCCAATGTACAAAGGTTGATTTAGAGGAAGGAGTAAGCAAAAGAATGATTCTTCAGCATAATTACCTTGCAATCACCACAAAAGATGATCTTCCCGGAGAAGTGGAAGTACAATACAGTATATTGGGGAATAGTGGTCAAAACGAAGTCAAAACAGAGCGGCTTTCTACTCCTTGCGTGATTGGCGGAGAGAACGTCTTGGTCGCCTATGACAGTATTGTTGGTAGATCTTCAGGGAAAAGAGTTTTTAGTCAGCTTACCCTGAAAAGAGACTATCAAGAAAACGGAGCAGATTTTCTTTCAATCAAGAACTTGTCTTCGACCGTCCTTGAGTATGCCGTAATCGGTAACCAGCCTCTTGTTTTTCATACCCCGGCGGAATTAAAAGAATACCACGATTTCACTGATTTAGAAAAGATAAACAACACCAAGGTGGCAAAAGAAAGCCCAACCCCTATCCACTTTGAAGGTATTCCTATTTTATATCTCCTATATCCTCAACTTTCTAAAGTCAACCGGTACTATATTTTACTCAGTATTGGGCATTGTGTGAATGGAAAGCTTACAACCTCAGAAAGTACCTACGCAAAGCGTATTGACATGAAATCAACAAAGCATACTATTCGAGAAATAATGAATTTCTACAAAGAGGAATATAGCCACGGCAACACGCTATTTGCAGACTACAATGATTACGATTTCAAATGTCAAAGATATAAAGGTTTGGCTCGTTTAGACATGAAACTCTACGGAGAAATACAACCGGAGTCTTTATTAAAAAACGCAGGACAGATATGGTTTATCAACACAACTTCGGGAATGAGGGGCATCGACACCTTCAAGCTCTTTCAATACCGATAATGATATACGAATCTCACACTATACCGTCTTTTATTGGCGCGATGATTGGGGTGCGCTGAAACGATCAGAGCACTCTGTCTGCAACGTCTCAACTTTTACCGGACAACCATAAAAAATGGCGTCCCCAGGCTCTGTCAGAGCATGGGGACGCTATTTGATTTCAAGCAATGAGCTGTAAAAAACTCACGGCTTCGCGCCTTTATTTCGCCTTGCGACGGAAATAGGGCGTGGCCAGTTGGTGTTGCAAGATGAGATCCAATTCCTTGGCGACTTGCGGGCGGTGTTCGATCACGTTTTTCGTCTCGCCCTTGCGCCCACTCATTTCATAGAGCTGCGGTTGGCTCGAAAAACCGGTTTCGATTTTCGGCCCCCAAGGCACCCTATCGGGGCCTTTCATGGCGGGAATGTATTTCCAGCGCGGGGTGCGCAAACTCACTTCGCGATTGTAGGACATCGAGAGGATATAGTCGCGCGATCGGTCGGTGCGTCCCAACCAAGTGTTGCTGAAATCGTGACTGTCGCAGGCCAGCGTGTCGTGGAGCGCCACTCCGGCGATGGGCGCCAGCGAGCGCACGCCATCAATGAGCGAAACGAGGGCTTTGCTCTCTCGGCCGCGGGGCACGCCACCGGCCGGCCAGCTCACGATGAAGGGCACGGCGCTACCGGCCTCGAAGGCGCTGTATTTGCCGCCACGCCACGGGCCGCCGGGACGATGCGAGCCGGCGAGTTCTTCGGCCTGATCGGCATAGCCGTCGTCGAGCACGGGGCCGTTGTCGGAGGTGAGAATCACGAGGGTGTTGTCGGCAATGCCCAACTCACGCAAGTGGTCGAGCACGCGTCCCACCGTCCAATCGAGTTGCAAGATGGCTTCACCGCGCAGTCCCATGGGACTCTTGCCGCGGAAACGCTCGTGCGGCCAGCGCGGCACGTGCACGTCGTTGGTGCAGAGATACATGAAGAAGGGGCGCTTCGCGCCTTCGGCGGTCGGGGCTTGCGAGGCGTCGATCCAGTTCAAGGCATAAGACACAATGGAGTCGGCAATGTTCTCGTCCTTCCAAAGCGCATTGCCGCCACCTTTCATATAGCCGATGCGCGAAATGCCGTTGACGATGCTCATGTCGTGGCCATGGGAGGGACGCAGGCGGAGCAACTCGGGATGGGTCTTGCCGGTGGGCTCGCCGGCGAAGTTGCCGCGATAGCTCACTTCGATGGGTGCCGAGGGATCGTAGTTGCGCACACGGCCGTTTTCGATGTAGACACAGGGCACGCGGTCGGCCGTGGCCGCCATGATGCAACTATACTCAAAGCCGAGTGCGGCAGGGGTGAGGTCGATTTGTCCGTTCCAATCTTGTTGCGCCGTGCGACTCCCCAAGCCGAGGTGCCACTTGCCGATGGCGGCGGTGGCGTAGCCGGCTTCCTTGAACATCTCGGCCAGGGTGAACTGCTCGGGACGAATGACCATGGCGGCATTGCCGGCCGCCACATCCGTGCCGGGACGGCGGAAGGGATATTCGCCGGTGAGGAATCCATAGCGCGAGGGCGTGGAGGTGGAGGCGCAGGCGTGGGCATCGGTGAAGCGCGTTCCGTTGGCGGCAAGGCGGTCGATGTTGGGTGTTTTCACCCGGTTGGCACCGTAGCAGGAGAAGTCGCCGTAGCCTACATCGTCGGTCATGATGACCAGCACGTTGGGGCGTGCACCGGACGTGGGGAGCGTGCGCACACCGTCGCGTGCCACCATGCCGGCGGGGAGCAAAGCGAGCGCAAAAAGCGGGAGAGTCGTTTTGTTCATGGAATGAATTAGCGTCAAACAGGAAAAAAGAAAGGAGCGGGCGGCCAAGCGCGGCGCGACTATTTGGCTTTGCGGAAGGAGCCGATGCGCTGTTCGTCGCTCATGCGACAGATGAGCAGGGCGTCGTCCTTTTCGACCACGATGCAGTTGTCGAGGCCTTGCACCACCACGCGGCGGCCGGAACCGACGTGCACAATGCTGTCGCGGGTGTCGCAGAGCGTGACGCCTTCGCCCACCACAGCATTGCCGTAGCTGTCATGCGGCAATTCGGCGTGAAGCGACGACCAAGTGCCGAGATCGCTCCAACCGAAAGAAGAGGGACGCACATAGACATCGTCGGCTTTTTCCATGATGGCGTAGTCGACGGAAATGTTTTCGCAGGCGGGGAAGTGCTCTGCAATGGCGGCGCGCTCTTCGGGGGTGTCGTAGACGGGCAGCAGTTGCTCAAATATGCGCGAAATGCCGGGTGCATAGACACGGAAGGCGTTGACGATGGTGGAAACGCTCCACACAAAAATGCCGGAGTTCCAAAAATAGCCCGTCTGTTCCAAGTAACGCTGCGCGGTGGCGAGATCGGGCTTTTCGCGGAAGCCGTCGACGGCATAGATATTGCGCTTGCGCGAGGAGGAATAGCTGAGGTCGGCCTTGATGTAGCCATAGCCGGTGGAGGGGTGCTCGGGGTGAATGCCGAGGGTGACGATGGCGTCGGTTTCGGCGGCGAACTCAATGCACTCGCCGATGCTCTGCGCGAAAGCGGCAGTGTCGCGCACATTGTGATCGGCGGGCGAAACAACGAGCGTGGCACGGGGATCTCGCTTTTTGATGCGCCATGCGGCGTAGCAGATGCAGGGGGCGGTGCCGCGCATGCAGGGTTCGAGCAGCACGTTGTCGCGCGGCACGTCGGGAAGCTGTTCTGCGACAATTTCGGCATAGCGTTCGGAGGTGACCACCCAAATGTTTTCGGGCGGAACAATGCCGTTGAAACGGTCGACGGTGAGTTGCAACATCGTGCGACCGCAACCGAGAATATCGAGGAATTGTTTCGGGCGAGCTTCGCTGCTCATGGGCCAGAATCGACTGCCGATGCCACCGGCCATAATGACAAGATGGGTGTGAGAAGCCATGGTGAGGAAGGGATGTAAGGTGTAAAAACGATACATGCCGGGGAGCGGACGGTTTGAAAGTCCACTCCCCGGCACGCCGCAAGCTCAGTTTACTTGCTTGTATTGGGATCTTTGGCGGCTTGCATGTCGCCCTTGATGTACAGACGCACGGTTTCGTTGGAAGCGTCGCTGCGCACGGTGATCACCTTGGTGAACTCGCCGGCGTACTTGCCACGACCGTTGTAAACCACCTTGATTTCACCACGCTTACCGGGAGCGACGGGTTCCTGAGAGTAAGAAGGAATGGTGCAACCGCAAGAAGCGAAGGCCTGCTTGATCACGAAGGGGCGATCGCCGGTGTTCTTGAACTTGAAGGTGTAAGTCTGAGGTTTCTCTTCGGGGAATTTGCCGAAGTTGTGCTCGGTCTGGTCAAAAGTCATGACACCCTGAGCGAATGCCGTCATGGCGCTGAATGCGAATGCACCCACGAGGGCAATTAATTCTTTCTTGAACATAATCGATGATGATGTTTTGATGAATTGGGGACTGCAAATATAAGAAAGATCTGTTATACGCGGCGCTTTAATGCGCTGTTTTTTCGTGTTTTCGCCGCGAATCTGTATTTTTGCCAAGTGAGAACAACAGCATCGACAGCGCAAGAGCGCATCATCCTCGGCATCGACCCCGGCACGAACGTGTTGGGCTACGGCCTATTGTCCATCTGCGGTAAGAAAGCAGAAATGATTGCGATGGGAGTGATCGATTTGCGCAAGGTGAGCGATGTTTACCTCAAACTCGGACGCATCTACGAGCGCGTCATGGGCGTGATCGATGCGTTTCATCCCGACGAACTGGCGATCGAGGCGCCGTTTTTCGGCAAAAATGTGCAATCGATGCTCAAACTCGGGCGGGCGCAAGGCGTAGTCATCGCCGCCGCCATCGCCCGCCAGATACCGATTCACGAATACGCCCCGACGCAAATCAAACAGGCCATCACGGGGCGCGGCGCGGCGTCAAAAGAACAGGTGGCCGCCCTCATGCAGCGTATGCTCAACATCGCCGACGAGCGCATGCTCCCTTATCTCGACGCCACCGACGCACTGGCCGCTGCCTACTGCCACCACATCCACACCACTCCACAAGGGGTGCGCGGACACGTGGCGACGGCACAAAGCACAACAGCCAAAACGCTGAAAGCCAACGTGGCACGCGGCACGGGAGTGTCGTGGGACGATTTCGTCAAGAACAATGCGCACCGCGTGCGCCACAACTAACGCGCAAAAGTCCTCAAGTTTTCGACCAAAACCCTCAACTTTCTCCCAAAAGCAGTGGGTTTCTCGAGCCGTCTTGCGCGTTTTCACCCAAAGCCCCTCAACATTTTCTCGAATACGCTTGCCATTATGATCATCACTCGTTTTCGTCACAGTTTTCTCTTCGTGCTCACGCTCCTCACCCTGTCGGGCGCGTGGCAACAGGAGGCTTCTGCTCAAAAAGTCTTCGAATACGAGATGCGACAGTGCATCGAACGCCAACGCAACAGTCGCTGCGGGATTGCAATACAAAGCCTTGCGTTTTTTCAGAAGAATGCGCTGATGTATCTTTGGCACCGCACCTCACAACGCGAAAAGAACCTGGAAGCATTCAACAAGAAGGTGGATCTTCAGGCGAATTTCCTTGCAGAATTCTTGTCGGTGTACAACCGGCTTGCGAACAACGCGCAGTTCACCGAAGCACAACAAGAACAGTGGAGACGGTTTTTCACGGAAACTTCGCTGCGCCACCCAATGTTCAATGACCTCAATGAGACCATCACGCTCCAGTTTTTAGATAAAGAAGAGCGTTCTCCCTCCCCTTTTTCGCTCGACACGGATTGGGAAGCAGCCTATCGCGAAATCACACGACAGGCCAAGAAAGAAGGCATCAACCTGCAACCTCAACTTGGGCAATAGAACACCCAATTCTGCCGAACGCACTCCACAACGAAAAACACACGCAGCACCTCCTGACGAATCGAAGCCGTCGGGAGCTAATTCGGCAGGGAGAGAATGCAAGTTTCGCACGATACAAAACGGCGTGAACACTTGGCCTTTCCTTATTATTTATGTATATTTGCCCCACACTGCCCAAAAGCAAATACCTCTTCACACCGCAAGGTGAGAAACGCTTCGAAAATATGAGATTTTCCATTATTGTCCCCGTCTACAACCGCCCCAACGAGTGCGACGAGCTGCTCGACTCCTTGACGCGCCAAAGCTTCACCGATTTTGAAGTGCTCATTGTCGAAGACGGCAGCAGCGTCCCCTGCGAAACGGTGGTCGCTCGCTACACCGACCGACTCCGCGTCCGCTATTTCTCCAAACCCAACAGCGGACCGGGACAAACCCGCAACTACGGCGCCGAACGTGCCGAAGGCGACTACCTATTGATCCTCGATAGTGACGTGCTCCTGCCGGAAGGGTATTTAGCCGCCGTCGATGCCGAACTGCTCGCCGCCCCCTGCGATGCTTTTGGCGGCCCGGATCGCGCCCACAGCTCGTTCACCCCGATGCAAAAGGCAATCAACTACGCGATGACGTCCTTTTTCACCACCGGCGGCATTCGCGGACAAAAAAAAGGAATGGACAAGTTCTATCCCCGCTCCTTCAACATGGGCGTGCGCCGCGAGGTGTACAAAGCGCTCGGCGGTTTTTCGAACATGCGTTTCGGCGAAGACATCGATTTCTCCACCCGCATTTTCAAAGGCGGCTATCGCTGCCGCCTCTTCCCCGAAGCGTGGGTGTATCACAAGCGCCGCACCGATCTGCGCAAGTTTTTCAAGCAAGTCCACAACAGCGGCATCGCCCGCATCCACCTCTCGCGCCGCCATCCCGGCACGCACAAATTGGTGCACTTGCTTCCTGCCGTTTTCACCCTCGGTGTGGTCTTTCTTTTATTGAGTGCCGTTTTATTGGCCATCTTCGGCCACGGATGTCTCGCCCTCACGGCACTTTCTCCCCTCTTCCTCTTCTCGCTCCTCATCGGTCTCGACGCCACGCGCCGCGAACACTCACTCGGTGTGGGTTGTCGCGCCATTGCCGCCGCCTTCGTCCAACTTTTGGGTTATGGCAGCGGCTATCTCCGCGCTTGGTGGCAATGTCGCGTCTTGCACAGCGGCGAGTTCGAAGCTTTCTCCGACAGCTTCTACCAATAAGCCCACCCACAAACCTTCTCTACCGTGAAACTCCTCGAACCCTCGTCGCCCGCCTTCGACCACCCGCGTAAGAAAGCCATCCACGAGTGGGACACCGGCGATCGGCCGCGCGAAAAATTCATGAACGAGGGCGCCGACGCCCTTTCACCGGCCGAACTGCTCGCCATTCTCGTCGGCAGCGGCAACGACCGCGAAGACGCCGTCACCCTCATGCAACGATTGCTCGACGACTGCCGCGGCAGTCTGAAACGACTGGGCAAACGCAGCATCGAGGAACTCTGTGCCTACCGCGGCATCGGTCCCGCCAAAGCCGTCACCGTCTTGGCCGCCTGCGAACTCGGCGCGCGCCGACACACCGAAGATGCCGACACCGAACAATTCGACTGCTCGCAGAAGATCTATCGTTTTTTCTACGAGAAGCTCCGCGACGCACCCGTCGAAGAAGCCCATGTGCTGCTCCTCAACAACAACCTGCGATTCATCCGCAGCGTACAAGTTTGCCGCGGTGGGATCGACAGTACCACCGTCGATGTGCGCATCGTCCTGCGCGAAGCACTCGTTTCCAACGCCGTGCACATCGCCCTCTGTCACAACCACCCTTCCGGCAACCCACAACCCTCACGCGCCGACGACCACCTCACCGACGAACTGCGCCGCGCCTGCGATGCCGTGCAGCTCCGTCTCATCGACCACATCGTCCTCGCCGATGGCAACTATTATAGTTATGCCGACGCCGGACGACTCTAATATATAACATTCTCCAACACAGTATTCTCCTATGACTCCCGAAGAAAAATTGAAACTCGAAGAGCAAATCGTCGAAATGCTCAAAACCGTCTACGACCCCGAGATCCCCGTCGACATCTACAACCTCGGCCTCATCTATAATATAGACCTCGCCGACGACGGACTGCTCGACATCGACATGACGCTCACTGCCCCCAACTGTCCCGCCGCCGACTTCATCGTCGAAGACGTGCGCATCAAGACCTCGAGCATCGCCGGTATTAAAGATGTGCGCATCAACCTCGTCTTCGAACCCGAATGGGATCGCGATATGATGAGCGAAGAAGCCAAGCTCGATCTCGGATTCATCTAAAAACTCCCCCCACCACGTGAACTTCCGGCAAGCCCTCCGTTCCGGCCTCGCCCTCCTTTTGGGCGAACGTTGCGTGATGTGCCGGCGCCCGCTGTCCGGCGCCGGAGTTTGCCCCTCGTGCTGGCTCCACCTGCCCTACACCCGTTTCGACGGTCGGCCGGGCAATCCCTTGGAACGCCTCTTTTGGAGCGAACCCAATGTGGAGCGCGTCAATGCCTACGCCTGGTATAAGCCCGAATACGCCGTGGCTCACCTCGTTCACGCCTTCAAATACCACAACCGCCCCGATCTCGCCCGCCTTGTCGGGCGAGTCATGGGGGCGGAACTCCTCGCCGGCGACTTCTTCGACGGCATCGAGGCCATTGTCCCCGTTCCCCTCTCGCCGCAACGCCAACGACAGCGCGGTTACAACCAGAGCGAACACATCGCCCTCGGCATCGCCGAGCAGCTCCGCGTTCCCGTTCGCACCGACTGGATCGAACGCACCGTCGACAATCCCTCGCAAACCACCCTCGCCCCGAGCGAACGTCACGCCAACGTCGAAGGCATCTTCGCCCTGCGCGATGTCGATGCCATCAACGCGCGCCGGTTGCTCATCGTCGACGACGTCATCACCCTCGGTGCCACCCTCACCGCCGTGGCACGCACCTTTCGCGCCCTCCCCGACTGCCGTCTGCGCCTTCTCACCTTTGCCGCCGCCGGTCGTTACCATTTCGGACGCCCCGAGCCGGCTGACCTCAGCCTGCCCGATCACAGCGCAACGTACGACAGCCGAGAAATTCGCCGCTATCACCGCGATGCGCCCGCTCCCCCCACGTCCCCACCCACAACCTCCACCACATGAAGCCCATCTATTTCCTGTCGGACGCCCACTTGGGCAGTCTCGCCATCCAAAGCCGCCGCATGCAAGAGCGGCGTTTGGTACGCTTTCTCGACTCCATCAAACACAAAGCCGGCGCCATCTATCTGCTGGGCGACATGTTCGACTTTTGGTTTGAATACAAAACCGTCGTTCCAAAAGGCTACACGCGTTTCTTAGGCAAACTCTCCGAACTCACCGACCTCGGTGTCGAAGTACACTACTTCACGGGCAACCACGACCTCTGGATGCGCGATTATTTAGTCGAAGAGTGCGGTGTCGTGCTCCACACCTCGCCCAGCACTGTCGAGATCGCCGACAAGATTTTCTACCTCGCCCACGGCGACGGTCTCGGTGTCGAAAGTCGTAGTTTCACCTTCCTTCGCGCCCTCTTCCACAATCCCGTGGCGCAATGGCTCTTTGCCGCCCTCCATCCGCGTTGGGGCGTAAGTTTCGGCCTGCAATGGGCCAAACACAGCCGCCTCAAGCGCGAAGACGGCCGCGAACCGCCCTTCCAAGGCGAAGACAAAGAGCCCCTCATCCTCTTTGCCAAATCCTATCTCAAAGATCACCCCGACATTAACTTCTTCATTTTCGGGCACCGCCATCTCGACTACGACCTCATGCTCTCCCACAGCGCGCGCGTCGTCCTCCTCGGCGACTGGATCCAACTCTTCACCTACGCCGTGTTTGACGGCGAGCAACTCTATCTCGAAGACTACATCGAAGGCGAATCCGAACCCTGATTCATTACGTCTTCCCTCCCAGTGCCTGCGACCGGCTCTCATTATGCCGCGCCGCAGACATTTTCATTCAATGTCCCCCACATGAACGATCTCATTCTCTCCGCCTCCCACGTCTGCAAACGCTTCGCCACTCACACCGCCCTCGACGATGTGAGCATCGACGTGCAGCGCGGCCACATCTTCGGTCTGCTCGGCCACAACGGCGCCGGCAAAACCACACTCATCCGCATCATCAACCACATCACCGCCCCCGACAGCGGCACCGTCACCTTCGACGGGCATCCGCTCACGCAAAACGATGTGGCACACATCGGCTACCTCCCCGAGGAACGCGGACTCTACAAGAAAATGAAAGTCGGCGAACAGGCCGTCTACCTCGCCCAACTCAAAGGCCTCTCCGCCCGCGAAGCCAAAAACCGATTGCAAGCCTGGTTTGAGAAACTCGAAATCACCAATTGGTGGAACAAGCGCCTCGAAGAACTCTCCAAAGGCATGCAGCAAAAGGTGCAATTCATCACCACCGTCGTGCACCGCCCGCCCTTGCTCATTTTCGACGAACCCTTCTCGGGCTTCGACCCCCTCAACGCCGACCTCCTCAAGCGCGAAATCCTCGAACTCCGCGACGCCGGTCACACCGTCATTTTCTCCACCCACAACATGGAGAGCGTCGAAGAACTCTGCGACGACATCGCCCTCATCAGCCACTCCCGCGTGGTACTCAGCGGCGAAGTGAGCGACGTGCGCCGCCGTTTCCGCAACAACACCTACTCCCTCACCGCCGCCGGCGAAGTGCTCCAACCCGTCGACCGCCTTTTTGAGATCACCGAAGCCGGCGCGCCCGATGCCGAAGGCCACCGCACCTACCTGCTGCGCAAATCGCCCGACGTCACCAACGCCGAACTCCTCCGCCACCTCGCCGCCCAAGTCGAACCCATCGCCTTCGCCGAACATCTCCCCACCATGCGCGACATCTTCGTGCGCACCGTCGGCGCCAATCTCTCTACCTCCTCTGTCCCCGACCATGAATAAGATACTCCTCATCATCCGCCGCGAGTTCCTCACCCGTGTGCGCAAGACCTCCTTCATCGTACTCACCCTCCTCATGCCCTTCCTCTTCGTGGGCATCATCGCGACGCCCGTTCTGCTGAGTCGCATCGGCAATGACGAGCAATCGCGCAACATCGCGCTCATCGATCCCACCGGTCGCTATGCCGCGGCCTTCAAACCCGATGCGCGTTTCTCACTCACCGTCGACAGCGTGTTGCGTCCCGGCTACAAAGCTGCCGACAGCCCCTACGAAGCCGTGGTCGAGATTCGCGGCGATCTCTCCCGGCACCCCGATGCACTGAGCATCTCCGGTGCCAAGGAAGTGCAGCCCGACCTCATCGACTATGTGGAAAACAACCTCGACGAAGCCGTGCGCCAAGAGAAACTCCAGCACTACAACATTCCGCAGCTCAATGTCATCGTCTCTGACATGCAGCGCAATGTGAAAGCCAGCACCAACAAGTGGGATGCCAACGGACGCGACACCACTTCGTCGACCGCCCTCGCTCGCGCCATCGGTCTCCTCACCACCATGCTCATCTACATCTTCGTCATGTCCTACGGCATGATGGTGCTCCAAGGCGTGCTCGAAGAGAAAACCAACCGCATCATGGAAATCATGGTGTCGAGCGTCCGTCCCTTCCAACTCATGATGGGCAAAATCATCGGTATCGCCCTCGTCGGCATCACCCAGCTCGCCATTTGGGGCACGCTCATCACCCTGCTGCTCACGGTGGGCAGCGTCGTTTTCGGTTTCTCCGCCGACGGAGGAGCCACGGCCACCCATGCCGCCGCGGCCGGTGCTCAACTCCAAGGCACGACGCCCGCCCTGCCCGAGGACATCACCCAAGCCCTCACCGCAGCACTCAATCTCCCCCTCCTCGAAATCCTCATTTGCTTCGTCCTCTACTTCATCGGCAGCTACCTCCTCTTTGCCTCCTTCCTCGCCGCCGTCGGTTCGGCCGTCAACAGTCAGGAAGACTCCACCCAGTTCACCCTCCCCGTCACCCTCCTGCTCATCTTCGGCATGTATGCCTCCATCGGCAGCAGTAGCAACACCGACGGTCCCTTGGCCTTTTGGACTTCGCTCTTCCCCCTCACCTCCCCCATGGTCATGATGGTGCGCATCCCCTTCGGTGTCCCCCTTTGGCAAGAACTGCTCAGCCTCACACTCCTCTACGCCTCAGCCTTCGGCATGACGTGGCTCGCCGGCAAGATCTATCGCGTCGGCATTCTTATGTACGGTAAGAAACCCACCGTACGCGAAATTCTGAAATGGGTTCGCTATCGTTGAACGCCAATGACTGCACCATATTGTCAGTCTAAACTCTACCTATAAAAAGCCCCCGCCGATGTAAGGTTTCATCGGCGGGGGCTTTCATTACAACACACGATGAAAACGGCATGAAGATAACGGTTCATTCATTTGGGAGGGCAAAAAGAATTGAGTACTTTTACAACCCAAATTGAGTAAAATTCGAAGTAGAATTGAGTAAAATCCGAACCAGAATTGATTGTTTATTTTGAGCATGAATTATATTCGAGAACAATATCACACGCTGAAAGCACGCATTCAGGAGCCGAGGCGCTTTATGCAAGTACTGGCCGGCCCGAGATAAGTGGGTAAATCGACCCTCGTAGGGCAGGTGCTGCAGGACATCTCCATCCCTCACTCTCTGGAACTTGCAGATGCTGTTGCCCCGGCAGACAGTGACTGGATACACCGAGTGTGGGAAGCGGCACGAACGACCATGACCCTGCGCGGAGAAACAGAACGCTTGCTGGTCATCGATGAAATTCAGAAAATTGACAACTGGAGCGAGGTCGTCAAAAGAGAATGGGATGCCGACACGCACAAACGCGTCAATCTTAAAGTGGTACTGCTGGACAGCAGTCGCCTTTTGCTCAAGAAAGGACTGACGGAATCTTTAGCAGGCCCGAGCTCGGTCTAAGCACATGGTAAGGATGATTAATATATCTTACAACCCAAATGAAAAGATGTTGTAGATTTGCCGATGTTCCTGCCACATGATTCAAACATCTGGGAAAAGGACATATTAAGTGCTATTAGGTATTTGTATAACTTGCTTCAAGTACTTTCTTCTTCATAGGAGAATGTTTAATTAACCCTTTAATTGATATCCCTATGGTATTGAAAAGAACTGGACTTTTGTCCAACTGTGAGCAAATGCTCACACCAATGTCCTCAGACAAGGAAGGACATCTGCTGGGAGGTTTTGGTGGAATCGTACCCGCCACATCTCTGCCTGCTTCCAATTCAGCATGTCAAAATGTAGGTTGTCAAAATGCAAGCTGCGCAAATGGTGATTGTAGCAATCAGCAATGCTCAAATTCAGGTTGTATTAGCGTTGATATTACAACTGCTGTGCCAACAACCACGCCCCATATGCCAGGAGTACACCTCTGTGGACTCTTGTAGTCTTCTTTCGGTATAAACTTATAGAAATACTTACCCTTTAGCATTATACCAACTTTTTCATAATATTGATATGCAGTATTTTCTCCTTTTTCTTGGATTACTCTTCTCTTTGCCGGCTTTTTCGCAAAAGGACTCTATCAAAGTGTTTGGCCATATTGCAGACGCTTTCACTGGTGCAATTATTGAAGATGGAACTATTGATGTATTGTCTCCCGATTCGACGGTGCTCTTTTCAGGAGAATGGACGTACAATATCGATGACGATGTGCGGACAGCTTCGCTCTATTATTGTAAGGTTCCCGAAGAAGGCAACTATATCATTAGGCTTCAGCACCCCAATTATTTCCCGCTCTACTTGCCCATTACCATAAAGTTGAACGGTCGCAGCAATGGTTTTGTGACAATTCCTCAAAAAGCCCTCATGCGTAAGTGTCCCAAGGAGCAAAAGCTGGGAGAGGCCGTGGTGAGGGCTACGAAGATAAAAATGGTAATGAAAGGCGACACCCTCGTTTACAACGCCGACGCCTTCCAACTTTCGCAAGGATCGATGCTCGATGCGCTGATTGAGCAACTGCCGGGGGCGCAACTCAATGAGAGCGGCGTGATCACGGTGAACGACAAGCGGGTGAGCAGTCTGTTGGTCAATGGCAAGGACTTCTTCCGCGGCGACCCCAAAATAGCATTGGAAAACCTTCCTGCCTACATGGTCAACAAAGTCAAGGTCTACGAGCAACAAAGCGACTTTGAGGAGATGACGGGTCTGAAGGAAATGGATCGGCCGCTGGTGATGGACGTCAATCTCAAACGTCAATATTCCATCGGCTGGATTGCCAATGCGGAGGCTGCACGAGGCACGAAAGACAAGTACTTGGCGCGATTGTTTGCGCTGAGATTTTCAGACTTGTCACGCTTAGCGATTTTCGGCAGTATCAACAACACCAACGACACACGGCGCCCGGGAGCAAAGGGCGAGTGGTCGCCGTCCTATCTACCGCAGGGCTTGCAAACGAGCAAAACTGCCGGAGCGGAATACAGTTACGAAAATCGCCACAAGACGTTTGAATGGACGAGCAATGTGGACGTGACACACACCGACAACTACATGCTCACCACCTACAACCATGAGAGTTTTCTGCCCACTCAGCGCTCCTTCTCGCTCAGTCGTTCGGAAGCGAATAACCACACGACGTGGTTCAACACGAGTCATCGATTTTCTCTGAAAAAAGCGGTGCGACAATCAGGGCAAATCAGTTTCAACTACGATAAAAACACCAACGATGCCATGCAACGTGCCAGCGAAGTGGGCGTCAATCCGTTTGAGCTGGTGCCCAATGGAGAGGTGCTCGATGAGCTGTTTCGCCCAGGCAGCACGCGTCTGCAGCAGCAAGCACGCAACCGTCGCTATTCGCTGATGCGCGGCAATGGCGAGAATTGGCGCTTGAGTGCACCCTATCAATTACGTTGGAGTCCTTTCCAGCAGTCGGGAGTGAACGACTTCTTCTCTTTTAATTTCTCAGGAGTTTACGACCGACATCGCGCTCAGACGTTCGACCACTATCGTTTGGAATATCTCGGTGCGGGAAGTGGAACAAACGACTTCCGCAACCGCTATCGCAACGCTCCCTCCCATCATTACAACTTCAATACGGAGGCATCTTATTTAATGCCTTTTGGCGCGTTTTGGCCGACCTTGAGCTACAAATATTCGCAAGACTATCGTGATGCCAACACCAACTTCTACCGCCTCGACCGGCTTGCGGGATGGGGTGCCGACACCAACTTTGCCCCAGGCATGCTCCCCTCGGCAACGGCAGACATGATGCAGGCATTCGACGCGCCCAACAGTGGACACTCGCGTTTGTGGCAACGGCAGCATCAGGTAAGCCTGCGCATGGAATACCGCACGAAGCATCAAAACCGCACTACAATAGCCTTCCAACTTCCGTTGCGTTGGGAACTGGAGCATTTGTTGTTCGACAAAGTCGGGCAGCACTTCGACCGAAATCGAACGCAGGCGTTGTTTTCTCCGCAGGTCTATCTTCACCAACAGTTTCAGAAAGGAGAGACCAGCTATGTGTTCATCCTCAACTACTCGCTGTCACGCGCAATGCCCGACTTTATCTATGCCCTCGAATTGGAGGACAGTTCCAATCCGCTCTACATCCAAAGGGGAAATGCCCACTTGGAGCCAAGCACCACACAAAACCTTTCGTTCACAATGAACACGCTGAAAAAGCATAGGAAACTCTACGACTTGAATCTGTCCTACCAACGTACTTCCAACGCGCAGGCCACAGAACGCACCTACAATCCTGCCACGGGAGGCTATATGACGCGCCCGGTCAATGTAAACGGCAACTGGCGCACCGACGGCACTTTCAGCACCAATGGACAGTTTGGTGCGAACAAAGCTTTCGATTGGAGCAACCAGTCCTCTTTCTCTTATGACCACAATGTCGATATGGCCAACGTGGTCGGCAGTACCACGCATGAGTTGAGCACCATCGGTAGTCTTTATCTCCGTGAACGACTTTCGGTCAACTATTCTCAACGCGGTTGGCACTTGGGAGCAAAAGTGCAAGGCAGCTACAATCGCATGACCGGCCGACGCAGCGACTTCAAGGAGATCAGCGCGTGGGACTACAGTTACGGACTGACTGCACGCCTCCCATTGCCGGGTAAGGTGGGACTGAGCACGGACTTCACCGTATTCAGCCGTCGAGGCTACACCGACACGCAGCTCAACACCAACCACTTCATTTGGAACCTTCGCCTCGAGCGCAGCATTCTGCACGGAAATCTGACCTTTGCTCTCGATGGTTTCGACCTGCTGCACGAACTTTCCAACGTGACACGCACAGTCAATGCACAAGGCCGCACCGAAACCTACCACAATGTCATTCCTTCCTACTTCATGTTGCACGCCATCTATAAGTTCAACCTGTCACCTAAAACACGATAAAATGAAGACCAGCAGATACAATCTCTACTTACAAGATTCAACAGGCATGGTTATATACAATGCTAAGTCTGATGAAATTGTTGCACTCACCCCTGGACTTGCAAACATTTTTGAAGAGAAAAAAAATGTGATTATAAAGAGTTGCAGACCTTGCACCCTGAATTATGTTCTTATCCACCTGAGTTCGGTCTAAGCAATTCTCCTTTCTTTTTCGATGGTTTCAATATTAAGCGAAGGCTTTTTGGGTAAGAAACTGTATGCTGTCATGGCCGCCATGAGATTCGCGGCAAACCCTCCGATGCTCCTGTGGCGCGTGTGTTCAATCTGAACGATGTTCTTCAACTCGTCGTTTACAGTTTCGATCAGCTACCTTTTCCTCAGTAGAATTTTATCGCGTAAATGTATCAATGAGTTCTTCATGACCTGAGTCCGGTAACCCCAGCCCTCTCTCCCACCCTCAGAAAAGCCCTCGCGCGCGTAATGCGCGCGCGTCCGGCGTTTTTCGATTTTTGTGTTCACCGCTTCACCATTTCGCCATAAACTACTCATGATCAACGCGTTGCGTGTGAAGGCTTCACCTTCACTGCCTTCACACAAAGTTCACCGTTTCCTTCACCGCAACCTTCTCTGTACGAATTAGTTAGAAGCGAGGTGAAGGGTGAACATAGAAAATCGGAACTCGGTGAAGTGCGCGTACGCGATCGCGACGTGTGTGTAGGGGCGTGTCCGCGAGATGAAAACGCCGCGGCGGGTGAAGGTAAAATCGAGAGGGCGAGACGAAAGGTCGAAAAGTGCGGAACGATTCGTTCGGCTGCCGCGACGGAGGGTGCACTCGGTGAGGGTGCTCGAAGAAGTGCGCAACAAAGACAAAAAAGTTCCCTTGTTTTGCGACGAACCTCCCCACTTTTTCGAAAAAGACGTCGGGTTTTCGCAGCGGGTTTTCAGGCGGCACGACAAAGTGCAGTGTCTTTTCACGAAGTTCTGCACAAAGCGCAAGGCGGGGCGGCGAAATTCATTACATTTCGTTGGCACTTCCACCAAAATCCTTTATTTTTGCAGGAAAACATTTGCTGCGGCGGCCACCTTGTGCCGCCCTTCCCCACCGATATGAAGAAACTGCTGTCTCTCCCCCCCAATGTCGTGGACTGTTTCCACACGGTCAGCGACCTGCCCACGGCTGAATATTTCTGCACCTCCGATCCCGTCGACTGCAAACTGGGCAGCGGCGGCGGCACCACGTGGCTGCTCGAAGAAGCCGCCCTCGCCGAGGGGGCCGAAGACTTCGACAAATGGTTGGCGCGCGAAAAGCGCATTCTCCTCCACGCCGGCGGTCAGAGTCGCCGCCTGCCGGCTTATGCGGCCTGCGGCAAAGTGCTGCTGCCCGTCCCCGTGTTTCGTTGGGCACGCGGCCAGCGCCTCGACCAAACGCTCCTCTCGCTCCAACTTCCGCTCTACGAACGCATCATGGCGGCCGCTCCCGACAGCCTGCGCACGCTCGTGGCCAGCGGCGACGTCTACATTCGCGCCACCGAGCCCCTCCTGCCGGTGCCCGAAGCCGATGTGGTGTGCTACGGCCTGTGGGCCGATCCCACTTCGGCGCGCAATCACGGCGTGTTCTTCATGCACCGCGACCATCCCGAGCGTTTGGACTTCATGCTCCAAAAACCGAGCATCGAACAGCAGCACGAGTTGGCCTCCACCCACTTGTCGCTCATGGACTTGGGCATCTGGTTGTTGAGCGACCGCGCCGTTTCGCTCCTGCGCCGCCGTTCGTTCGGCGAAGGCGGCGACCGCGTGGCCTACGATCTCTATTCGCAATTTGGTTGCGCCCTCGGCGCGAACCCCACCGCCGACGATGAAGAACTGCGCGACCTCACAGTGGCCGTTCTCCCCCTCACGGGCGGCGAATTCTACCATTTCGGCACCACTCCCGAGATGATCAGTTCCACGGCCGCGCTCCAAAACGTGGTGAAAGACCAGCGTCTCATCCTGCGCCGCGGGGTGAAGAAACACAGCACCATCTTCACGCAAAACGCCCGCGTGGAACAGCAATTCGCTCCCGAACTCCAAAACATTTGGGTCGAAAACAGTCACCTCCCCGCCAGCTGGCAGTTGGAAGGCGACCACGTGCTCACCGGCATTCCCGTGAACGACCGCACCGTACACTTGCAACGCGGTCAGTGCGTCGATGTCGAAGCCTTTGGCGACAGCCAGTTTGTGCTGCGCCCCTATGGTTTCCACGACGCTTTCCGCGGTGACGTGCACAATGCCGCCGCCCATTACCTCGGCCGCCCCGTCGGCGAATGGCTTTCTGCCCGCGGCATTACCGCCGACGAGCTGGGTCGCACCGACGACCTGCAGGCCGCCGCACTTTTCCCCGTCTGCGACACCACCGACGAGCTGTTTGACCTCCTCGAGTGGATGTTGGCCGAACACCCCGACCCGGCGTTGACGGCATTGTGGCGCAGCAAACAGCGTTTGAGCGCCGACGAAATCGCGGCGCGCGCCAATCTCGTGCGCCAGGAACAGCAGCGCCGTGCCTTCCGCCGCGACAACCTGCCGCTCCTCGCCGAGCACTACCAACGCAGCGTGATGTATCAAATCGACCTGCGCGACGCGGCACAGAAATTTGTCAACGCCCACCTCGATTTGCCGCCCGCTTTGACGAACGAGGCTCCGCTGATGCACCAAATCCGCGATGCGATGTTCCGCGCACAGGTGCACCGCCTGCGCGGTGAGGACGGCGACAGCGACGAAACGCGCGCCTTCTCGCTCCTGCGCGACGGCTTGACGCAATCGGCGCGCGGCGATCTCCAATTGCCTCGCCTCGATGTCTACCGCGATCAAATCGTTTGGGGACGCTCGGCCGTGCGCATCGACGTGGCCGGCGGCTGGACGGACACACCGCCCTACTGTCTGAACTCGGGCGGTAATGTGGTGAACTTGGCCATCGAATTGAACGGACAACAGCCCTTGCAAGTCTATGTGAAGTCTACGCAAGAGCCGCAGATCGTGTGCCGCAGCATCGACCTCGGCGCGATGGAGGTAATCACCACCTACGAAGAGTTGGCGCAGTTCAATAAAGTGGGCTCGCCCTTCTCCATTCCCAAAGCCGCCCTCGCGCTCTGCGGTTTCCTCCCGCAGTTTGCCGCCGAACCGCACCGCACCCTCCGCGACTGCCTCAACGCTTTCGGCGGCGGTATCGAAATCACGTTGCTCGCCGCCATCCCGGCCGGCTCGGGACTGGGCACAAGCAGCATTCTTGCCGCCACAGTGCTCGGCGCGCTCTCCGATTTCTGCGGTTTGGGTTGGGATAAATTCACCGTGGGCAACCGCACGCTCATTCTCGAACAACTGCTCACCACGGGCGGCGGCTGGCAAGACCAGTTCGGCGGTGTGCTGCATGGTGTGAAGCTCCTGCAGACGAAAGCGGGCTTCGACCAAACGCCGGTGGCGCGCTGGTTGCCCGACACGCTCTTCATGGCACCCGAACAGCGCGCCTGCCATTTACTCTACTACACGGGCATCACGCGCACGGCCAAGAATATTTTGGCAGAAATCGTGCGGGGCATGTTCCTCAACTGTGGCACGCGTCTGCGCCTGCTCGACGAAATGAAGGAGCACGCCATGGACATGTTCGAAGTGTTGCAACAAGGCGATCTCGAACACTACGGCCGTTTGGTGCGCAAGACGTGGCAGCAAAACAAACTCCTCGACGCCGGCACGGAACCCGAGATCGTGGCGCAACTTTGCCGCCGCATCGACGACCTCTGCTGGGGCTACAAACTGCCCGGCGCAGGCGGTGGCGGCTACCTCTACATGGTGGCGAAAGATCCCGAGGCGGCCGCGCGCATTCGCACCCTGCTGCTCGACAATCCCCTCACGGAATCGGCACGCTTTGTCGACATGAAACTTTCGCACAAGGGATTGCAGGTGAGCCGAAGCTAAACCGCAGTTTCATCGCCGAGTTTCCTCAGCGATTCTCAAAAAAGAATAATAACACAGCCAAAGCACCCTGCCATGAGGTGCTTGGCACACTATTGGCTATAAGCCTAAACAGCTTAGCCAGTCAATATCATTCCATTTACGACGTTCATCACTTATGACAAAAGACCTCATAGACATCATCATCGAAGGTATTCAAGAAAAAAAAGGCCGTGACATCGTTGTGGCCGATCTGCGCAACATCCCGACGGCATCGACCGATGCCTTTGTGATTTGCACAGCCGGTTCGCCGGCGCAGGCCGACAGTATTGTCGACAGCATCGAGAACATGGCGCGAACGCGCATGGGCGAACACCCCGCCGCCATCGCCGGCCGCACCAATGCGCAGTGGATCGCGATGGATTTCGGCAATGTCATGGCACACATTTTCCTGCCCGACACGCGCGAATACTACGATCTCGAACACCTTTGGGACGACGCAGCGATCACACAGATCGCTGATCTCGACTAAATACGACACCCCCACACACGACCGCGCTTTGCGGCCGTGAACAAATCAGACGCCCATGTCCAAAAAGAACAATACATCTCCGCAGGAGCCCAAGATGCCAAGATTCAACCTGACTTGGTTGTATTTTTCCATCATCGCCATTATGGCCGGCTTCCTCTGGTTCGGCAACTCCAATCCCGGCAGCTCCTCAAAAGAGGTCAGCTATTCGGAACTCAAACAATACATCGCCAAAGGCTATGGCAATGAAATCATTGTCGACAAAGGCGAAGGACAAATCAGTTTAGCGGTTCGTCCGGAACACATCCGCACGGTTTTTCACCAAAGTGCCGAACAAGTGGGCGCTCACCCCAAGGTGCGTGCCAAATACCCCTCTGCCGATCGGGTAGATGACTACCTCAACTCGATACAATACAAAGGCAAGGTGACGTATGACGAGACGCACAATTATTTTATGACACTCTTGGGCGCCGTGCTGCCCATCCTCCTCTTTGCCGCCATTTGGTTGTTCGCCTTGCGCGGCATGGGCGGCGCTGCCAATGGCATTTTCGGAGTGGGCAAGAGCAAAGCCAAGGAGTACACCAAAGGCGAAGGCGTGAACATCACCTTCAAGGACGTGGCCGGTCAAGAGGGCGCGAAACAAGAGGTGAAAGAAATTGTGGACTTCCTCAAGAATCCCGACAAATACACCGAGTTGGGCGGTAAAATCCCCAAGGGTGCGCTCCTCGTCGGCCCTCCGGGAACCGGTAAGACATTGTTGGCGAAAGCCGTTGCGGGCGAAGCCGGCGTACCCTTCTTCTCCATGTCAGGCTCTGACTTCGTCGAAATGTTTGTCGGCGTGGGAGCGAGCCGCGTTCGCGACCTGTTCGAAAAAGCCAAGGAGAAAGCACCCTCAATCGTGTTCATCGACGAAATTGACGCCGTGGGTCGCGCCCGCTCCAAGGGAGCAAGTTTCGGCGGCAACGACGAACGCGAAAATACCCTCAACCAACTGTTGACGGAAATGGACGGCTTCGGCACGAACTCCGGTGTCATCATTCTCGCCGCGACCAACCGTGTCGACGTGCTCGACCAAGCTTTGCTGCGCGCCGGACGTTTCGACCGTCAAATCTACGTCGATCTCCCCGATCTGCCCGAACGCATTGCGATCTTCAACGTGCATTTGCGTCCCCTCAAGCTGCAACCCGGCTTGGACATCGACCTCCTCGCCCGACAAACGCCGGGCTTCTCGGGCGCCGACATCGCCAACGTCTGCAACGAGGCCGCCCTCATCGCCGCACGCCACAACCGTGAGGCCGTGACGAAGCAAGATTTCCTCGATGCCGTGGATCGTATCATCGGCGGTTTGGAAAAGAAAACGCGCGTCATGACCAATGAGGAAAAACGCGCCATTGCCATCCACGAAGCCGGCCATGCTTCGGTGTCGTGGTTGCTCGAACACGCCAATCCCCTCGTCAAAGTCACCATTGTGCCCCGCGGTCAATCGCTCGGCGCCGCTTGGTATCTGCCGGAAGAGCGTACGATCACCACAAAGGAGCAAATGCTCGACGAAATCTGCGCAACGCTGGCCGGTCGTGCCGCCGAAGAAGTCTTCCTCGGTCGCATTTCGAGCGGAGCACTCAACGATTTGGAGCGCGTCACGCAACGTGCCTACGGTATGGTGGCCTATTTGGGCATGAGCGAGAGCTTGCCCAATCTCTCTTACTACTCCAACCAAGAAAGTTTCCAAAAGCCGTATTCCGAAGAGACCGGTCGCCGCATCGATGCAGAAGTGTCGCGCCTCATCAACGAACAATACGAACGCGCCAAGCGCTTGCTCACGGAAAATGCGGCGAAGCACAACGAACTCGCCGATCTGCTCTGCGAGCACGAGGTGATTTTCGCCGCCGACGTGATCAATATCTTCGGCCCGCGTCCGTGGAAGAGCCGCGCCGAGATCATCATGGAAGAACAACCTCCCGTTCACCACGAAACGCCGGCAGACGCATCGCTCACATCGGCAGAAGCCATGACACCCACCGCCGACTCGGCAACGGAAACCGCGAAATCTGTAGAAGAAAGCGGCAACACTTCCGAAACCTCAGGGACTTCTGCCTCACACCCCGTGGATGCGCCGTTCTCTCCCAACTGATTCATTTCCAACCTCAACATGAACAATCTCGTGCTTCGCGCCATCACCGGCGCACTCTACGTGGCCGCTCTCGTCGGCTGCACCTTGGGAGGTGAAATCGCGTTCTTCATCTTCTTCACGCTGGTCGGCGCGCTGACCACTTGGGAATTTATCACCAACGTCAACGCGCACGACGGGGCAACGGCCAACCGCTTCATCGCAACGGCCGCCACGGTGGCATTTATGGTCGCCTTCCGCGAATGTTGCTACCCCGGCCACCTCACCTACGCGCACTTCCTGCCGTTTGTGGCTACCCTGCTCTATCTGCTCATCAGCGAATTGTATCGCAACGAACCGCATCCGCTGAAAAACTGGGCTTATGCCTTCGCCGCTCAATTATATATTGCGTTGCCGTTCTCGATGATCTTCCTGCTCGGTGTGCACTATGATCCGGCGGCCGGTACGGCGAGTTTCAACGGCTGGTTGCCGCTGTCCGTTTTCTTCTTCCTTTGGACGAGCGACACCGGCGCCTACCTCTGCGGTTCGGCCTTCAGCCGCTTCATCCCGGCGAAACTCTTCCCGCGCATCTCGCCCAACAAATCGTGGATCGGCTCCGTGGGTGGCGGCGTGCCCGTGGTCATTCTCGCTCTCGTCCTCAGTCAGGTGCTTCCCGACGTCGCTCTCAGTCCCCTCGGCTGGGTCGGTCTCGGATTAACCGTCTGCGTTTTCGGCACGTGGGGCGATTTGGTAGAAAGTCTCTTCAAGCGCCACCTCGGCATCAAAGACAGCGGTAAGATTCTCCCCGGACACGGCGGCATGCTCGACCGCTTCGACTCGGCGCTCCTCGCCATTCCGGCCGCGGTGCTCTATCTGCAATTCGTAGCCAAAGCACTTTGATATTCGTTCCACCTCGCAACGAAATTCATTCTCTCCTTATTTAATAAGCGTGCATTTCTTTGGAATGCACGCTTTCTTTGTTTTCCTCCTTCACCGCGACGACAGCGCCGAACCTTCTCCATATCGACCTCCTCCAACCTATGATTTTGCTATTTGGTGGGGGCAATTCTTGGTAAATCCAAAGAAAAAACTTACTTTTGTCGAATAAGCACCCCATCCCTTTCCCTATGTCAGATCCCGGTTCCCCTCTCACTTCCACTGCCGCCCGACAACCCCACTGGTTCATTCTCTGTGGAGCCCGTATGTGGGAAGAACAGGCGCGCGAACTCCTGGTAGCCCGCGGTTTTCGCGCTTTTGTGCCGCTGCGTCCTGCATCTCGCATGAGCAAGACAGGGAAAGTGGTGCTGCGTCCGCAACCGCTGCTCGCCGGTTGGGTCTTCGTCTACGCCACTTGGCAAGAACTCGAAGACTTCAAGCAGTTTGTGCAACACCGTCACGGGAAGAAACTCTACTTCCACGTACGTCGCCAAACCTTGCAGCCGGTGGCCGGCTCCGGTCGCACCACGCCCATCACGCGCAACCGCATCACCCTCATCGACGAGGCGGAGATGGAGCGTTTCATCACCTTCTGCACCGCCGCACAAGACGATTTGCGCTTCTTCACTCCCGAAGAAGTGAAACTCAAAGCCGGCGATCGGGTGCGCGTCATCGGCGGGCCGTTCAACGGACAAGAGGGCTATTTCCTGAAAACAGCGGGAAAGCGCTCAAAAAGTCTCGTCATCGAACTTCCCGGCTGCCTCTTGGCCGCCACCACCACCGTTCTTCCCGAACTGGTTCAAGTGATCGAACGCCGGAAAGACTGAATGCAACAGAAAATAGCGCACTCCCCTTCAAAAGCGCACAAGTTGTAGCCAAACCTACTCGACTCTCAAGCAAAAGCACTCCACTTTTGAGTAAAAACCTCTCTACTTTGAGCAAAAGTAGTCTACTTTCGGGCAAAACGTCCCACCTTTTAGCATAACATCATCACCATGAAAGGAATTGTCCTTGCCGGAGGTAGCGGCACGCGCCTCTATCCCATCACCAAAGGAATCAGCAAACAGCTGCTTCCCATCTTCGACAAACCGATGGTCTACTATCCCATCTCGGTACTGATGCTCGCCGGCATACGGGATATTCTCATCATCTCCACCCCCCACGACCTGCCCGGTTTTCGCCGCCTGTTGGGCGACGGTTCCGACTTCGGGGTGAAATTCACCTACGCCGAACAACCCTCGCCCGACGGTCTGGCACAAGCCTTCCTCATCGGTCGCGAATTCATCGGCGAAGACAGCGTCTGTCTCGTGCTGGGCGACAACATTTTCCACGGCGCCGGCTTCAGCGGCATGCTCCAATCGGCCGTCGCCACCGCAGAACAGGATGACAAAGCCACCGTGTTCGGCTACCGCGTCAACGACCCCGAACGCTACGGTGTGGCCGCCTTCGACGCCGAGGGCAACTGCACCTCCATCGAAGAGAAACCCGAGCAACCGAAGTCCAACTATGCCGTGGTCGGTCTTTATTTCTATCCGAACTCCGTCGTCGACATCGCCGCCGGCATCCGCCCTTCGGCACGCGGCGAACTGGAAATCACCACCGTGAACCAAGAATATCTCGAACGCGGTCAACTCAAAGTGCAAACCCTCGGTCGCGGTTTCGCTTGGCTCGACACCGGCACCCACGAGTCGCTCTCCGAAGCCTCCACCTACATCGAAGTGCTCGAAAAGCGCCAAGGCTTGAAAGTGGCCTGCCTCGAAGACATCGCCTACACCCAAGGTTGGCTCACGGCCGACGACCTGCGCCGCATCGCCGAACCCATGCGCAAAAACCAATATGGGCAGTACCTTCTCAAGCGTGCCGCCGAACAACAATAAAAAACGGAGTTCTCTCCTTTTCAATAGTCAAGGAGGCAGTGCCCATCGCAGCGCCATAGTTTGCGCTCCCACACATTGTGGTTCGCCCTGCTCCAGTTTCCCCAACAATGAACGTCATTTCCACCTCGCTCGAAGGAGTCGTCATCCTCGAACCCCGTGTGTTCGAAGACGCGCGCGGCTATTTCTTCGAATCATTCTCCCAACGCGAATTTGACGAAAAAGTTCGCCCCATCCGCTTTGTCCAAGACAACGAATCGCGCTCCACACGCGGTGTCATGCGCGGTCTCCACTATCAGCGCATGCCTCACACGCAGAGCAAACTCGTGCGCTGCACCCAAGGCTGTGTGGTCGATGTCGCCGTAGACATCCGCCACGGTAGTCCCACTTTCGGACAACATGTGGCCGTCGAACTCTCCGCCGAAAACCATCGTCAGCTCTTCATTCCGCGCGGATTCGCCCACGGTTTCGCCGTGCTCAGCGACATCGCCGTGTTCGAATACAAGTGCGACAACTTCTACGCCCCCGAATCGGATGCCGGTATTTCCTTGCTCGACGAACGGCTCGACATCGACTGGCGCATGCCTGTAGCCGACGCCCTGCTCAGCGAAAAAGATCTGCACCATCCCCTCTTTGACGAAGCCCCCGCCGACTTCCACATCGACGATCGGCTCTATTGAATCCCATCCCTCCATGCAAATTCTCGTCACCGGCGCGGGCGGTCAACTCGGCAGCGAAATTCGTCGCCTCTCCGCCGCCACGCCGCACAGCTTTCACTTCACCGATGTCGCCGCACAAGCCGATCCGCTCACGCTGCCCCTCGACATCACCGACCGCGAAGCCGTTCTTCGCTTCGTGAACGACAATGCCATCGACTGCATCATCAACTGCGCCGCCTACACCAACGTCGACGCCGCCGAAAATGATCCCGAGCGTTGCGACCTCATCAACCACCTTGCCGTAGAAAATCTCGCACTCGCCGCCCACGCGGCCGATGCCTGGTTGGTGCACATCTCCACCGACTACGTGTTCGGTGCCGAACCCTACAACACCCCCTGCCGCGAAGACCAGCAAGGCACACCCACCGGCGTGTACGGTGCCACGAAACTCCGCGGCGAACAAGCCATTCGCCGCGTTGGTTGCAAGCACCTCATCTTCCGCACCGCATGGCTCTACAGTCCCTATGGCAAGAACTTCGCCAAGACCATGCTCCAACTCACCGGCACACGCCCCGAGGTGAAAGTTGTCATCGACCAGTGTGGAACCCCCACTGCCGCCGCCGATCTGGCCGGCGCCCTCCTCACGATCCTTTCCCGACCGCTGACGGCCGACCATATCGGCACCTACCACTATTCAGACGAAGGCGTTTGCTCGTGGTACGACTTCGCCGTGGCCGTGGCATGTGAAGCCGGTCACACCGACTGCCGCGTGCTGCCCTGCCGCTCCTCCGAATATCCCAGCCCCGTGCAGCGTCCGGCCTACAGCGTACTCGACAAAACGAAGGTGAAAACCACCTTCAACCTCGAAATCCCCTATTGGCTCGACAGTCTGCGCACCTGCATCGCCCGTCTGCGCGACAGCGAAACGGTCTAACCCTTGCTTTCAGCCCCAACACCCCACGCTATGCACACCATCGTCATTACCGGCGGCGCCGGTTTCATCGGCAACCACGTCGTGCGCCGTTTTGTTCAGCAATATCCCGACTACCATATCATCTGCCTCGACGTCCTCACCTACGCCGGCAACTTGGCCAACCTCGCCGACGTGGAAAACGCGCCGAACTATGAGTTCGCCCGCCTCGACATCTGCGACTACGCCGCCGTGCGCCGTCTGCTCGAAGAGAAGCACGTCGACGGCATCATTCACCTCGCCGCCGAAAGTCACGTCGATCGCTCCATCAAAGATCCGATGTGCTTCGCCCGCACCAATGTGATGGGCACCCTCAGCCTGCTGCAGGCTGCCCGCGACTATTGGGAGTCGCTACCCGAACGCTACGAAGGCAAGCGCTTCTACCACATCTCCACCGACGAAGTCTACGGTGCCCTCGACATCACGCGCCCCGGCGACACCGCCCCCTACGGCGACGACTTCTTTGTCGAAACCACCCCCTACAGCCCCCACTCCCCCTACTCGGCGTCGAAAGCCTCGAGCGACCACTTCGTCCGCGCCTACCATGATACCTACGGCATGCCGACGCTCATCAGCAACTGTTCGAACAACTACGGCCCCAACCAATTCCCCGAGAAGCTCATTCCGCTGCTCATCAACAACATTCGCCACCGCCGTCCCCTCCCCGTCTACGGCAAGGGCGAAAACGTGCGCGACTGGCTCTACGTCGTAGATCACGCTCGTGCCATCGACCTCATCTATCACAAGGGCGCCGTGGCCGACACCTATAATATCGGCGGCTTCAACGAATGGCGCAACATCGACATCGTACGCCTCGTGGTGCGCACCGTCGATCGCCTGCTCGGCCGCCCCGAGGACGCCGATCTCGACCTCATCACCTACGTCACCGACCGCGCCGGCCACGACTTGCGCTACGCCATCGACTCCACGAAGCTCAAAAACGAACTGGGTTGGGAACCCTCCCTCCAATTTGAACAAGGCATCGAGGAAACCGTGCGCTGGTATCTCGACAACCAAGACTGGATGGATCGCATCACCTCGGGCGACTACCTGCGCTACTACGAAGACATGTACGCCGGTCGTTGACGTCTCGCCCGCCCCTTCGCCTTTCAGCCCCATACCACACAGCAAGTGGGAAGTAAATGACAACTAAACTTGCCATTTACTTCCCTCTTTTTTTTGGTCGTTCGTGGAATTTGCTTTATATTTGCGCACACGAACAAACAATATAACACCATATCCATGAAGTTATTTACGCAATTTGCTCTGCTCTGCTGCCTCGGCCTCCCGCTTTCAGCACAAGCCCAAAGTGGTTTCAGCCTCCAACAGCAGACCCTTCCCAACCCGGACAACGAACCGGTTCCCGTACACCCCGTGCCCTCTCCTCGCCAGCTCAAGTGGCAGGAAACAGAGTTCTATGCCTTCTTCCACTACGGCATGAACACCTACACCGGTTTGGAATGGGGTAAAGGTAATGAAGACGTAAATCGTTTCGCCCCCACCCAAGTGCCCAACCCCGAGCAGTGGCTTCAGGCCGCCAAAGACGCCGGCATGCGCGGTGGTATCGCGGTGATCAAGCACCACGACGGTTTCTGCCTCTGGCCCACTGCCACCACCAACCACAATGCTACGGCCTCTTCCAACGTCAACGCCAAGAATACCAACATTCCCCGCGACTTCGCCGATGCCGCGCGCAAGCTCGACATGAAATATGGCTTCTACATCTCGCCTTGGGATCGCAACTCGGCTCTCTACGGCACCGACCGCTATGTAAAAGAGGTGTTCTTGCGCCAATGTCTCGAAGCCGCACAATACGGCAAAGACCAATTTGAAATGTGGTTTGACGGCGCCAATGGCGGCGACGGCTACTACGGTGGCCAAAATAAGACCATCAACGTCGGCGACGCCAATGTCTACTACGACGTGCCCAACCTCCGCGACTCCGTCCACAAGATCCTCCCCGACTGCGTGATGTGGGGTGTCGGCGGCGAAGCTCGCTGGATCGGTAACGAACAAGGCTGGGCCGGTGAAACCAACTGGTGCATGGGCGACGGCACAAGCGGCAACATCAACGGCTGGTACTGGCATCCCGGTGAGAGCGATGCCAAAGCCACCAACCTGGGTTGGTTCTGGCACAACGGCGAAAGCCCCGCCTCGGCCGAACGCCTCTTCCAGATGTATCTCGAAACGGTTGGTCGCAACGCCACGCTCATCCTCAACCTCCCACCCGACCAATCGGGTTCACTGCCCAACGCCACCGTTAGAACGATGAAGCAACTCGGCAATTACATCAGCGAGCGCTTCAAGACCAACCTCGCCAAGACGGCCACCGTGGTCGCCAGCGAAACGCGCACCCCCGGCGCCGGTCGCAACTATGACGTGAAGAACCTCTTCGACGGCAGCACCACGACCTACTGGGCCACGAACGACGGCACCAAGCAAGCCACCCTCACCTTCACTTGGGACAGCCCCCAAACCCTGCGCTACGTCGACCTCATGGAACTTGTCGCCAAGGGACAACGCGTCAAGAAGTTCAAGATCGAAGTCACCGAAGACGGCACCACGTGGAAACCCACGGGCGGCAACATCGCCACGACCACCATCGGCTACAAGCGCATCATCCCCCTCAACGGTAGCACCGAACACAGCTACGACCGTGGCACCAACGCCGTCGGTCTGCGCATCACGATCGAAGATGCCAAGGCTTGCCCCTTGCTCAAGAGCGTAGCCATCTATTAATCTGTAAAGCCCACCCACAATGAAATTCAAACATATCCTCCCCGTGGCTGCCCTGGCTTTGCCGATGGCCGCCTCCGCACAAAACGTCTACCTCCCCACCCTCGATTTCGAACAGACCACATGGAAAGCCCTCGGTGTGTTCGACACGTGGGAGGCCTCTCCCTTCCGCACCGGCGCCCTCACCGGCAACTGTGCCCTGCTCGACAACCCCACCACGAGCGAACTCAACCCCATCGACGGCACGCCCGTCAACAGTTCGGCCAAAGTGCTCGCCGTGCAACGCTCACGCTACGGTTCGAACACCTTCGGCGCTCGCATCACCCTCAACGAGCCCTTCGACCTCACCGCCACACCCAAATACGTCCACGCCTGGATCCACACGCCCAAAGCCGGACGCGCCATGATCATCGGCCTCGGTAAGCGCAAAGACCGTCCCGGTCAGAGCGACGAAGTGGTGCAGTTTGCTCAAATCACAGGTTCTGCGCTCGAAGCCAACCAATGGCAGGAAGTCGTGCTTCCCGCCGCCGGCAACGAAGGCGTGCAGATTCACAGCCTCCTCATCGTGCCCCACTGCGAAAGTCCGCACGATCTCACCGAAGACTTTGCCGCCTACATCGACAATGTCAGCGTCAACGACAGCCCCACCCCGTCGCTCATCACGGGCTATTATCCCACCGCTGTCGACAAGAAGCAAGCCTACACCCGCAACGACCGTCACCTCGACGCCGTTCGTCTCACGGTGGACGGCAAGACGCAGGCCTACAACGTGCCCACGCCGCATACGGTCTACACCAACGCCGGCGCCGCAGCCCTCTTCGCCAAGCCCGGCGACGTCGTGACGCCCTCGGTTTCCTACACCGGCACTTGGATGCACAGCTACGTCTACCTCGACAAGAACCAAGACGGACAATTCGATCCGCAAACCGAACTCGTCAGCTACTCCTACTATCAAGGTAAGAACAGCGAAGGTCAAGCTGTGAGCAACGGCAACACCATCCAGCCGCGTCCCTTCACCATCCCCGCCGACCTCGCCCCCGGCATCTACCGCCTGCGCTACAAAGTAGACTGGGACAACAACGATCCTCTCGGCTCGGGCGACGTGCTCAAACACGGTGGTGCCTTCGTCGACATCCGTCTCAATGTCCACGGCAGTACGGCCATCTTGCGCCAGCAAAACCTCAACGGTGAAATCATCACGCCCGAAGGTGCCAAGCTCGAAAGCTACCAAGCGCCCTTCGGTCAGCCCTTCACCGTGAAGATGAACCCCGCCGACGGCTTCGAATACGCCGGTATGATCGTGAAGCACGGTTATCACCTCACCGCCGACAGCCTCTCGAAAGACAACGTGCAGTGGGAAACCATCCGTGTGCCGCGCAGCATCTTCAAGGCCGACAACACCTTCACCCTCCCCGCTGAGTGGATGGACGGCGATGTGCTCCTCGAAGGTCTCTTCATCGAAAACGGCAAGTACCAACCCGAACCCGCTCCCCAGTGGTATTCGCGTTTCACCCCCGGTGAGATCGTCAATGGCAAGTTCGCCACCGGTTCACAGTGGTACTCCATGCAGATCGGACAACAGGGCTACGTCCTCAAAGCCGACGGCACGCAGAAGACCCTCGAACTCGCCGACACCGAAGTGAATCCCGAAGATGGGAAACAACTCTGGTGCTTCGTGGGCAACAACGCCGAAGGCTTTCGCATCTACAACCTCGCAGCCGGCACGGGCTATGTCCTCGCCGCGCCCACCAACATGGGCAACGACAAAGGCGGTAGCTCCTTTCCCACCCTGCAACCCGTAGGATCCATTCCCCAAGGCTATTCGGCTGTTTGGCGTTTCTCCGACTCTAACGACCTCGGCAAGAGCGGTCCCGCCTATGCCTACATGTACGAAGACGGCATCCCCGCCAACAAAGTGAACAACCGCAACAACAAGTTCGCCTTCTGGAACGGCGGTGCCGACAAGGGTTCGACCCTCACCATCCTGCCCGTCACCTCCAACCTCACCACGAGCGTTGCCTCCGTCGCTACGCAAAACGTGGTCAGCGGTCCGGCCTATGACCTCGCCGGTCGCCGTGTGGCACAAAACACCCGCGGTGTCCTCGTGCAGAAAGGCAAAGTAGTCGTTCGCTGATTCCAAAAGTCCTTTCGCGGCGCACATGCGCCCACTCATTCCCCAAGCGGGCAGCCACTGCAAAGTGGCTGCCCGCTTCTTTTGTGTGTTGATGCGACAGCAGCCATCCGACAATAGGCGCTTAGCCGGTCACAGGCACAATACATGCATAACACATCGTATAAACAAGAAACTATACAAATTCAGCAACAAAAAAACCGGTCACACAGCGTTTATAACTGCATTTTGCCAAACACGAATAACAAAACATCTAAAATACACACAGAATCCCACTTTTCAAGACAAAAACCACTCAAACGTATAGCAAAACACGACACATTTCAACATTTTGAATTCGACTTCCCTAAAAATGCAAACTTAGAATTAGCATTTCGGACGCTAAAAAGTTAAAACACACCCCCTGTGCTTCATTTTTCAGCGTGTAGCTTTGCCAAAAGTGTGTATAATCCTATATTTGCAAATACATACAATCGCAAGTCACAAAACAGGTGGTTCACTTGCTCGGGAGCGCAGCGATTGCTCTCCCTCTGTAACATAGATCAGCAATCCAAATCAACAATAAGATGAACAAGAAGTCAGTCACACTCGGCGTAGCGCTCTTGATGAGCGGCGTAGCGATGGCACAGACGGCCGTGTTGGGTCACGTATCCGACAGCGAAGGCAATCCCATCGTCAACGCAGCAGTACGCATCGGCACCCGTACCGTGGCCCTCACCGACGGTAAAGGTAATTTCTCGTTAGCCAAAGTGCCCGCCGGCACGAAGTCTCTCACGATCGCCTATGTGGGTATGAAACCCCGCACCATGGAGATTAGTAAGAACGGCACGGTGAACGTAGTGCTCGAATGGGACGACTCCAACCTGAACGAAGCGATCGTGGTAGCCTACGGCACGGCGAAGAAAGCCTCGTTCACGGGTTCGGCCGCGACGATGAGCGCGCAGAAGCTCGAAAATCGTCAAGTTGCTGACGTTTCGCGCGCCCTCAACGGCACCGTGGCCGGCGTGCAGACCACCAGCAACAACGGTCAGCCCGGTACCTCCGCCACCATCCGTGTCCGCGGTTTCGGTTCGATCAATGCCGAGATGAACCCCCTCATCGTCCTCGACGGCGTTCCCTACGACGGCGATCTCTCGTCGATCAACCCCAACGACATCGAAAACATCTCGGTACTCAAAGATGCCGCTTCTGCCGCCCTCTACGGTGCGCGCGGTGCCAACGGTGTGATGCTCATCACCACCAAGAAGGGTAAGTCGGGCGATGCCAAAGTGCAGTTCGAAGGCCGCTGGGGTGTGAACTCGCGCGAGATCTCGAACTACGACGTCATCCGCGACCCGAAAGCCTACATGACGCACCTCTACCAAGGCTTCTACAACGAAAACATCTATAACAACGGCCACACTCCCGCTCAGGCAACGGCCGACGCCAACAAGCGCATCGTCAAGAAGCTCGGCTACCCCGTCTTCACCACCCCCAAGGGTGAACAGCTCTTCGACGCCAACGGCACCTTCAACCCCAACGCCACCCTCGGCTACATGGTGCGCGACGAGCAAGGCAACGCCCTCTATTATCTGCGTCCCGACAACTGGGAAGACGAGACCTTCCGTCAGAACACGCGCCAAGAGTACAACCTCAGCGTATCGGGCGGCAACGAGCGCTTCAACTACTACTGGGGCAGCGGTTACCTCAACGACGAAGGTATCATCGACAACTCGGGCTACAAGCGCTACAGCACCCGCCTGAATGTCGACTACCTGGCCAAATCGTGGCTCAAGGTCGGCGCCAACCTCGGCTACGCTTACAGCAACAGCGCCTACCCCGAGTCGCAGACCAACAAAGACGGCACCAGCTCCGCCAACGCCTTCTACGTGGCCAACAGCATGGCGCCTGTCTACCCCATGTATGTGCGCACCCCCGACGGCAACATCATGCACCACCCCACCACGGGACAGCAGATCTTCGACTTCGGCGACGGCCAATACGTGCCTTACGAGCGCAACTTCATGTCGATCTCCAACCCCGTGGGCGACTTGAAGAACAATGTGCACGAATACCTCACCGACCTCTTCACCGGTCGCTGGTATGCCAACGTGATGCCCCTCAAGGGCTTAACGCTCACCGCTTCTTTAGGTCTCACAGTCGACAACACCCGCGAACACTCGGCCACTTCACCCCTCATCGGACAGTCCGCCAATTCGGGTGGTGAAGCCGGTCAAAGTCTCACTCACCAGCGCAGCCTCAACCAGCAGTATCTCGCCACCTACAAGACCTCCCGGGGTCTGCACAGCGCCGACTTCCTCCTCGGTTTCGAACGCTACGATCGCCACACCGAAGAATTCTACGCCAACGGTCAATACCTCTACCGCGACGGCGTTTGGGCGGTGAACAACACCATCAACCAGCGCAAGGGTGGCGGCAAGTACAAAGAATACTCCACCGCCGGTTTCTTCGGTCGTGTCAACTACGACTGGTCTGAAAAGTATTTCGCCAGCTTCAGCTTCCGCCGCGACGGTTCTTCGCGCTTCCATCCCGACCACCGTTGGGGCAACTTCTGGAGCCTTTCGGGTGCATGGGACGTGGCCAAGGAATCGTTCATGAAGCCCTACCGCTGGGTCGACCTCCTCAAGGTGAAGGCCTCGTTCGGTCAGCAGGGTAACGACGACATCGGCAACGACTACGCCTACCTCAACCAATATAAGTTGACGGGCGCCAACAGCAGCCTCAGTGACGCCGACCTCACCTACAAGGGCAACAAGGACCTCACTTGGGAAAAGAGCAACTCGTTCAACGTGGGTGTGGACTTCAGCCTGTGGAACGGCAAACTCTCCGGTTCGGTTGAATTCTTCAATCGCCAAACCACCGACATGCTCTACAACAAGCCCGTCGCGCTCTCCAACGGCTACGCCACGATGCCCATGAACATCGGTTCGATGCGCAACAGCGGCGTGGAAATCGACCTCAGCTCGGTGGTGCTCCACAACAGCCACTTCAAGTGGACGGTTGCCGCCAACGCCACCTTCTTGAACAACAAGATCCTCAAGCTCCACCCCGACTTCGCCAAGGAAGGTATCAAGAACGGTTCGCGCCTCTACCAAGAAGGGCAAAACATGTTCCAGCTCAACCTCGTGCAATATGGCGGCGTCGATCCCGTCACGGGTAAGGCCATGTACTGGACGGTGAAGAACAACGAACGCGTCCTCACCGACAGCTACGACGATGCTTACAACAAAGGCCGCCTCGCCATGGGCAACCTCTTGCCCACCGTCACCGGCGGTTTGAGCACCACCCTCGAAGCCTATGGATTCGACCTCTCGGTTTCGGCTTCCTACCAGCTCGGCGGTAAAGTGATCGACAACGGCTATGCCGATTTGATGCACGTTGAGACCAAATATGCCGGTCGGGCTTGGCACAAGGACATCGCCCGCGCTTGGACGCCTCAAAACACCAAGACCGACGTGCCGCGTCTCGACGCCGGCGACAGCAATGTCAACGCCACTTCGACCCGCTTCCTCGTGTCGTCCGACTACTTCTCGCTCAACAACGTCACCCTCGGCTACACCCTGCCGCGCCATCTCGTGCGTCACGCCAAGCTCAGCGCCGCTCGTCTCTATGCCGCCGCCGACAACGTCGCACTCTTCTCTGCACGTCAAGGCGTCGACCCCCGTCAGAGCCAAGTTTACGTCTACGGTAACTCTTACACCGCCGTGCGCACGGTATCCTTCGGTGTGAAACTCACCTTCTAATCCTCCAAACCGATTCACAATGAAATCACTATATCAATGGAGCCGGTTGTCGCTCGGCCTGCTCACTCTCCTCGCCCTCCCCGGCTGCACCGATCTCGACACCGCACCGCAGGGCAACACCGTCACCGAAGACCAGAAAACGGAACTCTATCGCCGTGTGCCCGAGCGTGCCTCGGCGGCCGTCAACGGTATCATGAGTCTCTTCTCGCGTTACACAGCCACCGCCGGCGGTCACGGAGACTTCGGCTACCCCTCCGTGATGCTCGGCTTTGACTGCCGCGGCACCGACGCCATCTGCTTCACCTTGGGCTACAACTGGTTCAGCAGCGAGACCCTCCTCGACGACAACGCAGTCATCGACCCCTTCCCCCGCATGGTGTGGAGCAACTGCTACGACCAGATCCGTGCCTGCAACGCCCTGCTCGCCTCGGTCAAGAGCGACGACACCAACCCCGTTACGCGCTACAACCGCGCACAGGCTCAGGCCGTTCGCGCCTTCGACTACTTCACCCTCGCTCAGAGCTTCCAGTTCACCTACAAGGGACACGAGCAAGCCAACTGCGTGCCTGTGATCACCGAAGACAACCAAGCCGAAGCTGAGAAGAAGGGGCTTCGTCTCTCCACGGTCGAAGAAGTTTACAAGCGCATCAACGATGACCTCGACTCCGCCGCGGTCAACCTCAAAGCTTCCGGCACCGCACGCAGCGACCGCCGCTATGTCAGCGCCGCCGTCGTCTACGGTCTCCAAGCGCGTGTCGCCCTCGTGCAACAGCGCTGGACCGATGCCGCCGATGCCGCCGACAAAGCCATTGCCGCCGCTGCCGCCGAAGGCATCGCCCCCGCCTCTCGCGCAGCCGTGAGCAAGCCCACCTTCACCTCCATGAGCGAAAGCAACTGGATGTGGGGTATCAAGATCGAAGAAACCGATCGCGTCGTCACCTCCGGCATCGTCAACTGGCCCTCGCACATGTGCACCTTCGCCTACGGTTATGTGATGGTCGGCGCCACCAAGAGCATCAACAGTAAGCTCTACGCCACCATCCCCGCCACCGACGTGCGCAAAGGCTGGTTCCTCAATGAGAAAGGCCAATCCCCCAACCTCTCTGCCGCTCAGCAGAAGTTTGTCACCGCCAGAAAGAGAGGACCTTACACCAACGTGAAGTTCGACTCTTATAAGAGTGTCCTCAATCAGTCGACCAACGCCCAAGACATCCTGCTCATGCGCGTTGAGGAAATGTACCTCATCAAGGCCGAAGCCCTCGCCATGAGCGGCCAACCCGCCGCAGGTGCTCAGGTGCTCACCGACTTCGTCAAGACCTACCGCGATCCCGCCTTCACCCTCACCGCCGGCACGGCCGAAGCCGTGCAAGACGCCGTGTGGATGCAGCGCCGCGTAGAACTCTGGGGCGAAGGTCTCTCCTACTTCGATCTCCTCCGCCTCGGCAAGGGCATCGACCGCCGCGACGTAGGCTTCGAACAGAGCGCCAACTACAACGTTCCGGCCAACTCTCCCGTGATGATCATCCCCATCCCGCAGAAGGAACGCGAAGCCAACAAGGCCGTGAAAACCGAAGACTACAACCCCTTGGCCGAGAAGCCCCAAACCGTGCCTCTCACCCAGAAATAAGTTATTCGCGAAAAACTTCCCATTTCTATAAGTGTTTGTTTCGATCCGGGAGCTCAACGGCTCTCCCGCGACTCCCGGATCTTTTTTAGACGCTCACACAATGAAACTCCATATCCTCCCCCTCTTCGCCGCCGGTCTTCTCGCCACTGCGGTTGCCGTATCTTGCAGCCAAGACCCCGCTTGGACCGATGCTTCGGCCAGTCAAGTCAACAAATACAGCTTCTTCCACTCCTCGCGCAGCTTCTCGTTCACCGATGCGCAGCCGCTTCAGGAAGTGAAAGTCACCCTGATGCGCGGCACCTCCGTCGGCGACGCCAAGGTGCCCGTCAAGCTCCTCAACGATACGCTCAAGTCCACTTCCTTGTCCGCCCCCCACGTGCATTTCGCCAACGGCAGCACCACGGCTGAATATGTGGTGAAAGTGAATCCCGCCCTCATCTCCGTCGGCAAGTACGCGGTCGACACCCTCGTCCTCGATTCTACTAATGTTTCGGTCGGCGGTCACGCCCAACTCCTCTTGCAAATCGAACACAAGAAATAATTCCTATCCCATAGGCTGGTTGTCGCCCTCGCTTCACCGGACGACAACTTTTGTACCAAACGAAAAAGCGGTATCTTTGACTTTTGCGTCAAAGATACCGCTATGCGTAAAAAGAGAAAATGACGAAATTACCTCCAGTCTTTTCTCCACTTTCTTTTAATGTAGTCTCGCCTTTTCAAATAGTTTCCCCCTATTCCGGGGTACTTCCGAAAGGCTTCGCTTTCAATCTGCTTTCTTCGTTTCCTAAGGGCACTCTTTATCGCTTTTTCATGTCGTTCTTTCTCTGCGATCTCAGGATGTTCTTTTCTGAAGTCCTCGCATGCCTTCCCATACACGTATAAAATACGTGCGATGAGCAAGAGACCGATTCCACATGCCAAATAAAAGACATCATCGCTGATCATAATAACTTTATTCTGAAAGGTTCGCCATATTTTCTGTTCCGCTAAAATACACGTTTATATTCGAAGTTCCAAATCAGCATTCCCAAATCGCATCTTCAGTTCTGTTGCTTTAACAAGCACTCCCCCTCGCGCCCAACGGCACGAGGGGGAGTGCTGCGTTTCACTTCTTGCCGTGCAAGCCGCTCCGGGAGAATGCGCTTGCGAAGAACAGAAAGAGAGGGGGACTTTCGATGAAGTAAAATGAATCAACCTATTTAGCAGAAATCAGAACGCCAAATTTGCAGCATCTAAACTTTTAGCGAACAACAAGACTTGACATGCCTGCTGTCCGGAGTAATATACGATCTTGCTCTGTGCACTTTGAGGAAGTGAGCGCACACAAGCTTGCGCAACCTTTTCGCAAGTATTTGACAGGAACCTTGGAAATTGTGACTATATTGACTACATTTGCAACTCAAACAAGTAATAATATGTCATCACATGATATTAAGAGTGACCGTTGAGAATTTATTCTCGTTCAAAGAAGAAGCTCAAATCAGTTTCGTTGCAGGTAAAAGCGACAAGCATCCGGAACAGGTTTGTCGCGCAAAAAAGCGTGATGATATTTCTGTACTCAAAGCAGGTATCATATATGGTGCCAATGCCTCCGGTAAGAGCAACATCATCAAGGCAGTTTCCCTTCTTCAGAAGATCGCTTTGGGAGGTGTTCCGAAGAATGAATTAGAACCTTTTAAGCTCGCGGAATTAGGAAATAAGCCTTCTAAGGTTGAAATGGAAATCAAGGTTGGCGGGAAATACTACGCCTATGGCGTTGAATTCTCTGTGAAAGGTCTGGTTGAAGAATGGTTGTTCGAAATCAACAGTCGTTCAGACACGGAGATCTATACACGTAAGGTGGTGGCCGATGGCAACTGTTTCACCTTTGGCACCTACACGGCCAACGAAGAGGAAAAGCAGCTTGTGGGCTTCATCAGCAAGAGTACTCCTAAGAGTGACAGCTTTCTTTCTGAATACATCAAGCGAAACGGTAAAGGCATCGGTGCAATCAGTGAGGTCTATCGCTGGATGAAAGAGAATCTGAAAATCATCTTCCCAAAAACAAAGTTCGAAGGGCTGTCAATCCGTGTGGAAAAAGATAAGCAATTTGCAGATGCCACAAAATCACTTCTTGATTATTTCAATACCGGTATTGTTGACATACGACGCGTTAAGGTGCCAAAGGAAAATATAGAATTACCCAAGGAACTGGTAACGGACCTACTCTCGGAAGCAGAACCCGGTAAAGGCATTGTTGTAGCTTCTCCATCCGGTTCTGCTATCTACTTCTTCGAGTCTGATGAAAATGGCGCAACGACCATCTATAAGCAGAACACAATCCACAAAGGTGAAGGTGACACAGAGGTTGCATTTGAGATGAATGAGGAGTCAGATGGTTCTATAAGAATCATGGATTTCATCCCTATGCTCATTGATTTGCGTCTGAATGATACCGTCTATCTGATAGACGAAATTGATAGAAGTATGCATCCTATGCTTTCTCAGAAGATTCTTGAGTATTACTTCAGACACCTCAAAGCAGACAAAGACACTCAACTTATCTTCTCCACCCACGAATCCAATCTGCTTAACTTAGAGCTGATTCGTGCCGACGAGGTGTGGTTTGTAGAGAAAGCTACAGATGGAGCTTCTCATTTCACCTCTCTTGCAGAGTACAAGCCGAGGGAAAATATTCGTAAAGGGTATCTTCAAGGTCGGTACGGAGCAATACCCTTTTTTGCGCCTATCAACAATCTAAAATGGTGAGCGATGAGAAAGCGTAAGAGCTTTGAGCGCCCGGAAGGTGTCAAATCCGGTCGCCTTGTAGTCATTGCGGCAGAAGGTAAGGAAACTGAGAACATTTACTTCGAACAGATGAAGGTCTCCTTTCATGCCTCCGGTGTACAGATCGAGATCCTGCGAAGAGATACGAATGAGTCCAGTCCGGAGCATGTCTATCGTCAGATTCAAGACTTTGCTGCAAAATATGATATGGATGAAGACGATCAGTTATGGGCGGTTGTGGACAAAGACCAGTGGACGGAGAAAATGCTTTCCGGTGTAGCTAAGAAGTGTTCACAGAACAAATATTTCAATTTTTGTCTCAGTAACCCCTGTTTTGAGCTATGGCTCATTCTGCATCTTGAAGATGTGGCACAGTATGCAGAAGAAGACAGGGAGAAATTGTCCGAGAACAAGAAAATCAAACGCAACGGCGACACTTGGACAAAGAACAGGCTTCGTGAGCTCATGGACGGCTATAGCGAATCGAAATACGAAGTCACAAAACTTCTCCCCGAAATTGAAAAGGCAATCGAAAGAGCACGCAAGTTGGACAGCAATCCCAATGATAGATGGCCCCAGTCTGTGGGTACCAGAGTCTATCGCCTTGTCAACAGCATCTTAGGAAAACGATAGCCTCACAAGCAAAGAGGGGTCAGCCGGACATTTGGAATGATGCGGCAACCGTGCAGTTCAACCGAGGTATTAGCCGCGTCAAACGCTTGATATCAGACAATGGAGGAGAAGCTCCACACTTCGATGTTACCAAGATAACGGCTTTCGAAGTAACCGCTCATTCAGCCATAAAAACAGCTGATAAACAAGACATTAAAAATATCAGCAAGGAAACTCTTACCAAGTTGCTTACCAAGTTAATTCCGAATTACTTCTCGGTTCGAGAAGAAAAAAACTTAGTCTTACTCCTGGCTTGTTTAGTAGAACCGCAGAGCGCCTCCGCCCTATCTCAACGTTTAGGACTTACAGACAGAACACTGCGCAATCGATATTTGAGCAAGCTGCTGCAAGCCGCTGTCATCGAACGAACCATACCGGAAAAACCCACCAGTAGAAATCAACGATACAAACTCAAATAAGAGATCGCCCCATGGTTTTACAAAACCATCGTCCTCTGCACCGTGAGATTTTCACAGACGAGGTGGTTCTTCCCGCCCTCTCTCATCACACGACCCCCTCCCCACACAAAAATTCCCCCTCGCGTCCAAAGACACGAGGGGGAATTGGTGTGTACGGCAGCGCACGCGCTCAGAATTCGAGTTGCTCCGCCGTTTTACGCAGCCGGTCGGCCAAGTCCAAGAACGCACCGCGCAGTTGTTCGGCTTCCGATCGGGTGAAGCCGTCCGGTCGGCCATTGCCGTCATGCCCATTGAGTTTGTGATAGAACCAAGACGCACTGCGATCGAAATAGGCTTCGGCTATTTCGCCCCAGCAAATAAAATCTTCCACGTCGTCAAAACGGCGACGCATATCCGTGATGCGGTCTGATTTAGAAACAACTGTCATCATATCATTTTCTGTTTTTAGTGGGTGAACAGCCGATTTCCATCGGCCGCGAAGCGGTGCCTTGGTGGCCGTCTGCCCTGTTCGGCATCGGGAGAGTCGGCAGCATGCCACCGGCGTAAGCTTATCGATAACAACTTCTCATCAGGAGATCGAAAACATCTCGTGCATATCGTTTGAGCCGAACATTCCCATTGGGATAAGCCCTGTGGTAATTTCTGATGGCTTCGATCAATTCATTCTCACCTTCTGTGAGAAGTTTTTCAATGATAGGTTCGTTTTCTGTTGCCATATCCTTCAACTTACGCTGCAAATATAGTACATTATTTTGTACAACACACATTTTATCCCACTATTTATTTCTCCCCTCACACGAAGAAGAGCGCCACGCCCGCCACACTGATGAGCGCCCCCACCACTTCCCGGCGCGTCACGCGCTGTCCGAAGAGCACATGCGCCGGCCAGAGGATGAGCACGGGCGAGAGCGACATGATCGTCATCGCCACCCCCGTCGAGGTGTATTGTGTGGCCATGAGCGAGAGCGACACCCCCACAAAGGGGCCGAACACCACCGTGGCCGCCATGAGCAGCCAGCCGCGGCCGTCGGTGCAGGCACGGCGCAGCGCGCCCCCCTTGCCCGCCAAGAAGAGAAGGAGCAGAAAGCCCGGCAAGCCCGCCACCGCACGCATCTGCGTGGCGGCAAACGGCAGGAGCCAACGCAGGTGCTCGGCCGCAGTCGGTGCTGTCGCGGCCGCCCCATGCGCCCATCCCGCCGCATAGTGGTGGAGCCCCACGGCCGAGAGCGTCAGCCCCAAGCCCTGCCCCACGCCGGCACCGATGCCCAGCAGCACGCCGCGCGTCGGGAGATTGAGGCGCACTTTGCGCCGGCGCCGCCCTTCCCCCTCCTCGTCGGGCACACCGCGGCCGAGAATCGACACCGCGATGCCCGTCATCGTCACCGCCATCCCCGCCAAGGCCTGCGGCGAGAGCCGTTCGCCCAGCAAGATCCACCCCGCCACGGCCGAAACAGCCGGGGCGATGGTCATGAAGAGTTGGCCGAAGCGCGAACCGATGAGCAAATAGGCATTGAACAGGCAATAGTCGCCGAACACATAGCCCACCAGCCCCGAAGCCAAGAGCCAGCCCCAGGTGGTGGCATCGGCCCGCGGCGGGAGGGGCGACCCCGTGCAGACCCACAGCAGCGCGCCGATGAAGAGCAACGAGAGCACCATGCGCAGCACGTTCACCACGTGCGCACCGAGACGGCGGCTCACCGTTTCGCTCAGCAGCGCGCACACCGTCCACGAGACGGCCACCGCCAGCGCGATCGACTGGCCGAGATAAGTTCCGCCCACAGCGGAAAACAGGGAGAAAGAGGGGGCAAAGAGAGGGTTCATAGTGCATGTATCGGCCGTTCGGCCGTTAAGGTATCGTTTGAGAGCGCAAATTTACGAATTTCTCCTCATTCGCCCACCGGCGTCCGCCGTTTTTTTCGTGCCCCGTTCTCGTTTTCATCCCTTCGCCACCACACTCCACGAAAACCTGCGAACTTTCAGCCGAAACCCGTCTACTTTCGTCCCTAAGTCCACTGCTTTTCGTCGTCCCTCGTCCACTCTTCGCAACCGCCTGCGGCACGCAAGGCGGAAACCGCCCTTTCGCCCCTTCCCTCTCACGTGCGCGTTACGCGCACTCAGCCATTTTTCGTTTTTTGCCTTCACACCTTCACCCACCCCGGCAATACACTCATGCACAACGAATTAGGGGTGAAGATTTCACCCCCTTTTTTCCTCCACCCTGCGCTTCATCCGCCGCACCGCTCGCCCCTTCTCACGACCGCGGGCAAAAGTGGCCGAAAGCGGTGAAGACCGGGGCGCAAGGTGAAGCCTTCACACGCAACACTCTCTATTTCAAACGATTGTGCGTAAATCGGCGTGAACACACGAGGGGTGAAACCTTCACACGCAATACACTGACGCTCAACACCTTGCAGGCGAAAAGTGAAGAGGTGAAGGCAAAAAGTCGGAAAACGCCGGACGGGCGCGCGTCACGCGTACGCGTTGAGCGGCTGCCGTGCGCCGCCCGGCGCCCCTCGTGGGCAGGGGGCGAAAAAACGCCCCTCGGCGCACCGCCCTCCCGAGAAAAAATTGTAACTTCGCAGAGTGTGCCCCTCCCCTCCTCTCTCGGAGCAGCGCCGCATTGTGGAAATCCTCGACCGCTTCGACACGCTGACGGACTCCATCAGCGGAGGGACTGCCGCGAGAGATTGCCCTGCGCCGCAAGCAATATGAATACTATCGCGACGCGCTGCTTGGCTTCCCCCACCGGCGCCCACGGCCTAAGGGGCAGCCGTCACGACTGCTGCTGCCCTACAAGAAACACATCAAAACCATCCCCACAGACACAAGCTCATTACAAAGTATTTGGGGGTAGTCGTCTATTTTGCCGATCCTTATGTCTCATGCCAAAAGGGAGCGATTGAAAATACAAACTCATCAGACAGTATATTCCTAAACAAGCCAACTTCGATGATTTCACAGACAAAAAGACGGCGAGTATACAGAAGGAAATCAACAGTAGACCCAGACAAAAGCTGAAGTTTGAAAACCAAAAGCTGAGCCTTTCAAAAGAATGGCCTAATTTTGCACTTGATGGTCAACTCTACGAATGGGATGACCGCATTGGGAACCGCATTTCGGAGCTCGTTTACTTTCGATATGTAAGAGATTGTGTTACCTTTGTATTCCTCTCGTAGGCACCTGTGGTGATACAAGCCCCAAGCATGATATAGAAAACTGCTGTTCACAACTGTACATTTGTTGGTGACAATTCAAATATACAATTTGTTCAGCGGTTTCATTCTTTTTAGGAGGCGATCATTCCAGATGTCGGATGAACCCAAAAGCCTGCAATTTGATTTATACGCGAATTTTAACACCTGCACACACACTAGCTGTCCAGTCAAATGCATACATTTGCTCATGCTACTGGTGTTTTTTCAATTTGCAAAGTGACAAAGTAGGCTGAAATCTTACAAGAGGGCTTCAGTCTTGTTTTTATCACCAGAAAAAAAAAAAACGGACATCAATAATTCAAAAAACAATTTGTACCTTTGCAAATGCTACATCTCCTTATGGTACTGGTACGCCTTGTACATAGTTTATAATATGCTTGGAGTACTGTCATGACAAGGCAGTTATAACACTTTTCACCCAAATTGAGAATAAAGGGATAAGGCAACAGGATACCACATTTATTCACACCTCAATTTATTAAACACATATATGACAGCAAAAGAATTATTCGACAAAGTTTATGCCCAAGCCAAAGATATGGGTATGAACTATAAAAATGAAGGCCATCAAATAGTAAACCCTAAAGGGAATGCTATTATTAGAAAGAACTTAGAAGAAAATGCGTTTACAGAGGGTGCAGCATATTGGGGATTTCTCAATCCAGAAGAAGAAACTTCCGGTCAGTATTCAGACTTCTCTTTCGTCGTTTTTCCAGATTCTTACTCAGAAGTGAAGACTTGCGTAGTTTGCCTAGGAGTAGGTTCGTCTGGATTCCGCAACGACTATCACCTGGCTGCACTTCCAGGCATTCGCAGAATGTTCCTTAAACTCAAGGGCCAGAATACGTTTTTCAAAGCATCTTTTAGTGATATAGAAAGCACATCAACTGATTTACTAAATGAAATCACCACATCACACTCCCAATTAACATCACACTCCCAATTAATAACTGTCATAGGGAGGTATAAGACTGTTTTGCCCGCTAGTTGCATTGTTAATCCTCAAGAAGAAAATGGGATGAAAATCATTTATGCATGGCTGGCTACCTACGCCAAGATACGCTCTTGGGCAACAAATGAGAAACAGAGAAGAGCAATAGAGAAGGCCTTGTCAGAGATTCCCAATTCTGATGACAACAACGAGGAAAAGGATATTAAAGACCTTCTCGAAAAACGTAAGTATATCGTATTGCAGGGGGCACCAGGAACAGGAAAAACCTATACTGCATTGAATATCGCTAAGGGGTACAACCAAACTTTCTTTGAACAATTCCATGCAGAAACGACTTTCTCCGATTTTGTCTACGGTATAAGAGCCTAACATATCTAAGGACATGTCGCAACCACAGTTCCAGGCAAAGAAAGGAATTCTTTATCAAGCTGTTGAATATGCAATCAAACACGAGGACGAAAAGGTGCTGCTGATCATCGATGAAATCAACCGCGCTAATTTGTCGAATGTGCTGGGACCAGTGTTCTACCTCTTCGAATATCAAACGGGGATGAGAAAGGTTAAAATATCAGTTGGTGACATGGAACTGACTCAACTCCCGGATAATCTCTATGTAATAGCAACCATGAATACGGCAGACAGAAGTTTAGCTGTCGTAGATTTTGCATTGCGCCGCCGCTTTGCATGGTACACTCTCCGTCCTCACGAGATAACGCCAGGAGTTGGTAAGGAGTTTATGGGAGAAACCTACAAAAAATTTGCAGATATCTTCTTCCTATACGCTACAGATGATGAACTTAATCTCCAACCGGGGCAATCTTATTTCATTGTTGGGACAAACGAATCAGCCGAGGAAATGAAGGAGCGTATGATCTATGAGTTATTGCCCTTGATGAAAGAATACTTGACTGAAGGTTATCTATTGAAAGCAAAAGACGCCTTCTGCGACTTATTTCTAAAAGAAACTGGGAAATTGATGTATGAGTAAAATGCAGGTATTTTCTTTTGGACGGCTAAGCACTTTGTCTTCTACAATATGGACTTGCGATAAGGTGAAGCAAAGTTGGAAATGGAAAGACCGCTCCATGGAGGCTGTCATGCAGAGATTTGTAGATCTGAATCAGAAGAACTTGTCCTATCTTGATATTTCGGCATGTGTAGAGTCAGACAATGGCAAGCCTGTTATCAAACTCACAACATCTAGGTTTGTTGGGACAATCCCTATTATTTCTCCTATGAATGGTAAAGCGGTGGGCGATCTAACCGTTACCGGACGATTTGGAGAGGATGTAGGAGAACTAATAAGTTTACTTGATAGCACCATAAGACCTGAATATTCCGACGAACTTCAACTGGTCCAGGATTCTCAGATGACGCCTCCTATATTCATTGAGTGTTGCAAATACCTGGAACTTTATGAGCAAGCGGAAAGGTTCAAATGGAGAAAGTTTACTAACGAAGTCAGAGCCAGCCGCCAACCAAGCGGATCTACGCTGTGGCCGGAATATACCCTAAGAACAGCGCGTAATCCTATGGAGTTCTCTGTTTTCCATAACAAATGCAATATTCTCACCTCGGATCATCCAGAGTGGCAACAATTAAACTATGTCCTCCAACTTGCTATCGAAGAACTAGAATCTCTGCGTACGCCACTTAGAACCCGTGCGATCTATTCATCACAGATAGCTAGGATGAAGATCAAACTGCGAGATAAAACTTGTAGTCCAACAGATAATATAAAGATCAGAGTTTCAGACCCTTCAATCATCAAACAAATTAAAGAATTAGCCAATAGTATCTTATCCAATAGATCTAATGAGAAATTAGCATGGCGTATCGATTATGCTGTTTTCTTTGAGAGATTTGTTCAGTATTTATTGACCGATGTCTCTAAAAAGAAAGGGGCAAGGCCTGTGAATAATCCTCATTATGGTATTCGTGTGAGCAAACGTCCATCCTGGGCGATTAACTATTTGGAACCAGATATGATTATTCAGAAGGGAGATGAACAATTTGTGGTTGACGCAAAATACAAGAGTCATCTATTTAATTGGAACAATAATAGCGAAGAGCTCAAAAATACATTCCGTCATGATTTACATCAATTGCTTGCTTATTGTTCGATGAATGGTATGAATAAAAAGCAAGCCTTGCTAATCTATCCATTCAGTGATTTTACTTGTCGAGAAATAAGTATAAATAGTTGTCTCGCAACTACTGAGATTCAAGTCTACATGATTGGTATTCCGTTAAACAAGAATAGAGTAGAGGATACACAATCCAGGCTTAACAAAATCATAAACTTCAGTTCTCAATAACTACGTTTAATATAAAGACATAAACAACAGGAGCCAAAGTATGCATTTTACCGGACAGCCAGTGTACGCACTGGTACCAAAACCACTTAACAAAGAATAGAAAATAAATTATTGCTGTCCGGTAAACTTCAAAACGCAGAAAAATCCAGCCCCCTAATCAAATAATGATGGTTCCGGCGGTGGTGATTTGGCCCTTTCAGCGCAAATTACAGATTCATCCTTTTGAGGATCTTCCATGAAAGCGATGAAATTGGTGTAATACATGAGCGTCAATCTAAGCATGGTTACGATTTGGGAAAATGAAACGTGCCTTTTGATCATTCGGGACAGTACCGTGCAGAGGAGATTGGCGATGAGTACCACCCAGGTTTGTATTTGGATGGCATTCACGCTCTCACCGTAAAAAAAGTGCAGGGGAAAGTTCTGTTTGAGCTGTTTGTAAAGAGTTTCGATAGCCCATCTACGCTTGTAGATTTCTGCTAGTTCCTCAACGGAGAGCTCAAAATTATTGGTCAGTAAGGTCACCGATTTGCGAGAGTTGTTGCTCCAAAGCTCTACGCATCGGGCTTCGTGCCTGACCTTCTCTTTCTGAAAAAGGATGTGTTTGTCGATGTGTATCACCAAACCCTCATGGGAAACATAGGCTGTGGAGGACAACTCCTTGCAGGTGAAGTTCTTTTTCATCTTGGTGACATAGCAGACGCCTTCCTCGGTAAGCCTTTGAAATTGAGCATAATCAATGTAGGCTCTGTCCATGGTCAGAGTCGACTCCTTGGGTAGGTGCACCTTTTTGAGCAGGTTATGGTCGTGTTTGGCCGCGGAGGTCAGTTCTACTACCATAGGCACGCCCACTTGGTACTTAATTACGGTGTGTACCTTCATTCCGCCTTTCTTTTTGCCGTGTTTGGGATGTCGCCCCACGCCCTTGAGGATGTTGTCAAACAAGGTGATGGTGGTAGAATCCATCATGTAGAGCTGCTTTTCCCAAGACTTTTTATGCCCCGTTGATCGGCTGTCCGCTAAAAACGGCGTGTAGCGTTCCAAGAGATAGGCATAAACTTTGGCAAAGAATTCTTGTGAACGCCGCAGATTGGCTTGGGCAAGGGTGCTTCGGCGAACCACGTAGTCAAGTCCCTAGTGGGAGAGTTTCATGGTCTCGGCTTTCATTCCGATCTCCAATTCTCGCAGAGAATCAAAGTGTTTGAGTATGCCAAAGAGCATAATGATGAGGTGTTTCCACCCGGTCAAACGCTTCACATAGCGCTCGCTGCCCAAGGTTTCTTGGCTTATTTGTTGGATTTTGGCCTTGTCGAGCAATTTTATGACCTGACTATAGACCGGCTGTCCGGTAAAATATGTACTTTTGCTCATGTTACTCGTTTTTTTGCAACAACAAAGTAACAAAAGAGGCTGAAATCCTACAAGAGGGTTCAGCCTTATTTTTCTGTCTTGAAAAACTTTTACCGGACAGCAATATTTAATTTTACACTTGCTGGTTGACTCTACGCTGGTTGACGCTACGTACGTAAATGATGAGAAAAATGCACTGGGATTTGGTGGATTCAAAACAGATTCATTCCTTTGCAGTGCAAACCAAAAGGAATGTATTTACTACATTGGAAAGTACCACACGGGAAGCTCCTTCGAATCCTATAGGGTTTAATCGCAGCAAAGGTGGTTAGTTTAGTGGCGCGATGTGCGAGCTTTCCAACCCGCTTCTTGGGTTCAGCTGGCAGAGCACGTGATTTGTAATCTCAGGCTCGATGGCCCGAATACGAAAGCGGTTCTCAATATAAGAAGATATTTCTAAGAGACCACTTCTTTTTTGGGAGTCATCTAACATTTGGAACGATGCTGGAATTAAGCAGCGTATCTAATATGACAAAACTTGTCGTGGGAAGAAGTTTGAGCTGTTGGTTAAGGCAGTATACATTCTCAACTGTCCTATAATAACATCAAGACCATTACCACCGACATCCGTTCTGAATTTACAGCACACAAGCTGATTGTAAAGTATTTAAAAATCGTCATGATTTCCCTAATCATGCTCATGGAGAAAGGAACTGTGAGAATACAAACTCACAGATAGTATATTCAAAAACACGCCAATTTCGATGAATTCACCGATAAAAAGATGGCGAGCATACAGAAGAAAATCAACAGTACGTTCGGACTAGAACTAAAGTTTGAAACACCAAAAGCATAGTTCTTCAAAAGAATAGACTAATTTTGTATCTGCCGGTTGACTCAACTTTGACGTATTATAAAAGCAATTGAGCTGATATCGAAGGCAGCCAATGGCAACGGAGAACTTTTGATCGCTAATATATTAATAGTTTATCCCACTTGCCGATACAGCCGTTTTCGTATTTTTCTAAACCCCTCAACTAAATAAAATGAATCTATCAAGTTTGATCGTTTTCTTTGATGGTATTACCAGGAGGCTACCATCCACATATCAAAATTCGCATCAGCGGTTTAATATGTTATTTGTGTTTGCAAGCCAATTGTTTATAGAGGTTTGGATATTTCAGTATAATTATCATTCTATATTCTACTCCCCGATTTTCTTTTCCTTAAGAGTTATGTTATGGATTGGGTGGCATTATTTATTTGTTTACGCATCTCGTTGTATTCCTCTTTTTACAAGACTAGTGACTTGGTTTGAAAGCATTGTATGGAGTATACTCTTTTGGGTTGAATTTTTCTTGCTTCATGTATACCAAACAAACCTCACCGATCGGTTGTGCAATGTGGTAGTAGCTACTAGCTGGCGAGAGAGTAGCGAATTTCTAAGTGGATTAACAATTGAATCCGTACTAAAAATTCTTGGAGGATGGGGACTCATGGTGTTGATTTCTTTAGGGTTAAATCGAATAGACTTTAGACGCTATATTGGTGTCTGGGGAAAATGGTTGGTTTTATTTTCTATTTTTGGTACGTTGTATTTAACTGGGATACGGGCTTTTAATTGCTACGGTAAAGTTTTTCCAATCCCTACAGGAGCTAGTTGTGCAATGGATCGCATAGTATGGAATCCTCAGGTTGCTATAGTTAGAGTGCATCGCGTTAGTAAACAAGTGAGACAGATGAGATCTCCCCAATTATTGAAAGGGTTTAAAGTTCAGTCTGTTTTCCATGAGCCTGTGGATATAGTAATAATCTTGGGAGAGACCGCGCGGGCAGATTTTTTTCAAACTTATGGCTTTTCACGTTCAACTACGCCACGTTTGGACTCGCTTGTAAAAACAGGAGATGCTTTTTGCTTCAACGATGCACGAAGTGCAGCGAATACTACGGTGAGTTCGTCCAAACGAATTTTCACTTTTTGGAACGACATGCCTGGCAAAGAGTGGTATGAATTCCCTGATCTGATTTCGTGCTTTGCCCAAGCGGGATATGCTACACGTTGGTATACCAACCAAGAAACAGAAGGTGAGCATTCTGTAGAGTTTATATTTGGCACTGGGGCACAGCAATTAAAAACTCCTTATGGTAAATCTGGTGGTGTGTTTTCAAAAATCAGTTTCGATGGTTTACTTTTGCCTATAGTACAACATTATGCGCAACTGAGAATTGTGGAACGAAAGAGTGCACCAGCTGGATTATTCAGTGTTATTCACTTAATGGGTAGTCACCAGGCATATTATGAGCGATACCCTCGCAAGTTTGCTCGCTTTACCGCACAAGATGTACCCGTGTCGCGAGGGACACAAGCTGATGAGGCAACAGCTCAGTATATGAATACGTTGCTTTACACCGATCATGTATTGGGATCACTCTTCGCACATTATCGCGAACGTCCTGCATTGATTATTTATTTTTCTGATCACGGAGAGTCGGTTTATGACAATGCGTTGCAGCCAAACCTATGCGGTCATGGTGGTCGAGCGTGTATGGAGCAGGCTGATGTTCCATTTGTGGTTATGCTTACTCCTGCATTCCGTTCTGCCTATCCGGAGTTGACACGTCGCATGTATGAATCTAGGTTTCGCCCCATCTCTACAGCTTGGTTCACCAACACGTTGACCCTTATGGTAGGCATAGAAACCCCCTATTCTGACGAACGTTATAATTTCTTTGGTTCACAATTTTCTCCGCAAACGGAGCGAAAAACAGAGGGCGAGGATGGGCGCTTCACTTTTCCGCCAGTGAAAGTAAGGCGTGTTCAGTAGTGGACTGAATTCATTTACAAAAAACAAACAAATCACACATTAAAAAAAGTACTAATGCTTTGCTGCTTGTAATAAGAGCAATGATGCAAGTGCAATGATAAAAACGGTGCTTTTGGTGATTTTGCGTAGAATGAATCCACAAAGGTTGGTGGAATAATGCATAACACCGAATGGTTTTCTGAAATATTGTTGTCCGCTAAACTTCAAAACGGCACGATTTCCCTATCCGCAATGCCCATCAATAGGCGTTGCGGATTTCTTTTGTGAAAAGTAAGCCCCCTTAGTCAAAGAGTGAAGTTCGGCGGATGGATTATCGTGGGTATCCAAGATCATCAACCAATACCTGAGTTCGGTCTAAGCATCTCCTCTAAAAATAATCCCACCGACTAAGTAACTTAATCGGTGGGAAACTTGTTCATGTGGCAAGAAATTCGCAACTTTATAACTGATAACCAAATAGTTACTATTCCATATGAACACTATTTACACTGCAAAGATAACGGAAATCTTTTATTCGGTCGACGAATTCTGTAAGCAAATTGAACCGCAGTTCAAGAAAAAAGCGATTGGCGAAGACGGAAAAAGAGGAGAAATCGCGCTTTTAAGATGAGCGACAGCGAAATTATCACCATTCTCATCCTCTTTCACCTTTCTGGATACCGAACACTCAAGGCTTTCTACACCCAAATGATCTGCAAAGAGTGGCGACAACACTTTCCCGTCGTGCTCTCTTACAATCGCTTTGTGGAACGTGAGCAAATGGTTTCTCTCAAACTTTATTTGTTTCTCAACAACTGTTGTTTGGGCGATTGCACCGGCATCTAGATCATTGACTCCACCCCCATTCGGGTGTGTCACGACAAGCGATCGAGAAGACACAAAACCTTTCGGGGATTTGCCACAAGAGGCAAAGGGACTATGGGGTGGTTCTTCGGTTTCAAACTGCACATCATTATCAACG
>JABZKU010000041.1 GCA_015257125.1 Prevotellaceae bacterium | reverse complement strand
ACCCAAGACCTTCAGAACCGGAATCTGACGCTCTATTCAGCTAAGCTACGGAGCCCTTTGTACTGCAAAGTTAAGACTTGAGAACGAATAAGCCAAACGAAGTGCCGACTTTTTGTCGCGCAGCGGGCGAAAGCCGCCACCTTGTTTCCACTGTTTGCGCTTAGTGGTCGCTTTCTTGCCCCTCCTCGTCCCCTTTTGCATCGTGGAAGGGCGGTCGCCCTTCCTTGTTGGCGCGAGCAGCCCGGTTGCTCCCCGGCGTCTTCGGCTATCCGAAAAAGGTTTCCCCTCGTTCTGCCGCATGGGGAGAACGAGGGGAAAGAGATCTATTTCTATAAGGAGTCGTCACGGCCTACTTAGCGCACGATCGTCGCTTCGCGGTCGGGACCGACGGAGAGAATCGTGATCGGTGTGCCGAGTGCCTTTTCCAAGTAGCTCACGTAGTCTGCATAGGCCTTGGGGAAGTCGGCTTCGCGACGCATCTCCGTGAGCGGCGTGTGCCAGCCCGGCAGTTCTTCGTACACCGCCGTCCAACCTTCGGTGTCGTAGGGCATCGTTTCCGTGCGCACCCCGTCTTTTTCGTAGGCCACACACACTTTGATGGTTTCGAAGCCGTCGAGCACGTCGGCCTTCATCATCACCAAATCCGTCACGCCGTTGATCATGATCGCGTAGCGTAGCGCCACGAGATCCACCCAACCGCAGCGGCGGTTGCGACCCGTCACCGCACCGAACTCGCGACCCACGCGGCGAATTTCCTCGCCCGTTTCGTCGAAAAGCTCAACCGGGAACGGCCCTGAGCCTACGCGCGTGCTGTACGCCTTGAAGATACCCCACACGCGGCCGATGCTTTGCGGTGCCACGCCCAGTCCTGTGCAAACACCGCCGATCGTGGTCGACGACGACGAAACGAAGGGATAGGTGCCGTGGTCGATGTCGAGCAACGAACCCTGTGCGCCTTCGGCCAACACGTTCTTGCCTTCCGCGAGGGCTTGGTTGATTTCGACCTCCGTGTCGGTGATGGGGAAGCGGCGCAGATAGTCGATGCCTTCGAGCCATGCGCGTTCTTCGTCCGTGATGTCGAAGTCCGTGAAGCCCATGTCGGAGAGCAAGCGCAGGTGGCGTTCCTTCAGCGCGTTGTATTTCGTGAGGAAATCGCCTTCGATGTCGCCCACGCGCAGCCCCACGCGAGCCGCCTTGTCACTATAGGTGGGGCCTATGCCCTTACCGGTCGTGCCCACTTTGTTTTTGCCCTTCGCCGCTTCGTAGGCGCGGTCGAGCACGCGGTGCGTGGGCAGAATGAGGTGAGCGCGGCGGCTGATGTGCAGGCGGTCGGTGATGGTATAGCCTGCGGCTTCCAGTTCGCGCGCCTCGGCCATGAACAGGTCGGGCGCAATGACGCAACCGTTGCCGATCAGATTCAGTTTACCGGAATCGAAGATGCCCGAAGGGATCGAACGGAGCACAAATTTCTTTCCGTCGAAGATGATGGTGTGTCCGGCATTGGGGCCGCCGGCAAAGCGCGCCACCAAATCGTAGCGCGGAGTGAAATAATCGACGACCTTGCCTTTGCCTTCGTCGCCGAACACGATGCCCAACAGGGCATCTACCTTACCTTTTGTCATGGTGCAGTTGGGGGGATTGGGGCGGCGCGCAGTGCACACCGCGAAATCATGATTACACTGCCACAAAGTTACGCTTTCTTGAGCGCCCGTGCAAAAAAATCTTTGTATATTTGTGCCATCATCCAATTAGACTTTACTCAATATGACGACTACTCTTGAGCTCCGTGTGCGTCCGGAAGTGGCTTACGATGCGGCACGCCTGCGCAGTGCGGTGGCCGAAAATCTCGGCATTGCCCCCCGTGAGATCACGCAAGTGCGCATTGTGCGCCGCAGCATCGACGCGCGCCAGCGCAACGTGATGGTCAATCTCGGCGTGCAGATTTGGGTGGGCGAACAGCCCGCCGAACTCGCCTATACCCCCATTCGCTACGGCGATGTCTCGCAGGCCCCGCAAGCCGTCGTGGTCGGCGCAGGCCCCGCAGGACTCTTTGCCGCCTTGCGCCTCATCGAATTGGGCGTGCGCCCCGTGGTGCTCGAGCGCGGACGCGATGTCGACGGCCGTAAGAAAGACATTGCCGCCATCGCCCGTTCGGGCAGTGTCGATCCCGAGAGCAACTACTCCTTCGGCGAAGGCGGCGCCGGGGCATTCTCCGACGGTAAACTCTACACTCGCTCCAAGAAGCGCGGCAACGTGGCGCGCATTCTCGGCATCTTCTGCCAGTACGGGGCCGCCACCGATATTCTCGCCGACGCCCATCCCCACATCGGCACCGATCGCCTCCCGGGCATCATCGCCGGCATGCGTCGGCAGATCATCGAGTCGGGTGGTGAAGTGCATTTTCAGACGCGCGTCGACGCCCTCCTCTTCTCGGCCGACGGCCGGCGGGTGGAAGGGGTGCGCGCCGCCGACGGCCGCGAGTGGACCGGCCCCGTGATTCTCGCCACCGGCCACTCCGCCCGCGATGTCTATCGCTATCTCCATGCCGCAGGCGTCGAAATCGAGCAAAAAGCTGTGGCCATGGGCGTGCGTTTGGAACACCCCGCGCACCTCATCGACCAAATCCAATATCACAACCGCGAAGGGCGCGGCGACTATCTCCCGGCGGCCGAATACGCCTTTGTGCAGCAGGTGAACGGGCGCGGTGTCTATTCCTTCTGCATGTGCCCCGGTGGGTTTGTCGTTCCCGCCGCCACCGGTCCCGAACAGTTGGTGGTCAACGGCATGAGCCCCGCCAACCGCGGCAGTCGCTGGTCCAACTCGGGCATGGTGGTCGAAACCCGTCCCGAAGACCTCAACGACGGCCTCGCCCCTTGGGTGGCCGAAGCCTTGCAAAACGATGCCTTGGCCGAAGGCCACGCCGCTCTCGCCGATGAGGCGAACCCCCTGCGCATGATGTGGCTGCAAGAGAGCATCGAGCGCGCCGCGTGGGGGCAAGGTGGGCGCACGCAGGTGGCGCCTGCCCAGCGCATGGCCGATTTTGTCAACAACCGCCTCTCGGCCGAACTCCCCAAATCGAGCTACACCGCCGGATTGATCGCCTCGCCCCTCCACTTTTGGATGCCGCGCTTCATCACCGAGCGTTTGCAAGAGGGCTTCAAAGCCTTCGGTCGTCGCAGTCGCGGTTTTCTCACCAACGACGCAATCCTCATCGCCGCCGAAACGCGCACTTCGTCACCCGTTCGTGTGGTGCGCGACAACGACACCTTGCAACACGTGCGCCTCGCCGGACTCTTCCCCTGCGGTGAAGGGGCGGGCTACGCCGGCGGCATCGTTTCCGCCGCCATGGACGGCGAACGCTGTGCCGAAGCCCTCGCGGCTGCCTTCGGGGGGTAAGCACAAACCCCATTTTTCTACTTTCGCCCGCGGCGAACGCATCATCCTACGAAGGGAAAGTGCGCTCGTCGTGGGCGTTTTTTATTGCCCAGCGACAGATGGCGCGTTTTCGCTCCACTGCCATTTTCTCGCCGTGGGCGTCTGTCCTGTTTCGTTTCGCCCCTTTGCCTCTTGGCTTTCCTTCTTTGTTCCCCTCGGTCGACTGGTTTCCTCCTCATGCTTCTTTTGGGGCGCCCTCGCTCTCCTTCTTTGCGCTCTTGCTCGACTTGTTTTCCTTCTCCGTTTCTTTCTTTTCCGCCTTGTTCGCTCGCCGGCAATCGTTGGTGTCTCGGTCGTCGAAAAAATGCTTTTGCGCCTCCTCCCTCGCGTGCGCGCGTCATGCGCTCGCGCGTCCCGTGTTTCGAATAATTGCCTTCACCTCTTCACCCAATGCGCACAACCTCTTGATATGGAGTGTTTTGCGGTGAAGGCAAACTGCCAGGTGCTCCGCTTCACCTTTTTACCCGATCGCTGCAAAGCGCTGTAATTCAGTAAAATACGGTGAAGGAATTTTTATTCGTTTCTCCGCGTTTTATATTCATGTGGCGTATTATGTTGAAAACAAGCGATTTGCGGTGAAGGCAGGGTGAAGGTGCGTGTTCACGTTTCCTTTTTTCGCTCCCCTTCTCGTCGTGCGCCGAGACCTTGCTCCCACCTTTCGGAATGAGGGTGAAGGTAAGGTGAAGGCTTGCCTTTACCTTTTTCTTTACCGCAACGATTTGATTCTCAGTTCGTTTTCAGACGGGGTGAAGGGTGAAGGCAAAAAAACGAAAACTCGCTGATGTGCGCGTACGCGCGTGCGCGAGAGGAGAACAGTGGGGAAGTGTTTCCGAAACAAGACTTGTTTTCTTCGATAGTCCTCGTGTTTCGAGCAGAACAAGTGGGCTTCTCTATGAAGATTGATTAAGGGGAATTGGCTTCTGTAAGAGTTTTCATCCTTAGTGGTAAAGTTTTTTCTTTTCATCTAATCTGGAAAAACTGTAGGCTTTGATTTTTCTATTCAAATATTTTGTTGCAAAGTCGAGTATTTTGTACTTTTGCTGTAATCTAATTCCTTTTTCCCCATAGAATTGTTTGATTATGGATTTCAAAGACCAAATACGACAGATTGCAGAGCGTATTCCTGTGCTTAAAGATAATCTTCTTACAGAAGAGGCCACAAAAAATGCATTGATTATGCCGTTTATAGCGGCATTGGGCTATGATGTTTTCAACCCCCTTGAAGTTTTGCCTGAGATGTGTTGTGACATTGGCAAAAAGAAGGGTGAGAAAATCGACTATGCCATTATGGCGAACAACGAACCGGTGATTTTGATAGAGTGTAAGCATTGGGCGCAGAATCTGAATTTGCATGAAACCCAATTGTTGCGCTATTTCACAGTGTCTAAGGCAAAGTTCGGGGTGCTTACCAATGGTATCATTTATCGTTTCTACACCGATTTGGAAGAACCGAATAAAATGGATGAGAAACCCTTCTTGGAAATCAATTTGACCGATTTGCGTCCATCACAAATTGAAGAACTCAAGAAGTTCCACAAGTCGTATTTTGATGTAGAAAACGTTATGAGTACGGCCAGTGAGTTGAAGTACATGCGTGAATTGAAAGCGGAGTTCGCTGAAGAGTTCGAATCACCCTCTGCTGAGTTTGTGCGATTCCTCAGTAAACGTATAATTAGTGGGTCTTTCACAGCCAAAGTGCAGGAACAGTTTACGGTACTCGTGAAACGTGCTCTCAATTCGTATGTCAATGACGTGCTGTCTGCACGACTGAAAACGGCTATCGGCGAAGAAGGACAAAATGTGGCGCAGTCTATTTCAGACAGTGGTAATGCGCAGAAAGAACCAGAAGAAACAACTGAAGCACTTCCCGAATCTAAGGACGATCGTATTGTTACTACAGAGGAAGAGTTGGAAGGATTTCATGTTGTTCGGGCAATTGTGCGCAGTGTGATTCCTGTTGAGCGCGTGGCTGCTCGCGATACCATCTCATACTTTGGCATCTTGGCAGATGACAACAATCGTCGCCCCATTTGCAGACTGCATTTTAATGGTAAGCAGAAGTATTTGGGACTTTTCGATGACCAAAAGAATGAAACACGTCATCCCATCTCGAAAATCGACGACATCTTCGATTTTACGGAACAGTTGCATGAAGCAGCTCGTCGCTATCTTTGATGTGTCATTGCTTAGATAGGGATAAAATAAGCTTGAGCTATACAAACAATCGGGTGCGCCGCCAACATGAGTTTGGCGGCGCACCCGATTGTTATGAAGCATGCTTCTCGAAAAAAATCTCAAAGGAGGTGGTCGAGGAGTTGGGGCAGGGCGGTGATGACGTGGGTGGGGAGCGTTTCGTCATAGTCCTTTTGTTCCCATTCTTCGCCTTTGAACCAAATGGTTTGTGCGCCGAGGGAGTGGGCGGGGACGATGTCTTTGGAGAACGAATCGCCAATGGCCACACATGATGCGGCGGGAACGGCGGCCGCATCGATGCCCAGTTGCCAAATGGCGGGATCGGGTTTGCGAACCCCCACCACAGCGCTCTCGACGATGTGGGGGAAGAAGTCGGCGAGGCCGTAGGCGCGGAGCACCGCGTGGATGTTGCCGTAGAAGTTCGTGACCAGCACAAAGCGGTAGCCGCGGTCGCGGAGGGTTTGCAAGATGTGGCGGGCTTCATCGGCATGGCGGCGCGCCGCGTGGTCGCAGTAGTCGGCAATGGCGTCGGTGGCGGTGGCGCAGTCGGCATCGGAGAGCGTGACGGTGCCGCCTTCGCGGAGAAAGGCGAGTTCGACGGCGATCTTTTTGTGGAGGAGGGTGCGGAAGTCATCGTCGGGGGTGACGATGGGTTGACGGGCGAGGGTGCGCTCGCCGTGCACGTAGGCCGCGCGCCACACTTCGCCGTCGACGGCGCGGAGGGCCGGGAAACGCTCGGCGGTATGGCGGTAGCCGTCGAGGAGAACGAAGTTCCAGTGGCGCGCCCCGCTGTCGAGCGTGCCGCCGTAGTCGAAAAGTAAGGTGGTAGGAGTCATCGCATGAGTTGTTTGTTGCCGATTTTCACCAGGAGCACACCGACCACGATCCAGAAAATTTCGCGGATGCGGGTGTAGAACGACACGTAGATGCCGATGGCTTGTCCCACGCCGGGGAAAAGGAGGGGGACGATGACGGCCAGGCTGCCTTCGCGCGCACCGATTTGCATCGGGAGGAAGAACAGGAGGTTGCCCATCAGCGAGGAGAAACCGAGAATGATGAGGCCGTCGACGAAGTTGGCGCCGGGGATGCCGAAGGCGAGGAGAATGAAGTAGAATTCAAACGAATTGAGCAGGCGGCCGACGTATTCGGCGGCCAGCGAGCCCCAAAGTTGGCGCGGATGTTCGTAGAGAAAACGGATGTTGGCGTCGATGGTGTCGAAGGCTTCGAGGTGGCGCTCATAGAAACGGCGCGCGGGGCGGCGCAAGAACGGCACGAAGAAGAGCAGACGAAAGACGCGCGCGATGATGCCGTGCTTGTAACTATAGGAGAAGAAGGCGCCGGCGGCCACGAAGATGGTGACGTAGCCCGCAAAGAGGCTCCACAACCACGCGTTCATCACGTCGAAATGCGCGATGACAAAAGCGATGAGGGCCGTGCTCCACAGAAAGAAGTGGCTGAAGACGTGCATCATCGAATAGAGGGCGACGGACGACACGGCACGCGGCGTGCCGATGTAGCGCGAGAGCTCCATGACGCGATAGGGGGCGCCGCCCGAACCGAAGGGGGTGGTATAGGAAAAGGCGAAGCCCGAAATGGTGAGCTTCATGGCGTGGGCGAATGAGAGGTGCTTGTCGTGGTCGGAGGTGTTGACCAAGATTTGGAACGCCCAAGCGTTGCAGAGGTAGACGAAGAGCCAAATGCCGACCACGCCGGGGAGGTAGAGCAGGACGTTAGCGGGGTTGCGCTTGATGGTTTCCCAACCTTCGGGAAAGGAGTAGACCATGAAGGCGATGGCGCAGAGTCCAAAGAGGAGAAAGAGGTTGCGATAGAGGGGCTTCATGCGGTGGCGGGAGCGGAGGACAGGAGTTGTTGGTTGAGGCGGCGACAGAGGGCTTCGTGGGTGCGGCGCATATAGCGGTAGATGCCGTGGAAGACGGTGAGTTCAACGAGGGGATAGACGAGGACGAACCAAGGAATCCAAACGGCAACGAGGAGGCTGGTGTAGAGGGTGATGGCGCGCCAGTTGAAGGTGAGGACATTGGTCCACTTCATGAGGGGCAGACTGCCGGCGCGGAAGGTTTCGACGAGTTCGGGCGGGAGGTTACGGCCGTAGCGCGCGTCGAGGGTGCGCTTGAGGGCTTGAAATTCGGGCGTGTCGCGCTCCTGACCGGCGGTGTAGTTGCAATAGAAGTGGAGAAACACTTTCCAAGCGGTGTCTTTCTTCCACGACACTTTGGCGTAGTCGGCGCGCAGGCGCTCGGCGTTGTCGAGTTCGCTGCCCGAGGCGCCTTTGATGAAGTAGAGATGCACGTTGCGGTAGTAGTCGGCGAGGCGACTCTGTACGGCGTGGGCGTGAAATCCGATATAATAGAGGAGGGGGAAGATCCAAAAGCTCCATTTCGGACTCTCGCTCCAGCCCGGCACGATGGGTTGCGGCATGAGACGAACGGCAATGGCCACGTAGATGGCGATGAACCACACATCGCCGGCGAAACCGTCGAGGATGCGACCCCAAAGCGTCTTCTTACCGGTCATGCGAGCGAGCTGTCCATCGGCCGAGTCGTAGAAATTGGCCCACATGAGTAGGCCGATGCCGATGAGCGTGAGGTCGAGACGGCCTTCGCCGAGCGCCATGAAGACACCGGCGGCGGCACCGAGGAAGATACTCAGGATGGTGATCACGTTGGGGTGGATGCCGAAGAGATTGAAGAAGCGCGCCCACAACAAACCGATGGGGCGGGTGAAGTAGATGTCAATGTTTTCTTCGGTGTCGGTGCTTTTGAAGGTCGATTGCAGGTTCGTGTTTTCAGCCATGGGAAGAGAGATGAAAAATTAGGCGCGGCGGCGAAGGAAGTGGAGCGCGCGGTGGGCGATGGCCTCGGCGGCGGCTTGGGTGCAGCTGCCAAAGGAGGGCCAGTCGTTGAAATCGATGAGGAAGAAGCGGCCGTCGGGACGAACGATGGCGTCGCCGCCGTAGATGAGCCTACCGAAGTGGCGGGCGGCGGCGTCGGCGGTGGTTTTCAAGTCGGCCAGGGAGAAGGGATGCTCGGCCGGCGTGCCGTTGTGCTGCTCGAGTCCGAATTTGCTGAAGCCATTTTCGCGTGTGGGATAGGTGTGCGAGAAGAAGGGCGTGCCTTCGACACCGTAGAATTTCACCAAATCGCCTTCAAGATGCGCACTCACGATGAAATCGTCGATGCCGGCGGCAGCAAAGTCGGCCAGGGCGGCGCGGAGTTGATCTTCGTCGGCGATGAAACGCACATCGTCGGCTGTTTTAGCGGCGCTGTCGCTGCGCTTGAGCCAGAGGGGGAGACCGAGGGTGCGCACGATGAGCGACGGGTCGGTCACGTTGTGGAGAAAGGGCGCACCGCAACCGGCTTCGTTGAACCAACCGTCGAGGTCGGCGCGGCTGTGGCGGAGCAAGGCGGCGGGGCTGTTCCAAATCGTGGTGCCGGCGGCTTCTGCGGCGGCCAATGTGGTCTGCGCGGTGCGACTTCTCGCCATGGAGAGCACCAAGTCGGCGCCGGCGAAGGCGGCGGGTAAACGATTTTCGTCGATCGCCGCGATGGGTTCGCCCTGCAAGGAGAGCGCCAAGGCGACGGCTTTGAAAATGGCTTCGTCGCGCGCCTCACTGTTGGGGGAGTATTGCGTGTCGCGAGAGATGAGATAGATCATAGCGGGGCGGGGCGAATTAGCAATCGCGGAGAAAGGCTTCGGCTTTGGGAATGTCGGCGGCGTGGTCGACGTCGAGGATTTTGGAGAAGGGATAGGCTTTCAACTTCAGGCCGTCGGCGATGAGGCCGCGCTGGAAGTTGCGCATGCGGCTTTGGCCTTCGGCCATGCAGCGGCGCAGGGTGTCGAGCGCACGGGGGGCGAGGGCGTAGATACCGCCCGAGATGAAACGGAAACGCGGCTCGCGCGTGTCGTAAAAGCCGTCGATGTTGAGTGCTTCGTCCGTGCCGATGTAGAGCGGACTCTCGTCGTCGATGAAATCGGTCACGGCCATCAGCCCGTCGAGCCCGGCTTCGAGGGCAGAGCGGAAGGCGGCGATGTAGGCGCGGAAATCTTCTTCGCGGAAGATGGTGTCGACGGTCGTCAAACAGAAGGGCGCGCCGTCGAGCAAGGGGGCGATGCGGGCGAAACTGTGCATGGACGAGGGCGTGGTCTCCACTTCAATACGAAGGTTCCACTCGGGATGTTCGTCGGCGAGGCGACGCACGAAAGACTCGGTTTCGGGGCGCAGACGATTGACGATGATGACGATTTCCTCCGCGTCGTTGGCGGCAAAGATGCGCACAAGGCGTTCGATCATGGCCGTGCCGCAGAGCGGGATGAGGGGTTTGGGAGCGGAGATGCCTTCTTCGGCAAGGCGTGAGCCTTCGCCGGCGGCGATGATGGCAAATTTCATGCGAAAGGGGAAATGAAGTGGACGAGGGCGGCGGGGCGATCAGAAGATGACGCGCGCCATGAAGCGAATGCCCCAACGGGTGGTACGCGGGTCGTCGAGATAGGTGAAGCGGCGCACGTAGTCGATGTGGAAGAGCTTGAAAATGTTGTGAATACCGAAAGCGGCTTCTACATACGGCACTTGCGGATCCATCACCTTGCTTTGTTGGCGGAACGAACCGTCGGCGTTGAACTCGCCGGGGAAGTAATAGAGGTCGGTGCGCGTCTTGTTTTCTTCCAAATAGGGGTTGTTCTTGTCGGTGAGTCGTCCCCAAAGGATGTTGAAGCCCACGTGTTCGCGCCATTTCAGGCGGTTGAAAAGCGGAATGCGGTTGAAAATTTTCCCGTTCAGGCTCCAGTTGAACATCAACTGCGCGTAGCGGTCGTTGAGGAACTCCATATTGTCGACGAGGTAGTACATGTCGTCGTCATACACGTAAGCCAAGTTGGCGCGGGGCATGATGAGGAGCGGGAAGGGGACGCGATTCCACTGCGCGCCGGCGGCAAAATCGAAATCCATGCGACCCCACGAACGGAGCCACACGCGTTTGCGCACACCCACCTCGGTGAGGTTGTAAGTGTAGTCGCTCCACACGCCGCGCAGGCCGGCGATGTGCGAAATGCGGTAGATGGGCGCTTCCTTGTTGACCAAGATGCGGCGCTGCTTGGTGTTGATGTAAGCCACGCCGGGCTGGTATTGCAGCAAAACGGAGAAATCGGAGGTGCGCAGATAGCTGCGATTGCGCGCATTGAAGCCCGATCCGTCCGCCGGCCCGAAGGGGCGCGGATGGTAGTTGCCCTGGGCGTCGTAGTGTACGCCATTGGCCACGGGCTGGTAGAAGAGCATATAAGTGGGCTCGGTCATGTCGTGCCGCACTTGTGCGCGCCACTGCAGGCCGTAGTCCCATTCTTGATCGTAGACGAGTTTGAAACTCCGCGCATAGTTCATGTGTTTCACCGGCGCCCACTTGAGTGCCATGAACACATTGTCCTTGTCGGTCGTCAAGTATTGGTCGCTCGGCACCGACACGTCGTAGGAGTAGGTGAACGTGAGGTTCGACACCGGAAACTCCATGGGCAGATAGGCTTTGCGGCGGAAAGAATAGGTCAATTCGCCCAAACCTTTCCAGCGATGATCGCGGAAGCCGTAGGCTAAGTAGCCGCGCCAAAACATGTGCGGGTTGAGGTTGGCGGTGGTTTGCAGTGAGGCGCGCAGGCGGAGTCCGTCGACGGGATTCGAGGTGACGGCCGTGTTGACGGGGCCGATGTCGAGTTTCGATGGATTCTTGGGGTCGATCGAGGTCGGAATGTAGTTTTCGATCAGCGATTTGCCCACCCAAATCACGGGCGAGAAGCCCTCAATATTATAAATGCGTTCGACGAAGAGCGAAAGGCGGTCTTCCGACGGACTGAGGGCGAGGGGGCGGTGCTCTTTCCAGAAGTCTTCGTTTTGCATGCGCGCGTCCGGCTCGGTTTTCTTCTCGGCGGTGAAGCGGAAAAGGCGCGGCGAGAGCGGAGCGAACGAGTAGTTGGAGTATTCGGTGTAGCGTTTCACCTCGAGCGTCTTGAGAAATTTGGCCGCTTCGAGCACCACGAACATGTCGTTCTTGGCCAGTACCTGTTCGCCGGTGGGGAGGGTGGTGAATTGCTGCGCGATGTTGATGCGCTTCACGTAGTTGACCGTCGATTTCACGGGGATGCTGATGTCGGCCTTGGCGAGGCGGAAGGTGGAATCGGCCAAGATGTAGAGCGACCCCGTGAACCCGAAGTCGCGCGGATTGTTGGGGCCGAACGAAACTTGGATGCAGCGCTGTCCGTCGACCACGGTGGTGTCTTCGATGAAGTAGCGATAGAACGCAATGGCGCCGTGGGTGGCCACGGGGCTGAGGAATTGTGCTTGCAGGAAGCGGATGTCGTCTTGATAGAGGTCGACTTCCGTGAACACATCTTGCAACATCGAGGCGAGAATGTCGCCTGTGTCGATGATTTCGTTCATGCCGTTGGTGCGTTCGCCCTTGACAATGGTCTTGGCCGCGCCCAACTCCTTACTGTAAATCTCTTGCGAAACGGTTTCGTCGACCGAAACGGGGAGAATCAGTTTGCCCGTTTCTTTCGAGGTCTCGACGTGTTCTTTGAGAAAGGGCATGCGTTTGATGCCGCCTTCCTCGAAAAACTCGGGCGTGATGTCGCTCAGCGCGAAAGTGAGCTTGTTGTATTTCTCAAAACTGTAGAAATCACGATTGCGCAGGTCGCCGGCTTTCTTCGCGGCGATGACTTTTTCCATCAAAATCACCGCCGGATTGTTCTTGCGCGAATACTTCGAGCGTTTGGCCTGTACAACAGCTGTGCCGACGGCGAAGTCGGCGGGCTTGAGGCGCACGATGAGCGAATCGCCCCCCACGGCGCGGGTGGAGAAACTCTCATAGCCCACGCTGCTCACCACCACGCGCATGCCTTTGTGGAGCGGCAGGGAGAAACGCCCCGCGGCATCGGTCTGCACACCGTGGCGGCCGCCTTTGGCCGCGTCGTAAAACACATTGACGAACGGAATGGCTTCGCCGCTCTTGGCATCGACCACGCGACCCACGAGGCGTTGCGCCGAAAGGGGCAGGGCGGTGAAAACCAGCAAGAAGAAAAGGAGCAAAGACTGCTTCATGAGATGACGGAAAAGGAGGATTTCGCGGAGAATGACGAACGGAAAATGTGCGAGAAGCACTTATTGTTGCGCGCGATTGCGGCGGTCTTCACGGCGTTCGCGCGGGGCGATGACGAGCGGATCGGCGTGCATCTCGTCGTGGCGCAAGCGATTGCGATAGACATCGATGGCCGTGTAGATGGATTGCACGAACGATTGGATCGAAGCCACGCCCTTGCCGGCAATATCATAGGCCGTGCCGTGGTCGGGCGAGGTGCGCACGATGTCGAGCCCTGCGGTGAAGTTCACCCCGTCGTCCATCGACAGCGCCTTGAAGGGCGCGAGACCCTGATCGTGGTACATGGCCAGCACCGCATCGAAGTGGCGAAACGAACCGGCACCGAAGAATCCATCGGCACTGTAGGGGCCGAAGCAGGGGAGTCCCTCGCCGTTGAGACGCTGCACGAGAGGCGCGAGCAGTTCCACCTCTTCGCGGCCGTGCAATCCCTCGTCGCCGTTGTGGGGGTTGAGGCCGAGCACGGCAATGCGCGGGGCGGTGATGCAAAAGTCGCGTCGCAGGGTGGTGTGGAGGCGTTGGAGTTGCGCTTCCACGTGTTCGGCCGTGATTTTCTCGGCCACTTCGCTCAGCGGAAGGTGGGTGGTGACGAGCGCAACGCGCATGAGGGGGTTGAGCAAGACCATGAGCGCCTCACCGCCGCAGGCGGCTTGGAAAAATTCGGTGTGGCCGGGATAGCGGAAGTCGGCCGACTGGATGTCGGCCTTGTTGATGGGGCAGGTGACAATGGCGTCGACGCTGCCGGCATTGGCCGCTGCCGCGGCGGCTTCGAGCGAGCGGAAGGCCATGCGACCGGCTTCGGCCGAGGGACGGCCGGGCTCTATTTTCACTTCTTCGTCGCCGATCACGTCAATCAGGTTGAGGCGATCGGGATGCGCGTCTTCGGGCTGCTCGATGCAGTGCCAATGCACGTCGAGTTCCAAGGCTTTGCGGTAGTAGGCGGCCACTTTCTCGCTGCCGTAGACGATGGGGGTGCAAAGTTCCAAGAGTTCGGGTTGGGCAAAGGCTTTGAGGATGAGTTCATAGC
>JABZKU010000014.1 GCA_015257125.1 Prevotellaceae bacterium | reverse complement strand
TTTGCACGGGAAGAGAGGCTCGAACTCCCGACACCTGGTTTTGGAGACCAGTGCTCTACCAACTGAGCTATTCCCGTAGGAAAGGTTCCGACCCGGCTTCGAGCCGGAACCTTGTTTTTATGCATTCGACAGACAAACTGTCGTTGTGCGCTAGATTAGTCGAGGATCTCGGTGATCTGACCGGAACCTACCGTACGGCCACCTTCGCGGATAGCGAAGCGGAGACCTACGTTGAGGGCAACGGCGTAGATGAGTTCAACCGTGATTTCCACGTTGTCACCGGGCATTACCATTTCAACGCCTTCGGGGAGGTGAATTTCACCCGTGCAGTCCATCGTGCGGAGATAGAACTGGGGACGGTACTTGTTACCGAAGGGAGTGTGACGACCACCTTCTTCCTTCTTGAGGACGTAGATTGAAGCCTTGAACTTCTTGTGGGGCTTAATCACACCGGGGTGGGTGATTACCATACCACGCTTGATTTCTTGCTTGTCGATACCACGGAGGAGGAGACCTACGTTGTCACCGGCTTCACCCTGATCGAGCAACTTGCGGAACATTTCCACACCGGTTACAACCGACTTCTTATCTTCACCAAGACCGAGGATCTGAACTTCGTCACCTACCTTAACGATACCCGTTTCAACACGACCGGTGGCAACAGTACCACGACCGGTGATTGAGAACACGTCCTCAACAGGCATCAAGAAGGGCTTATCGCGGTCACGTTCGGGCTCTTGGATCCAAGAATCGACTGCATCCATGAGCTTCATCACGCTATCTTCCCACTCAGGCACACCATTGAGCGCACCAAGAGCAGAACCACGGATGATAGGAGTATCTTCCTCGAAGTCGTACTGCGAGAGGAGATCCTGCATGTCCATTTCTACGAGCTCGAGCATTTCCTCATCTTCAACGCTGTCGCACTTGTTGAGGAATACAACGAGACGGGGAACGTTCACCTGACGAGCGAGAAGGATGTGCTCGCGAGTCTGGGGCATGGGACCATCAGTAGCAGCCACCACAATGATAGCACCGTCCATCTGGGCAGCACCCGTTACCATGTTCTTCACATAGTCGGCGTGACCCGGGCAGTCAACGTGAGCATAGTGACGATTTGCAGTCTCGTACTCAACGTGCGAAGTGTTGATCGTGATACCACGTTCCTTTTCCTCGGGGGCATTGTCGATCTGATCGAAAGACTTCTTTTCGGAGAGACCATGCTTTGCAAGTACTTCAGTGATAGCGGCAGTAAGAGTAGTCTTACCGTGGTCGACGTGACCAATCGTACCAATGTTCACGTGCGGTTTGGTACGCTCGAAATGTTCTTTTGCCATTGTAGTGGTTATATTTGATTGTTTATATTCTTCTGAACAAAAAGAGACCGGAGAAAATTCGTACACCTCTCCAATCTCCCTTAGAGAGCTGTTAGTGAGACTTGAACTCACGACCTCTTCCTTACCAAGGAAGTGCTCTACCGCTGAGCTATAACAGCAAATTATTTGAGCGGGAAACGGGGCTCAAACCCGCAACCCCCAGCTTGGAAGGCTAGTGCTCTATCAATTGAGCTATTCCCGCAATACCTCCCATGGAGGTGGGTAGTGATGGATTCGAACCACCGAAGGCGTAAGCCAGCAGATTTACAGTCTGCCCCATTTGGCCACTCTGGTAACTACCCTTTTAGAATGCGGATCCGCGGCTTTCGTTCGTACCGAAGTGCGGTGCGTTTCCGATTTCGAGTGCAAAGGTAGGCAATAATTTCAGACCCGCAAACTTTTCGGCCGTTTTTTTTCTTCTCAGCCGTGATTTTCTTTATTCTCTGCCAATTCACGGCGGGCTACGTCGATGCAAAGATCTACGGCTTCTTCAAAAGTGTCTGCCACTTTTTCGGTGTGTATGCTGCGACCGGGAAGCACCACATGAAGTTTTGCCTCTTTGTTATTGGCCGTTTCGGGCTTCACGACTTGAAGCGTGAGTTCGACGTTTTGCACTTCGCCATACTTTTCCAATTTGGCGATTTTCTTATCAATGAAAGCCACGAGCTTCTCGGTGGCGTTGAAACGAAGCGTTTGAAGTTTGAATTCCATGGTGTCCTCCTTTGTGTGTTGTGATGGTTAAACGGAGTATCGTTCTATGCTACCCCGGAATGATCGGTGGGGTACACTGCGAATGTAGTATTTATTTCCGGTGCCACCAAATTTTTGCCCGGTTTTTTTTTTTCGCGTAGGCATGGGCACCTGCGTGCATGACACGCGCATTTCGCGCGCTCAACGACTTCGAAAAAGTTGCCTTCACCCTTCACCCACAGAGATAAATATCACACTTACAACTGTTTACGGGTGAACAAAAGCCTCCAAAACAGCCTTCACCCGGTGAAGGCAAAGAGGGTGAAGCCTTCACACTTTACAGCAAGATAATCAAGTACTTACACAGCATAGGTGAAGAGGTGAAGGCAAAAATCGAAAAACAGCGGACGCGCGTGCGCGCGAGGAAAACGATGAAAAAGCAGTAGAAAAGCGCAAAATGAGCACTCGTTTTCTCCTTCACAAAAAGAAGAGCGATTTTCAAACAAAAGCACGGAACTTTCGCGAAGAATGTCCCGTGATTTGAATCATTGTTGTGGAGTTTCCAACAATCCTTTTTGCTTAGCATTTCCTCATGATCCATGCAAGTAGCTGCTCTTCCGTTTACACTCTCCCACCCCTCGGCGTCCCGACAAACAGCAGACTAAGCGTTCGAACAAACCGATTTGAATCAATATGGAGAGTCTTTCACCATTAGTTATTCGTCTTTTTAATGGTGCTCGGTGGCAAAATCTCTCTTGTTTTGTCCACCCGCAACAATACATTGCACCACCCTACTCTTTTGGGGCGCGGTCGTGCGGATGAGCCGCGGCATATTGTTTTCGCAATTCGGCCACCGTGGTGTGGGTATAAATAGAAGTGGTCACGACACTTTCGTGCCCGAGCAGCCGGCGGATGGCTTCGAGTTGCGCTCCGTGACTGAGCATGGCGGTAGCAAAACTGTGGCGAAGCACGTGGGGGGATTTCTTTTGCTGACTGGTGACTGCCGAAAGCGCTGTGCGCACGATGTTGCGAAGTGCCGTATAACCGAGTCGCTTACCGCGCACACTCAAAAAAAGTGCGCTTTCGTCTACTGAAAATCCACGAAGATAGGCTTCGCGCACCGGCAAATAGTCGGCAATGGCTTCGCGCAATTCCGCCCCGAAAGGAACGATGCGCTGCTTGTTGCCCTTACCGGTGACACGCAGTTGGCCGGCCGTCAGGTCGACGCCGGAAAGGTCGAGCCCGAGCACCTCGGCGGCGCGTAAACCGGTGTGATAGAGTAACAACAGCAGGGTGCGATCGCGATGACCGGCATAGTCGTCTCCGAAAGGATAGTAGGCAAAGAGTCGATCCATTTCACGCTCGCGAACGAAAGTGGGGATGCGTTTTGCGGCCTTGGGGTTGCGAACCGCATGAGCGGGATCGGTGGCCACTACCCCTTCACGCAGGAGGTAGCGAAAGAAGGAGCGCAGGGCGGAAAGTGAGCGATTGACGGTGTTCGAAGCGTAGCCACTTTTCATCAAATGAGCCAGCCAAGCCCGCACATGCGCAGTGGTGACGGCGTCCCACGCGATGGGACTGTGATGCGCAACCAAATAATTGGCACAATCGGTGAGCGTGGTTTCATAGGTGCTGCGCGTCAGGGGTGAACAACCACGCTGACCGGACATGTAGTCTAAAAAACGCCGGATGTATTCGTGCATGATGGAAGATGGAATTGATTCGAAGAAAAGGAGGCCGCAATTACAAACCGGGGGCGAGAAAAAAGAAACGACGCTTCGATTTTCGCCACAAATAATCGCTTTCAATTCAGACATTGGCGAAAAAGAACACCGAAACAGCAGGACGCCGGACAGGCTACAAGGAAGCAAGCACAAAAAAAGCAGTGTTTCTCCTCGGAGAACACAAAAAACGCCATCTCCGAGCAGGAGACGGCGCTATGCTTTGCGAGTGTTTCGCGAATGGACTGAAAATTAGTCCTCGTTGCGATGGAGGGCTTGCACATAGATGGCGTGCTCCATAGCGAGACGCTTACGAACGCTGGGTTTGTCGAACTGTTGACGGCGACGGAGTTCTTTCACGACACCGGTTCTTTCAAACTTTCTCTTAAACTTCTTGAGGGCGCGTTCGATGTTCTCGCCTTCCTTTACGGGTACTACAATCATTTTGGGTTGCTATATTTATTGTTTTATGAATAGGCGTACTGATATGCGTGGTGCAAAAGTACGCATTATTTCTCAGTCGCAAAGGTTTTGGTTGTTTTTTTCTTGCGACGAGGATGCGAATTGCATCATTTTGCCACATCATATTGTGGCGAACGGGTTATTATAGCGTGATATTGACTGTCCGGGTGAGAACTATCCCTCCTTTCTAATTGGTTGGGGCGAAAATCTTTCGCGTAGGGTGATATGCGTACTTTCCGACTCGCTTTTTACTCGTCATTTTCCGACTGAAGTAAGCGATGGGAAAGGGAATTTACTGAATGATGCGGCGCGCTCCGACGTAACGACTGCTGAAATAGGGGTCGGTGGAGTTGTCGACGCGGATGCCGGAAGAAGTGCTGGCGTGGATGAACTTGAAACTGCCGGAAGAGGGGTTGACTTCGGTCACAATACCGACGTGCCCTACTCCGTTGCGTCCACCGCGACCGCCGAAGAAAACGAGGTCGCCCTTGCGCATCTCGGACACACTGGCTACGGGGCTGCCTTCGGTGTACTGGCTGCGCGAGGAGCGAGTGAGGGTGAGGTTATTTTGGCGATAGACGTAGCTGGTAAATCCGCTGCAGTCGAAGCCGTGGGGACCACTCTGCCCGCTGCGATAAGGAACACCGATGTAGCGGAAAGCGGTAGTAAGGAGTTTCTCAATGACACCGATGCGGCCGCCGGCGTTCTGCTTGGAGGCGGCGAGCACATCGGGGAGGCGGGGTGCTTCGGTTTCACGGAAACGCGTGGTGGCACCGGCCAGTTCAATGAGAGCTTGAGAGCGAGATTTGGTGAGACGCGCCTGCGTGGGCAAGGAGTCTCCGGTGGCTGCGGCCTGATAATCGGCCACATCTTGTGCATAGCGGGACTGGGTGCCGCTCACATGGGTGGCGGCAAACCAACCGGTGAGCAACGCTACAGCGCTAAAGAGGAGTTTTTTAGTTTTCACGAGCACCTTGTTTTGTAGGGGTTACTAATGACGACCTAGCAAAGTTAGCACTTTTTGCGCAGTAGACCAAACAACTCGTGGAGTTTTCTCCATTTTTTAGCCAATCACTCCTAATACTGCAAGAAAAAAGGCGCGGCAATCCACGTTTCCGTGCATTGTCGCGCCTGCGATTGAAGGTTTACCGTAGCATTCGGCTACTTAGAGTTTCTGCGAGTGGCGGATGCTGTCATCGTATTGAACTTGCAGACGGAGCAATTCTTTTTTCATTTCGCGAGTGACTTTCTCCATGCCGGGACGGCCGTAGAGGTTGTGCATCTCGGTGGGGTCGGTCTTGAGGTCGTAGAGTTCCCACGCGTCCACGTCGTTGTAGAAGTGGATGAGCTTGTAACGCTCATTGCGCACACCGTAGTGACGACGCACATTGTGCTCGGCGGGGTACTCGTAGTAGTGGTAGTAGATGCTCTTGCGCCAGTTCTTTGGGTGCTTGCCTTTGAGGAGCGGCACGAGCGAAACGCCTTGAATGTCGGCGGGTATGGGGGCACCGGCGAGTTCGAGGAAGGTGGGAGCGTAGTCGATGTTTTGCACCATTTCATTGATTTCTCCGCGAGCGGTCAGGCCTTTGGGCAGGTGCATGAGGAGGGGCGTGGAGAGCGACTCTTCGTACATGAAACGCTTGTCGAACCATCCGTGTTCGCCCATATAGAACCCTTGGTCGGAGGTATAAACCACGAGGGTGTTGTCGAGCAATCCTTGCTCTTTCAGGTGATCGAGCAGGCGACCGACGTTGTCATCAAGGGTTTTGACCACTTTCGCATAGTCGCGCATGTAGCGCTGGAACTTGAATTCCGTCAAGGCGCGACCGCTGAGATTGCGTTTTTCGAAATCGAGACTGAGGGAATCGTAGAAATGGTCGTAGATGGCGCGATCTTTCGAATTGAGACGGCCGATCATGTTGAGATAGGCGTCTTTGAGGTGCGATCCGCGATAGGGCGAGAGCATTTTGCAGTCGTAGTCGAGCGTCATGTCTTTTCCGATTTCCATTTCGGTGAGACCGGCGGCTTTGCGACCTTCGTAGTCATCGTAGAAATTGGCGGGAAGTTCGAAGGTTTTATCTTCGAATTCGTGCAGATACTTCAATTCGGGGAGCCAGTCGCGGTGGCAGGCTTTGTGGTGCACGAAGAGAGCGAAGGGCTTCTGCTTGTCGCGCTCCTCATCGAGCCAGTGAATGGCTTTGTCGGTGATAATGTTCGTGAGGTAGCCTTTTACCACATAGGAACTGTCGGCATTGTAGAAGTCGGGGTTGTAATAGTTGCCTTGTGCGGGGAGGATGTCCCAATGGTCGAAACCGGTGGGACGGCTCACGAGGTGCCATTTACCGATCAGCGCGGTTTGATAGCCGGCTTTTTGGAGCAACTTGGGCATGGTCTGCTGCGCGCCGTTGAAGATGCCGTGCTCGTTGTTGGTAAATCCGTTTTTGTGGGAGTGCTTACCGGTGAGCATGCAAGCACGCGAGGGGCCGCTGAGTGAGTTGGCGACAAACGAACGGGTGAATTTCACACCGTCCTGCGCCACGCGGTCGAGGTTGGGGGTTTGGATGTTGCGGTGATCATAGGCCGAGAGCATCTGCGCCGTGTGGTCGTCGGTCATGATATAGACGATGTTGTAGCGCTGTTGTGCGGCGGCACAAAGGGGGAGCAACGCGGCAACGACGGGAAGAAGTTGTTTCTTCATGATATAATAAGGAAGAATTGAGGTATGAAAGACTTGGAAAGGTATCTCGACTACACATTATTATATATAGGACAAGTATAAAGAACGTGTCTTGTGTAGAACACCTCTTATACAGAACGGCGTCCCTCGTCCGCCGAAGGAGGAGGGACGCCGCTTAGGGTGTTGTCGAAATAGGGGTGCGATTATCCTTGCTGCGTCATGGAGTAAACGAGATCCACGATCTGTTGCGCAAGTGCATCGGCCTCTTCGCGGGTGTGTGCCTCGGCATACACACGAATGATGGGTTCGGTGTTCGATTTGCGGAGGTGTACCCACTTGTCGGGGAAGTCGATTTTCACACCGTCGATATCCGTGATTTGCTCGTTCTTGTAAATTTCTTTGACACGTTGCAAGAGGGCGAAGATATCGGTCGTCGGGTTGAGATCGATGCGGTTCTTCGAAATATAGTATTGAGGCAGGCTGTCGCGGAGTTCCGATGCCTTGCAACCCAACTTGGCCAAGTGCGTCAAGATGAGCGCAATACCTACCAAAGCGTCACGACCGGGGTGAGCTGCGGGATAAATCACACCGCCGTTACCTTCACCGCCGATGACGGCGCCGGTTTCTTTCATCTTCGTCACCACATTCACCTCACCTACGGCAGCGGGAGCGTAGTTGCAACCGTGTTTTTCGGTCACATCGCGCAGACCACGCGTGGACGAGAGGTTACTTACGGTGTTACCGGGCGTGTGTTGGAGCACATAGTCTGCCACGGCCACAAGGGTGTTTTCTTCACCGAACATGGTACCGTCTTCGCAAACCAAGGCGAGGCGGTCGGCATCGGGATCGACCACAAAACCGATGTCGTGGCGACCTTTGCGCATGAGGTTGCGAATCTCGCTGAGATTCTCCTTGAGCGGTTCGGGGTTGTGCGCGAAATCGCCCGTGGGTTCGCAGTTCAGCAAGGTCACTTGCGTCACGCCGAGCTGACCGAGCAACTTGGGAATGATGACACCACCCACGGAGTTCACTGCGTCGAGGGCAACAGTGAAGTGCGCACGACGAATGGCTTCCACGTCGACGAGCTCGAGTTGTTTGATCAATTCAATGTGACGCTGGTCGTAGCTGTAGTTTTGAATGAGGCAACCGAGGTTGTCGACGTCCACAAACTCATAAGCTTCGGCGTTGGCGGCACGCACCACTTCGCTGGCTTCCGAAGGGGGAAGGAACTCTCCCTTTTCGTTGAGGAACTTGAGGGCGTTCCACTGACGGGGGTTGTGACTGGCCGTGATGATCACACCACCGCAGGCACTTTCCATGGCAACGGCCAATTCGGTCGTCGGCGTGGAAGCCAAACCGATGTTGATCACGTCGAAGCCCATGCTCATCAGCGTACCGCAGACGACTTGGCTGACCATCTCACCGGAGATGCGCGCATCGCGGCCGACGACGATCTTGCGACGATATTTGCGGTTCACCACTTTTTCGCGCAAGCTGGCGAAGGCTGCCACCGATTTAGCAATATCTACGGGGTTGAGTGTGTCCCCGCTGCGGCCACCGATCGTGCCGCGGAATCCCGAAATTGACTTGATTAAGGTCATATTGTTGTTTATTTTGCTGATTGCGTTGGGAGCGAATCTATTCTGTCACAACGAGTGAGCAGAATCGTCCGTATTTTGACTCTACAAAGATACACACTTCTTATCATTCACGCGTACACGCGAGGACTCTTTTTCGACAATCCTCACCGCCGAGCCGCAACGCGCACCATAAAACGCAGGGTCGAAAAGAAAAAGTGCTCCGACGCACAGTGGCGACGGAGCACGCTGAGTGGTGTGCGCGCATCGTCACGGCGACGATACACGACGTTGATTATTTGCCTTGTTGAGCCTGCATGCGTTCGAGCTCTGCCTTACCCGTGGGCGTTGCGGCATAAGCTTGATAGAAAGCATCGCGGTAGTAGATCATCATGTTGAGTGCGCGGGGCACGACATCGCCGAGTTCGAAGTTGTCGGAGAGGAGCATTTCCACACCTGCCCAAACAGCGTTTTCAAAACGAACGGCACCTTTGGCCACCTTCACATCGGCATTCGCCTTGTTGAGCGCAGCATAAACGTCTGCACGGTTTTCTTCGGTCACCTCGAAGATTTGGGGGAAGAAGAGGTTGAGGAAATTCTCATCCTGATCGTCACGGAAGTGGATGAAGTCGAGGGTTTCGTACTTGAACTGGAGACCGAAATCAGTCTTTTCGGGGCAGAAGCCCTCCTTCTTGAGGTATTCTTCGAGTTTTTCGCAAAATGCCATATTCTGTTGTTGTTTTGAAGGTTATTGCCTGTCGGCCTTGCCATCGCACCTGCGAAGGGCGAAAGGGGCGCGACTTAGATGATGCAAATATAAGTTTTCCCCTTCGTTCTGCCAAACAAATCTTACATTTTTCGACAGAATCGAGCCAAACGCAACTTACGCCACACTGAAATTTTGTCACTTCAAACACTCACAATCAACAAGTTAACTGACATTTTAGCAGTTTTCGCGGATAAAACGTCAGTTTTCCAATTTCGGCAAAGCCCTTGCAAAAGAACTAAGCGTCGACGCCCACGAGCCGAGGCAGTTCCTCAGCGACTCCCTCCACTCCTTGCGCCGAATCGCCCTCACCGGCATTCGTTCGCACCGCTGCTCCTCGGCATCGACACCGACTCACTCATTTTCTAACGACAATAAACAACATAAAGATATGAACTTCGACAACTTCACCATCAAAGCCCAAGAGGCAGTGCAGCACGCTGTGCAAACGGCGCAACGCACGCAACGTCAGGCCATCACGGCCACCCACCTTTTGGAGGGCGTCCTCGCCGTGGGAGAGAACGTCACGCAGTTTCTCTTCGGAAAAACCGGTGTGAACGCCGACCTCCTCTCGCGCACCATCGACAGCGAACTCCAAAGTCTGCCCCGCGTGGAAGGCGGCGAACCCTATTTGGATCGCGATGCCAACGCCGCACTCAACGCCGCACAAGACATCGCCCGCCGCGACGGCGACCAGTTTGTCGGACTCGAACCCTTGCTGCTCGCCCTCCTCACCACCGACAGCACCGCCTCGCGCCTGCTCAAAGATGCCGGTCTCACGGCCGATGCCCTCACCGCCGCCATCAAAGAACTGCGCGGCGGCCGCAAGGCCGACTCCGCCTCGAGCGAAGACACCTACCAGTCCTTGCAAAAATACGCCCGCGACCTCGTCGCCGAAGCCCGCGACGGTAAATTAGACCCCGTCATCGGTCGCGACGAAGAGATCCGCCGCGTCTTGCAGATCCTCTCGCGCCGCACGAAAAACAACCCCATTCTCATCGGTGAACCCGGTACGGGTAAAACCGCCATCGTCGAAGGTTTGGCACAGCGCATCGCTCGCGGCGACGTGCCCGAAAATCTCCGCAACAAACGCGTCTTCTCGCTCGACATGGGTGCCCTCGTGGCCGGTGCCAAGTACAAGGGCGAATTTGAAGAGCGCCTCAAGAGCGTGGTCAACGAGGTGACCGCCGCCGAAGGGGGCATCATCCTCTTCATCGACGAAATCCACACCCTCGTGGGCGCCGGCAAGGGCGAAGGTGCCATGGACGCGGCCAACATTCTCAAGCCCGCCTTGGCACGTGGCGAACTCCGCAGCATCGGTGCCACCACCCTCGAAGAGTACCAAAAGTATTTCGAGAAGGACAAAGCTCTCGAGCGTCGTTTCCAGACAGTGCTCGTCGACGAACCCACGCCCGAAGACGCCATCTCCATCCTGCGCGGACTCAAAGAGCGCTACGAGAACCACCACCATGTGCGCATTCAGGACGATGCCCTCATCGCCGCCGTCACCCTCTCGCATCGCTACATCTCCGACCGCTTCCTCCCCGACAAGGCCATCGACCTCATGGACGAAGCTGCCGCCAAGCTCCGCATGGAGCGCGATTCGCAGCCCGAACAGCTCGACGAAATCTCGCGCCGCCTCCGCCAACTCGAGATTGAGCGCGAAGCCATTCGCCGCGAGGCCGACGCCGCTGCCGACGGCAGCCACGATGCGAAACTCACCGCCCTCAACAAGGAAATCCAATCGCTCCAAGAGGAAGAACACGACCTCAAAGGCAAATGGGAAGGTGAGCGTGAAATTTTGACCCAGATCCAGCAACACAAGCAGGAAATCGAGCAACTCAAGTTCGAGGCCGACCGTGCCGAACGCGAAGGCGACTACGGCAAGGTGGCCGAGATTCGCTACGGCCGTTTGAAGGAGTTGGAAGGTAAGATCGCCGAACTCCACGACACCCTTCTCAAGCGCCAAGGCGCCGAGGCCATGGTGAAAGAAGAGGTCACGGCCGACGACATCGCCGACGTGGTGAGCCGCTGGACGGGCATCCCCGTCACCCGCATGCTCCAAAGCGAGCGCGAAAAGCTCCTGCATCTCGAAGACGAACTCCACGCCCGCGTCATCGGTCAAGACGAAGCCATCAAAGCCGTGGCCGACGCCGTGCGCCGCAGCCGCGCCGGACTCCAAGACCCGAAACGCCCCATCGGTTCGTTCATTTTCCTCGGATCGACGGGTGTCGGTAAGACCGAACTGGCGAAGGCACTGGCCGAATGCCTCTTCGACGACGAGAACATGATGACACGCATCGACATGAGCGAATATCAGGAGAAATTCTCGGCCACGCGCCTCATCGGTGCCCCTCCGGGATACGTCGGTTATGACGAAGGCGGACAACTCACCGAGGCCGTGCGCCGCAAGCCTTACTCGGTGGTGCTCTTCGACGAAATCGAAAAGGCACACCCCGACGTCTTCAACATCCTCTTGCAGGTGCTCGACGACGGCCGCCTCACCGATAACAAGGGTCGGACGGTGAACTTCAAGAACACCATCATCATCATGACCTCCAACCTCCTCACGGCCAAGGATGCACCGCAAGGCGACGACAACAGCGAGAGTTCGCGCGAGCAACTCGTGGCAGCTCTCACCGCGCCCCGCCTTTCGCCCTCCGGCACCCCGCTGCCGGGCTTGCGTCCGGAGTTTGTCAACCGCATCGACGACATTCTCATGTTCCACGCCCTCAGCCGCAGCGAGATCGAACAGATCGTGCGCCTGCACATCGCCACCGTGGCGCATCGCCTCGAAGCGCAGGGCATCACCCTCCGCGTCAACGACGACGCCGTGGCCTTCCTCGCCGAAGAGGGCTACGACCCCGATTTCGGCGCACGTCCCGTGAAGCGCGCCCTGCAAAACTTCTTGCTCAACGATCTCTCGAAAGCCATCTTGAGCGGCAAGGTCGACAACACGCATCCCATCCTCGTCAAAAAGTCGGGCGACGGACTGATCTTCGAAAACGACAAAGCATAACGTTCCTCGTTATTCTTTTCCCTATCTTTCCTACGGGCACTCCCATTCTCGGGAGTGCCCGCTTTTTTGTTTTCGCGCTCCCCCACTCTCCCATAAAATGGAGGGTAAAATACGCCCATTCCTCGCGCGTGCGCGCGTCCGCCGTTTTTCGTTTTTCAGCCTTCACTCCTTCACCTTTCGGGGATAATAGACTATAATACAAGAAGATGCAGGGTGAAGGCAACACACCTTAAAATATCACAACAAACCAACCAAACACGCTGAACTACAAACAAATACGAGTGAAGGCTTCACCTCTCATTTTTCCTTCACCCTGACTTCACCTTTTCCATCACCATTCCGCACAAAAATCAGATTCTTTCGTGCGCCCCTTCATCGGGTGAAGGAAAAGGTGAACATCTCGGTGGGTGAAGGCTTCACCCGTATCTATCTACCAATCAGTTATTTACGTCGATTTTCAACACAAATCCCAAATACAACAACCTTCACCCGTATTATCCTATTGATCAACAGTTTACCCCGAAAAGGTGAAGAGGTGAACACAAAAAACAGAAAACACTGACGCGTACGCGCGCGAGGAAAGACGGGAAGAAAGGAAGAAAACAAGGGAGGATTTGAAAGAAAGTCGGCAACTTTGATTCAGAAGTCGTATAATAAAAAAAATACCCAGGAACATGTAATTGCCATTCAAAGGAAATAACTACATTTGCAATAGAAACAATTAGCAACAACCTGAGTTTGATCTAAAAAATATCCATTATGAAGATTCTAATTCAATGTCAAGAAATGAAGTATTATTTTACCGCTTTCTGCCTACTATTAGGCAGTCTTTTGCCCATTCAGGCACAAACAACTAGACAAATAGAAGTATCTTTCCCTATACTCAAAGGGAAAATGAAACTTCAGGGAGTTGTTTCACAAGTAGCTGAAGCCCCACAGCAATCACCTATTTTGGTCTTAGTAACGCCACCACAAGCTTCCAATCGGGACTATTGGGGTCTCTTTAAGGCTTTGTCTGACTCTTTAAACCGTAAGGGATACACAACGTTCAGATATGACAACCGCAGTTATTCGGACACCCTTCTAGGGGGGCAGCCTCAAGAAGGTCGTTATACCATGCATGATGCAGCTGACGACCTCCATGATGCTTTAGCCTTTCTGAAGTCCGATGAGCGTTTCGCATCACATCCAGTGGGCGTTATTGGGCATAGTGAAGGAGGTTCTGTCGCCATTATTGAGGCATCAAGAAACACGGAGGTAAAACAACTTCTACTCCTTGCTACTACGGGGGTGAAAGGAGAGCAAGTATATTACGAACAAGTTATGTCGCGTGTTACTCCTTTTTTAAAGTGGCACTCATATTCAGAAATTAATCTCCTTAGGTACTTTATTTACCTCTCAGCTCACATTATAGCTTCTGAACCAAGAGATAAGCAGGCAATAAAAGATTTGGAAAAGGAAATAGCTGAGATTTATCAGCGGAATCCAAGTTTTTTTAATTCATCCTTTGGTGGTGTACAAACACAGCAAGAATTTGTAAAAAGTCAAACGGAACTATTCAAAAACGACGCACGTCTACTTGCATTCATTCGCTATAACCCAAAAAAATATCTGCAAAGTATTCGCTGTCCCATCTTTATTGCTTATGCAAAAAACGACAACTTAATCAATTATCTCGAACACCAAAAAGGAATAGAGTATGCACTCCTAGAAAATCAGCATTTTAACTTCTTCTCCATTGCGATTGACGACGCTAATCACTCATTTGAAGATCAAGAAGTCTACTTACCACTCTATGTTAGCGTCCATCGAAAAGATTCGACACTTAATTTAGGACAAGCATTTACCACCTTATTAGATAATATGACAAAATGGCTTCAGGTATCAACAAAATAGGTTCATCCGCCATTTGGAGTGGTGAGGTTCTAAAAATATTTATTGCTTAGACCGAACTCAGGTACTATCCTCGAAGACTGACAAATAATGAAATAAGGCCTCCCTCCTACAACCCAACACTCCCCTCCGCAACATCCGATTGCGGAGGGGAGTTTCTCTCATAAGTGGAAAACGTATCGCGGCATCAGAACGAACGAATGGGCAAATCGTAGAGCGGCAACCAGCTGAAGAGGTCGTTTTCCTGACGGGGCGGGCGGACGGCTTGGCGATAGTTGTCGCGGGCAAAACGGGTGAGAATGTCGCAATGATTGACGTAGGCCGAGGCGTGCCCCGTGGCGCGCCATGCGGCCAACTTCATGTAGGCTTTGAACTGACGCGACTGCTTGCGGTAGATGCGGCGGTGCGAAGTGTTGTCGTAGCGGTCGATGTGAGCCGGATCGTCGGGCAACCACGCGAGACCGACGAGGGCGCGCTCGCGCAGGTTGCGATCGGTGGAGCCGGCGGCGAGATCGAGATAGTGTATGCTGAGTCGCTGCAAGGCATCGCCTCGGAAGCGGTCGGTGCCGAGGTCGTCTTCATAGACATCGGAGGACAGGGCCGAAATGCCGTAGCGCGAAAGGAACCAACAGTCGCCGGCAGCCGAGGCTTGGGCGAGGTAGGAAGCGAGACGGTAGGCGATGCGCTGACGCAAGGCGGCATCGTCGGCGGCTTTGAGTTGACTTTGCAAGCGGAGCACGTCTTGGCAGAATTTCAACTTGCTGTTTTCCTCGATATTATACTCCATCTCGGGATCATAATCGTGGACGGGCTGCCGGCGGTACCAGCGTTCGACTTTATAATCGCGCAGGGCGGCATAGATGGCAATGTTTTGCGACGCGAGGAAGGTGAGGCTCGTTTTTTCCAAGTAGGGAATGGCCTCAGCAAATCGGCATTCGCGAAGCAAGCGCGTGCCCATAAGGTCGTAGTAGAACTCTTTGCCGGCGAACGAGGTGGGTTTCCACAATTTCTGCCATGCTTCGCGGGCGGGGCTGTGGAGGTAGGTGTAATAGGCTTTGAGGGAGTCGGCACTGAGGCGATCGATGGCGTCGAAGTAGGACGAGCCGTAGATCATGTTGGGATCATAACCGCGGCCGCTGTCCATATTGATGAGCGTGCTGTCGTAAAATTCGGCACGCTGCGCCAGGAGGGCGTCGAAGGGGCGGCGGGCTTTCTCGAGGGCGGGAATGAGGTCTTGACGCACCAAACGAGTGTGGAGGTTACGGCCGTGGCCGTTCTCGGTGTCTCCTTCCCAGCGACGCAGATCGGGCACAATGGCATTGAGCGTGGCGTCGGTGATGCCGCGATGCGCCAAAGAGGTGAAGACGCGGACGTCGCGGGCATTGGTGCGCATGAGCGGTGTGCCGGAAAGCGGGAGGGCGGCTTCGGCTGCCTGGTCGGCTTGGGCATATTGTCCACTGTAATAATACATCATGGCGATGGCGGACTGCCACATGGCGAGGGACTTTGAGCGCTTTTCGGCGACGACCTTTTGGGCGAAGGCGATGAAGTCTTGCTGCTCGCGTTGCAACACGCGGGCACGGTCGATGACGGAAAGATAGGCGGTGTCGGCGGTGTTGTCGTAGGTTTCCTGTACATTCGACACGAAGTCTTCGACGAGATAGGGGAGCAGGGGGGAGTTGGCGTCGGAAGCATATTCTTGGCGGATGCCGCGGAGGTTGCGCAGCTTGTAGACGAGAAAGCGCAGGCTCTCGCTGTCGTTTTGGTCGGCGTAGATGCGAATGGCTTCGGGGCTGCGTCCCGAGCGCACGAGGGCGCCGGCGTAGAGATTACGGAAGATGGGCATCCACGCGGCTTCTTCGTCCTTGGGGCGAGTGTCCCAAAGGCGAACGACATCGGCATAGCGGCCGAGCGCGAAGGCGCAACGAGCGCGAAGGAGGTGGTATTCGCCGCCCCACCGGCCGACTTTGGTTTGCGGACGGCTCAGGCGTTCGAGGGTTTGGCGGGCGGCAGCCACTTCGTTTTTAGTGGGATAGTCCCAACCGGCGGGAGACAACTTGGACGAGGCGTGGAGGTAGTCGACGAGCGAACGCAGATAGGCCAAGGCATCGTAGTCCTTGCGACTGCGGGCGGCTTCGAGAAGGGTGTTTTCCGATTTCCCGAAGTCGGACGGCGACAAGCGCGTGAGTTCTTCCAATGCGCCGTTGGCATCCTCCATCGAGATGCCTCCACAGTAGTTGGCCCAGTTGCGGGCTACAGCATCGTAGAGCGAAGGACGCTGGCGATCGTCGGGAACGATCTTATAAATATAGTAGTTGGTGGTGGGCACGTAGCAACAAGCCCGACCCGCTGCGAAGGTGAGGAACAAAAGCAGACTAAGGACGATAAATTTCTTCATAACGGGAGGAGGAATGACGTTCTATGTTTTTGGAGTCGAGGGGATAAAGGATGACTTGTCGGTGCAAGTCGGGACGGCGGCGCGAAAGTTCAGCACGGACGGCGCGGATCTCGTCGAAGTTGCTATCGTGGACGAAGACGGAGTCGCCGGGCACAAGCAGCACATCTGATTCGCGGCTTCCGCCCACGACGGGACTGACGTAGCGCGAGGAGATGACGACATAGGCATCGGGGCGCACGCGGCGATAGACGGTGGAGTCGTCGAGCCGTTCGGCATAGAGCAGCCCTTTGTAGCGACCACCGCCGACGAGGCGCTGCCAATGGTAGTCGGGATAGGCGGCGGAGAGCGGGAGGGGATAGGCAGCGATGCCACTAACGAAGGGCTTGACGTCGCGCAGACGAAGGATGGGATTGGGGTTGCTCACATCGCGCGGATCGCCGGTATTGTAGAGCATTAAAACGCCGTAGTCGACCGGGGGCGGGGCTTGGCTGAGCTGGTGGAGGCGAATGGTGGCGGAGAGTCCGAGGCCGTGCGCGGTCAAGGTGCTACGCAATCGGCGCAGGAAGGCGAAATAGGCCGAGGCGGTTTGGGCAGTCCAGTCACAGTCGATCTGGACTTCGCGCACCCGACTGTCGCAATCGTTGGTGGTGCTCATTTGCTCGACGCGATACGCGATGCGGTCGGCCAGGGTGTCGAGCGAGGCCGGAGCGGCGTCGAGACAGGAGTTGACGATGAAGACCACGGGAACAATTTCGAGGCCGTCTGGAACGGAATCGCGCCACTGCAAGGTGGCAACGGGCACGGGCTCGTCGGTGATTTGATCGGGGGCGACGTCGAAATAGCGTAGATAGACTTTGCCAATGTGGTGTCGGCGCAGAAAATCGCGCTCCCGTGCGGAAAATTCCAGGACGGTGCGCCAATAATAAACAGAAGGTGCGGGACGCGGCACTTCGGGGGGCTGACGGCGGCTGCCCGTGCAACCGATCAGGAGGAGGCTGCAAACGAAGACAAGACAATAGTAGAAGCGATTCATAACACAAAAGTAGGTTTTCGCCACGAGATGGACAAACCTTGCGGAGGAGAAATAGGAGAAGGGGGCGTTTTGTATAGCCTGAGTTGGCGAAACAAGCAGATTATGGCAGAGAATCAGAAAAAAGCTGCACACAGACCACCATTTTGTGCAGCAAAGTAGGCATTTTACGGCAAACAGCACGACACATCTACAATTTTATGCTTTTATATTTGGCGTATAGTGTCGAAAGTCGTATATTTGTATCGCATAAGATAAAAGAACCCATTTTATCCTATGCCGGACTCCGTCCGTTGTTCCAACTATTCATCCTCAAACATACCGAACTATGCAACTGACCGACATCGCCGGCAGCTTCGACGGAAACATCTGGAAGGACGAAGTTAACGTACGTGACTTCATCCAGTACAACTACACCCCTTACGAAGGCGACGACAGCTTCTTGGCTCCTCCTACCGAAAACACCCTCGCTCTCTGGGACAAGTTGAGCGAAATGTTCAAAGTGGAACGTGAGAAAGGACTCTACGACGTCGAAACACGCCTCCCGCAGAGTGTGACCACTTACGGTGCAGGTTATATCGACAAGGACAAGGAAGTCGTTGTCGGTCTGCAAACGGACGCTCCCCTCAAACGCGGTATCTTCCCCAAGGGCGGTGTGCGTATGGTGGAAAATGCGCTCAACGCCTATGGTTATGAGCTCGACAACTGGACGAAGGAAATCTTCACCAAGTATCGCAAGACGCACAACGAAGGTGTGTTCTCGGCTTATACTTCGGAAATCCGCCGTTGCCGCAACAGCCACGTCATTACCGGTCTGCCCGACGCTTACGGCCGCGGCCGTATCATCGGTGACTATCGCCGTGTTGCCCTCTATGGTGTGAACAACCTCATCGAGGACAAGCAGAAGTTCTTGGCGCGTCTCGAGATTCAAGAGATGAACGACAAGACGATTCAGCTCCGCGAAGAGACAACCGAACAAATCAACGCGCTGAAGGATCTCATCAAACTCGGTGAAGCTTACGGCTTCGACCTTTCTCGTCCCGCTGAGAATGCTCGCGAAGCAGTGCAATACGTCTATCTCGCTTACCTCGCGGCTATCAAGGATCAAGACGGTGCTGCGATGTCGATCGGCCGTGTTTCGACCTTCCTCGACATCTACATCGAACGCGATCTCCGCGCCGGTAAGCTCACGGAAGTAGAAGCTCAGGAACTCATCGACCAATTCGTGATGAAGCTCCGTATCGTGCGCTTCCTCCGCACTCCCGAATACAACGCCCTCTTCTCCGGCGACCCCGTTTGGGTGACTGAATCGATCGGCGGTATGGGTATGGACGGCCGCACGATGGTGACGAAGACCAGCTTCCGCATCCTCCACACGCTCACGAACCTCGGACCCGCTCCCGAACCCAACCTCACGGTGCTTTGGTCGACGCGTCTCCCCGAAAACTGGAAGCGCTACTGCGCGAAGATGTCGATCGCCACTTCGGCCATCCAGTACGAGAACGACGACTTGATGCGTCCCGACTACGGCGACGACTACGGTATCGCTTGCTGCGTATCGCCCATGCGCATCGGTAAGCAAATGCAGTTCTTCGGCGCTCGCGCCAACTTGGCGAAGTGCTTGCTCTATGCCATCAACGGTGGTGTAGACGAAATGAACGGCAAGCAGATCTCTCCCCTCTTCCCCCCCATCACGGGCGAATATCTCGAATACGAAGAGGTGATGCAGAAGTTCGACCAGATGATGCAATGGTTGGCACGTGTTTACAGCAACGCGCTCCGCATCATCCACTACATGCACGACAAGTACAGCTACGAGGCGCTCGAAATGGCGCTCCACGACGGCGACATTCTCCGCACTCGTGCCAGCGGTATCGCCGGTATCTCGATCGTTGCCGACTCGTTGGCCGCTATCAAGTTCGGTAAGGTACGCGTGGTTCGCGACGAACGTGGTCTCGCTGTCGGCTTCGAACAAGAAGGCAGCTACGTGCCCTTCGGTAACAACGACGACGCTACCGACCAAATCGCAGTGGACATCACCAAGACGTTCATGAACTACATGCGTCAGCACGAAGGTTACCGCGATTCTCACCCCACGCAGTCGCTCCTCACCATCACGTCGAACGTGGTGTACGGTAAGAACACGGGTGCTACGCCTTGCGGACGTCCTGCCGGCGTTCCCTTCGCTCCCGGTGCCAACCCCATGAACGGCCGCGACACCAAGGGTGCAGTTGCTTCGCTCGCTTCGGTGGCGAAACTCCCCTTCCAGCACTCGCACGACGGTATCTCTTACACTTGGGCGATCTCTCCCGCTACACTCGGTAAGGACGACGCCACGAAGATCAACAACCTCGTGGGTCTCATGGACGGTTACTTCACGCCCGACGGTGGTCAGCACCTCAACGTGAACGTCTTCGACCGCGATCTCCTCTACGATGCAATGGAACACCCCGAGAAGTACCCGCAGCTCACCATCCGCGTTTCGGGTTACGCTGTGAACTTCATCAAGCTCACGCGCGAACAACAACTCGACGTGATCTCTCGTACCATCAGCAGCTGCCGCTAAACCGGCGCTGAAATCATCGCATAAACACTTCAAGACACTCAGGAAAACAGTACACAGCTGCTCCTGAGTGTCTTGACTTTCTCATCCCCTCCCCTACGGGTTGCCGACAACTATCCTGCTCGCACTTACTACAAGCAAAGCACACGGCACGAAACACCGAAAGTACGGCGTGCCGAAAGCACAAAACAATCGGCAACTGCACTACTCCACCTCGACATAACACGACAATTCTCTATGACATCCACCGATTCTCCGATCATCGGACGCATCCATTCCCTCGAATCGATGGGAACGGTAGACGGCCCCGGCATCCGCTTCGTCACCTTCCTGCAAGGCTGCCCCATGCGTTGCAAATTCTGCCACAATCCCGACACATGGGAGATTGGAGCAAAGACAAAATACGAACTCACGCCCGAAGAACTGATTCGCGAAGTGCGCAAGTACAAGAACTTCATCAAATCGGGCGGCGTCACCTGCACCGGCGGCGAACCTTTGCTGCAAGCCGAGTTTGTCGAAGCCTTCTTCAACCTCTGTCGTGCCGAAGGCATTCACACGGCGCTCGACACCGCCGGTTCTGTGTGGACGGAAGCCGCACGCCGTGCCGCGGCTGCAGCCGACCTCATTCTCTATGACGTGAAAACGGTCGACGACTCTATTCACAAGGATTACATCGGCGTGACGCGCGACCACAATGCGCGTTTCTTGGACTACCTCCAAGAGATCGGCAAACCCGTGTGGTTGCGCCATGTCGTCGTTCCGGGCATCACCGACGACGATGAACGCCTCAACGCCGTGGCCGAATACCTCAAACCTTATACCGTTATCGAACGCGTCGAAGTGCTTCCCTACCACACCATGGGCGCCTTCAAATACGAAAGCATGGGCTTGTCCTACCCGCTCGAAGGCGTAGAACCACTATCTAAAGAGCGCAAAGAGAACGCCCACAACATCTTCGCTCGCCATCTTCCCGGCGTCAAAATCTTGTAAGCCACCCGGCATTTGCTGCAAAATGCGGCAAGGTACTACACCCACAAAGCGAAAGCGCCCACACACCGATTGGTGAGGTGGGCGCCTTCCTTTTGCCGATTCGCAGCGAGAGAACAAAACACTCACGACAAGAAGAGAGAACTGAACGAACGGTACGAATTGAGTTCCGGCACCGACACAACAAAAGAAGCGCTCCACAATCAGAAGATTGTGGAGCGCTTGCTTTGTACTCCGAGCCGGGGTCGAACCGGCACAGGTTTCCCTATCGGTGTTTGAGACCGACGCGTCTACCGATTCCGCCATCGGAGCAAATCATACGGAGAAGAACAGCAATCGCGAAATCGTTCTTGCAGGTCTTAACCTGATTCTTTTGCAAAGGTAGTGCATTTTTGCAGCATACGCAAATTACTCACCAAAAATATTTGCCTTCCGCACGAAAACTTCTCCTCAGTGGCAATTTCTCGCAAATCTTTCGTTCAATCAAAAGCGAAATTGTATATTCGCCTTTACAAAACAATGCCTCCTGCTATGACCAATCACAATTATTGCATCCTTCTCGCAGGCGGAGTCGGAAAACGTCTCTGGCCGGTGAGCCGCGAACGCAAGCCGAAGCAGTTCATCGATTTCTTCGGCATCGGGAAAACACTGCTTCAACTCACCTTCGAGCGTTTCGCCGCCTTCCTTCCTGTCGAAAACATCTATATTTCCACCTTCGCCGAATACGTTGACACCGTTCGCGAACAGCTTCCACAGCTTCCTCCGGAGAATATTCTCGCCGAACCCACGCAGCTCTCTACCGCACCGGCTGCCGCATGGGCCACTTGGTGCATCGCCCGTCGCGATCCCGAAGCTTGTTTCGTTGCCACACCGGCCGACCAATTCATCACCGGCGAACAAGTCTTCGCACAAGAAATCGCCCAAGGACTGGACTACGTTCGCACCCACGATAGCTTCTTGGCCATGAGCGTGGCGGCGCACAGCCCCAACACCGCCTACGGTTATATACAAAAAGGCGATGATCTCGGCGACCAACGCTTCTCTCTCAAAACCTTCACAGAGAAACCGCCGCTCGAATTCGCCCGTCAGTTTGTGGCGAGTGGCGAATTTCTGTGGAACACCGGCCTTTTCCTGTGGAATGCCCGCACCATGTTGCCCCTCATCGGTCAACTCATCCCGGGACTTCCGCCCGTTGATGCGCCCCTTCCCAACGCGGAAAGCGAAAACCAACTATTGGCCGACTGCTATCCCGCCGCCGAGCATTGCAGCCTCGACCGCGTGGTGCTTAATGACGACGCCCCCACGGTCGTACAAGCCTGCACCTTCGGTTGGAAAGACGTCGGATCGTGGCCGGTGATGAAGGAAACCCTCCCTGCCAACGTCGACGGCAACACCACCATTGGCAGCAACGAGGTGCTCTTCCAAGGCACACGCCAAACCCTCGTCAGCCTGCCCAAAGGCTTCGGCGCCGTCATTCGCGGACTCGACGGCTATCTCGTCACCCTCCAAGACAACATGCTCCTCATCACCCCCAACGAAGATGCCGCACGCACGCGTCTCATCGCCGGTGAGGTACAAATGAAACTCGGCGAAAACTTCCTTTGATTGTAGTTCGCCTTAATGCAACACTCCCCTCTGCTGCCAATGCAACAGAGGGGAGTGTCATTTTATCGCACGTAGATTCGGAGCGGAACGTCGCCCATCACATTCGATGATATTGTTCTTCGAAGGGCAAACGCACGCGCTCAGTGAGCAAACGTGCCTCATCACGAACGCCGCATGACACAATCATGTTCACCCGCGCCGCACAAGGCAAACCGAGCACCTTCTTCACACGAGCCGAATCGAAACCTTCGAGCGGACAAGTGTCGTAACCCACTTCGCTCATCGCCAACATAAAGGTCTGCACCGCCAGCGCGCAACTCTTGTGCTGCACCGCCAGCATATCGCTCTCCGTCACTTGGCGCACAATGGGGCGAAAACAGCCCGTCACGCTCGCTATCACCTTGCGACACAATCCCCAAACGCCGAAACAGCGAGAATAGAGGAAAGGAACGATCTTTCGATAATACGCTTGTTGCAGACCGGCATACTTTTCCCACTTCGCTTCCGGGAAGGTCTTGCGGACATTCTCCTCGTTGGCGGCCAACACGCTTTCGGCATGCGCCTTCCACAGGTCGGGACGCACGACAAACACCACCAACTGCTGCGCGGTCTTCACCGCCGACTGCCCCATGCAGGCGGGCACGAGGCGGTCAATCGTGGCGCGATCCGTCACGTGATAAGCCTCCCACAACTGCATGTTCGAACTCGTGGGCGCCAAGGTGGCCAAGCGCACGCATTCCTTCACGCGATCGGCGTCGATGGGTTTCGACGCATCATAATAACGCACCGCTCGGCGGTGTTCAAGTATCTCTTGTAAGTTCATTGTATTGTTTTTGAAGTGGGTACCAAATGCAAAACATCAATTACCCCAAACAGCAAGTACACACAATCAGTCGTCGACCGTCGTCAAAAGAGTTTCAACTGTCCCGTCAGGTCGTCCATCAGATCATCCTCCGTTTGCGAAGGCGGATCCACCGTCTGCACCGGTTCGTCCGAGGTCGGAGCGCCCGAATCCGGCGTATCGTTGCCCTCTTCGCTGTATTCGGTCTCCTCTTCGCTCGGTTCGGGGAAGCGCGTCGGTTCCAGTTCCGTCACCTTCGCCACGTTGAGCGTCGTCACACGTTTGCCCTTCGCCTTGTAGCTCTTCACGCCGATGAACTCTTCGGCGTCGATCACCAACGGCTCGCGGAAATCATCGGGCGCACCATAGGTCACCTCAAAGCGCGGATACGCCTCACTGGAGAGCGCCACAAAGCGACAAGCCGGATTATCGCCCATGAAATTCAAGTGGCGCGTCTGCGCCGCACGCTCGAAGGTGAAGCGCTTAATATAAAGGTTGTTGTCGTTGTCGGCATCAAAGAGCACGGCCGTCCACACCTTGTCTTCCGAGAACTTCTCCACGCGCAGGATACCGGTGGATTCGTAGTGGTTATTCGGATCGAAGTTCGTGGTGTAGAAATCGCCGTTGTCCAGCACCACCAGCACGAGATCGTCCGTGTGGAACTCGCCGAGGTAGTTGCCGCGTTCGTCAAAGTTCAAGCGCTGCACATCGGGATCGAACCACACCTTGCGACCGCCCAGCGTCGAACCGCCGTGCGATTTGAGCGTGATGCGCAACACGTCCAAGCGGGTGAGCAAATTGCCCTTCGAGGCACGACCCTTCACCGCCAACTCCGAGAAACTCTTGTCGAAGAAGATGCGGCGCAACTTCGGGTTCGGCTTCAGCGTCACTTTGATCACTTCGGCCTCGCCGTTCGGGTTCGCCGTGAAATACTGAATCTTCGACCCCTTCTCACCACGAGTGAGATCGTATTCGCGGTCGTGCGTGATGCTCGTCACATTGAAGCGCTTGATATAGTAAGCCCCGTCTTTACCGTCGCGGTACACCACATTGTAGATCGTACGTTGGTCGTTTTTCTTGAACACGGCGATGTGCACGATCTCGGCTTTCTTCTTCTCGGCCTTCGAGCGTTCGGTCTCACCGATGTACACTTTCTCCGCCACACGCGTCACCTTGTACGTTCCGTCGCGGTAGAAGATGATCACATCGTCGATGTTCGAGCAGTTCTCCACAAACTCGTCCTTCTTCAACGAAGTACCCATGAAACCGTCGGCGCGATTCACATAGAGTTTCTCGTTCGCCTCCACCACTTTGGCCGCTTCGATCGTGTCGAACGAGCGAATCTCAGTGCGGCGTGGGTGTTCGTCGGCGTAACGTGCCTTGATGGTTTCAAACCAGTCGATCGTCACCTCCGTCATGTGTGCCAAATCGTAGTCGATCTGTTCGAGTTCGGCCTTGATGCGCGCAATGAGTTCGTCGGCCTTCGCCTTGTTGAACTTCAAAATGCGCGCCATCTTGATTTCGAGCAGGCGCAACAAGTCGTCGCGGGTAACTTCGCGCACGAAATCTTTTTTGAACGGTTCGAGACGCCCGTCGATGTGCAGCAACGCCGCATCGATGTCGGGCGCATTCTCATAGGCTTTGTCTTTATAGATGCGCTCGTCGATGAAGATGCGTTCCAACGAAGCGAACATCATGCTCTCGAGCAGTTCGCCGCGGCGAATCTCCAACTCGCGGCGCAGGAGGTCGGTGGTGTTCGCCACATTCGTACGCAGCACCTCGCTCACCGTCACAAAACGCGGCGTGTCGGTGTCGATGATACAGCAGTTGGGCGAAATGCTTACTTCGCAATCCGTAAACGCATAGAGCGCATCGAGCGTCTTGTCGCTCGACACACCGGGAGCGAGATGAATGAGAATTTCAACTTGTTCGGCCGTGAAGTCTTGAATCTGTCGGATCTTGATGCGTCCTTTGTCGGCCGCTTTCTTGATACTTTCGCACAGCGTGTCCACCGTTTTGCCGTAGGGCAATTCGGTGATCGCAATGGTTTTGCTGTCGCGTTTTTCCACCCGTGCACGCACCTTGACACTACCGCCGCGCAAACCGTCGTTGTAGCGCGACACGTCGATGAGACCGCCCGTTTGGAAGTCGGGAAAGAGGTTGAACTCTTCCCCACGCAGGCAGGCGATGGCCGCATCACAGAGTTCGCCGAAGTTGTGAGGCAAGATTTTCGCACTCAAGCCCACGGCGATGCCTTCCGCTCCCTGCGCCAAGAGCAAGGGAAACTTCACCGGCAACGCCACCGGTTCCTTATTGCGGCCGTCATAAGAGAGTTTCCACTCCGTCGTTTTAGGGTTGAACAGCACATCGAGGGCAAACTTCGTCAGTCGGCCTTCGATGTAACGCGGAGCGGCCGCGTCGTCGCCCGTAAGGATGTTACCCCACGAACCCTGACAGTCGATGAGCAAATTCTGACGCCCCATTTGCGTGAGCGCATCGACGATCGACGCGTCGCCGTGCGGGTGAAACTTCATCGTTTCGCCCGCAATATTCGCCACCTTGTTGTAGCGGCCGTCGTCCATGCGCTTCATCGTGTGGAGAATGCGGCGTTGCACCGGTTTCAAACCGTCGTAAAGGTGCGGAACGGCGCGCTCCAAAATCACATAGGAAGCATAGTCCAAAAACCAGTTCTGGTACATCCCGGTGAGGGGATGTACGTTTAACTTGTCGCCGCCGCCCTTCGGATCGAAATCGCTGTGGGCCTCGGGCGAAGCCTCAGCGTCGAAATCATCGGCTGCCGTGTTCGTGGGCGTATCGGAAAGGACGTCTTGCTCGTCCCGGGGATCTTTTGTGCTGTCGCTCATCGTCGTTAATTTGGGTGTGATGCGAAGTGAATACCTCGACTCGCAAAGATACAAAATTATTGGCCGATGCTCGACCTTTTCCGCCCATTTTTCGCCCCGGAGACACCGACACACAAAGAATGGATCACGATGCGCTCCTCACGCGCACACATCACGCGCGCATCCGCTGTTTTTCGAAAATTGCCTTCACCTCTTCACCCAAGGCACACAGTAACATCATTATCAAACACTTAAGTGTGAAGGCAACCCCCTTATTTCCTTCACCCTTTTCGCTCTCAAAAACCGACCAAACTTCACCGTAAAAGACTAAATTTCAAGATATTACATTCACCAAAACAGGTGAAGGGTGAACATTCTCGCCCCTTACCTTCACCGCTTACTCACTGATTGACAACAACTTGCCCTCATTAGGTGAAGAGGTGAAGGCAAAAAACGAAAAAACGCCTGATGCGTACGCGCGCGAGGACGAAGGACCGGAACACTCTCCTTTTGCGGTGCGATCCCTTCTCCCACGGTCGCCGAAATCGGCAACACCTTTTCGCGAAAAGCAGACAGGTTTCTTCTCAAAGTGCGCTACTTTCACACGAAAACTCCCCACTTTTCTCTCTATCATTCGGTCGGCGAAGCGATTTTTTTCATCAACACGCCACGAGTGCACATCCCTCGATAAAACCGCCACTTTTGGAAGCACAAAAGAAAGCACATCACAAAAATAGCGGTTTCATCGAAAGACAAACACAACAGGCAAGAAATAGCGCCCGCGAGAAATCGGACACGTACACGCGCGTATGTCGATAGAATTCAGTAATTTCGCGTGATAACATAGGGCGACGAAAAGCCTCCGAGACACGGAACAGCCACCGCCCGCAAACAAGAATGCAAACTGACCCTACAACTATGCAATATGAAGTAATGGCTCCCGTGGGTTCGCGCGAATCGCTCGCCGCGGCACTCAAGGCCGGAGCCGACTCCATCTATTTCGGCATCGAATCGCTCAACATGCGCGCGCATTCGGCCAGCCGATTCACCATCAAAGACCTCCACGAGATCGCTCAGCGCTGCGATGAACTCGGCGTGAAGAGCTATCTCACGGTCAACACGATCATCTACGGAGAAGACCTTGCCCTGATGCGCGAAATCTGCGACGCCGCCAAGGCGGCACACATCTCGGCGGTCATCGCAGCCGACGTGGCGGTGCTCAGCTATTGCCGAACCATCGGACAAGAGGTGCATCTCTCCACCCAACTCAACATTTCGAACGAGGAGGCGCTTCGTTTCTACTCGGCCTTTGCCGATGTGGTGGTGCTGGCGCGCGAACTGAAGATGGAACAGGTGAAAGAAATTTCCGATTTCATCGACCGCGAGAACATCTGCGGCCCGAGCGGCGAGAAAATCCGCATCGAGATGTTTTGCCACGGCGCACTCTGCATGGCCGTGAGCGGCAAATGCTATCTTTCGCTCGACAACCAAGGCCGATCGGCCAACCGCGGCGAATGCATGCAGCAATGCCGACGCAGCTACACCGTTCGCGACAAGGAAACGGGCGTGGAACTGGACATCGACAACGAGTATATCATGAGCCCGAAGGACTTGAAAACGATCGGTTTCATCGACAAGATGATGAAAGCGGGCGTTTCGGTCTTCAAAATCGAAGGGCGAGCCCGTTCGGCCGAATACGTCTACACCGTGGTGCAGTGCTACAAAGAAGCCATTCGCGCCGTGCAGGAAGGCACCTTCAACGAAGAGCGCGTCAAGGAGTGGGATGAGCGACTTTCGTCCGTGTTCAACCGCGGATTTTGGGACGGATACTACCAAGGTCGTAAACTCGGCGAATGGACGGAGAAATACGGTTCGTCGGCCACCGAGAAGAAGGTGTATGTCGGCAAGGGCATGAAATACTTCTCCAAGTTGGGCGTGGCCGAGTTCCTCATTGAAGCCGGTGAAATCGAGGTAGGCGACCGTTTGGTGGCCATCGGCCCCACAACGGGCGTGGTTTACCTCACCGCCGACAGCATCCACGGCAACGACGGCCCGGTCGAGAAAGCCGGCAAGGGCATGTTCGTGTCCATTCCCTCGAAAGAGAAAATTCGTCCCAGCGACAAACTCTATAAACTCGTAACGAATGATTCCGGTCTTTGATTTTGGCGGCGTGATCGTCGATTTGCGCAAAACGGCCACCATCGAAGCGTTCGATCGCTTGGGATTCGACATCCGCCCCTATCTCGGCACGTACAAACAAGGCGGCATTTTCGCCCAACTCGAAAACGGTGACATCACCACAGCCGATTTTTACGATGAAATCAGGCGGATCAGCGCCAATCCGACACTCACTGACGAGGACATCCGGCTGGCGTGGGAAGCCTACTTGGTCGGAGTGCCCGCCGAACGCCTGGCTTGTCTGCGCCGCGTGAAGCAAAACTACCGCACGGCGGTACTTTCCAACACCAACCCCATCCACTGGGCGCAGGCCGAACGTGACTATTTCGGAACGGACGGCTACACCGTGGCCGACTACTTCGACACGCTTTTCCTCTCCTGCGACCTGCACGTTCAGAAACCCGATCCAGCCATTTTCGACCGCGTCACGGCGGAACTGGGCTGCGCACCGGAAGAGATTCTATTCTTCGATGATTCCGAGGAAAATTGCCGTGCGGCGGCCGCAAAAGGTTGGCAAGTCCGACTGACACCCGCCGGCGGTGCGTGGGTGACCGAAGCCTTCGACGCGGAAGGACACTTGCGCCATGAGTGATTTCAGCCTTCATGCTTTTGCCCCCACGGCCGCGGCACAAAAGAAGGCGGTCACCATCGGTTTTTTCGACGGAGTGCATCGCGGACACCGCTTTGTTTTCGACGAACTCTGCCGGCGCGCACAGGCGATGGGCGAATCGCCGTGGGCGGTGACGTTTGATGTGCACCCTTTCGCCGTGATTGCACCCGAACGCCAACCGCTGCTGCTCACCACGCTCGACGAAAAGATCGAAGCGCTCCGCTCATGCGGATTAGACGGTGCGGTGGTGCTGCACTTCGACCGAAAAATGGCCAATTTCACCGCTGAGCACTTTATGCGCCACGTGCTCCACGAAGCCTTGGACGTCGAACGCCTGCTCGTCGGGCACGACCACCGATTCGGCCGTCCTGTGCCGGGCGATGGATTCGAGCACTATCGAAAAATCGGCGATTCCATCGGCATTGCAGTGGAAGTTTGCTCCCAAATGCCGGGCGAAACGGATTTGTCTTCCTCCGCCATCCGTGCCTTGCTCGAAGCTGGCGAGGTGCATGCGGCCGGCCACCGTCTCGGCCGTTTCTACGCCCTTACAGGAACGGTGGTACACGGCTTTCAAAACGGCCGAAAACTCGGGTTTCCCACGGCCAATCTCGACCTGCAATGTGCCGAGAAGGTCATTCCTCACCGCGGCAGTTACGCCACCTTGGCCGGCATTGACGGAAAACAATACCCCGCCATGACTAACATTGGGCAACGGCCTACCTTGGACAACGGCAACCAAGTGACGATCGAAACGCACCTTTTGGACTTCGACGGCGATTTGTACGGACGACAGCTCGAGGTACAATTCGTGGAACGACTGCGCGACGAACGAAAATTCGACAACCTCCAAGCCTTGAAGGCTCAACTCAATGAAGACGCACAGCAAGTGCGCCGATACTTCTAACCCTCGCACCATGACTTTTCGTAAACTCTCTCCTATTCTGGCCGCTAAAACGGCAGGACTGCTGATCCTTTTTCTCCTTGGAAACGGGATAATTGGACAGCTTGCCTCCTTTTTCACACACAAGACGGGAATGGGCGGTAAAATGATTTTGGACGACGACGGTTCGCTCTTGCTGACCACAACAGCCTTTGCCGTTGCCTCGATCATTGGCTATGCTTTCGTTGCGGCCGGTGCGATTTCGCTGAGTTGGGCGAAGTTGTCGTTTCGTTCCGAACGCAGCATCAGCTTCGGCATCCCCTATTTGAGAGTGTTGCACTTCGCCGGTTGCTTGTTGGTGGCGGCCATTGGACTCCAATGGATGATGGCACCGCTGCATATCGAATTGTCGCCCCTCGAAACGAAGACATTCGATGCGATTGCACACGATGGATTCGCCGTTTTTGTCGTCGTGATACTGGGTCCTTTCGTGGAAGAACTGGTTTTCCGTGCGGGGATATTCCGATTGCTCCACAAGAAAATCGGGGTGCTACAGGCGATGGTGATTTCATCCTTACTTTTTGGCATCGTACACGGAAATTTGTCGCAAGGCATCCCGGCGGCCATTCTGGGCATGGCGCTTGCGCTGCTCTACTTCCGCTCGGACGATCTGCGCCTGTGCTTTCCGGCGCACGTGGTCAACAATGCTTTCGCCGTGTTGGCACTGCACTTCCCGGCCATGGGAAATTGCGGTGCAAACTGGCCGGCGGCGATCCAAGTGATTTTGGGCTTGCTGCTCCTCGTCCTCGGCTTTGCGGGATTGATGATGCGCGGATCGCTCTTTTCTAAACAACACAAGAACGCATAATGAAGATACGCAATATCGACTTGGGTACCCATCCTGTGGTACTCGCCCCCATGGAGGACGTGACCGACATCGGTTTCCGTCTCCTCTGCCGACGTCTCGGTGCTTCTATGGTCTACTCCGAATTTGTGGCCGCCGATGCTTTGGTGAGAATGGTCAACAAATCGCTCCAAAAACTCACCGTTTGTGACGACGAACGCCCCGTGGCGATCCAAATCTACGGACGTGATCCGGGCGCAGTGGCGGAAGCCGCAGAGATTGTGGTGGAAACGGCGCACCCCGATGTATTGGATTTGAATTTTGGTTGTCCGGTGAAAAAAGTAGCGGGCAAAGGTGCCGGCGCGGGCATGCTGCAAACGCCCGATTTGATGCTCGACATCGTGCGAGCTGTGGTGGATCGGGTGAGCGACCGCGTACCGGTGACGGTGAAAACCCGACTGGGTTGGGACCACGAACACCGCATTATCGTCGATTTGGCCGAACGCATCCAAGATTGTGGCGCGGAAGCACTGACCATTCACGGCCGCACGCGCTGCCAGATGTACACCGGCGAAGCTGACTGGGAACTGATCGGCGCGGTGAAGCAGAATCCGCGCATGCACATCCCCATTATCGGCAACGGTGACATTGATTCGGGCGAATCGGCACGAAAGGCTTTCGAAAAATGGGGAGTCGACGCCGTGATGGTGGGACGTGCCACCTTCGGTCGCCCGTGGATTTTCAAAGAAATACGCGATTCCATCGACAACGCACCTTTCGAAGTCGGCGATGTCATCCCCTCCACGCACAAGGCGATGACAGCCGACTGGATGTTGGACGTGCTCAAAGAACAGGTGCGACAAAGCGTGGAACGCATCGATGAATATCGCGGCATCCTCCACGTTCGTCGCCATTTGGCAGCCACCCCGCTCTTCAAAGGGCTGCCCAATTTCCGACAAACACGCATCGAGATGTTGCGCGCCGAGACCGTCGAATCGCTCTTTGACATCATGGAACGCATTCGTCCCCTACTTCACGGCGAAAGCGCACCGACGCTTATCTAAAATGCGCTTGGCACGATTGATTCAATCGTGCCGCTGTTTTTTTCTCACCCTAAGCTCCACAATATGAACCGATCTGATCTTATTCAACAACGCCTTGCTGCCTTGCGCGATGCGATGAAACGGCACAAATTGGACGTTTATTTCGTCCCGACCGCCGATCCACACAACAGCGAATACATTGCTGAACATTGGAAAACGCGAGAATGGTTCAGCGGCTTTCGAGGTAGTGCCGGAACACTGGTGGTTTCAGCGGACAAAGCGGCGCTTTGGACCGATTCACGCTACTTCCTGCAAGCAGAAGAAGAACTTTCGGGCACCGGCATCGAATTGATGAAAGACGGCTTGGCCGAAACGCCCGACATTGTCGAGTGGATACGCACGCACTGCTCCATTTCGAGCGCAAACTTCACGGTAGGCTTGGATTACGCCACTTGCGGCACTGGACAGTACTGCGCAGATTTTTCAAACTTCGCGACGAAAGATGTGGATCTCGCCGCCGAAATTTGGAAAGACCGCCCGGCGCTGCCGAAACGCCCCATTGTTCGCCATCCTTCCGAGTGGACAAGTAAGACAGCGGGCGAGAAAATAGAATTGGTTCGTCGATTACAACACGAACTCATCGCGAAAAAGTTGAAAGCTGCTGCTCCGATGGCCGCTGCTTCCGCGCGTAAGTTCGATGAAAGCGCCGAAACGTATTTCTTCTACAACGATATTTCCGAGATTGCCTGGTTGCTCAATCTCCGCGGCGAGGACATTGAATTCAACCCCGTCTTCCTTTCCTATTTATTGGTAGGCGAACGCGACACTCACCTTTTCGCTCATCTCGAGGCCCTCGATGAAATCGTGCGAAAAGATTTGGAATCGCACAATATCAGGCTCCATCCCTACGAAAGTGCAGCCGATCTCCTTCGTTCACTCGATCCGAAAAAGACCATCATCGGATATGCCGAAAGCATGAACCAACAAGCAGTGGAAATTTTCCACCAATTGGGTTTGTACTCCGTTTGCACCTCCCCCGTCACGCCCGTCCCCGCCTTGCGCGCCATCAAAGACGAACGCGAAATTGCCGGTTTCCGCCGCGCCATGCAGTTGGACGGTGTAGCCATGGTGCGTTTTCGCAGAGCACTCGATGAAATCATCGAAAAAGGCGAGATCGGCCAAGAAACGGAACTCTCGATCGAGCAACGCCTCACCGCGTTTCGCGCAGAACACCCCGACTTTCGCGGTCTTTCCTTCGGCACCATTGCCGGTTACGGCGCACACGGTGCCATTGTGCACTACGAAGCCGACGAAGAAAGCAACGCGACGCTCGCTCCCCGCAGTTTTTTGTTGCTCGACAGCGGTGCACATTATGTAAGCGGCACGACCGACATCACCCGTACCATTCCCCTCGGTCCGCTCACCGACGAAGAGCGCAAAGCCTACACCCTCGTGTTGAAAGGTCACATCGCTTTGGCGCGCGCCCGCTTCCCGGAGCGCACACAAGGCTTGGTGCTCGATTTCGCCGCCCGCTATGCCATGTGGCAAGAAGGTATGGATTTCGGACACGGCACAGGACACGGCGTCGGCTGCCACCTCTGCGTGCATGAAGGGCCGCAACAGATTCGCAAAAACACCAATGCCGCCAGCACCACCCCCTTCGTGGCCGGCATGACCATTACGGACGAACCGGGGATTTACATCAGCGGTAAATTCGGGGTGCGCCTTGAGAATGTGCTCCTCACTTGCGAAGCAATGAAAACCGACTTCGGCCGCTTCCTCGAGTTCGAAACCCTCACGCTCTGTCCCTTCGACACCACGCCCATCATCGTGGAGATGCTCGATGAAAACGAGCGAAACTGGCTCAATCGTTATCACGAAAGTGTGCGCGAACAACTGCTTCCGCTCCTTTCCGACGAGAAAGACCGCGCTTGGTTGGAACGCGCCACCCTGCCCCTCTAAAAATCTGCCTCCGAGAGGAGACAGTTCGCCCGATGTTTTCGGGCTTTTCAGACGATACACACCGATTTCATCGATCTATAAAACATCGCCGCCTGCATCCTTTGAGGAAGCAGGCGGCGATTGTCGTATCAGTGGAGTGGCAAACAGCCAATCGAAGTGTTTATTTCAGCGGAGTGATGCGGAGCGTGAATTGTTGCGGCGTGTTGGGCACGCAATACGATTTGCGCGTATCGACGCCACCGCAAGAAGCGTTACCCACACCGCGATAAGCGGCATCGAAGTGTAGCACCGTGTAAGGACGCGCCTTCAATTCCCAACTATGGCGCGCATCGGCCAAGTCTTTTTCGGTGAAAGGCACGGCGGCAAAACTCACTTTGCCTTCGGCACGCACCAAAATACCGCGGCCGGTGGCATCGGCAAACGACACCTCGCGCAAACCTTCGCGGTTACCGGTGCTTTGCGGCTTCATGTACCGCTCCATCGAAGTGGAAGGCGTCATGGAATAGCGACCGACGGTCACACCGTCGATGCGGTCGTTGTAGTTTTCCCACGGACCATACGCCCAATAGTTCACGCGGCTCAGGGTGGAATCAAGCCCCACTTCGATACCCAGGCGGCGGAGTCCGTCGCGCTTGGGCGTGAACTTCGTCGTCACGTCGAGCACATTGCCGGCGTGGAGCGTGTAGACCATCGTCAAGTCGCTGAGCTTACCCGTGCGGTGCGTAGTCACGACATAGGTTTCGCCCTTGCGTTCGGCCGAGATCGTGCCCACCGAATCCATTCCATTGTTGGCATCGCTCTGACGGTCGTTTTCGATGAAACGGAAGTTGGTGTAATCAAGATCTAATCCGTTGCCGAGCACCTTCTTGCCGTCGATGAGCAAAGCGTGGAGTTTGGCACTGCGCTCGTTGAAGACCAGTTTCATCCGGTCGGCTGAGATCACGACCTTACCGTTTTTGCGCACATCCACCACTTCGAGCGGACGAGCAGCCGGCGCGGGAAGACCGCGGCGCGTGGCGAGGGTGAACTGCATCAGCGCCTCTTCGTGGCGTTTCGCGCTCCAATCGGTGGCCGCGCGGCGATCGGCATAGACATTGAGCATCACTTCGTCGCCGTCACGCACGGTGCGTCCGCTCAAATCGGCCTTCGCCAACTTCACTTCCACCTCCACACTGTCGGAGGGAGCGACCGCCGGCAAAGCCATACGTTGCGTGCTGATCACGTGACCGTTGCGCAACACGGCGGTGCGAAGGTCGAAGTCGCGCAGATTCGTGAATGCATAACCGTTGCGCACCACCAAGCGCGCCACGTTGCGCTGCTTGTCGACGTTCGCCAAGCGGAACTTCACAAACTGGTGGGCGGCCTTCACTTCCTTGAGCTTCGCGCTCTCTTCGCGCGTACCCGGCAAGATGCCGTTGCTCATGAAGTTGCCCTGGTGCGGGCCGGGATAGTCATAGCCCGTGTGCAAGCGGCGGATGCCTTGTTTCAATTCTTTGGGATCGTAGATGCTTTGGTCTACCCAGTCCCAGATTGCACCGCCCACGCACGAATTGCTCGCCTCGATGGCGTCCCAATACTCGCGGAGGTTACCGATGGCGTTACCCATGGCGTGCGCATACTCACAAACAAAGACCGGTTTGTCCATGTTGTTGCAGTATTTCTCCATCCAAGGGATGTCGGGATACATCTTCGAATAGAAATCCGAGAAGCGTTCGCCGCCGAAGGGGCGATGAATGCGCGTTCCTTCGTAGTGCACGGGGCGGGTGGCATCCATTTGCTTCGCCAAGTCATAGCAAGCGCGGAAGTTTTCGCCGTTACCGCCCTCGTTACCCAAACTCCACATCACGATAGAGGGGTGGTTGTAGTCACGCGCCACCATTTCGCGAATGCGATCTTCAAAAGCCGGTACCCAGCTCTTGAGATCGGAGATCGATTGGTTGGCGTGGTCTTCCAAGTCGGCCTCATCGCAGGTATAAAGGCCGAAATGATCGAACATGGCATACATGCGCGCATTGTTCGGATAGTGCGAGGTGCGAATCAGGTTCACATTGTTCTGCTTCATCAGCAGGATGTCGCGCAGCATCGTCTCGTTCGTCACGGCACGACCACGCTCGGGATCGGTGTCTTGGCGGTTCACACCCTTGAAAAGTACGCGCTTACCGTTGATGTACACCAAGGAGTTGGCCAATTTGATTTCGCGGAAACCATATTTCGTGCTCCACGCCATTTCCTCACGACCGGCCGCATCATACTGACGGAAGCGGAAGGTGTAGAGATGGGGCGTTTCGGCCGTCCAGTTGGTCACGTTCTTCAAGTCGAATTTCACCTGTTGGCGCGCCAAGTCCATATCCTTGCCGGCCGGCGCTTGGAGTTGCCAGCGCTGCGAAGCCACTTTCTTGCCGTCGGGGCTGTACACATCGAGCGCCACGGCTTTGGCTTCAGCCTGTTTTGTCGGGTTGCGCAGTCCGAAGTCGATCGTCACCGCGGCATCGCGATAGTCGTTGCTCAGCACATCAGTGATGCGATGATCGTAGACCGTGGCAGAGGGCAGACTATAAAGGTAGACATCGCGGAAGATACCGCTCATGCGGAACATATCTTGACATTCGAGATACGAACCGTCGCTCCAGCGCATCACCTGCACCGCAAGGCGATTTTCGCCGGCACGCAGATAGGGGGTGAGATCGTATTCGCTCACGTTGTTCGAGCCCTGACGATAGCCCACTTCCCGGCCGTTGAGCCAGATTGTGGCGGCCGAGTAGACGCCACCGAAATGAATGATTGTGCGGCGACCATCCCACGAAGCCGGCAGCGTGAAGGTGCGCACATACGAGCCCACAGGGTTGATGCCGTAGTTCGCCCCGCCGTCGTTGTAGCCGGGACGCGCCATGATGTAAGGCGGCGTGTTGGCGTGGGGATACTCCACATTGCAGTAGATGGGGTGGTCATAACCGAGCATCTCCCAGTTGGAAGGCACGGGAATGTCGTCCCAACGGCTCACATCGAAGCCGTCTTTGAAGAAGTCGGTCGGGCGCTTCGAGGGTTCGCTCACGAGGTTGAACTTCCACGTGCCGTTGAGCGAGAGATAGCGTTCGCTCACGGGCACCGTCCACGGCGTGGCGTAGTATGCCTTGTCGGCCAACATTTCACGTTCCGAAGCATAGGGTTGGAAAGTGGTGTGACCGGGCAGACGATTGACGGCGAAAACCGTTTCGTCTTCCCAGCGGGGCGACTGAATTTTGGGTTTGTCCACTTCGTCGAACGCCACCCAAGCCGTGCGATCCTTCACATCGAGGGGCACGATCTTCATCTCGTTGCCACGCAGGGCGAACATCTTGCCCTTCTTGTTGTAGGACGCGATCACATAGGCGTTTGCTTCGCCGGGCACCGGCACGATGGTCAACTGCGCATTGCCGGGGCGGTTCATCTGCGCCGGCCACTGCAGGAGATAGTCGATAGAGGCATTGTTGCCGCCGTCGTCAAAGTGCTGGGTGAAATAGGCATTGCCCACCACACGACGCGTGAGGTCGAGCATCTTGACGTTCCAATACTGTCCGCGGTGCACCGAGTCTTTGCGTTCGGCCACGATGCGTGCGCCGTTTTCGGGCAATTCGCCGTTGCCGAGCACGAAGCCGGGACGATCCACGAGGCGCAGGCGATAAGTTTGTGCTTCATCGAAGCCCGAAACGTCGGCGAGTGTGGTGCGGAAAGCCGAATACTTGTCACGGCGAGCAGCGGCCAAGTCTTTGAGCACGGCCTTGCCCGTGGCGTCCAGACTCAGGCACACCGTGCGGCGGGCAGCCGGCACAAAGAGGTATCCCCCACCGGGAGCAGGTTCGGCACTCCACATTTGGTTTTCGTCCGAACCGTTGATTTCACCGGTTTCAACGCGGTCGCCGGCAAAACGGAGCGCGCGCTGCGTGAAGGGGTTGATGATGCGCCATGCCCCGGAGAGTGGAGCCAACGTCCAATACTGTTCGCGACGCGAGGCGTCGACTTCCGCGGTCTGCACAGCTTCGCCACGCACATCGAGCACTTTCGCACCCGCCGCCGGAGGCGACAAGCGATAGAGCGCTCCCTTGCGCCATTGGGCCGAGTCGGCACCCGCACCGAGGGCAAGAGCGCCCAACAAGAGCGTGCAAAGGGCTTTTTTGATCACGTTCATAGGAAAGAAACTTGTCTGTTGTTGAGTTGATTTTTCGATTTGAAATCGTTGCAAGCAAAGATACGACTTTTTTACGATACGCGATGTTTTTGCGCAGTGTATATTGCAAAGCCCTTCGCTAGGAAAAGACACGCTCTCGACCGCAGCGCGACGCTCCGTTGTCCACAGGCCATAGCGCCCCACGGCGAAAACGGCTGAGAGGGTGAGGCAATGCGCTCAAAAAGCGCGATTTCATCGACCTCTACGAACGAAGAGGGAAATCGCGCACAACAATCTTTCACACCTTTCACCTGTTGCACCCGTTTTTCTCCACGAAGGAGAAAAAGTTCAATAGGCCACAGCTCGTCGCCGAGTCGTGTGTTTTTTTCGCCTGCATATTTTTTCGAAAACACCACTCCTTTCTCTACAAACCGGCCTACTTCTGTTCACTTCTCCCCTTCTTTCGTTTTCTCACGCGCGCGTATACGCGCACTCAGCGAGTTTGTGTTTTTTGCCTTCACCCTTCACCTCTAAAAATAAGCCACTCATAAACAAATACTTGCGGTGAAGATTTGGGTGAAGATTCGCCTTCACCGAGACAAGAAAAGCCTTCACCGAGTGGAGGAGTCTTCCGCGATGGAATCGGCACTTTTTGCGCACCGACCCTCGATGTTTTTGCGGGTGAAGGCAAATCGTCTTTTTGCCTTCACACTTATCACACTGTCAGACAAACACTTATAACCAAAAGGTGAAGAGGTGAAGGCAAAAAACGAAAAACACCGGACGCGCGGGCGCGCGAGATTTGGCCGAAAAGCCATGGTTTTGCGTCTGAAAAGGGCGCAAAGGCGAAAAAAAGATCGCTCGATTTCCATCGCAATCGACACGATGCACCGAGATGTATATGCGTTTGCATACACAGCAAGTTTGCAGTCACACTGCATAAAACCATTTTTCGCACTGAATTACGAAAGGAACGTCGAGAATACGCCGCAGCGCTTGTGAAAGCGAAAACAAAATCGTAATTTTGTGCAATCTTTGACGGATGACGCCGCAACACAACGGTGACCCCGTTTACTAATCCTTCAACCCCTTCATTTCTTGACGATATGCCTGCAGCCGTTCGTTTGTTTTCCGGCCTTTTGCTCTTTCTCCTCTCTTGGGTTTCGCTCTCGGTTTCCGCACAGGAAACAGTGGCTTCGCTCAAAGACGGCTATTACTTCGTGAAAAACGCACGAACGGCCGAAAACGCTCTTTACATCGGGCGCCCGCGCATTCCCCGACAACTGCCGGGGGCGGCGTTCAACAAAGACCCGATGCGCGCCTGCTGGACGTTCAATACGGCGCTGCCCTTTCCCAACGTGTTCGAAGACGATGCGCTGTTCTACCTCTTCAAGGTGACACGCATCTCGGACGATGGACTCTACACCTTCCAAAATGTAGGCAGCGAACGCTTCTTGGCTTGCACCGAACGGGAGGGGGCGAGTTTGCCCACCATTCCCTTTGTGTTTGACGATGCGTTTTTCTACGTCGAACGCGACGCCGCCGATCGCAACTATGTGAATTTGGTGTCGTTCAAGCTCCTCGACCGCCCCAACAATGCGGTCAGCGCCAGCGAGCACAACAACGGCGTAGTAATGGCGAGCACGGCCGATTGGGGAGCACGCTGGTTGCTCATCCCGGTCGACGACCACCGTGTGCGACGCTGAAGCGCCACGAACAAAAGCGGAAAAAAGCCGTTTTCCCCTTTGAAATTCGAGGGGCAAAGCGTAACTTTGCCGCGAATTTGAAAGATCCACTTTTCAGAATCCGTCCCCTCTCCCACCTGCTTCGTTTTGCTCTACAAGACGATGGGCACGACAAGGGGCTGCACTGAGAAGAAAAACCCTCTATAACCCTGTAATCTGTTAGGATTTCAATGAAAAAAATTCTGGTCATCGGTGCCACCGGCCAAATCGGTTCGGAACTCACCATGAAACTTCGCGGCGTTTACGGCAACGACAATGTTGTGGCCGGCTACATCACGGGTGCTGAACCCAACGAAATGCTGCGCGAGAGCGGTCCCTGCGAAATTTGCGATGTGACCGATGCTGCGGCCATTGCCGCTGTGGTGCAGAAGCACAACATCGATTCGATCTACAATCTGGCTGCGCTCCTTTCGGTGGTGGCAGAGAACAAGCCTAAATTGGCTTGGCACATCGGTGTGAACGGTCTGTGGAATGTGCTGGAAGTGGCACGCGAACAGCAGTGCGCCGTCTTCACGCCCTCGTCCATCGCTTGCTTCGGTCCTGAAACACCGGCCGACCACACCCCGCAAGATACCATTCAGCGCCCCCGCAGCCTGTATGGCATCACGAAGGTGACCACTGAATTGCTCTCGGACTACTACTATCGTCGCTATGGCGTCGACACGCGTGCCGTGCGCTTCCCCGGTCTCATCTCTTATGTGACGCCTCCGGGTGGCGGTACGACGGACTATGCCGTAGACATTTACTACTCGGCCGTGAAAGGCGAAGAGTTTGTTTGCCCCATCGCCAAGGGAACGTTCATGGACATGATGTACATGCCCGACGCACTCAACGCTTGCTTGCAACTCATGGAGGCCGATCCCGCGCGCCTCATCCACCGCAACAGCTTCAACATTGCGGCCATGAGCTTTGAGCCGACGCAGATTTTCGAAGCCATTCGTCGTCAACTCCCCGACTTCAAGATGCGTTTCGAAGTGGATCCCCTCAAGCAGAGCATTGCCGACTCTTGGCCCAACAGCCTCGACGACACGGCAGCGCGTCAGGAATGGGATTGGAAACCCGCTTTCGATCTCGATGCCATGACGGCCGACATGATCAAGAATCTCACGCCGATGCTCAAAGGCTAAGGCGCCGACAAAACACCTGCGACCGATCGCTTGCCGGTCGCCCTATGCTACAAAAATCGCCTCCTTCTGTTTCGACAGAAGGAGGCGATTTTTTTGTTGGGAATGGTGTCCCTAAGATACAGTCCTATAAACATGTGTAAGCTCCAAAGTTCTTAGATTTGTGGTGAAATCAAAAATCAAATCAAGAACAATGAAGCTTACAACGGAACAAAGATTGGAGATTACCCGGCGCTTAGGATCGAGGGCCGAACGAGTCTAACAACTCGATGGGACGCGGAGGCGCCTCGTGCAGGCTGTCGCGGTAGCGCGTGGGGGTCATGCCCAAGAGCTTCGATGCGTAACGACTAAAATAGGAGAGGGAATGGAAATTCATCTCTTCGGCGATTTGTGTCATCGGAAGTTCTTGCTGCTCTAACAATTCTTTGAGCGGAATAAGGGCGTAGGAGTTGATGATGGCGGTGGCACTCTTGCCGGTAACGCGCCGTATGGTGTCGGTGAGAAATTTCGGTGTCACACCGATACGTGAAGCGTAGTAACGCACTTCTCGCTCTCGGCGGGCAATGCCGCTTTCGAGCAGATCGTAGAATCGTTTGACGGTGCGTGCGCTGCGATCGGTGGCAGAGTGTTGGGCGGCACGGAGCGTGAGCACATCGTAGACCAACACACGACAGAGGGCGGCCAGCACGTCGTTCTGATAGGGGCTCTTCGACTCTTGACTGCGTTCGCTGATGCGCAACAGGTCGTCGTAGAGGCGATTGGTTTCCACATTGGAGAGGCGCAGGAGTTCGCACTCGGCACATCCCCAACCGGCCAAGAGCTCGCGAGCGGCAACAGCGTCTTCTTCGGGCGAACGACTACCGGGATCGGCAGCGGACCGGGCCGGCACTTCATTGCCAGGCGGCGCTTCGCCCGTAGTGGGGCTTTGCTCGACTCGAATGCGGAGATTTTCCCAAAATTCGACGGGCGCTGCAACATATTCGACACACCAATCGGCAGAAGCATCGTGCAAGACGACGCTCCGCAGGTCGGTGACCACCAACAAATCGTTGGCGCCTACCGTCCATTCGCCGGAAGGGGTCTGTAATCGAGCATCACCGGAAAGCGCAAGCAGAAAAGCGACCGACGAGCGTTCTCGCCGTTCAATCTGCGGGTGCATTTCCACGCCACCGATGAGTTGATTACCACAAAACAATGTTGCCATATCGCGAAGTTAAGCGTTTTGCGAGAATTTGACAACATTACAAACAGGAAAATGCAATGAATCAGCGCTTTTTTGTGATCTATGCACAAAAACGGACTCGAAAAGTGGTATTTGTACTACTGGGATTTGCAATTCGCGCGGCTTTCAATGAAAACCGATCTACCGCGTTTTGTTCCTTCCGGTGGTTCTGTTGTGCATTGCGTCGAAAGTTTCCACAGCAAAAAATCCCCGCCACGAGAAGGTGGCGGGGAGAAAGGGAGACTGTCGTCGAAGATGAATTCGCACACGGGAGAGACGAAACAGCGGATTCGAGCCGGGGCGTTCACGCACGACGAGCGACGCTCAAAATTTGTTGGAAGCGGGAAGACCGCGAAGCTGATAATCAGCCATCACCAGGCGGAGACGGCGCAAGAAGTCGGTATAGTCACGGCGATTTTGCGGTGTCCAACCGGCTTCGGCCAGCGCCCATGCGCGGGGGAAGGCCATATAGAAGATGCGTTCGGGGCGGGGCATACATTCGCTCCACAGCGTGCCGGTGACACCAAACATATATTTCTCTTCAAACTCCTTGCCGCGTCCCCAAGCGGGATCGAGCGCATAGGTTTGCTTGAGCGAGGTGACGGGCATACCCCAGTTGACTTCGGGCAGGTCGCCGCCGGCCATCGGATAGTCGAGATAGCAGTGCTCGCCGGGGCAGAGCATCACTTTGACGTTGTTGCGTTCGGCGGCTTCGAGGGCTTTGGCCGTCAAACCGTTGCGCCAAGCGAAGGTGACGCAGCCGGGTTGAACCTCCTTGAAGTCCGTTTCATACCAGAACATGGGCGTCTTGCCGAGTTTGTCGCGCAGGTGCTCAATCACGCGGTCGAACAGATATTTCTGCAAACGCCAGTTTTCGCTGCGGTCGCGCGAAGTGATGCCCAAACGGTCTTTGAGGGCGTTGCAGGAGGAATCATTCGTCCAGCAATCGAGGGGAGGCATACCGGCTTCGTCACCGCCGAGGTGAACATAGGGAGCGGGGAAGACTTCGGCCAGTTCGTCGAAGACATCGAAGAGGAATTGGTAGGTGAATTCCGAAGCGGGGTTGAGCAACTCGTTCGATACACCGCAGGTGGTGCGAATGGGTACTTTCTTCGCGCCGGGGGTGAGTTCGGGATAGGCATGAATGGCGGCGACCTCGTGACCGGGCATTTCGATCTCGGGGATGACCATCACATGGTGGGCGGCGGCAAAGGCCACCAGCTCTTTCATTTCGGCCTGCGTGTAGAAACCGGGGCTGGAATAGAGCATGTCGTCCATGGCCGGACGCGTGCTGCTCTCGGCAACGAGGCGCGGATATTTCTTGATCTCGATGCGCCAAGCCTGATCGTCCACAAGGTGGAGGTGCAGGGCGTTGAACTTGTAGCGCGCCATCTCCGTGACGATCTGCTTCAGGCGGGCAAACGGAATGAAGGTGCGGCAGGGATCGACCATCAACTCACGAACGCGGGTGCGGGGGGCGTCGGCGATGAACACCGGCGCGAGCTGCGTGGGTTGTGCGGCGAGGAGTTGGTCGAGCGTCATGAGTCCATAGTAGACTCCGGCGGGCGAACCACCAACGATGCGAATGCCTTTTTTGTCGACGGTGAGGGTGTAGCCTTCGGCATTGCTCACGGCGACGGTGTCGACCGAGAGTTGCAAGGCGGCACCACCGCGCAATACGCTCACACCGGTGCGCTCACGCAGCACGCGACGGGCCACGCCGGCTTCGTTGTGGAGGGCGGGAGCGGCCTCGATGCGGCCAATGCGTGCCACCTCAAAGGGGGCGCCGGCACGTTCCTCAAGTTGAGCGGGCAGCGGGACGAGCGAATATTTCTCTGTGCGCACTTTTTCGCGCAAAGCGTCGGTTTCGGCGGGAAGATTCGGGGCGGGTACACCGTTGAAGGCGGCAAAGCCGACGACTTTCGGTTGTGCACCGGCAAAATACACCTCGCGCAAACGAGTACAGCCGTTGAAGGCACCCGATCCCACCTCTTCCAAACCGGCGGGGAAGGAGATGCTCGTCAAACCACGGCATCCCAAGAAGGCTTGATAACCGATTTTGCGGAGTTTCGTCGGGAGGATGATCTTGCGCAGGTTGCTGCAACCGAGAAAAGCATTGTCGGGAATCTCGGTCACATCGGCTTGGCTGAGGTCGAGTTCGCGCAGTTGAGGGCAGAGATCGCGCAGTTGGCGGAAATCACTATTACCGCGAGCGGTGAGCGTGCCGGTGAGCGCCAACTTCGTCACGCGGGGTTTCTGTGCCGGAGTGAGATCTTTGAGCTGCGACACACGAAGGGCTTCCACAATTTGGTTGGGCATCGGGGTCGGAGTGGTCTGCGCACCGACAGTCAGGGCGGCCATGCAGCACAGAGCAAAGAAAAATCTTTTCATGGGAAGGGGTTTGAGGATAGGAAGCGTGGGCTGTGCCGAAAGGCTGCACACGATTAGAAAAAGGAGGGGCGGAAACGGCGCACCTTAGTCGGCCAAAACGACGCGGCGCGTGCCATCGGGCAGTTCCTCGATGTCCACACGCACGGCATTGTCGGGCAAGAGCGGTTCGATGAGTTCCGGCCACTCGATGAAACACGGCGCACCGGAATAGAAATAGTCGTCCGTGCCGATATCGAAGGCTTCGTCTACGTGCTTAATGCGGTAGAAATCAAAATGGAAGACGGGATCGTTCAACACGCCGCTGTGGTATTCGTTGACAATGGCGAAGGTGGGCGAATTGACCACGTCATCAACGCCGAGCACGTCGCAGAGCGCCTTGATAAATGTGGTTTTGCCCGCTCCCATCTTGCCATAAAAGGCAAAGACGTTGCGGTGCTTGTCGTCAAACTGCGCGGCTGCGGCAAATTCGCGTGCGGTTTCGTCGATACGATCGATTGAGGGGATGATAAATTCCATGTTGCGAAGGTACAATATTTTTTGCGATAGGTGGTTTTCATTCGTTCTTTTAACGGACATTGCCCTCTCTGAACGAGGAAGAAGCGAACTGAAAATGACTTGTGCGCGCCGATACACGCCAAGTGCAAAACAGGGTAAAAACAACTGCGCGATGTTTCTTCTATATAATAACGCGATGTTTCTTCTATATAATAAGGAAGACGCTCGCCGTTGCGCTGCGAAGGAGCGAAGAAGCGTGCCCGCAGAAAAAACAGGTGTGAAAGACTCGCAGAGGGCAAGACTTTCACACCTGATGGGGCACCGAGCGAAAGCGCATCGTCGCTTTGAGGCGGCACACTCACCGGTATCTTCGCCCGTTGCAGAACAAGCGAAAACGGCGCAAAGCGGTGGGATGCGAACGGCACTTCAAGTGGCAACAACGGCTGCGCCGGTAGGAGAAAGAAGCGACGGAATCAAGATTTGCCAGCCAGTTCGCCGACAATGCGCTTGAGTTCCGAAAGCAGGCGCTCGAGTTTCACGCCGGAACGGTCACTCATCTTTTGCACATCGGCCTTGGCCGCCATGATCTTGCCAAACGGCGTGCGCAGCATCGCAAAGAGCGGAGAGATCTCGGTGAGTCGTTGCTTCAAATCGGGATATTGCTCCAGCAAATCAGCCAAGCGGGTTTGCGCTGTGATGCTCTCGGGCGAAATGCCGGCGGCCGGGGTTTCGACTTCGGTTTGCAGTTGCACATGGGGGCTGACGACGGGGCGAACGGGCTCTTGGGCGGCAGGAGCGGCGGGCGACTGTGTCGACGGAGCCTCAGCCGGCACGCCGGTCTCGTCTGCCCACTTGAGCAAGGTGCGCGACCCCTTGAGCGAACGGATATGGGTGCAGTCTTGCATCATTTCGAGCACACCGCGGAAGCGGCCCTGCTCGTCGCGCACGGCGACATACAATATATATATAAAGAGATCGGGCTTCTCGATCCAGAACTCGGCCTTGTCTTGTTCGCCTGAGCGCAGTTTGTCGATCACTTCTTTCACCACATGGGCGCTCTTGCGCGGGTGGCAGTTCATCACTTCGCGACCGATGACGTTGCGGCTGCGCGGGAACACGCGGTGATCGGTGTCGCTGTAGAAGCACACCAGTTCGTTCTCGTCCACAAACGACAGGTCTACGGGCATGTGGCGATAGATCAAGTTGATCTGTTCGAGCGTAAGTTTACCGGTGGTCACATCGAGTTTCTCGTTGGCGCCGGTCGAATAGCCGTATTTCGAGAGCAACTGCGACAGATCGGCGGCGAAACCCTCGGCGGGCGCAGCGGGAGCGCCCGTTTCGGCAGCCGCCTTGCGGTGGTCGACCTCGATGTTGAGATAGGCGTAACCGATCTCGTGATCGCCGGCTTTCATTTGCGCAAACTCTTCTTCGCTGATCATGGCGCACGAAGTGGGATAGAGGATGGTTTCCTCCTTGTCCATCAAATCGCGACCGTAGTAGATCAACTTTTCGCACTCGGCCACGAAGGCATCGTCGTCGCCGGCATCGAGGAGACGGCGACATTCGCGCATGTGGTCGCGCACCATGTCGTCGAAGGTCCACATCGTCGTGGTGGGGCGGTCGAATCCCTTCTGTTCCAGCACGGGGTAAAGCTGATTTTGCTTGCGCTTGTAGTGCAGGGGATATTCGTTGATGCGTTCGATCAGATCGATCCACTGATTTTTGATGACCGGGTATTGTACCAAATCTTCGACCTGAAGCAACAGGCGCTTCAACTCGTCATTCTCGGCATAGTAGTGAGCAATGGGGTGATCTTCGGGCAGTTCAGGACGAGAATAGTCCATAAAGCCCTCGAAGAGCTTGATTTTTTGCGCCATGTTCTCGCGAATGCACTCATCTTCGGTGTGCTCGGTCATCGTTTGTTCGATGAAGGCGAGATGATAGGGACGGAGCGAACCGACGCGGCGCGCCACTTCTTCGCGACCCTCCTCGAGGGTGATTTTTCCGGTGACAAAGCGCTCCTCGATATCGAGAATGGCTTTCATTTTCTCGAGATCGACGGGGGGCAGAAACTGCTTCATTTTATCGTTCATGTGTAGGAACTTTGTAGTTGGGGGAATAGGAAACGAGGAAATGCACGATCACCCGATACGTCAGCACAACAAACGAGTCCCATCGGACACATTACTTTGCGCGGCGCGAAAGGCGATGCAAAAACCTTCCCTCGCGGTGGTAGAACCGTGTACAAAGATACAATTTCCCCGAAGGGGAGCAAACATCGCAGGCGACTGTTTCGCACCTTTCCGCACACAATTAACATTCGCAGCAGAAAAAAGCACGAGAAATGCACGGTAACTCATCGTAAAAATATAAATTTGTTTTTTCAACAGTACAGAATGCCCATGAATACCAAACTCTTTACGCTGCTTTGTGCCTCTTGTCTGGCTCAACTGACATCTGCCCAGCACTTCACCCGGTGGTGGAATGACGTGGAAGCGGCGAGTGCAAAAGATCAACCCAAGACGGCGCTGAAATCACTCCAACTCATACGTAAAGAAGCCCTCCGGTCGGGCAACACCGCCCAACTCCTGCGCGCGCTCTTCACCGAACAGGTGATGCAACAAGAGATCGCGCCGGACAGCGGTGCGGTGATGCGCGAACTCATCGAACGAGAATTGGCCAAAGAAAAGCGGCCGGTGGAACGCGCCTTGTGGCTCAACGCCCTGGGACGCCTCTATGCCGAGCGCGCCCGCTCCTCGTGGCGCTACAATGACACCGCGGCGGTGCGCAAAGCCCACGATTTGCTCCTCGAATCCGTGCAACAGACAGCACTGCTCGGTGCGGCACGCACCCGCGACTATGCGACGCTCTTCCAATTCGGGGCGGACAGCAAAACCACCTACAACGACGATCTGCTCAGTGTGCTCACCGAAGCGCTCGTCAACGCCTACGAAGACAACTATTTCCGGCCCATCAAGAAAGAAGAGCTGCGGGAGGTGCTGCAACGCAATCTCGACTTTTACCGACAACAGGGGCGAAGAAGGGCAGCACTCCACACGGAATGGAAATTGGCCGACCTGCTCGAAGGAGAAAAACGTCTGGAGTTTCTGAGAAAAGTCTCCAACTTTTACGAAGAACTCCCCGAGAATGGCGAAACCATTGCGCGTATTTGTGCTTTGCTGCGCGACAAGCAGCTCGACGAGGCCGTGCAACTGGCAAAATCCGGTGAACAACGTTACGGCAAAGCGGCTGTCGGACTGCACAACTTCCTTGCCGACGTGGAGCAACCGTACATTCAGGTCGATTGGTCGTCGCCCGAATTGAAAACGGAGGGCAATGCCTTCTATCCCGGTGCGACTTATCGCGCGCTGATCCGATGGAAGAACATGAAGTCGGTGAAAATCAACTTCATTCGGCTCAAGGGAGTGGATGCGTCGCTGAACGCTTTGCGGACCTACGGCTTCAATCCCGACATGTACATCGGGAAAGAGGCGCTGGCTCGACTGGTGAGCAAAGCGCCACACGAAACGGCCTTGACCCTCCGCAAAGAATTGCCGACGCTACCGGCTCACCGCACAACGGAAGACAGCATCGAATTCAAAATGCCGGCCGCCGGTGTCTACGTGGCGGAACTTTGGGGCAATGACCGACTGATGGAGCGCGAATTGGTGCTCATGTCGCGCGGCACGCTGTTCGAACTCAAGACGCAGACGGTGAAAGGCAAGAAAACCTACGTCGACGTCATCACCGGGCAGCCCATCACCGATCCGCAAGAGATAGCGACCGTGCCGGACGAGCGAAGAAAATACGATTTTGGTTTCCGCAACGAGGGCAATTATACGCCCAATGCAGAAAAGGGTTGCCAAATCTACACCGACCGCCCGATGTACAGACCCGGGCAGCGCATGGAATTTGCGACGCTGCTCTACTCGCGCAACGGCGACTCCTACAATGTAGTGCCGAACAAGGAGGTGAAGGTGAAACTCCAAGACAGTCGTCACGAAGACCTCGACACACTCACTGTGAAGACCGACGCTTTCGGCATAGCTTCGGGGCAGTTCACCTTGCCCCGCTATTGCAGGACAGGAGAATTCAGCCTGGTGGTGAACGCCCCGGGACACGAGGCGAAGAATAGCCAATTTCGCGTAGAAGAATACCAACGGCCAAAATTTGAAGTGAAGTTCGACACACTACCCTCCTCGCTTCAATCGGTAGGCGAGGTGAAGGTGCGGGGACGGGTGCTGACCCTGAATGGATTGCCCGTACGCAACACGCGCATTGCATGGAACTGGAACCTGGAGAAGGTGTGGTATTGGGAGAGCGACGCGGATGACGACGACACCCGGCTGGAAGGCAAGGGCGAAACGACGACCGACGACGAAGGGCGTTTCGAGTTTGCGGTGAACATGAAGGCCGACGTAAAAACCTACTACTGGCTATCGGTCAAAGCGACCGCAACGGCACCCGACGGTGAGACACACGACGCGAACCAAACGGCTTATGTGAACACCGATCGCGAACAGCCGACGCAGAAACAGCCGATGATCGCCACGACCACGGCGCCGAACGGAGACAAGGCCACGATCACCTTTGGCGAAGAGGCTACGGTGATCTACAATTTGGTCTCGGCAAAGGGGGATATTGTGGAACACCGCGTGCTGAACGTCAAAGCGGGCACCGAACTCCCCGTGGCTTGGAAGGCCGAATGGGGCGACGCGGCCACGGCCTTTGTGAGCTACATGAAGAAGGGCGAGGAGCACACGGACGATGTGACGGTGAAGCGACCGGAACCGGACAAGCGCCTCTTGCTGAAATGGCACACGTTCCGCTCGCAACTCACCCCCGGACAAGAAGAAACGTGGATGCTGTCGGTGACGACTCCCGACGGCCGACCGGCACGAGCCAACGTCATGGCGCGGCTCTACGATGCGTCGCTCGACGCGCTGCTGCGCAACAAATTCCACAACCAATCGGACGAAAAAGACCGGTCGCCGTGGAGATTTTACTATAACTTCGTGCGGGAGCTACCGCTCACCTACTATCAACGGCAGCAGTGGTACGATCCTTCGCTCAATGGCAGTTTGCCGGGACGCGCCACCTACGAAGTGCCCTCTCCGATCTTTACGGTTTGGAAGGAATCGATGTTCGATTACCGGAGCAACGACAGAATGCGCGTGGGAGGAGTGACTCCGCTCAGTGTGGTGGCGTTTGACAGTACCGCCCCGCAAATGGTGCGGGAGGTGGAGGTCTTCCGCGGCAACAGGGCGGTGCCGGCTCGCGCCATGCGCAAGAAGGCTGAAATGCTCGAGGCCGGGACACCGCAAGTTCGCACGAATTTCTCGGAAACGGCCTTCTTCCAACCGACTTTGCGCACGAACGAATCGGGGGTAGCCACGCTTCACTTCACACTGCCCGAGAGTTTGACCCAATGGAAGTTCAATGCCTTTGCACATGACGGAGAACTGAATTCGGGAACGCTCGACGAAACGATCATCGCGCGCAAACAGCTCACGGCAGAAGTGGCGGTGCCGCGCTGTCTGCGCGAAGGAGACGAGATGGAATGGCCCATCACGGTGCGCAACATCAGTGGAAAGCCGATCGACGGAAACTACGTTTTCACAGTAGAAGACGCTGCCGGAAAACGCGTTTTGAACACGTTCAACGGAAAATTCAGCCTCAATGACGGGCATGTGTTCACGCAGCGTTTCGCTATGCGCGTGCCCGATGGATGCCAAAGCCTGCTTGTTCGTGTGACGGCGCGCAACAATGAATTTAGCGATGGTGAGGAGCGCACAATTCCCGTACTCTCGCGCCAAATCGAGGTGACGCGTGCCGTGCCGTTCACGATTAGACCGGGCGAATCGCTCAGCGAAAAGGAAGCGGAAGCGCGCCGCAAGCTGATGGCACAAATCGAAAAGGGCGTGAAAGCCACCTTCACGACCGACACGTGCAGAGACGCCCGCAAAGAAGTGGCCAAAGTGGTGCCCGAATGGATGCGCATCGTCGACGGTTCGGCCTACGACCAAGCGGTGGCTTTCTACGGCATCCAACTGGCATCGAAACTCCGCGAGCATCTCCAACTGTCGGACTACGAAATTCAAGCCTATCGCGCTTCGGCGCTCGACCGAATGAGCGCATTCCAAAACGGCGACGGTTCTTGGCCGTGGTTCAGAGGACTGCAAGGCTCGCCCTACATCACCACGCAGATTGCCGTCCTCTTGGCTCGTGCCCAAGTGCTGACCAACGACAAGACGGGCAGAGCACTCTGCAACGGAGCACTCCGCTTTTTGGATGCTGAGGCGAAGAAGGAGGTCGAAGAGTTGAAGCGCATCGAAAAGCAGCAAAAGACGGTTATCAACTCTCTCCCGGAGTGGATGTACAATTATCTATATGTGTGTCGCCTCCTCGAGCGCCGAGAAACACCGACGCTCGCCTACATCCGCAAAAAGTTGGCTTCGGAGAACAAAACGCTCACCATGTACGGCAAGAGCGCGCAAGCCATTGCGCTCAGCGGAACGACTTACGACAAGGTGGCGCAAAATGCCCTGCAAAGCGTGGTCGAACACACCGTGACGTCGCCCGAAATGGGACGATACTTCGACACCGATCGCGCTTTCGGCGGATGGAGCAGCTACCGCATCCCGACACAAACCTTTGCCATCGAGGCATTGCAACGCTTAGCGGCGCAAATGCCGAAGATTGACGGCACGGCCAACGCGCAACTCGTCGATGAGTTGAAATTGTGGCTCTTGCAGTCGAAGCGCACGCAGGTGTGGAACACGTCGCGTGCCACAACCGATGCCGCTTATGCCCTGCTTTCGCAGTCGACCGGCGCCAACGAAGGCCTCGCTTGGGGCGCGGTGTCTGCCCGCTACAAGGTGGACGCCGCCAAAGTGCAGGCCGCCGGCAACGGCTTCCGCCTCGAACGCCGATTTGAGGTGTGGCGCGACGAAAAATGGACGAAGGCCGACGACGCAGTGCGCGTGGGCGAACGCGTGCGCTGGGTCTACACCCTCACCGCCGACCGCGATTTCGATCACGTTTCGCTCAAATCGACACGCCCCGCCGGCTTGGAACCGCGCGAACCTTTCTCGGGAGTGGAATGGGCCGATGGCTTGCTCTGCTACCGCATGGTGCGCGATGCCGAAAACGAGTATTTCGTGGAGCACCTCGCCAAGGGGAAACACGTCTTCACCGACGAGAGCATTGTGGTGCGCACCGGACAATTTGACGGCGGCATCGCCACCGTTCAATCGGTCTTCGCCCCCGAATTTTCGGCCACTTCCACGCCGATGACGCTCAAAGTGCGCCCCTAATCGACCTTCTGATTTCAAAATCAGCAGATTAACAAGAAAAGTCCACCTCACGCAGGTGGACTTTTCCTTTGTTATCACCCCAAAATGCAATCTCAAGAATAGCATTTCGTGTTAAAAAGTTGGTTGATTTCCCGCTTTCGGTGTTAAATCGCATACAACGCAAAGGGCATTTTGTATCTTTGCCGAGCTAACATGGCAAGGCCGAGTGTATGAATCGCAGACCACTGCCGTTCGTCCGTAAGTTCAAGCCAAAGAACTTCACCGCACTCCTCGCGTTCGCGCGAGCGCCGCTTTCCCCATCTGTTCGCAGGTGCTGAAAGTTGCCTTGCCGCAAACAACAAACAATGCACATCACACAAAAGATTGTAGTATCCCTCCTTTCGCTGTTGGCTTTTACGGCCATGTATGCTCAAGATGACAACACCAAGGTAGGCAATGCTACTTACTATGGCGACCGATGGCACGGTCGCCGCACCGCCAGCGGTTCGTCTTACCACAAAGATTCACTCACTTGCGCACACCGCACCCTGCCTTTCGGTACCTTGTTGCACGTGCGAAACCCCAAAAACGGTAAAGTCGTAGTGGTGAAAGTCACGGACCGAGGCCCCTACCGCGCCAACACGATTGTTGACCTCTCGAAAGCTGCCGCAGAGCAAATCGATATGATTCGCGCCGGCGTGGCTCAAGTGGAAGTAACGCAAGTGTTGCCTGCAACGACTCCTGCAAAGGCTCTCGACAACGAAACGCCCGCTATCCCCCAATTCCAACTTTATGACCCCATGACCGGTCGCTACTACACGACGGTCGAATGGGTACAGCGCGAAAACAACCGCAAGGAATTGGCTCAAGCCAAGGCAAAGACCCAAAGAGAGGCACTCATGGCGAAAGCCAAGAAACCTCGCTACCGCGTGCTGAACCATCGTGCAACAGCATCGGCTAAGAAGAAATGAAAACATCGGCGCTACACTTGCGCAAAACAAAAGAGAAGCCCTTTTGCTTAGGACAAAAGGGCTTCTCTTTGTTTTATTGTCGGCGGCCGGGGAATTCGAGATTTGCCCTTCGCCTGCTTGGGGGTGCGTTTCGAATGCTTTCTCGTCACGGTTTTCAAAGTCCGCCACTCTTCCATCAAAGTGGACGACTTCCTTCCCATTCTTCTCTTGTTTTCATCATTTCCGCTCGCTTTCCTCGCGCGCGTACGCGTCAGGTGTTTTTCGACTTTTTGCCTTCACCTCTTCACCTTTTGGGGTCAACCTGCTGACTTACAAATAAATACGTGTGAAGGTTTCACCCTCTCGGGACCAACAGCGAAATCAGCGTAAACAACTGTGGCATAAGAAGATACAGGTGAAGGCTTCACCTCTCGTCGTGTGCGGCGGTAGTTTCACCCCGTTCGCGGTTCACTCACTAATCGATCCTTTCGCCAATGTGCGGACGGTCATCGGGTGAAGGCAAGGCGAAAAAAGCGGAGAGGTAAAGCCTTCACCCGTATCTATCTATTATTCAAAGAGTTAGAACCAATTCGAGGTGAAGAATAAGAAGGTGAAACCTTCACACACATTCTACTGTATATCAAAGGATTAGTCCCCAAAGGTGAAGAGGTGAAGGCAAAAAACAGAAAAACACCGGACGCGCGCACGCGCGAGGAGAGGTGGAGAAAGGCCCCTCAAAGGGGGCGAAAAGGTGGGGCGGGCGGATAAAAAAAACAGCGAGCACTCCCAAAGAGGAAATGCCCACTCCGACAGAGAAGGAAAACGAGGGGTGCGCTTAGACCTCATCGAAGCCGGACTGTCCGCTGAAAAGGTAGAGATTGTGCACAGCCTTACCTCTCAATTCGCACACGTTGGGGGCGTACGTGCCCTTTTGATCGAAGAGACCCGACTGCCGTTCGAACCACTTTCCCTGTTTCCGATGGGAAAGAGACAAAAAATGCTGCTATTGAAACAATAGCAGCATTCTAATTTCGCGCTTCAGGATGGGCTTGAACCAACGACCCCCTGATTAACAGTCAGGTGCTCTAACCAA